>CAVXYL010000010.1:0-38294 GCA_963765975.1 uncultured Actinomycetota bacterium | reverse complement strand
GCTGCCCCAGCTGCCGGCATCGATGTTGATCATGGGCGGTGGCTACATCGCTGCCGAGTTCGCCCACATCTTCGCGGCGTACGGAACGGCGGTGACCGTCGTCAACCGGTCGGCCCGATTGCTCCGCAAGGAGGACGACGACATCGCCCGACGGTTCACCGACCTGCTCGGCCAGTCCGTCGACGTGCGGCTCGACACCAAGATCATCTCGGTCGAACCCGGCCGGGATGGGCTGATCCGGGCCCACCTCAGTGACAGCGAGGAGCCGATCGAGACCGAGATCCTGCTCATTGCGACCGGCCGGACACCCAACGGCGACACGCTGCAACTGCCCGCCACGGGTGTCGAGATGGACGACGACGGCTACATCGTCGTCGATGATCATCAACAGACGACGACCCCCGGGATCTTCGCGCTCGGCGACGTCTGCTCGCGTCATCAGTACAAACACGTGGCCAACCACGAAGCCCGGGTCGTGCAACACAATCTCCTGCATCCGACGCAGATGATCGCCAGCGACCATCGCTACGTGCCGCGTGCGGTGTTCTCCGCGCCGCAGGTGGCCTCGGTCGGCCTCACCGAACGGCAGGCGAGAGAGCAGGGGATCGACTACCGGGTGGGATGGCAGGACTACGGAGACACCGCGTACGGCTGGGCGATGGAGGATACCGACCACTTCGTCAAGATCATCACCGACGCCGGTTCGGACCTGATCGTGGGCGCCCACCTGATCGGGCCGCAGGCCTCCTCGCTGATCCAGCCGCTGATCCAGGCGATGAGCTTCGGACTGACCGCGCGGGACATGGCGCGCGGTCAGTACTGGATCCATCCCGCGATGGCCGAGGTGGTCGAGAACGCCCTGCTGAGCCTCGACGACGACTGACCGCTGCCGGACGTGCGTCATCCCTCGTCAACGGGCGGGCACTGAGCCGGGTGATCGTCTTCCGGACGCGCTCGGCGCGGGTCTCGGCCTTCTTGGCCTCGTCGATCCACCGCGCGTACTCCTGCCGGTGGGTGAAGGGCAGGGCGTCGTACGCGGCCTGGGCCCTCCGGTCGGCGGCCAGCGCCGCCGACAACTCCGGCGGCTCGACGGCTACGGCTTGCTCGTGCACTTCCGGCTCCGCCTCGACCAGGTCGATCTGGACGATGTCGCCGGCGCTCGCCGCCGCCGCCCGCAACAGGTCCTTACGCAGCCCGAGGTAGGACTTGCCGCCGTAGACCATGAGCCGCGACCGATACTCGACGCCGTTGACGTGGGCCAGGACCGGCACACGCTTGCCGGAGAAGGCCGCCGCAACTTCCTTGGGCACGACGACCGCGTGACCGCCCTGACCGGCCGAGACGACCTCGGCCGAGAACGATTCCGTCACGGGGCGCCGGCGGTCAGGGCTCGCGGCGGGAGTTGATCAGCTTCCAGGTGCCGGGCAGCAGGCCGGCGGCCGCGAGGATCTTGATCGCGTCGAAGATGAGGAACGGGATGACGCCCGCCGCCAGCGCGCTGGCCAGGGTCATCGGCACCAGGAGCATCAGTCCCGTGACGCCGAACACGTAGATGATGAGGTTCCCCAGGGTCATCATCCCGATCGCCGGCAGTACCTTGCGGTCCGCGCGGCGCTCGGCCAGCAGGCCCACCACGTACGCGGCGACGACGAAGCCGACGATGTAGCCGAACGACCCGAACGCCCAGCCGCTCCGGTGATCGCTGAACCACGGCACCCCGGCGACGCCGGCCAGCAGGTAGAGCGCCATCGACGCCAGGCCACGCTTGCTGCCCAGTGCGGCGCCGACCAGCAGCACCGAGAAGGTCTGCAGGGTGACCGGCACCGGAGTGAACGGGAGCGGGAACGCGATCTGTGCGGTGAGACCGACGAGTCCGGCGCCGCCGACGACCAGCACGATGTTGCGGACCAGGCCGCCCGGAATGACGTCGGCCAGAGTCCGCGGGCCTACGGTGGCAATACTCGACATAGGGTTGTCCTCCAACCGATTAAGGCCCGGCACTGCGATCTACCGGTACTGCGATCTAGGGGTGCGCTTCGGGACCGTTCAGCCCCAACCCTAATGTTCAAACTGCTGGTGCCGCCAGCAGGCCCAGCCGTCGAAACCGACCTGAGTGAGGTCAAGATGCGCGCAGCCCGCCGGAGCTGTGCCGCTGTCCTGTCCGTGGTGACCTGCGCAGCGCTCGTCTCGTGCGGCAGCCAACCTCCGCTGACTCCGGTCGCGTCGGCCGTCAGCACGCCGGCTCCGCCCACCCAGCGGGTCAGCGCCAGTCCGACTCCGAGGTCAACCGTGTCACCGACGCCCGAGCCGACCAGCAGCTCCGCGCGGCCCGCCGCACGCCCTGCGCCGAGCTGGTCGGCGAGCTGAGCCTCGCCGAACAGGTCGGCCAGCTGCTGATGGTCGGCGTCGAGCTCCGGCGGCATATCCGCTGCCGAAGCCGACATCTTGGCCAGAACCCGGGCCGGCAGCGTGATCCTGCTCGGCAACTCGACCGCCGGTGCGGCCGCCGTCAACCGAGTGGTCGGCGAGGTGCGCGACGCGACCCGGCGGCCACACGGCGTCAAGACCATGCTGGCCGCCGACCAGGAAGGCGGACTGGTGCAGCGGCTCAAGGGGCCCGGCTTCGTCACCATCCCCTCCGCGGTCGATCAGCGTGAGCTGTCCGATCGGCAGCTGAGACGGCAGGCGCGGCGCTGGGGCCGGGAGCTGAAGGAGGCCGGCATCGATGCCGATCTCGCACCGGTCGCCGATGTCGTCCCGGCCGGCATGGAGGATGTCAACGCGCCGATCGGCCGGCTCCGCCGCGGCTACGGCAGCTCGCCCCGGGTCGTGGCGGCCAAGGTCGCGGCCTTCACCGAGGGCATGGACGGCGCCGGCATCATCACCGCCACCAAGCACTTTCCCGGGCTCGGCCGGGTGCGCGGCAACACCGACTTCGCGCGCCGGGTGGTGGACGGAACGACCGTCCGCCACGATCCGGCGCTGGCCGGATTCGAATCCGCGGTGGAATCGGGGGTCGACATGGTGATGATGTCGTCGGCCTACTACAGCAGGATCGACGCGGACCACCGAGCGGCTTTCTCGACCAAGATCATCTCCAAGATGGTGCGAAAGGATCTGGGGTTCACCGGCGTGGTGATCTCCGACGACCTCGCCGCGGCCGCGATGCGTGACCTGCCGGCCGGGGAGCGGGCCTTGAAGTTCGTCAAGGCGGGCGGCGACCTGCTGATCGTGGGCGATCCCCGGCTGGCTTCCGCCATGGCGAACGCCCTGAGAGCCGAGGCCGACGACAACCCCGAGTTCGCCGCCCAGATCGCGCGGAGTGCGACCCGGGTGCTCGCCATGAAGGCCAAGCACGGTCTCGCCCACTGCTGACCGCGAGGCTGTACGACGTGCCCTGAGCTTCGTCGAAGGGCGCGAGGTTGGCCTTCGACAGGCTCAGGCCGCGTTGGGCGTCCGGGACCTGCGCGTGGGCTAGCCGTCGACCCGGAGGTCGGCCAGGGCTTCGCGGGCGGGCTTGACCAGCTCGGGGACGGTGTCGGGGATCGAGGCGTAGTAGATGCCCGAGCGGGTGTCGGTCGCCACGATGACCACGATCAACAGTTCCCCCTTGGTCCTCAGACCCGGGATGTCGAAGGAGAGCTGAGACTCGACGATCCAGGCGTCATGACCCTCGACGGTCGTCTTCTCGTTGACCTTGACGTCGCTCGTCGACCGGATTGTCGCCGTAGAACCGGCCGAGGATGCATTTGACCACGATCTGTGAACCCTGCTCGGGGGTGAAGAATCCGTCCCCGGCCTGGAGCTCGCCGACCAACACCGATGCCACCCACTACTGGCCCGGCTGATAGTTGGACTCGACGGTGTACTCCTGCTTGTGCACGTCGCTGCCGAAGGGAACCCGGTTGTCGACGTTCGGCGCGTCCCACGGCGATCCCAGCATCGGGAACGAGAGCGGGCCGCCGTGCACCCGTCCGTCGGCGGGTGCCGGGCTGGACTCGGCCGTCTGGGACTTCTCCGCGGGGCAGACGTCCTGGGACGGCTGGCCGCCCGGCGTGCCGAGGATCCCACCGTTGCCGTTGGTGACCGCGCGGATCGCGATCACGGCAACGACCACGATCACCACGACGAGGACGGCACCGACGATCCACCAGCCGACCGGTGACTTCTTCTGCTGGACCTGCTGATAGTTCGCGTACGCGGACGTGCCGCCGTAGGGCGACCCGCCGCCGAGCTGTCCGTACGGCTGGCTGGGCTTGCTGGAGCCGCCGACCAGGCCCTGCGAGGGTGGCGCGCCATTCGGATGCGGCGAGGTGGCGGCTGACCAGGCCTTGCCGTCCCAGTATCGATACAGTCCCGGTCCGCCACCCGGATCGGGATACCAACCAGCCTGAGCAGCCACGGGGAGAGTTTATGCGCGCCTGATCGAGGTCGCTGCGCCGGAAACCGGCGACCGGCGCGCGAAGGCGACCGTCGAACGGCCGACGACGATCAACCGAACCGGCCGGTGATGTAGTCCTCGGTCGCCTTCACATCGGGATTGGAGAAGATCTTCTCGGTCGACCCGATCTCGATCAGCTTGCCCGGCTTGCCCTGGGCGGCCAGGTTGAAGAACGCCGTCTGGTCACTGACCCGGGCGGCCTGCTGCATGTTGTGCGTCACGATGACCACGGTGAAGGCTTCCTTGAGCTCACCGATCAGGTCCTCGATCGCCAACGTCGAGATCGGGTCCAGGGCCGAGCACGGCTCGTCCATCAGCAGCACCTGCGGCTCGACCGCAATGGCCCGGGCGATGCACAGGCGTTGCTGCTGACCGCCGGAGAGGCCGATGCCGGCCTTGCCCAGCCGGTCCTTGACCTCGTTCCACAGGTTGGCCGCCTGCAACGACCTCTCGACCGCCTCGGACAGGACCTTCTTGTTCTTGACCCCGTTCAGCCGCAGGCCCGACGCCACGTTGTCGAAGATCGACATCGCCGGGAACGGGTTCGGCCGCTGGAACACCATGCCCACCACCCGGCGGACGGCCACCGGGTCGACGCCCGGCCCGTAGAGGTCGGTCCCGTCCAGGGAGATGTTGCCCTTGACGTGGGCGCCCGGGATGACCTCGTGCATCCGGTTCAGCGTCCGCAGCACGGTGGACTTGCCGCAGCCCGACGGGCCGATGAACGCGGTCACCGTACGCGGCTCCACGGTCATCGAGACATCCTCGACCGCGTGGAAGCCGCCGTAGTAGATGTTCAGGTTGCTGACGTCGATCCGCTTGGCCATAGCTTCTACTTCTCCTTCAGTTTGCTCGCCCGGGCGATCGCCCGGGCCAGCAGGTTGAGAAACATCACGATGATGATCAGGGTCAGGGCGGCGGCCCACACCCGCTCGTAGCCGGGCAGCGTCGGCGCCTGGTCCCGACCGGAGTTGATCATGGTCGGCAGGGCGCCCATGGTGTCGGTGAACGGGTTGAAGTTGATCCCGACCGCGTAGGACACCAGGATCAGCAGCGGCGCCGTCTCGCCCATCACCCGGGCCAGGCCGAGCATCACGCCGGTGGAGATGCCGCCGAAGGCGGTCGGGATGACCACCTTGGCGATCGTCTTCCACTTCGGCACGCCGAGGGCGTACGACGCCTCGCGCAACGAATCCGGCACCAGCTTGAGCATCTCCTCGGTCGATCGCAGCACCACCGGGAGCATCAGCAGCACCAGGGCCATGCCCACCGCGAACACGGAGCGGCCGGCGCCGAAGATGGTGATGAACAGCGCGTAGATGAACAGCGCGGCCACGATCGAGGGGATGCCGCTGAGGATGTCCACGGTGAAGCTGACCGCCCGGGCCACCTTGGTGCCGCGGGCGTACTCGATCAGCAGGATCGCCCCGAGCACCCCGAGCGGCACGGCGATCGCCGCGCAGATCAGCCCGATCTCGATGGTGCCGACGATGGCGTGGTAGGCGCCGCCACCTTCCTCCCGCGGGGTGATGCCGCGTTGGCTCTGCAGTCCACCAGGTGGAGGTCAGGACCAGCCGGGCCCCCTTGCTGATCACGGTGTAGAGCACCCAGACCAGCGGGATGATCGCGAGCACCGCGGCCAAGGTGACGTAGACGTACGCCAGGGCGTTCTTGATCGTCCGGGGACCGCTGGGCCGGCGGAACGAGAGCGGCTTGCTGGTTGTCGGCGCGGGTGAAGTGACGGTCATGACTTCGCGCTCCCTCGGTCGGCGATGACCCGGGCCAACGCGTTCACCACGAAGGTGACGGCGAACAGCACCAGACCGGCGGCGATGTAGGCCCCGGTCTTGGATGGGCTGTCGAACTCGGCCGCGTTGTTCGCGATCTTGCTGGCGAAGGTCTCCCCGCCGGCGAAGATCGACGGGCTGAAGTCAGATCCGGGAGCCGGCGTGGTCAGGATGATCATCACGGCGATGGTCTCGCCGAGCGCCCGGCCGAGGCCGAGCATCGAGGCACTGATCACGCCGGAGCGACCGTACGGCAGCACGGCGGTGCGGATCATCTCCCAGCGGGTGGCCCCGAGGGCGTACGCGGCCTCGACGTGGTCGCGGGGGGTCTGGGCGAACACGTCCCGGGAGATCGCGGTGACGATCGGCAAGATCATGATGGCCAACACCACCCCGGCCACGAAGACCGAACTCTTGACGGTGACCCCGGAGGCGAAGAGTGGGATGAAGCCCAGATTGGCGATCAGCCAGTCGCCGACCGGGCTGAGGAAGGGGCCGAGCACGGTCAGGCCCCAGAGGCCGAAGATGATCGACGGCACGGCGGCCAGCAGGTCGACGACGAAGGACAGCGGACCGGAGACCCGCTTGTGCACGTACTGGGTGAGGAACAGGGCGACGCCGACCGCCACCGGGACCGCGAGCACCATGGCCATCACGGCGGTCAGCGCCGTGGTCCAGAGCAGTCCGGCGATGCCGAAGCTCAGCTCGTCGCCGACGACGATCCAGTTGCGGGAGGTCAGGAAGTTGGCCGTGTTCTGCCGCAGGCTGGGCAGGGCCAGCCAGAGCAGGAACACGCCGACGAAGACCACCAGCAAGACGATGATCAGACCCGAGCCGCCGGCCATCCCGCGGAACACCCGGTCGCCGACCCGGCTGATCTTGGCCAGCTTGACGCCGCTGCCCCGTTCGCGCGTCGGCGCCGGCCTGGGTGCGGCATGGCGGGCGACGGTCGGCACCGGCGGGGTGTGCTCCGGCTGATGGTGCCCCTCCGTCGGAGAAATGGCCGGGTCCTCCTCCGGGGCGTGCTCGAGCGCACGGGGCGCTGATGTCCCGCGATCCGGGTCGATGGCTTCCGCCTTACTGGTCTCGGTTTGCGACATCATTCCTCCTTTCCGAACAATCCGCCATCGATCTGTGGAGGCTGTCGAAGCGCTGAGGTCAACGCTTCGACAGCCTCACCGGGCCGATGGTCAGGCAATCGCCTCAACGGCGGCCTGAACCTTGGTCAGCAGGGTGCCGGGCAGCGGGGCGTACCCGAGTTCCTCGAGCGAGCCCTGCGCGGTCTCCGAGGCGAAGTAGCCCAGGAAGTCCTTGACGATCGCGGTCTTCTCCGCTTCCAGACCCTTGCTGCAGACGATCTCGTAGGTGACCAGCAGCGCCGGGTACGCGCCCGCGGCGGTGCCTTCGTACTTCACCGACAGGCTCAGGTCGTTGCCGCTGCCCTTGACCTCGGCCTCGTCGACCGCCTTGCCGACCGACTCGGCGGTCAGTTCGACCGCCCCGTTGCCGTTGTCGATCTGAGCCATCTTGAGGTTGTTGGTCTTGGCGTAGCTCCACTCCATGTAGGAGATGGAGTTCTTGGTGGTGGTGACGCCCTCGGCCACGCCGGACGACTTGTTCTTGCCCTCGCCGGTGCCGGTCCAGGCCTTGCCCGGCTCGTCCTTCCAGGCGCCGTTGCCGGCGGCGGCGAGGAACTTGGTGGCGTTCTCGGTGGTGCCCGACTCGTCGGAGCGGAAGAAGACGGTGATCTTGTCGGCCGGCAGCGTGGCGCCGGAGTTCAGCTTGGCGATCTTGGCGTCGTTCCAGGTGGTGATGGTGCCGTTGAAGATCTCCGACAGCACCTCGGCGTTCAGCACCAGGGTGTCGAGCCCCTCGACGTTGTAGGCGAAGGCGATCGGGCCGACGACCATGGGCAGGTTCCACGCCGGGTTGCCCTGGCAGCGTTCCTTGGCCTTCTCGGTCTCGATGACGCCGTCCTTCTCCTCGCTCTTCAGCGCGGAGTCCGAACCGGCGAAGTCGACCAGGCCGTTGTAGAACGACTTGATGCCGGCACCGGAGCCGGTCGGGTTGTACTCGATGGTGGCCTTGTCGCCGCACTCGGCGCCGTACGAGGCGATGGTCTCGGTGATGGCGTCGTTCTGGGCGCTCGATCCCTCGGCGGAGAGCTTGCCGGCTGGACAGGCGAGGCCCGAGGCGTTGCTGCTGGTCGAACCGCCCTCGCTCGACGATCCGGTGGCGCTGGTGGGCGGATCGGAGCCGCAGGCGGCGAGGCTGAGGGTGGCCAGAGCTGCCGCGGCGACGGCGAGGCTGGCTCGCGACGTCAGGAGCTTCTTGGTCATGCGTGTCCTTCACAGGCTGAGGGGAACCGTTCCCCTGAGGTGAACCCGGAGGCACGATGCTCCCCGAGTGCGCCGGAAGGTGACCTTCAAGCCTCCCGACGGCGAAAACCTACGCAAGTCACGTGTCCTGATGGACCGCCGAAGGTGAACTCCAGGTGAACGATCGGCATGGTTTGTCGATGCCGCCAAGGCCCGCCGTTAGTGCGTCGAAGTGCTCCCGCCGAGCCAGCGCCTGCGGCGGGCGTTGTTGAACTGTTTGCTCCGCGTTCAGCTGTCGATGTCCACTTCGATATCTGCGCTGCCTAGCGTCATGATCATGAACAAGACGTCATGGTTTCTCGACATCCCCACGCGGACGGTGGGGGCACGCCGGATCGGCGCCGGCCATCCGGTCTACATCACCGGCGAGATCGGCATCAACCACAACGGCGAGCTCGGCAACGCGCTCGCTCTGATCGACGCGGCGGCGGACGCCGGCTGCGACGCGGTCAAGTTCCAGAAGCGCACCCCGCGGGTGTGCACGCCGCGTGACCAGTGGGACATCGAACGCGACACGCCCTGGGGCCGGATGACCTACATCGACTATCGGGAGCGGGTGGAATTCGGCGTCGAGGAGTACGCGGCCATCGACGAACACGCCAAACGGCGCGGAATCGACTGGTTCGCCTCACCCTGGGACGTGGCATCGGTGGATTTCCTGGACCAGTTCGACGTTCCGGCCCACAAGGTGGCTTCGGCCTGCCTGACCGATGACGAGCTCCTGCGGCGGCTCCGCGCCAGCGGCCGGACGGTCATCTTGTCGACCGGCATGTCGACGATGCGCCAGATCCGGCACGCGGTCGAGGTCCTCGGCAGCCACAACATCGTGCTGTGCCACGCCACCAGCACCTATCCGGCCCGCGCCGAGGAACTCAACCTGAGGATGATCGACACTCTGCAGGGCGAGTTTCCGAACGTGCCGATCGGCTACTCCGGTCATGAGACCGGGCTGCAGACTTCGCTGGCCGCCGTGGCCATCGGCGCGGTCTTCGTCGAGCGGCACATCACCCTGGACCGGGCGATGTGGGGATCGGACCAGTCCGCCTCGATCGAACCGCAGGGTCTGCAGCGACTGGTCCGCGACATCCGGGTCATCTCCGACCGCGATGGGTGACGGAGTGAAGAAGGTCTACGACGGCGAGCGGGCGGCGATGAAGAAGCTGCGACGAGTCCCCGGTGAGTTCGCCGACGAGACCCAACTGGTGGCGTCGTGAGCCGATCCGGTGCCCTCGCCCTGGTGGAGAGCCCGGCCCAGCTCCTCAACGTGATCGAGCTCGGATTCCAAGACGCCGAGCTCGGCGCGATGCCGATCGCCGTGCTCGCCCCGACGGCCGGGCCGACCCGCACCCAACTGCGGGCCACGATGGCGCTGGCCCGGCAGGCCGGCCACGAGGTGACCTGGCACGAGCCGCGGATCGGCGGCGCGAGCGTGGCCCGCACCATCCGGGCGCTGGCCGGTGAGCTCACCGGCGTCGAGCGGCTGGTGGTCGGCGACCCGTTCTCCGGGGTGATGCAGGTGATCATCAGCATCAGCCGGTCCGTGGACGTGACGATCGTCGACGATGGCACAGCCACGTTGGAGTTCGCCCGGCAGTGGGCGGCCGGTGAGCACCTCTCCCGGTGGCATCAGGTCGCCACCCCGCACCAACGTCGCCACATCGCGACGCTGGCGCGCGACCAGATCGCGGGCTCGGCCCGCCGCCGGCTGTCGCCGTCAGTCGGCTGCCAGCTCCGGTTGTTCACCTGCATGCCGATCGATCTGCCGAAGGTCGAGATCCTGCGCAACGACTATGCCTGGGTCCGGGACCGCTACGGCTCGCCCGAGATCCGGCCGGGCGTCGACCTCGTCGGCACCTCGCTGGTCGAGTCGGGGGTGCTGCAGGCCGATGGCTATCTCACCGGCGTCGAATCCCTGATCGCGACCAACGGCGTCGACCGCTATTTCGCCCATCGCAAGGAAGCCGACTGGAAGCTCGACCTGGTGGCCCGGATGGGCGTCGAGATCGTTCGGCCCGACCTGCCGCTGGAGCTCGTGGCCCGGCGAGGCCCGACAGCCGGCGCATCCTGAGCTTCGCCTCGACGGTCGTGCACACCCTGCCGGTCGTGCTGGCCGGCACCGGCGTCGAGGTGGCCGTCTGCGAGATCGGGTCCGGTTGGTACTCGCCGCTGGTCAACCTGCACGCCGACCAGTTCCTGGACAACGTCAGCGACATCGGCGCGGCGCAGTCACGGCCTGGCCGCGGTGGCCAGTTGATCACGGCGATCATCCCGGCCCGCGGCGGCTCGAAGGGCGTACCGGGCAAGAACCTCCGCCGGGTCGGCGGCCGCAGCCTGGTCGCCCGGGCCGTCGAAGCGTGCCTGCGGACCCGGACGATCGACGCCGTCTACGTGAGCACCGACGATCATCAGATCGCCTCCGCGGCCGAAGCGGCCGGGGCTCGGGTGATTCTCCGGCCCGACGAGTTGGCCGACGACCTGGCGTCGTCGGAATCGGTGCTGCTGCACGCCCTCGACCACCTCGTCGAGCAGCCCGACATCGTGGTCTTCGTCCAGTGCACCAGTCCGTTCATCGTGCCCGACGACCTCGACCGTGGAGTTGATCTTGTCGCGACCGGCGCCGCCGATTCAGTGTTCTCGGCGGTGCCGACGTACGAGTTTCTCTGGCGGGCCTCCCGTGACGGGCTGGTGAGCGGACAGAACCACGACGCCGCGCGCCGGCCGCGGCGCCAGGACCGCGAGCCCGACTACCGCGAGACCGGTGCGTTCTACGTGCTGGACGCGGCGGGTTTCCGGGCCGCGCAGCACCGGTTCTTCGGCCGGACGGCGGTCGTGGAGGTCGACGAGATGACCGCGGTCGACATTGATCATGAAGACGATCTGATCCTCGCCCAGGCGCTCGCCGCCACGCTTGACCAGCCGTCCGCGGTGGACGTCGACGTGCTGATCACCGACTTCGACGGCGTGCACACCGACGATGCCGCGTACGTCGACCAGAGCGGCCGCGAATCTGTCCGGGTCAGCCGTTCCGACGGACTCGGCATCGAACGGCTGCGCCAGGCCGGCGTGGCGGTGCTGATCGTCTCGAAGGAGACCAACCCGGTGGTCCGGGTCCGGGCAGCCAAGTTGGGGGTCGAGGTGCTGCACGGGGTGGAGCACAAGGCCGAGGTGGTTCGCGACTGGCTGGCCGCCAAGGGCATTCCGGCCGAGCCGGGCCGGCTATCTCGGCAACGATCTCAACGACCTCGGCCCGATGGCCCAGGTGGCCTGGCCGGTGGCGGTGGCCGACGCCCAGCCCGCCGTCCGGAGTGCCGCCCGGCTGGTGCTGTCCCGAGCCGGAGGCCATGGCGCAGTCCGTGAACTATGCGAGTTGATCTTGCTGCACCGCGCAGCAGCGAAGCCCGCAGCGCGCGAAGCCGCAGGCCGGCTCCGAGCCGGCAGCAGCAGCCGGACGCGACGGTGCACGCGTGTCGGCAGGGAGCCGGTAGGTCGGCGTACCGGCAGTCCGCCCGCTGCCCGCCGGGCGAGCAGGTCGTCGAGGTGGTCGAGCCAGTCGTTGTCGGCGTCGGCGTGGAAGTAGTTCGCCTCGAGCCAGGCGGAGTCCGGCGTGCTGATCCGGCCTCGCCGGAGGTCGTCGAGAGTGCCCAGGCAACCGGAGCCGTCGAAGACGGTGTTGATCATGTCGGCCGAGACGCCGAAGTCGGAGATGATCAAGGTCGGCAGCCCGACCGCCATGGACTCGAGTGCCGCCGTGGAGGACACGGTGACCAGCGCTCGGGCGCTGCGCAGGGCTTCGTCCATCGAGCCGCCGAGAAGGCCCGACGGCGGAGGGGGCGATCCTGCCTTGGGCTTCCAGGTCGGCCAGCAGCGCCGGGTACGGCCACTGCTCGTGGTGGGTCTGCTGCTCCTCGTCGACGGCGCGCAACTTGATCACCGCAGGACCGGCGTCAGCCAGGGCCAGCAGGATCTGCTCCCGATCGCTGCGTCGGCTCGGCACCTTGGCCTGCGCGGCGAAGATCAACTGACCGACACGGTGTTGATCATCGGCGGTCCGTCGCCTCGACAGGAACGGCAACGAGGCGAGGCCGAAGATCAGCTCCGGGCCGTGCTCGAGCCGCGAGTCCGGTGAACTCGGCGATCTCGCGACGGCTGTGCAGCAGGAAGAGATCGCAGCCGGCCCGGGCACGCGACAGCTCGACCGGAGGCCGGGATGCTGATCCCCGGCAGACCCGTGATCATGACCGGACGGGCTCGCCCGCGGAACAGCCGATCAGCGGCGACCGCCGCGACGACCGGACCGGTGCACGCCAGCAGGACCGCGTCCGGTCGCTCGATCCGGAGCCGGTCGATCACCGACGCGTACGTCAGCACCTCGACCGGTTCGCCGGCCGCCGCCCGGATCTGCGCCGCCGACGGGCGGATCGGGCTGTCGATCACCACCTGGCTGGTCTGCCAGTGGGCGGCATCGCTCGCAGGGTCGCCGCGCTCCACTTCAGGTACGAATCGGAGTCCGCCACGGCCATGATCACCGGGCGGCGGTCCTCCGTCTGGTGCTCAGCCATGGTGGCCGAACCTAGGCGTCGAGGTGGCCGGCCGGTGAACAGCGGATGAACCCCGATGCACCGACAACCTGGTGAATTCGACCGCGTAGTCCGCGGTCAGAACTCACCGGGTTATCGGCTTCACGCCTGCGGGCGGTGCCGCTCCAGCGCGTGGACCTCGCCGTCGGCCGTCAGATGGGCGACCAGGAACTCTCCGGTGACCAGGGTGGTCGGGGCCAGATCGAGCGCGTCGAGGATGTGCGGGAGGACGGGCCGGTGCACGCAGATCACGGTCGGGTCGCCACTGGCGACGGTGGCGGCGCGCACCTTCTTGATCAACCGGGCCACGCCTTTGGGATCGTCCTCGCCGACCTCCTCGGTCAACTGGCCGTACGACTCGACGCGGATCTTCTGGTCCACGGCGTACGGCTGCACCGTGCTCATGCACCGGGTCGAGGTCGAACTGATCAACCGCCGGACTCCGTACGCGGACAGCATCGGGATCAGCAGCCTCGCCTGCCGCCGCCCGCGGGCGTTGATCGGCCGGGTCGCATCCTTGCGCGACCAGTCCTTGCGATCCATCGCCTTCGCGTGCCGGACGATGATCAACGGCGTCGTCTGCGGCTGATCGAGGAACTGCCGCACCAGGAAATGATCTTGGGAGTAGGTCAGCTTGGCCATCGCCGTCCGGATCGGCAGCCAGCAGACCTCGTCGACCTCGGCGTCCGGTGGGCGCGGCACCGAGGACAGCATCACGCCGCCCCACCAGCTCACCTGCTTGAGGCCCGCCTTGCCGGCCTCGTAGGTGATCTGGTCCAGCGGCACGCCGAGCCGGATGGTGACTCCGGTCTCCTCCAGCACCTCACGGACGGCGCAGACGGGGATGGATTCGCCGGCTTCGAGCTTTCCCTTCGGCAGCGTCCAGTCGTTGTACCGCTTGCGGTGGATCAGCACCACCTCGGTGCCCCGGACCGGATCCTCCCGGGACACGACGGCACCACCGGCGAGCACGGGTCGGCTGTACCGTGCCCCGGGGCTGACCGAGGTCTTGACAGGCATGGCGGGGCTACTTCGTGCCAGCTCGACGCCGGCTCTTGGAGTTGATCAAGTAGTCCTGCATGTCCAGCAGCGGCCGACCTTGATCATCGGTGGTGTACGCGATCCAGGTGCCGTCCGGTTGCAGCTTCCAGGACGCGGTGCCCTTGTCGAAGGCCATCTCGAAGAGTTCGGTGATCTCGGTGATGTGCGCCGGGATTGGTGATGGAGGCCAGCACCTCGACCCGACGGTCGAGATTGCGGTGCATCAGGTCGGCCGACCCGATCCCGACGACGGGCTGCCCCGCGTTGGCGAACCAGAACAGCCGGCTGTGCTCCAGGAATCGGCCCAGGATGCTGCGCACCCGGATGTTCTCGCTCAGCCCGGGCATCCCGGGCCGGATCGTGCAGATGCCGCGTACCCACAGATCGACCGGGACCCCGGCTTGGGAGGCCCGGTAGAGCGCGTCGCTGATCGTCTCGTCGACCAGCGAGTTGACCTTGATCCTGATCCCCGCCGCCCGACCGGCCAGGTGATGGGCGATCTCGGCATCGATCTGGGCGAGCAGCCCGGTCCGAACGCCGTGCGGCGCGACCAGCAGCCGCCGGTACTGGGTTTCCTGCGACATCCCGGACAGGTGGTTGAAGAGCCGCCCGACATCCTCGGTGATCACCGGGTTGGCCGTCAGCAGGCCCATGTCCTCGTACAGCCGGGCCGTCTTGGGGTTGTAGTTGCCGGTGCCGATGTGGGCGTAGCGGCGCAGACCGTCAGGCTCGTCGCGGACCACCAGGGACAGCTTGCAGTGGGTCTTCAAGCCGAGCAGCCCGTAGACCACGTGGCAGCCGTGCCGTTCCAGCCGTCTGGCCCAGGCGATGTTCGCCTGCTCGTCGAAACGGGCCTTGATCTCCACCAGCGCCAGCACCTGCTTGCCCGCCTCGGCGGCCTCGATCAGCGCATCGACGATGGGCGAGTCGCCGGAGGTGCGATAGAGCGTCTGCTTGATCGCGAGTACCTGCGGATCGTCGGCCGCCTGCTCGATGAAGCGCTGCACGCTGGTGGCGAACGAGTCGTACGGGTGGTGCAGCAGCACGTCGCGCTGCTTGAGGGCGGCGAACATGTCGGCCGGCTGCGCGGTCTCCACCTCGGCGAGATGCGGATGGGTGGACGGCAGGAAGGCCGGGTACTTCAGCTCGGCGCGGTCGATATCGGCCAGCGAGAACAGCCCGCGCAGGTCGAGCGGACCCTGAACCTTGAAGACCTCCCGCTCGTTGATGTCCAGCTCGCTGACCAGCAGCTCGAGCATCTTGGGGTCGATGTCGTCATTGACCTCCAGCCGAACCGGCGGCCGCCCGACCTTGCGCCGCAGCAGCTCCTTCTCCAACGCCAGCAGCAGGTTCTCGGCGTCGTCCTCCTCGACCTCGACGTCCTCGTTGCGGGTCACCCGGAACGTGTGCTGCTGGACGACCTGCATGCCGCTGAACAGCTGGTCCAGGTGGCGGGCGATGACGTCTTCCAGCGCGATGTAACGACCCTCGGCCAGCGGGATGAAGCGCGACAGCACGCTCGGCACCTTGACCCGGGCGAACTGCCGGATCCCGGTCTCGGGGTTTCGGACCAGCACCGCCAGGTTGATCGAGAGCCCGGAGATGTAGGGAAACGGGTGCGACGGGTCGACCGCCAGCGGGGTCAGCACCGGGAAGATCCGCTCCGCGAACAGGTCGTCCATCCGGTCCTGCTCGTCGGCGGTCAGCTCCTCCCAGCTCAGGATCTCGATGCCCTGCTCGGCCAGCTCGGGCCGGATCTCGTCGGCGAAGACGCGCGCCTGCTCGGTGACCAGCTCCCGGGTGCGCGTCTGGATCGCCGAGTGCACCTCGCGCGGCATCAGCCCGCTCAGCGTCGGCACGGCGACCCCGGCCGCGATCCGGCGCTTCAGTCCGGCGACCCGGACCATGTAGAACTCATCCAGGTTGGACGCGAAGATCGCCAGGAACTTGGCCCGCTCCAGCAGCGGCACCCGCAGCCGGTCCTTGGCCAGGTCGAGGACCCGCTCGTTGAAGGCCAGCCAGGACAGCTCGCGATCGAGGAACCGGTCGACGGGCAGCTCCGGCAGCGCGACCGGCTCCTCGGTCACGACCTGGTCGACCTCTGCGGTGTCGACTGCTTCCATCGCCTGCTCCTGCGTGCGCCGTGCGCGGGTGGGGGTTCGAGCCGTGCTGAGTCGTGCTGTCGCCGACTCAGCCAGCCGCGTACATCACATCACGGCTGGCGGGGGTGAAGCCATAGGCCCGGTACAGACCGACAGCGGTGGGATTGTCGGCTTCGACGTAGAGCTCGACCGTGGTGTTGCCCCGATCGCGGAGATGGCGCAGGCCGGTCAGCAGCAAGGCCTTTCCCAGCCCGCGCCCGGCCGCGTCAGGAGCGATGCCGAGCACGTAGACCTCACCGAGATGATCTTGGTGCTGCTTGGTCCAGTGGAAGCCCAGCATCTGCTCGCCGGACGGTCGCCACGAAGAACCCGTCCGGATCGAACCACGGCTCCGCCATTCGATCATCAAGATCATCCCGGGTGATCGAACCCTGCTCAGGATGATCGGCGAAGGCAGCTGCATTGACCGCGAGCCAGGCATTCTCGTCCTGCCCGGGCCGGAAGGTCCTGATCGTGATGCCGGCCGGCGGCTCCGGCTCGGGCAGGTCATCGCCCAGATCGCGTTTCATGATCAACAGTTCGCGTCGGGCCACCAGGCCGGCCTGTGCGGCGAGCGCGTGAGCGGCGGGGGAGTCGCCCACCGCCCAGACCTGCAGCGGGTGATCGGCTCGGGCCAGCAGCGCGGTGACGAGCTGCCCGCCGATGCCGCGCCGGCGGTACCGGGGGTCGACCACCAGCTGGCCGACCGAGGCGTCGGGCGCATTCTCCAACTGCGCGTAGCCGACCAGGGATCGGTCGAGGCGGACCAGCAGGTGGACGATGCTCGGGCCGGTCATGCCGCAACTGCAGGAGTGCGGCCTCGTTGAGCGGCTCGGCGCCGTCGGTCGCTGCGGCCGCGGAGGCGAGCCGGCGGACGTCGTCGGCCTGCTCGGTGGACAGACGGTCTGTCGGCTGGACAGGGCGGCGACGGTCTCGACAGGCGGATCCGGGGACATGCGCACCACGCTAACGGCGTCGGCTGCCGGCGCGGCACTTCTATGCTGTTGGGCATGCGCGATGCGGACTACGAGCCTGATCAGATTGCGGCGTACGGGGCGACCGAGCAGCCGGCGATCGCCGCGCGGATGGCCCCGCACCTGCGGATGACGGTGATCGGGTCGGGATGTGCGCTGCTGGCCGTGATCGCCAGCGCAGCGGCCGTCGCGCTGTTCCCGACGTTCTCGGCCGACGATCCAGGCGTCGGCTGGGCGATCACCGCTCTGGCGGCGGCGCTGTTGATGCTGGCGGCCTGCGTCATCCAGGTCCTCGTCTGGCGCCGCGCCATGGCGTCCTGGCGCGGGCAGCGGATTCAGGATCTGCACGGTGAGGCACGGCTGTCCTGGATCGCGCACCTGGCGTCGTACGCGGTGGCGCTGGTCGGGCTGTTCGGTTGCATGGCGGCCAGCGCCGATGCCGGCTGGTCGTCGAACGCGGCCGTGCTGCTCGGCCTGGCGCTGCTGCTGATCCTCGCCGCCCAGGTGCTGGCCGGCGTGCAGTACCTGCGACCCAGCGGCCCTCCCGGGACCCTGCCGGCCCACATGCGCCGACTGATCGACCGGCGCGCTAGCAGCGGGCAGATCGCTAGCTCGAGTCAGCTACTCGGCGAGCAGCTAGCTAAGAACTACTGGCGTTGTTGGGCTCGTCGACCGGGGTCACGAAGCGGTAGCCGACGTTGCGCACGGTGCCGATGACCGACTCGTACTCGGGACCGAGTTTGGCCCGGAGCCGACGGACGTGGACGTCGACCGTGCGGGTGCCGCCGTAGTAGTCGTAGCCCCAGACATCGCTCAGCAGTTGCTGACGGCTGAACACCCGGCCCGGATGCTGCGCCAGATACTTGAGCAACTCGAACTCGGTGTAGGTCAGGTCGAGTTGTACGCCGTTGAGCTTCGCGCTGTAGCCGGCTTCGTCGATCACGATGTTTCCGGACTGGATCAGCGGATCCACACCGGCTGAGGCTGACGGAGTCATGGCCAGCCGGATGCGCACATCGACCTCGGCGGGGCCGGCGGTGGCCAGCAGCAGGTCGTCGAAACCCCAGTCGGACGACAGTGCGGCCAGGCCGCCCTCACTGGCGATCACCAGCAGGGGGGATTCCTTGCCGGTCGTTTCGATCAGCCGGCACAGCGAGCGGGCGCCGACCAGGTCGCGACGCGCATCGAGCAGGATGACGTCAGCGGATGGGGCGTCGAGCAACGCCGTCGCCTCGGCCTGGGCGACCTTGACCTGGTGCGGAAGCAGTTCGAGCGCAGGCAGAATCTCAGCGGACGCGTGCATATCGTTCGTCAAGAGCAGCAAGGTGGCCATCTGGTCTCCTTAGAGCTTCGGGGGTTGGAGTGCCGCGTTGCAAGGTTCGCCGCCCACCTGAGAGTGGGCTGAAGATAGGGCAGAGACTACTGCAATGGCGTCCATATCCCTTCATTACTGGGCCGGGGCCCGGGCCGCGGCCGGTTTCGACCATGAAGTGATCGAGGCGGATACCGTCGCGGCCGCACTCCGAACGGGCCGTCGAGGAGCACGACGATCGGCACTTCGAACGCGTGTTGCGCGCTAGTTCCCTACTCATCGACGGATTGACGGCTCATCCGGCCGATCTGGAGCGGGCGCGGGATCAACCGGTGCGGGTCGAGATCCTGCCGCCGTTCGCCGGCGGGGCCTAGCGCGTTTACGCACATTTGTCAGTACTTCGAGCACATTCGGTCATCAGATCGACGTCCTCGGCAGCGAGTGCACGCGCGCTCGACTGTGGGCAAGGTCACGGCACTCGGTCCGTGCTCCGTGAGCTTGCCGAAGGACCGTCATCGCGTCCGGCGACGCGCTCGGAGCGCCGACGTGGTCGAGGTAGCCGCGTCCAAAATATGGACGGCGGTCTTGTCATTTGAGATCGCCGCTTGGGGCGCCGAGCGGCCCACGCTTAGTCTTGCCGCGTGACAACTCCGCATGCGTCGACGCCGCCGCTCGTCCGCCGCCGCGCGGTCGACCACGGCCGCATGCGGTCGTCGTTGTGTCCGTCGCCTCGAATGTCGTGAGGCGGCCCGCCCAGTCGGGTTTTGCCCTGCGTTCGAGCGCGACGCGATGTTGCTGATGCCATCGTCGTACGGCCCGACGCGCACCTTCGGCTCGGATGCCGAGCCACAACACACAGGAGTAGCCAGAACATGAGCAGGCAAGAAGTACTCGTCGACGCTGACTGGGTTGCCGAGCATGGCACCGATGACAACGTCGTCCTCATCGAGGTCGACGAGGACACCACCGCGTACGACGGTGGTCACATCGCGGGCGCCATCAAGCTGGATTGGAAGACCGATCTCCAAGATCCCGTCCGCCGCGACTTCGTCAACAAGGAGCAGTTCGAGAAGCTGCTGTCCGAGCGGGGCGTGAGCACTGACGACACCGTCGTGCTCTACGGCGGCAACAACAACTGGTTCGCGGCGTACGCGTACTGGTACTTCAAGCTGTACGGCCACGAGAAGGCTCTGCTGCTCGACGGCGGCCGGAAGAAGTGGGAGCTCGACGCCCGCGAGCTGAGCAGCGAGAGCGTCACCCGGCCGGCGACCAGCTATGTCGCGCAGGAGCCCAACCTCGATATCCGTGCCTTCCGCGACGAGGTCATCAAGGCCATCGGCAGCAAGAGCCTGGTCGACGTGCGCAGCCCTGACGAGTACGCCGGCCGGCTGCTGGCCCCGGCGCACCTGCCGCAGGAGCAGGCGCAGCGCGGCGGCCACATCCCCACCGCGATCAGCGTGCCGTGGAGCAAGGCGGCCAACGACGACGGCACGTTCAAGAGCGATGACGATCTCAAGGAGCTCTACAGCACCGCCGGGCTGAACTGGGACAACGACATCATCGCCTACTGCCGGATCGGCGAGCGCAGCGCGCACACCTGGTTCGTGCTGCACCAGATCCTCGACCAGAAGAACGTCAAGAACTACGACGGCTCCTGGACCGAGTACGGCTCGCTGGTCGGTGTTCCGGTGGCCGTCGGCGACGAGCCCGGCGACATCTGAGCGCGCGGTAAAGGAGAACAGACATGTGCGGAGCAACCAAGGGCGGCCTCAGTGTCGCCGGTATCGACGTGACGAAGGAAGCAGTGATCCAGGGTCGCGTACTGCGCGGCGGTGAGCCGGTTGCCTCGGCCTACGTCCGCCTGCTGGACTCGACCGGTGAATTCACCGCCGAGGTTCCGACCTCGGCGACCGGTCATTTCCGGTTCTTCGCCGGCGACGGCAACTGGACGCTTGCGGACGCTGGCGCCCGGTGCGTCGGTGGACCGCAACGTGGTCGCCGCGCGGGGAAGCGTGGTCGAGATCGACGTCGAACTCGAAGCCGCCTGATCGCTCGTCGGAGGCAGGGAGGTGGGGCCACGCTCCGCCTCCCTGCCTCCGGCTTTCTTGTTCAACGATTGTCTGTAGTTCGCGCGTTAATGTGAGTAGCCATGCCCAAGACCCCTGGTGACACCTTCGACCCGGGCACCGATCCCGGTCGGCCGCACCCGTACGAGTCGCTCTATCGAGCGCCGGCCGGTGTCTCCGCGCAGCCGTCGCGCCCGACGCCACGGCATTTCGAGCCGGCGCTCTCGCCGCCCGAAGGTGCCGACAACGGCTTCGGCTGGCTGTTTCGCGAGGAACCGGCCGGGGCGCGAGGTGCCGGCCGGCCAGCCGTCTTCGGCCGACACCCCGACGAGGGAGCGGCCGGCGGCGCCGGTCAGCCCGGTGCCGGCGAAGCGCCGCCGCGGGCTGTTCGTCGTGATGCTGGTGCTGGTCCTCGGGGTGATCGCCGGTGCCGGAGCCGGCGCGGTCGTCCTGCTGAATCGTTCGCAGGTTGGTCAACTGCCCGCCGACCGGCGCCGACGCAGACGAAGGTCGACGAGCCGTACGCCGGGGCGATCAGCGCGGTCACGCCGACGCAGGCTTCGGCCGACTGCCAGGCGCCCGCCGCCCGCGACGATGCCGGGAATGTGGTGAGCTACGCACCCGGTGACCTGTACGACAACGATCTGAGCACGGCCTGGCGGTGTGACGGCCCGGCGGTCGGCCAGACGATCACCTTCATGCTGCCCTCGAACACCCGGATCGCCGAGGTCGGACTGGTCAACGGGTACGCGAAGGTCGACCCGACCAGCGGCGCTGTCCGATACGGCGAGTACCGGCGGATCACCCAGGTGAGCTGGACCTTCGACGACGGCACGAGCGTGCAGCAGTCGCTGACCGACGGGTCTCAGACCGCTCAGCGCCTCCGGATCCCGACCGAGACCTCCGGCACCGTGCGGCTCACGATCCAGGCGACCACCGTGCCCGGCTCGACCTCGGCCACCCGCGACGCCGCGCTGATCTCCGAAGTCACCTTCGGCTCGCCCTCCTGACCACCGCTGCGATAACGACGCCGAGCTGTCGAAGGGCAGTCTATGGTCCTTGCGCGCGCACGACGGCAGGAGTCAGGCCGAGCTGGTCGATCTGGACGCGATGCGCGAGCAGCGCTAGACACGATTCACGAGTCGAGGATCATGGTGACCGGTCCGTCGTTGGTCGAGGTGACCTGCATGTCGGCGCCGAACACGCCGGTCGCGACTTCGGCGCCGAGGGCGCGGAGCGCCGCCACGAACGCGTCGACCAGGGGTTCGCTGACCGGTCGGGGCGCGGCGGCATTCCAGGACGGGCGACGACCCTTCCGGGTGTCCGCGTACAGGGTGAACTGGCTGACCACCAGCAGCGGCGCGTTGTCCTGTTCGCAGGAGCGCTCACCGTCGGAGGATGCGCAGCGACCAGATCTTCTGCGCAAGCTGACCCGCGATGGTTTCGGAGTCGTCGTGGGTCACCCCGACGAAGATCAACAAACCCGGTGCGGTCGATGGCGCCGACGACCTGACCACCGACCTCGACCCGAGCCGAGGACACTCGCTGGGCAACGATCCGCATCAGGCTCGGGCCAACTCGGCATCGCCGCCGACGTAGGCCTCGACCTCCACCTCGATGAGATGGCCGGGGTCGGCGAGGCCGCTGACCTGCACCATGGTCGCGACCGGCGGATCCGTCCCGAACAGTTCCTGGTGGGCCCGGCCGACCTCGGCCTGGTGGGCGATGTCGGTGACGTACATCCGGGTGCGGACGACCCGGTCGGCCGGCACCCCGACGGCCTGCAACGCATCCAGAGCGATGCCGAAAGGCGGCCCGCGCCTGGCCGTACGGATCGCCGCGATGCAGCACGCCGTCGGGTCCGGTCGCGGTGGTGCCCGCGGTGATCGCCCAGCCGCCGGCCCGCACCACCCGGCAGTAGCCGTAGGTCTGCTCCCACGGCGCGGTGCCGGCAAATCTCTCGATCGTCACCCGGCCCAGCCTCTGCGAGAATGACGGCCATGTCCACACCGATTCCGGCGCGGTCCTTGATCATCAAGCTGACCTGCGGCGCGGAGGCCGCTGAGCGCGCCAATCAGGCCTGGACCGTTGCCGCCATGGGGATAGCGGCCGGGGCCCCGGTCACGGTCTGGCTGACCGGTGAGGCGGTCTGGTTCGCGGTGCCCGGCCGGCAACCTGATCTTGCTCTGCCGCACGCGACGCCGGTGTCCGAACTCGTCGAGACCGTGCGCGCCGGGGGGCGGATCGTCGTCTGCACCCAGTGCGCCGCCCGGCGTGAGCTGACCGAGGACGATCTGGTCGGTGCGGCCACGATCGCCGGCGCCGCGAGCTTCGTCGAGGCCGCCCTCGCCGACGGCGTACAGGCGCTGGTGTACTGACCGGTCAGGCGCGGAGGAGCGCGGCAAGCCCGTCGGCGCTGAGATCGCCGGGCTGGGCGCCGCTGACCGCCGCCTGTCGCGCGAGGTGGGCCAGCCGGGAGTTGATCGGGGCCTCGAGACCGATCTCGTGCGCGATCTTGACGATCTCGCCGTTGAGATAGTCCGTCTCGATGTTGCCGGTGCCTCGGGTCAGGGACTGCCAGGTCGATCCGCCGACGAATTCCGGTACGCCGGGCACCGGCTTCATGGTGAAGCCGGCCGCCCGGGCCGAGGCCTCTTCCTCCTCGCTGGTGTAGGCGATCCCGGCCGCATCCAGCACCCGCCGGGCTTCGGCTTCGGCCTCGGCGACCAGCGGCCGCCAGTCGCCGTTGCGGGCGACCAGGGCCTGGAACACGTTTCCGAGGTTGCTGATCAACTTGCGGTACTTCCAGGCCATCACGTCGTCCGGGAGCGGTGCATCGAAGTTGGCGGCCCGCAGGTCCTCGGCCGTCGTCGCCAGCAGTCGCTGATCATCGTCGTCGCGCCGGCCGACCGGGACCCGGCCGAGATGCAGCGTGCCCGAGCGCGGAGTGCTGCGGATGATCACCTCGCCCGGCACCAGGTGCACGACGGGCATCCAGACGCAGATCCCGTAGACCCGGCGGAAGTAGCGGTGGGCCATCGTCTCGGCCGCGACTCCGTTCATGGCCAGAAAGATCGGCAGCCGTTCTCCGGCACTGCCGTCGGCCCGACCGTCGGTCTGGACCGGCGCGTCCGCCCACTGCACCAGTGCGTCGTTCGCCTGCTGGGTCTTGGTGGCCAAGATCAAGATGTCGTCACCGGTCAGCCGCAGCTGATCGGGATCGGCTGACCGCCGGCACCTGCTGGACGACATCCTCGTCCGGTGTGCGCAGCCGGAGTCCGACCTCGCGCAGGGCCCGAAGATGATCACCGCGCGCGACCAGCACCGCCGACCGGCCGGCCAGGGCCAACCGGCCGCCGATGGCGCCGCCGACCGCACCGGCGCCGATGATGATGTAACGGGTCACCTCGACACCGTAACGTGGCCGCTCATGAAGCTGCGGCTGACCGTTCGTGATCTTGAGCCGGCCGATCTGGCCGACCTCGACTGGTCCGGCGGCCCGGAGCACCTCCGCGCCGTGGCTGCCGCAGCTGCAGGCCTCGTACGCGGGCGAGGTCGGGCTCGTGGTGGCCGCCCTGGACAACGGACGGCTCGCCGGGATTGGGCGCGGTCGACTTCCGCCGAGAGCCCGGATCGCGGGCTGATCTGGATGCTGTCGGTGCACGAGGTGCTGCAGGGTCTGGGGATCGGCACCCGGCTGATCCGGGCCCTGGAAAGGCGCATCGTGCAGTCCGGCCGGAGCACGGCGCGGATACACGTCGAGCACGACAATCCGCGGGCGCGGATGCTCTACCGGCGACTCGGATACCGCGAGGTCGGATCGACCCTCGACGCCTGGCCGGTGGCCGGTGGCAAGACCTACGTGACGGTGTGCACGGTCATGGAACGCGCCCTCGGCCCGGGCGAGCCGCCGACCGGGGGATCGGCCCGCCACTAAACTGCACCACATGTCGTTGTCGTTCACCTTCGCCGTGCTGCTCGCCGGCGGCGTCGCCCTGCTCGGCCTGCTGGTGGTGTTCGCGCTCGTCGTGCTCATCGTCCGGTCGTCGACGGCTCGGTCGAACGGCTGACCGCAGTGCCGTACGAGATCCCGGACGGCCTCGACCCTTCGCTGTTCGCGCTCGCCTGGATGATCGGGCGCTGGGAGGGCACCGGCAAGGGCGCCTACCCCGGCAGCGAGGACTTCGACTTCGGCCAGCAGATCGACTTCTCGCACAACGGTGGGAACTACCTGCACTACCTGTCCCAGATGTTCGAGGTGGATGACGAGGGGCTGGCGGTCCGGCCGCTCAGCATGGAGACCGGGTTCTGGCGACCGCAGGCCGACAGCAGCCTCGAGGTCGTGATGTGTCATCCCGCCGGCTACGCCGAGGTCTGGTACGGCAAGATCACCGGCGCGAAGATCGAACTGGCGACCGACGCCGTGGTCCGCACCTCCTCGGCCGACGACTACAGCGCCGGCCAGCGGCTCTACGGCAATGTCGAGGGCGACCTGTTGTGGACCTTCGACAAGGCTGAAGGCGGCAATCCGCTCCAGTCGCACCTGTGGGCCCGGCTCCGCCGCGTCCTGACCCGAACTCGCTCGTTCGGGAAGAACGGGGACGTCGCCAGCGCTAAGGAAGATATGACGGCAATCGTGTCCGAGTCCGGGATCGACACCGGCGCGCCCTGGCACTACGGCGATCCGATGCGCGAGCAACGGCTGCTCGACGCCGGCACGGCCGTGGTCGACCTGTCCCATCGCGGGGTGGTCTCGGTGACCGGACCCGACCGGCTGAGCTGGCTGCACTCGCTCACCACCCAGCATCTGGAACGGCTCGCGCCGGGAGTCGGCATCACCACCCTGGTGCTCTCGCCGCAGGGCCACATCGAGCACGTGCTCTACGGAGTCGACGACGGTGAGACGTTCTGGGCGCACACCGAACCCGGCGCCGCCCCGGCCCTGGTGACCTGGCTGGACCGGATGCGCTTCATGATGCGCGTCGAGGTCGTCGACCGGACCGCCGACTTCGGCCTCGTCTGGTCGAAGGGTTCGTTGTCGGACGACGGGCCGACCCGAGCCAGCCTCGACTCGCATCGGCGGCCAGGACGTGTTCGTCGCCCGCGCCGACCTGCCCGGGGTGCTGGCTCAGCGGCCGCTCGCGGGGATGTGGGCGTACGAGGCGCTCCGGATCGCCGCCGGCGTCCCGCGGATCGGCCTGGACACCGACCATCGAACGATCCCGAACGAGATCGGTCTGCTCGGCGTGGCCGTCCACCTGGACAAGGGCTGCTATCGCGGTCAGGAGACGGTCGCCCGCGTCCACACCCTCGGCCGCCCGCCGCGCCGGCTCGTCCGCCTGCACCTCGACGGCAGCGTCGACGCCCTGCCGGCTCCCGGCGCAGCGCTCGAGTCCGATGGCCGCGCCGTCGGCTTCGTCGGCGGCTCCGCCCGGCACTTCGAACTCGGCCCGATCGCCCTCGGCATGATCAAGCGCAACGTCCCCGTCGATGCTCCGCTGATCGTCGACGGCATCGCCGCCAGCCAGGATCCGCTGGTCGATCCCGAGATCGGCCTGCACGTCCGCCCCAAGCTGTAGACGCCGCTGACCCGGCGAACGCGCCCTGAGCCCGGACCGCTCGTGTCGGTTTTGCACGGTACGTGTTAAACCGACGCCTACCGCGGCAAATTTGATGCGGTAGGCGGCAACTTCCCGCGGTAAGACCGTCGTCGCCACGTTTCGCCGGGGCACTCGACAAGCCTCGACACGTTCGCCGCGTCCTCGACAGGCTCAGGACACGTTCGGCCGGGTCAGCCCAGTCGGGAAAGGGTCTCCGCGCAGGGCCGGATCTCTCCGACCCGCTCGCCGTGCCCCAGCACCGGCGCGCTGGCCTGGGCGGCCAGCGTTTCATGATCAAACCCGAGCCGCCGCAGCACTCCGGCCATGGCCACCGCCCGGGCCCGCGGCGTACCGTCGCTGATCTTGATCGCCACGCCGCGGCCGTCCGGGCAGCCCGACCGCGTAGACCGATTCGGCGCCGGCCTTGCCGATCAGGCCGGGGATGGCGCGATGCAGGTCGAATTCGTCGCGGCTGGTGCCGGAGACGTACTCCGGATGAGCTCGGATCGACTCGGCGACCTGATGCTCGGCGCCGTCGTCGGCCGAGGCCAGCGTGCCGAAGGCCCGCGCGAGCCCGTACAGCGAGATCGAGTAGAGCGGGGCGCCGCAACCGTCGATCGCGACGTTCCCGGCCTGCTCATGAGCAAGATCATCGATGGCCCGCACGATGGCCAGTTGGGTCGGATGATCAGGATCGCGGTAGCTCGTGACGTCGCCGGAGTTGACGACCGTGGTCCTGATCATCGCCGCGTGCTTGCCCGAGCAGTTCATCGCGAGTGAGGTCTTCGACCCTCCGTCGCGGATGGCGGCCTCCCGGACCGCCTCGTCCAACGGCCAGTCCGGCGGAGTCTGCAGCACGGACTCGTCGAGGTCGGACAACGCGAGGATCCGGCGCACGCCGTCTTGATGAATCCCTTCGCCGGAATGCGAAGCGCAGGTCAGGGCGAGCAATTCGGCATCAAGATCAAGACCGGCGCGCAGCATGCCGACGGCCTGCAGCGGCTTGTTCGCACTCCGCGGATACATCGGGGCGAATTCCGCTCCGACCGAGGAGGTCAGCCGGCCGTCGGGTGCGGTGATCGCCACCCGTCCGCGGTGCACACTTTCGACGAAACCATTGCGCACGACTTCGACCAGGATGGGGTCGGTGTCAAAGGGGTTGGCCACGTCCCTGACGCTACGCCCGGACGACCTCACATCACGGGTAGTTTTGCGGTAGGCGAACGTGATCACGGTGATTTCTCGCCGGGGCGGCCAAGCCCTACGCTACTGAATTGTGAAGCTGGACGATTCATTCTCCTGGGATGACTGGGACGCGGCGCTGTTCGATCTGGACGGTGTCCTGACCCCGACGGCCGACGTCCACATGCGGGCCTGGCAGCAGTTGTTCGTGGACTTCCTGACGCGTCGCGGCATCACCGACCGGCCCTACGTCGAGAGCGACTACTTCGACTACATCGACGGCAAGCCGCGCTACGACGGCGTCCGGTCATTCCTCGCCTCCCGCGACATCCAGCTCGCCGACGGCGACCCGGCCGACGCGCCCGAGCTGGAAACCGTGTGCGGACTGGGCAACCGCAAGAACGTGTTCTTCTCCGCCGTGCTCAGCGACGAGGGCGTGCAGCCGTACCCGGGTTCGGTCCAGTTGCTCGACGCGCTGGCCGAGCGCGGCACCAAGATCGCGGTCGTCTCCTCCTCGAAGAACGCACCCGCGGTGCTCGAAGCCGCCGGGCTCGCGAGCCGCTTCGAGGTGGTCGTCGACGGGAATGTCGCGGCCGAGCGCAACCTGCCGGGCAAGCCGTCACCGGACACCTTCGTCGACGCCGCGGCCCAACTGGGCGTCCCGATCGAGCGCGCCGTCGTCTTCGAGGACGCGGTGTCCGGCGTCGAGGCCGGGCGGGCCGGAAACTTCGGCCTGGTCATCGGAGTGGACCGGGGCGTCGGTGCCGATCGGCTGCGGGAATCCGGCGCCGACCTGGTGGTCGCCGATCTCGCTGAGCTGGTCGCGTCATGATCTTGGGATCCGGCGGCGACGATCCGATGTAGGAAAGCGACCCGATGGACCGGGTGCGCTTCCCGATCGACGAATGGGCCCTGACCGAAGCCGAGTACGGCACCGATGATCTTGGTGTGACCGAGACGCTGTTCGCGGTCGGCAACGGCTATCTCGGCATGCGGGGAAACGTCGAGGAGGGTCGGGAGACCCACGCGCACGGCACCTTCATCAACGGCTTCCACGAGACCTGGCCGATCCGGCATGCCGAGGAGGCGTTCGGTTTCGCCCGCGTCGGTCAGACCATCGTCAACGTCCCCGACAACAAGACGATCAAGCTCTACGTGGACGACGAGCCGATGCTGCTCTCGGTGGCCGACCTCGAGGACTACAACCGGACGCTGGACTTCCGTGACGGCGTGCTGCGCCGGGAGATCATCTGGCGTACGCCGGGCGGCAAGCGGGTCAAGGTGTCGTCCACCCGGATGGTGTCCTTCACCCAGCGGCATCTGGCGATCATGACCTTCGAGGTCACCATGCTGGACGAGGAGGCGCCGGTGGTCATCTCCTCCCAGACGCTCAACCGACAGGACGGCCGGGACGAGTACCACGTCCGGGCCGCCGCGATGGGCTCTGGCGTCGACCCGCGCAAGGCCGAGGTCTTCGAGACCCGCGTGCTGGAGCCGCAGAGTCACTGGTGGCAGGACAAGCGGATCATCCTCGGCTATCGCTGCGCCAACTCCAAGATGACCATGGCCGTCGGAGTTGATCATGACATCGTCACCGAGAACGAGTACCGGACCTTCACCAGTGCCGACGAGGACACCGGCAAGATGGTCTACCGGGTGCAGGCCGAGCCGGGCCGGCCGATCAAGGTGATCAAGGCCGTCTCCTACCACACCTCCCGCGGCGTACCCTCCCGCGAACTGGTCGACCGCTGTCGGCGCACCCTCGACCGGGTGGTCGAAACGGGGTCGAGCCGGAGTTCGCCGCGCAGCGGAGGTGGCTGGACGCATACTGGGGCCGCGCCGACGTGGTCGTGCACGGTCAGCCGGCGCTGCAGCAGGCCATCCGCTGGAATCTGTTCCAGGCGGCCCAGGCGACCGCGCGGGCCGAGCAGTCCGGCGTACCGGCCAAGGGGGTGACCGGCTCCGGTTATGGCGGTCACTACTTCTGGGACACCGAGATCTACGTCTTGCCGTTCCTCACCTACACCTCGCCCCAGATGGCCCGCAGCGCGCTGCGGTTCCGCTACAACATGCTCGGCGCGGCCCGCCGGCGCGCCGCGGATCTGGCCCAGAGCGGGGCCCTGTTCCCGTGGCGGACGGTCAACGGCGAGGAGGCTTCGGCCTACTACGCGGCGGGCACCGCGCAGTACCACATCGACGCCGACATCGCGTACGCCCTGGCCAAGTACGTGGCCGCCAGTGGCGATCAGGAGTTCATGAACCGCGAGGGCGTCGACATCCTGGTCGAGACCGCGCGGATGTGGGCCGATCTCGGTTTCTGGCGGGAGAACGGCGGGGGCGGACCCACCTTCCACATCCACGGTGTGACCGGCCCGGACGAGTACACCACGGTGGTCAACGACAACCTGTTCACCAACGTGATGGCGCGGTTCAATCTCGCCAAGGCCGCCGTCGAACTGCGGCGTCTGGAGCGCGACATACCGAAGGCCTACGCTCGGGTGGCCGAGCGGCTGGATCTCAGTTCCGCGGAGATCGACGAGTGGGCCGAGTGCGCGGACGCGATGAACATCCCCTACGACAAGGTCACCGGCATCAATCCCCAGGACTCGCACTTCCTGGATCGCGAGGTCTGGGACCTGAAGAACACCCCGGCCGAGAAGCGGCCGCTCCTGCTGCACTATCACCCGCTGGTGATCTACCGATTCCAGGTGCTGAAGCAGGCCGACGTCGTGCTGGCGCTCTTCCTCCAGGGTGATCATTTCACGCCTGGAGCAGAAGCGTCTGGACTTCGAGTACTACGACCCGATCACCACCGGCGACTCCACGCTGTCCGGTGTGGTGCAGTCGATCATCGCGGCCGAGGTGGGCTATCGCGATCTTGCTCTGCGCTACTTCTACAGCGCGCTGTTCGTCGACCTGGCCGACCTGCACGGCAACACCACCGATGGGGTCCATGTGGCCTCCACCGGTGGGGTCTGGAACACGCTGGCCTATGGGTTCGGCGGGATGCGGGACTACAACGGCGTGATCACGTTCGATCCGCGGCTGCCCGAGTCCTGGGAGCGTCTGACCTTCCAGATCACGCTGCAGGGCAGCCGGATCAGAGTCGACCTGTCGGCGGGGGAGATCGGCTTCACCGTGGTCGAGGGCGACTCCGCCGAGCTATCGGTACGCGGCCATCACATCCGCGTCTCGGCCGCGTCCCCGGTCAAGGTCCCGCTGTCCGACCAAGGGCCCGAAGTCACCGGTCCGATGAGGTCGAAGACCGCCGACCGCCGGCCCGACGGCACCTTGATCACCGCGTCGGTGCCGCAGCCGGCTTCGGGAAGTCGCCGCTGACCGCCGAACCGGGCTATTCCTTGGTTTCGGCACCCTCGAGCGCTTCTGGGTTCTTCAGGTAGGTCTTCCGGCCGTAGATCGCCCGGTTGATCAACCAGGTCAGCGCCCAGAGCACGACGCCGATGGCGATCAGGATGCCGGCGACCTTGTACTGCTCGGTCGCCCGCCCGGTCCACGGCCCGACGAGGTAGGCGCAGGCCAGGGCGCCGATGACCGGGAGCGCCGTCGGGGCCCGGAAGTGCTTGTGCGGTTGGGGATCCTTCCGCAGCACCAGGCAGCAGATGTTCACCACGGTGAAGACGGCGAGCAGCAGGAGTGCCGTCGTCCCGCCGAGGACGGCCAACTGATCGACGAACGCGAGCAGTCCGACGGCGATGGCCGTCGTGAACAGGATGGCCACCCACGGCGTGCGCCGGCCTTCGAGGACTCGGCCGAGGGCCGGCGGCAAGACCCGCTGCTTCGACATCCCGTAGAGCAGTCGGCTGGCCATCAGCATGTTGATCAAGGCCGAGTTGGCCACGGCGAACATGCTGATCAGCGGGAAGATCTGGTCGAACGGCAGATTCGGCGCACCGAGCGAAACCACCAGCAGCAGCGGTGTGCTCGACCCGCTCAGTTCGCCGATGGGGACCAGCGCGACCGCCGAGACCGACACCAGGATGTAGATCAATCCGGTCAGACCCAGGCCGGTGATCATGATCTTGGGGAAGATGCGTTCGGGCTCCTTGGTCTCCTCGGCCATGTTCACCGAGTCCTCGAACCCGACCATGGCGAAGAAGGCCAGCGTGGTTCCGGCCGTCACCGCGAGGAACACGCTCTTGTCCCCGGGCGTATCGAACATCACCGCGCGGGAGAAGTCGCCCTTGCCCTGGAAGAAGGCGAAGAAGCCGACCATGATCACGATCAGGAGTCCGCTGAGTTCGACGCAGGTCAGCACGATGTTGGCGTACACGCTCTCGGCCACGCCGCGAAGGTTGATCGTGGCGACGAGCAGGATGAACACGATGGCCAGCACCGTCGTCAGGCCGCCGCTGAAATCGGCCTCGTTGGATCCCAGCCAGTCGGCCCGGACCACATTGACCATGGCTTCCAGGTTGCTGGCGAAGGCGCGCGAGGCCGTCGACGCCGAGGTGATGCCCGAGCACATCACGGTGAAGCAGACCAGGAAGGTGACGAAGTGCACCCCGAAGGCCTTGTGCGTGTAGAGGGCGGCACCGGCCGCCTGCGGATACTTCGTCACCAGTTCCAGGTAGGAGAACGCGGTGATGATCGCGACCATGAAGGCCACCAGGAAGGGCAGCCACACCACACCGCCGACTTCTTTGGCGACGTTGCCGGTGACCGCGTAGATGCCGGTGCCCAAGATGTCACCGACGATGAACAGCAACAAGAGCTTCGGGCCCATCACCCGCTTGAGCTCAGGCTGGGAAGATGGATTCTGCTCGGCAACTGCCGGCGAGGGGGCTGTCGTCATCGGTCACTCCGATCGTCATGGGCGCAGGGATCAGGACCAGAATCGTGCGATTTGCTCACTCTGACTGACGCGGCGCCTCAGCACAATGGCTCGCCACGAACCTTAACGAGTCGTTACCCGGCAGCCGTGCTGTGAGTCGCCTCACGCTAGCCAGAGTTTGCATCTGCTTGCAATTGCAAGCACACTGGATCGCATGGCAAAGATCAAGGCACCCAAACTGGGTGAGCAGCTCGGCACGCTGGGTGAGTTCATCGCCGCCCAGCGTCGTGGCGCGCAGCTGTCCTTGCGCCAGCTGGCGGAGCAGACCGGGATCTCCAATCCCTATCTCAGCCAGATCGAGCGGGGGCTGCGCAAGCCGTCAGCCGAAGTGCTGCAGCAACTGGCGAAAGCCCTCCGGATCTCGGCGGAAACCCTCTACGTACGGGCCGGAATCCTCGATCCCGACGATCATCCCGCCACCACCGTCGAGATGGCCGTGCTGGCCGACGGAGCGATCACCGAGCGGCAGAAGCGGGTGCTGATCGACGTCTACGGCTCCTTCGTCAAGGAGAACGAGAAGGCGACCGACGCCCCATCGACTCCCGTCATCTGACCTACCCCCCATTTCATTTCTTGAAGGAGAATGCGATGCCTCGCAAACAGACCCCCGCGCAAGCCCGCAAGTCAGCCACCGAATCGGATTACGCGCCGTTGTACGCCGTCGCCGGGCTCACCGACGCACTGGCCGAGGCGCTGCGCAGCGCCCTGGCCGACACCCAGGAGAGAGGCCGGAAGCGGATCGACGAGATCCAGGGCCGGGCGCCCGAGCTGAGCAAGCAGGCCAAGGACAGCGCCGACGAGCTTCGGACGTTCGTGATCACGTTGCCGGACCAGATGCGCAACCTCCCGGAATCGACCCGGGTGCGGATCGCCGAGCTGCAGCAGCAGGCCAACGAACTGCTCGTCCACGCGAACGCCACCTACGGTGAACTGGCCGGCCGGGGCAAGCGCGTCGTCGACGGGGCCGTCGGCAGCGCCAAGGACCTCTCCGGCAAGGCGGAGAAGCGTGCCGAGGGCGTGCTGGCCGATGTCGTCGACCGGGTCGATCCGGCCTTCGAGAAGGTGCAGGAAGGGGTCACCGTCGCCCGCAAGACCGTCACCGGCCGGACCGCCACCGAGTCGGTGACCCCGCGCGGGCCGCCAAGGCGACGGCGAGCCGCGCCGCGAAGAAGGCTCCCGCGAAGAAGGCTGCCGCGAGCGACGGCAGCCGGCGAAGAAGGCCGCCGGCGAAGAAGGCTCCGGCCAAGAAGGCTCCGCCAAGAAAGCCGCCGAAGACAGCTAACCCTCCCGATCGACCCCGGTTTGCCGTCGCGCGACGGCAAACGGGCTCGACTCGGCGTTCAGGACGCTGGTTTGCCGTCACTCGACGGCAAACGCGGCCCTTCGACGGGCTCAGCGCTGCGTCGGTTCGAGGGCGCAGGTGGGTGGTTCAGCCGGCGTTCTTGGCCCGGGAGCGGGTCCGGGACCGCTCGTTTCCGGACAGGTTGACCTTGCGGATCCGGACGGCGGCGGGGGTGACCTCGAGGCACTCGTCGCCCCGGCAGAACTCGAGGGCCTGCTCCAGACTCATGTTCTTGGCCGGGATCAGGCGTTCCAACTCGTCACCGGTGGAGGAGCGGACGTTGGTGAGCTTCTTCTCCTTGGTGGGATTGACATCCATGTCGTCGGAGCGGGCGTTCTCGCCGACGATCATGCCCTCGTACACCTCGGTGCCCGGACCGACGAACATCGTGCCGCGTTCCTGCAGATTGAACAGCGCGTACGAGGTGACCATCCCGCTGCGGTCGGCGACCAGCGAGCCCGTGGGACGGGTCCGGAGCTCGCCGTGCCAGGGTTCGTACGCCTCGAAGACGTGGTTCATCAGACCGGTCCCGCGGGTCTCGGTGAGGAACTCGGTGCGGAAGCCGATCAGGCCGCGGGCCGGCACCAGGTATTCCATCCGGACCCAACCGGTGCCGTGATTGACCATCTGTTCCAGTCGTCCGCGGCGCAGCCCCATCAGCTGGGTCACCACACCGACGAAGTCCTCCGGCGCGTCGATGGTCAACCGCTCCATCGGCTCGTGCACCTTGCCGTCGATCTCCCGGGTCACGACCTGCGGCTTGCCCACCGTCAGCTCGTACGATTCGCGGCGCATCATCTCCACCAGGATCGCCAGCTGGAGTTCGCCTCGGCCCTGGACCTCCCAGGTATCGGGCCGTTCGGTGTCGAAGACCCGGATCGACACGTTGCCGACCAGTTCGGCCTCGAGCCGCGCCTTGACCAGTCGGGCGGTCAGGTTCTTGCCGGCCTTGCCCGCCAGCGGTGAGGTGTTGAGACCGATCGTCATCGAGATGCTCGGCTCGTCGACGGTGATCAACGGCAGCGGCTTCGGGTCGTCGGGATCGGACAGCGTCTCACCGATGGTGATCTCCGGGATCCCCGCGATGGCGACGATGTCGCCGGGTCCGACGCTGTCGGCGGGTATCCGGTCGAGCGCCTGGGTGATCAACATCTCCGACAGCCTGATGGTCTTGATCGTGCCGTCGGATCGGCACCAGGCCACATTCTGGCCGCGCTTCATGGTGCCGGCCACCATCCGGCAGAGGGCCAGCCGGCCCAGGTAGGGCGAGGCGTCCAGGTTGGTCACGTGGGCCTGCAGCGTCGCGCCCTCGGTATAGGTCGGTGCGGGGATGTGATCGAGGATCGTGGCGAACAGCGGACCGAGATCGGCGCTGTCGGGCATCTCGCCGTTGGCCGGCTCGGTCAGCGAAGCCCGTCCGGCTTTGGCGGAGGCGTACACCACGGGGAAGTCCAGGACGTGGGGGGAGTCGTCGTCCACCAGATCCATGAAGAGCTCGTAGATCTCCTCGATCACCTCGGTGATCCGAGCGTCGTGGCGGTCGACCTTGTTGACCACGACGATGATCGGCAGCTTCTTGGCCAGCGCCTTGCGCAGCACGAAGCGGGTCTGCGGAAGCGGTCCCTCGGAGGCGTCGACGAGCAGCAGCACGCCGTCGACCATCTCCAGCCCGCGCTCGACCTCGCCGCCGAAGTCGGCGTGGCCCGGGGTGTCGATGATGTTGATCGTCACGTCCTGACCACCCGGCGCATGGTGCAGCACGGCCGTGTTCTTGGCCAGGATCGTGATGCCCTTCTCCCGCTCCAGGTCCATCGAGTCCATCACCCGCTTCTCGACGTCCTGGCCGACGCGGAAGGCACCCGATTGCCACAGCATCGCGTCGACGAGGGTGGTCTTGCCGTGATCGACGTGGGCGACGATCGCGACGTTGCGCAGATCGGAACGGATGGGCATTCGAGACTCTTTCGGGAAGCGGACAACCTGGCGAGTCTAGAGCTCGCAGCGATCAATCCGTAATTCTCCCGCCGGTCGGCGGCTCTCACCAGCCGGCGCCGAGACAGAGGAACGGCAGCGGCTCCTCGGCCGCCGCCAGGGCATCGGCCAGCGCGTACGCCGGTGCCAGGCCGTCCGCCAGCCGCCGGTGATAGTCGCTCATCAGGTCGGCGGCGCCACGATCCGACACCTTCGCCACGCCGGAGATCACCGTCGCCGTGCCGCTGTGCAGCAGTGCGCGGCTGAGGCCGAGTGCCTCGTCGCCCGGGCGCACCGTCGCCCGGCCCAGATCGCACGCCGACAGCACCGCCTGGCTCGGCGGATGGGTCAATCGATCGAGGTCGTACCCGACGACCGGACCGTCGAACAACTTGATCGAGGAGAACAGCGGGCTGTCGCGCTGGTGCTGGCCGTGGGCGGCGACGTGGACGAGGCGGGCGCCGTCGACCGCGGCGAGGACGGCGGGGCCGGTGGCCTGCGACCCGGTCAGGGTCAGACAGCCCGGCCAGGCCTCGGCCACCGCGGCGACCTCCTGATCCGCCCGGTCGAGGCCGGGTCCGGCGATCGCCACCACCGGGCCGGGATCGCGGTTGATGTTGGCGTGGGCTCGGAGCCAGGCCGCGGCCGACGGTGCCACGGTCAGCGGCCGGCCCGCGAAGGACGGCAGCTCCCCCCAGGGCAGTCCGGCGAACTTCCCGGGTGGCAACAGGACGATCGGCCCGGCCGGCAGGTCGAGGGGCGCCAACATGAGCTCGTCCAGCGCCCGGAGTCCCTTGGCCAGCGAACTGCGCGCCGAGGCGCGCAGGGCGCGCGGGACCAGATCCATCGCGAGCACGTCGAAATCGGCATTGACCCGCATGCCGAGCTGCTCGACCTCGGGCATGGTGCCGAGTCGGCGCTGCCAGCTCCGGGTCCGGGTCAGCACCACGGCGTGCAGCTGGTCGATGCAGGCCGAAGATCGGCCACCAGACAGGCCGGATCGAGCTCAGCCCGGATGGCTGCGGCGGTCGGGATCGCGCCGACCGCGCGCGGACCCTGGATCGTCCAGGAGCGGGCGCGGATCGTTCGCTGCAACTGGCTCCGGCGACGACGCAGGCCGTCGGTGCCGTCGCCCTGGGTCTGCTCCTGCTCGAGGCTGTTGATCACCCAGCGCAGCTGACCGAGCAGGTCGGCGGTCATCGGATCCGCGGGCGGCTGAACCTCGGGCACCCGCGCGGAGATGGCGCGAGCCCGTTCCAGCCAGGCCAGGACGGCCGTCGGGCGGCCATGCTCGATCTCCTCGGTGACCGCCAGCGCCGCCAGGTCGACGCCATAGGCGGCGCCGGAGATCTGCAGGTCGAGACTGCCGAACTGGGCCTGATGTTCGGTGATCTCCGCCATGCCCTGGATCGCCTGCCGTCGACCCGCTGCCGTATCCCCGCGGGCGTAGGCCGCCTTCGCCCGCACCAGACGGTTGTAGAGCCGGAGATCGAGCGGCTGTTCGGGCCGGATCTGCGGCAGCACCCGGGTCTGCGGGCCGTCGGCTCCGGCATGCTCGATCGCGATCAGCCGCGCCATCCGTTCCTGGTCCCGCAAGCCCAGTTCGGTGAACGTCCGGACCAGCCGGTCTGCTTTTCGGAGGACCCGATCCCGGCGGGCTCCTCGAGCGATGTCGGCTCGCAGCTGGACCAGTTCACCGAGCGCGATGGCCCGCCGGTTGTGCCGCCGCTTGAGCCGGGCGACCGCCTGGTGGCTGAGGGTGTGGGCGAGCTCGGCCTGGTCGGCGAGCAGGGCGACCTCGGCGCGGATCAGCTCCGCCTCGGCGAGGAACTGGACGAGTTCGGTCCGACCGAACGCAGCGCAGACGTCGATCAGCGATCGGTCGGCCTCGGTGACCAGACCGGCACTGAGCAGTGCCTTGGCCCGGTCCATGCCGACGATGCCCCGTTCGAAGTCCGGCAGCGCGTCCTCGCCGGTGGGCATCAGCTCCAAGGCCCGAGGAAGGTTGCCGGCCAGGAACTCGTACCAGCCGAGATTGTGCGTGGCATAGAACACCAGTTCGGCCGGTCCCGACTCCAGCGCCAGCCGGAGGGCCAGTGCGCAATCGTCCTTGGCCTGGGCGAGATCTCCGAGCAGTCCGTGCAGCTCGCCGCGGTTGAGCAACACCTTCGCCCGGTCCACCGGTGGCGCATACTCCAGGAAGTCCACCGCGTGGTCGAGCTGGGAGAGGGCGTCCTTCAACTGCCCCTCGCGGATCAGCATCGCGCCGCGCTGCGCGTGCACCAGGACGCCGATGTCGTCATAGCCGCCGGCCTCGGAGATCGCGAGGGCGTCGTCCAGCACCCGGGTGGCGCGGGCGTGGTCCCCGAGCTCATGGGTCGCAAAGGCCTGGCTGAGCAGGATCCTTGCCCCCAGGTGACTTCGCTGCCAGGCCTGATGATCATGTCCGGCGAGCGGACGGCCTCGACGATCCAGGGCCAGCGTCTCGAGCGCGCGGTCGTAGCAGGACACCGCCTCGGTCAGCTGCCCGAGTCCGACCGCGGCGATTCCTTGTTCCAGCAGGCCAGTCGCGTGATCGAGCCGTCGCGCCCAGGTGGACGTGGCGTGCTCGTCGGAGGCGTCTCGCTCGT
>CAVXYL010000009.1:0-27948 GCA_963765975.1 uncultured Actinomycetota bacterium | reverse complement strand
TCTTTACAAAGTTAGGATGAGAGCACTTCAGCAACAGGAGATGACATGCCACTCGTCCGCATCGACGTCCAGGCCGGCCGTACGCCGGCTCAGCTCCGCAGGCTCGCGGACACGGTTCAAGAAGTCATGCTCGACGTGTTCGCCGCGCCGCCGGGGGATCGCTACCAGATCATCACCGAGCACGCGGTCGGGCACATCATCGCCGAGGACACCGGACTCGGGCTCGAGCGCTCCGACGGGGTGACGGTGATCCAGATCTTCCAGCAGGGTCGCAACGCCGAGCAGAAGCAGGCGGCGTACGACCAACTGGCCAAGCGCCTGGACGCCGCCGCGCTCGTCCGCCCGGAGGATCTGATCGTGTCGGTGATGGCCAACGAGCGCGAGGACTGGTCCTTCGGACTGGGCCGTGCCCAGTTCCTCACCGGCGAACTCTGAGCCATGATCGAGCGCGCAACGGGACTGCATCCGGTCCTTCGACAGGCTCAGGACACGTTGCTGACTCAGAACGCGTCCCACGAAATGATCATTTGTCTGGACAAAGTATTGACAGCCCATCGCCCAGCCCCTACGGTTCTGAATGAGCCAGCCACGGGTGACGCCCGGATTTCTCAAAGGAGAGTTATGAGCAGCGACTCTGCCACGGCAGCCGACGACCGTTTCGCAGGCCCCCTGGAGGTACTGACCTTCGGCCGCGCCGGGGTCGACATCTATCCGCTGCAGGTCGGTGTCGGGCTCGAGGACGTCGAGACCTTCGGCAAGTACCTCGGCGGCACCACCGCCAACGTCGCCGTCGCCGTCGCCCGGCTCGGGCGCAACGCCGCGATCATCACCGGGGTGGGCAACGATCCGTTCGGCCGCTACGTCCGCCGGGAGCTGCGCGACCTCGGCGTCTCCGACGAGCATGTGGTGACCAACACCGAGTACGCGACTCCGGTCACCTTCTGCGAGATCTTCCCGCCGGACAACTTCCCGCTCTGGTTCTACCGCAAGCCCACCGCGCCGGACCTGCAGGTGAAGCCGAGCGACATCGACTTCGACGCGGTGCGCGACACCAAGCTGATGTGGATCTCGGTCACCGGCCTCAGCGAGGAGCCCAGCCGGGAGTCCCACTTCGCCGTGCTCGAGGCTCGGGCCCGCAAGCAGTTCACGGTGGTCGACCTCGACTATCGGCCGATGTTCTGGGAGACCCCGGCCCACGCGACCGAACAGATCCAGAAGGTGCTCGGCCAGGTCACGGTGGCCGTCGGCAACCGCGAGGAGTGCGAGGTCGCGGTCGGTGAGACCGAGCCCGAGCGCGCGGCCGACGCGCTGCTGGACGCCGGGGTCGAGCTGGCCATCGTCAAGCAGGGCCCGAAGGGCGTGCTGGCCAAGACCCGCACCGAGCGGGTCGAGTCGCCGCCGATCCCGATCACCCCGTTGAACGGGCTGGGGGCCGGTGACTCGTTCGGCGGGTCGCTCTGCCACGGGCTGCTGGCCGGCTGGCCGCTGGAGAAGGTCCTGCAGCACGCCAACGCGGCCGGTGCCATCGTCGCCTCCCGGCTGGAATGTTCCACCGCGATGCCGACCGAGGCCGAGATCGACACCCTGATCGCCGGCGGTGACCCGAACGAGCGGCTCGCCGACTCCCTCGCCAAGCACTTCGTCGTCAGCAGCGCAGGTGCCCGATGAGCGCCACCATCACCGCCGCACCGGGATTCGCCGCGCTCGATCGGCGACATCAACGAGATCCGGGCCCGCGAACCGCAGCGGATCAAGCAACTCCTGGCCTCGCGCCGCCGGCGGCCGCTGTTCGGCGACGACGGCAAGCTGATGATCGTCGCCTGCGACCATCCGGCCCGCGGTGCGCTGGGCGCGCAGGGCAACCCGATGGCCATGGCCAGCCGCACCGAGCTCCTCGAACGGCTGGTGACCGCGCTGTCGCGGCCCGGGGTCGACGGCCTCCTCGCCACCGCCGACATCGCCGAGGATCTGCTCCTGCTCGGCGCGCTGGAGGACAAGCTGGTCTTCTCCTCGCTGAACCGCGGCGGCCTGCAGGGCTCGGCGTTCGAGGTGGACGACCGGAACACCGGCTACGACGTCCAGGGCACGCTCGAGGCGCGGTTCGACGGCTGCAAGATGCTGACCCGGATCGACCTGGACGACCCGGGCACCGTTCGCACCCTGGAGACCCAGGCGCAGGTGATCACCGAGCTCAACCGGGCCGAGCTGATCGCCATGGTCGAGCCGTTCATGTCGACGCGGGTCAACGGCAAGATCGTGAACGATCTCTCCCCGGACGCGGTGATCAAGTCCGTGCACATCGCCCAGGGCCTCGGCGCGTCCAGCGCGTACACCTGGATGAAGCTGCCCGTGGTCCACGAGATGGAGCGGGTGATGGACGCGACGACGCTGCCGACCCTGCTGCTCGGCGGCGACCCGGACGGGGCCCCCGACGAGACCTACGCCGCGTGGTCGGCTGCCCTCGCCCTGCCGTCGGTCCGCGGGCTGGTGGTCGGCCGCACCATGCTCTACCCGGCCGATGACGACGTGGCCAATGCGGTCGACACCGCCGTCAGCCTGGTCCGATGACGACCGTGGCATCCACGTTCTACCTGCCCGCCGGCGGCTCCGGATCGGAGTACGAGGTCGAGGTCACGCCGGAATCGGCGGGCTGGGGCTATTCCTCGCTGCGGATCGTCTCCCTCGACGCGGCCGGTGAGCATCGCTTCTCCACCGGTGGCGACGAGATCATCGTGGTGCCGTTGAGCGGTGGCGTCGCGGTCGAGGTCGACGGTTCGCACTGCGATCTCGACGGCCGGGCGAACGTCTTCGCCGGGCCGACCGACGTCGCCTACATCGGCATCGGCCAGGTCGTCACCCTGCACTCCGAACACGGCGGCCGGTTCGCGCTGTGCGGCGCCCGGACCGACCGGTCCCTCCCGTTGCGCTACCTGCCCTCGACCAAGGTCCCGGTCGAGTTGCGGGGGGCCGGGCAGTCCAGCCGCCAGGTGCGCAACTTCGGCACCCCGGACGCGCTCGAGGCCAGCAAGATCATCGCCTGCGAGGTGATCACGCCGGGCGGCAACTGGTCCTCCTATCCCGCCCACAAGCACGACACGCAGAGCCGCGGACGAGTCCGAGCTCGAGGAGATCTACTACTTCGAGATCGCGGCCGGGCCCGACGGCCAGCCGGGTTTCGGCTTCATGCGGACGACCTCCTCGCCCGGCAAGGACATCGACATCCTCGAAGAGGTGCACGACCGCGACACCGTGCTCGTCCCGTACGGCTGGCACGGACCCTGCGTCGCCGCCCCCGGGTTCGACATGTACTACTTGAATGTGATGGCCGGTCCGGGAGCGGAGCGGGTGTGGAAGATCTCCGACCACCCGGACCAGACCTGGGTGCGTGACACCTGGAAGACCCAATCGATCGACTCACGACTGACGAAGGACTCCTGATATGGCCAAGACGGTGAACTTGACGGTCGCTCAGGCGCTGGTGAAGTTCCTCGGCGCCCAGTACTCCGAGTCCGACGGGGTCGAGCAGAAGCTCTTCGCCGGCTGCTTCGGCATCTTCGGCCACGGCAATGTGGCCGGCATCGGCCAGGCGCTGCTGCAGGCCGAACTCGACGATCCCGAGGCGCTGCCGTACATCCTCGGCCGCAACGAGCAGGCGATGGTGCACACCGCGGTCGCGTACGCGCGGATGAAGAACCGGCTGCAGACCTACGCGGTGTCGACCAGCGTCGGTCCGGGCGCGACCAACCTGCTGACCGGCGCCGCCCTGGCGACGATCAACCGGCTGCCGGTGCTGCTGCTGCCCGCCGACACGTTCGCCGACCGCAGCGCCTCGCCGCTGCTGCAGGAACTGGAACTGCCGAACTCCGGCGACGTCACCGTCAACGACGCGTTCCGGCCGGTGTCGAAGTACTTCGACCGGATCTGGCGTCCCGAGCAGTTGCCCTCGGCGCTGCTCGCCGCGATGCGGGTGCTGGTCGATCCGGCGGAGACCGGCGCGGTCACCCTGTGCTTCCCGCAGGACGTGCAGGCGGAGGCGTACGACTGGCCGGTCGAGCTGTTCGAGAAGCGGGTCTGGCACGTGGCCCGGCCGCTGCCGGAGTCCGCGATGATCAGCGCCGCGGCCGAGTTGATCAAGAAGGCGCAGGCGGCCGCTGATTGTCGCCGGCGGCGGCGTGCACTACTCGCAGGCCACCGACGCGCTGGCCGCCTTCTGCGAGGCGACCGGGATCCCGGTCGGCCAATCCCAAGCAGGCAAGGGAACCCTGGTCTACGACCACCCGCAGTGCCTCGGCGCGATCGGCTCGACCGGCACCACGGCGGCGAATGCGATCGCCCGCGACGCGGATGTGGTGATCGGCATCGGCACCCGGTACTCCGACTTCACCACCGCCAGCCGCACCGCCTTCCAGAACCCGGACGTGCGGTTCGTCAACATCAATGTCGCCGGGCTGGACGCGATCAAGCAGGCCGGCTTCAGCGTGCAGGCCGATGCCCGCGAGTCGCTGGAAGCGCTGTTGCCGCTGCTCGACGGCTACACCGTCGACGACGAGCTACGCCAAGTCCTACGCGGCGCTGGATGCGGAGTGGGACGACGACCGTGCAGAAGGTCTACCTGCCGGAGACGCCGAACGGCGGCGCCGACGGGCTGCTCACCCAGAACGAGGTGATCGGCATGGTCAACGAGCTGTCCGATCCTCGCGACGTGGTGGTCTGCGCGGCCGGCTCGATGCCCGGTGACCTGCACAAGCTGTGGCGTACCCGTGATCCCAAGGGCTACCACGTCGAGTACGGCTACTCCTGCATGGGCTACGAGGTCGCCGGCGGCCTCGGCGTCCGGCTGGCCTGCCCGGATCGGGACGTGTTCATCATGGTCGGCGACGGCTCGTACCTGATGATGGCCACCGAGCTCGCCACCGCGGTGCAGGAGGGCATCAAGGTGATCACCGTGCTGGTCCAGAACCACGGCTACGCGTCGATCGGCTCGCTCTCGGAATCCCTTGGCTCGCAGCGATTCGGCACCCAGTACCGCTACCGCAACCCGAAGTCGGGACGGCTCGACGGCGACAAGCTGCCGCTCGACCTGGCCGCCAATGCCGCGAGCTTCGGGCTCGAGGTGATCAAGACCTCGACGGCCGGCGGAGTTCGCCGATGCGGTCAAGGCCGCCAAGGCGTCCGACGACCCGATCGTGATCTACGTCGAGACCGACCCGCTGATCGGCGCGCCGGACTCGGAGTCCTGGTGGGACGTGCCGGTCAGCGCGACCTCCACCCTGCAGTCCACCCAGGACGCCCGCACGGTCTACGACGACCACAAGGCCACCCAGAAGCTGTTCCTCACGCCCACCTCCTGATCCTTCGACAGGTTCAGGACACCCACCAGCACAGAAGCAGGAGAATTCGTGCCATCCAAGATCACCATCGGCACCGCGCCCGACTCGTGGGGCGTCTGGTTTCCCAGCGACCCTGAGCAGTTGCCGGCCGAGCAGTTCCTCCGTGAGGTGGTCGAAGCGGGCTACGAGGCCATCGAGCTCGGCCCGTACGGCTACCTGCCGAAGGACCCGGCCGAGCTGCAGGACGCACTCGACGCGCATGGACTGACGGTGCTGGCCGGCACCGTGTTCTCCCATCTGCATCTGCCCGGCGCCTGGGACTACACCTGGAAGCAGGTGACCGACGTGGCCGCGTTGACCAAGGCGGTCGGCGGCGACCACATCGTGGTCATCCCCGAGCCGTGGCGCGATCACAAGTCCGGTGCGCCGAAGGAGGATCCCGACCTGACCGAGGAGCAGTGGGACCTGCTGACCACGCAGACCGACGAGCTGGGTCGCCGCATCCTGGAGGAGTACGGGCTGCACGTGCAGTTCCACTCCCATGCCGACAGCCACGTCGGCTACCAGCCGGAGATCGAGCGGTTCCTCGAGAGCACGAACCCCGAGTACGTGAACCTCTGCCTGGACACCGGTCACGTGGCCTACTACGGCGGCGACTGCGTCGAGTTGATCACCAAGTACCCGGACCGCATCGGCTACGTGCACCTCAAGCAGGTCAACCCGATGGTGATCGCGCAGGTGCTGGACAAGAATCTGTCCTTTCCCGAGGCGGTCCGGATGGGCGCCATGATCGAGCCGCCGTTCGGCGTGCCGGAGATGGGTCCGGTGCTGGATGCGCTGAGCGAACTGGACCGCGACATCGAGGGCATCATCGAGCACGACCTGTATCCCTGCTCACCCGATATCCCGCTGCCCATCGCGAAGCGCACCCGCACCTACCTGAGCTCGTGCAGCTCGGCCAATCTCGACCTGGGAAAAACTGACTTGGGGGACCGCTGAATGTCTGATCTGCGAATCGCCGTGCTGGGCGTCGGCATGATGGGCGCCTTCCACGTGGATGCGCTGAGCAAGCGGATCCGGGGCGCGAAGGTCACCGTGATCAACGACTTCTTCGCCGACAAGGCGCGGGAGGTTGCTGCGCCGATCGGCGCCCGGGTCGTCGAGGACCCGATCGCGGCGATCAACGACCCCGAGGTCGACGCGGTGCTGATCGCCACCCCGGGCAAGGCCCATGACGAGCAGGTCAACGCCTGTCTGGACCGTGGCATCCCGGTGCTCTGCGAGAAGCCGCTGACCACCGACATCGCATCCTCGTACGCCATCGTGCAGAAGGAGGCGGCGCTCGACCGTCCGCTGATCCAGGTCGGCTTCATGCGGCGCTTCGACAGCGAGTACGTCGCGCTTGAAGAAGTTGATCACCGACGGTGCGCTGGGCAACCCGCTGGTCGTGCACTGCACCCACCGCAACCCGGCGGTACCGGACTTCTTCAACTCCGAGTTCATGATCCGCGACTCCGTGGTGCACGAGGTCGACGTGGTCCGCTTCCTGCTCGATGAGGAGATCACCAGCGTGCAGGTGATCGCCGGGGTGGCCACCAGCGCCGCCCCGAAGGGCACGTCCGATCCGATGATCGTGATCTTCGAGACCGCGTCCGGCCGGATCGTCACCGACGAGATCTACGTCCGGACCGGCGTCGCGTACGAGGTGCGCACCGAGGTGGTCGGCGAGCGGGGCAGCGCCGTCATCGGGCTGGACCAGAACCTGCAGGTCAAGGGCACCGACGGTCGCTGGGGCGGGCAGCTCACGCCGAGCTTCGTCGAGCGCTTCGGCGCCGCCTACGACGTCGAGCTGCAACGTTGGGTCGACGCCGCCAAGGCCGGAACCATCGACGGGCCCGGAGCCTGGGACGGCTACGCCGCAGTCGCCGTCTGCGAGGCGGGCGTCGAAGCGGTCCGCACGGGTCGGAAGGTCACCGTCCAGCTGGGCGCCAGACCCGGCGCGGCCGCGCCTCCGACGCTCGAGCACGAGGAGCCGGCTGAGGGCCAGCCGGAGCCGGCCGTCCGGCACCCCGACACCGCGGAGTACGACACGGAGCTCGAGCCGGTCGGACCGACGCATCACGAGCCCAACCTCGTCGACGACAGTCCAGCTCCCGGCATCACCGCACCAGACATGGAGGCCGCGCGATGAAGCTTGCTCTCGACCCGCAGATGTTCTTCTCGACCAGCACGGTCTGGGAACTGCCCGACATCGTGGCCGGCCTCGGCTATCAGCACATGGAGCTGTCGCCCAAGGCCGACTTCATCCCGTTCTTCAAATATCCCCGGGTCGACGACGCGGGGGTGAAGAAGCTGAAGAAGGTCGCCGCGGACGCCGGCGTCGGGATCGCTTCGGTGCTGCCCGTGCTGCGCTGGTCCGGGCCGGACGAAGATCAGCGGCAGGCCGCCGTACGGGCCTGGAAGCGCGCCATCCAGATCACTGTTGATCTTGGTGTCGAGGTGATGAACTCGGAGTTCAACGGACGACCGGAGTCGCCGGAGACCGCCGAGGCCCAGTTCCTGAAGTCGATGGACGAGCTGCTGCCGATCTTCGAGCGCGAGGGTCTCCAGTTGATCTTGGAGCCGCACCCCGACGACTTCATCGAGGACGGCCTCGAGGCGGTCAACATGATCCGCGGCCTGAACAAGGACTGGATCGGCTTCCTCTACTGCACCCCGCACGCCTTCCACCAGGGACACGACGCCGCGACCATCATCGCGGCGGCCGGGGAGAAGACCCGCTACGTGCACCTGGCCGATGCGTGGGACCACACCACGTCCAACGGCCTGCGCTACATCTCCAACCCGCCCGGCAACACCTCCCGGGTGCACCAGCACATGGAGATGGGCATGGGCGAGGTCGACTACGACGCCGTCTTCGCCGCACTGGCGGCCGCCGACTTCGACGGCGTCATCTCCAGCTGTGTGTTCGGCTGGGAGGAAGATGCCCGCGGCGTCTCCGAACGCCAGCGCGACAAGGCCACTGACCTGGTCACCAAGCACTTCGGAACCGACGCCGGAGCAGCACTCACCAACAACACACTTGATCAACGCGTAGGAGAAGGAAAAGACCATGGCAACGACGCTGCACCACTGGAAGAACGGCGCCCCCTTCGATGGGACGGGCGGGCGATTCTCCGATGTCACCAACCCGGCGACCGGCGAGGTCACCGGCCAGCTGCCGCTGGCCAGCGAGGCCGATGTCAACGAGGTGATCGCGGCCGCCGCGGCGGCGTTCCCGAAGTGGCGGGACACCTCGCTGGCCAGGCGGACCCAGGTGCTGTTCGCGTTCCGGGAGCTGCTGAACGCGCGCAAGTCCGAACTCGCCGCGATCATCACCTCCGAGCACGGCAAGGTGCTCTCCGATGCGCTGGGCGAGGTGAGCCGCGGCCAGGAGGTGGTGGAGTTCGCCTGCGGGATGCCGCACCTGATCAAGGGCGCGTTCACCGAGAACGCCTCGACCAAGGTCGACGTGCATTCGGTCCGCCAGCCGCTCGGCGTGGTCGGCATCATCTCTCCGTTCAACTTCCCGGCCATGGTGCCGATGTGGTTCTTCCCGATCGCGATCGCCGCCGGCAACACGGTGGTGCTGAAGCCGAGCGAGAAGGTGCCGACCGCGGCGCTGTGGATGGCGCAGCTGTGGAAGGAAGCCGGCCTGCCCGACGGGGTGTTCAACGTGCTGAACGGCGACAAGGTCGCCGTCGACGGCCTGCTGACCCATCCGGATGTGCAGTCGATCTCGTTCGTCGGGTCGACGCCGATCGCCCGGTACATCTACGAGACCGGCACCTCGCACGGCAAGCGGGTCCAGGCCCTGGGCGGGGCGAAGAACCACATGCTGGTGCTGCCGGATGCCGATCTGGATCTGGCCGCCGACCAGGCGATCAACGCCGGCTTCGGCTCGGCGGGGGAGCGCTGCATGGCGATCTCCGCGGTGCTCGCGGTCGGCGACATCGCCGACGAGCTGGTGGCCAAGATCAAGGAGCGGGCGGTCGGGTTGAAGACCGGCGACGGCACCCGCGGCTGCGACATGGGCCCGCTGGTCACCTCGCAGGCCCGGGACCGGGTGTCCGGCTATGTGGATGCCGGCGAGGCGGCCGGCGCGACGTTGGTGGTCGACGGTCGCGGGATCGAGACCGACTCCGACGGTGACGGCTTCTTCGTCGGCCCGACCCTGTTCGACAACGTCGGCACCGACATGAGCATCTACACCGACGAGATCTTCGGCCCGGTGCTGTCGGTCGTCCGGGTCGAGTCGCTACGAAGAGGGCGTCAAGTTGATCAACGACAACCCGTACGGCAACGGCACCGCGATCTTCACCAACGACGGCGGCGCGGCGCGGCAGTTCCAGAACGAGGTCAACGTCGGCATGATCGGCATCAACGTGCCGGTGCCGGTGCCGATGGCGTACTACTCCTTCGGTGGTTGGAAGAACTCGCTGTTCGGCGACAGCCACGCCCACGGCATGGAAGGCGTGCACTTCTTCACCCGCGGCAAGGTGATCACCTCCCGCTGGCTCGACCCGAGCCACGGCGGCCTCAACCTGGGCTTCCCGCAGAACGTCTGAGCAAATCAACGGAGGTACTTCTGCCGCGTACTCGCGGCAGAAGTACCTCCGTTGTTTCAGCTCGCGCATTCCAACGCGCCCTGAGCTTGTCGAAGGGCAAGATCGCGGTCCTTCGACAGGCTCGGACACGAAACGTGGTCACGTCAGCTCGCGCGTTCGGATGTGCGGATGCGGTCGAGTTGCTCCTGGGTCGCGGCGCCGCTGACGATCACCGTCGACCCGCCGGTGACCAGCGGAGTGATCAACGCGTCCTGAACGGTCCGCCACGGATCGGAGGGCACGATCATCCGGCGCCGGCTCGAAGCTCCGGTCCACCGCGACCAGATCGCTCTGATCGAGGTCGAGGCCGGGGCTGTGCCAGGCCGGAGCGGACGCCTACTGCCGGACGGCCGGATACTGGTCGGCCTGGCCGCGGACCTCGAGGTTGTAGTCGATGATCGGACTCTTCGACTCCGGAGGGCAGCCCGAGCGGATGCAGCGAGCAGTAGACGACCTCGGTATCTGCCGAAGGTGGTCCAGGCCGTGCCGGGTCCGAACGACGATGACCTTCGCCGTCACGCGCCGGGTCGAGGCTGACCACGGCTCCGACCTGCCAACAGGCGAGCTCCCAGATCAGCGTCACCCAGTGGCCGGGGTGGGTCTCGGCGAGGGTGAGCTGGACCGCGTCGCCGGGATCGACCAGCAGTTCGTCGACCAGCAGGTTGGAGGTCTTGTTCACCCAGTTCGCGAAGCTGACCGCCGAGAGCTCGGTGCGCTCGCCCGAGTCGAGGTCGTAGTAGGTGATCAGCGGATCCGCGCCGTTGCGGCGTACGCGCTGGGCGAGCAGGGCGCTGATCAGATCGGTCACGGCCGCGATCCTAATCACACGGCGGTCGGCGTCCAGAGTTGATCCGGCGAAACAATCCGTCGATAGCCTGGGCCGCATGCGCTACGTGGTGATCATGGCCGGAGGCTCGGGTAAGCGGTTGTGGCCGCTGTCGCGGCAGGACATGCCGAAGCAACTGCTCAAGGTCCTCGGCGGCAAGAGCCTGCTGCGGATCGCCTTCGAGCGGCTCGACGGCGTCGTCCCCGCCGGACCGGGTGCTGATCTGTACCGGCTCGGACTACGCCCACGTGGTCGCCGAGGAACTGCCCGAGGTCCCGGTCGAGAACATCCTCGGCGAGCCGGAGGGCCGGGACTCGCTGAATGCCGTGGCCTGGCCGGCTGCGGTGCTGGCCCGGCGCGATCCCGACGCCTGCTTCGCCGTGGTCACCGCGGACCAGATCATGCATCCCGTGTCGGCCTTCCAGGACGCGCTCAACGAGGGTTTCGAGGTCGCCGAGTCCGACCCCACGGCATTGATCACCTTCGGCGTCGTCCCCACGTCGCCGCACACCGGCTACGGCTACCTGCAGCGGGGTGCGGAGGACCCGCAGCGTCCCGCGGTGAGCAAGGTGATCGCGTTCAAGGAGAAGCCCGACCGGGCGACGGCCGAGGCCTACCTGGCCTCGGGGGACTACTGGTGGAACGCCGGCATGTTCGTCTGGCGCGCCCAGACCCTGCTCGATCAACTGGCCCAGCTCCTCCCGGACACGCACGCGGCGGTGCTCGAGCTCGCCGAGCATCCAGAGCGGCTGGCGGAGATCTACCCGGCGCTGACCAAGATCAGCGTGGACTACGCGATCATGGAACCCGTCTCCCTGGGCCGGGGCACCGCGCACGTGATGGCGGTCCGGCTGCCGATCGAGTGGCACGACGTCGGCGGCTTCGCCTCGCTGGGCGAGCAGTTGCCCCGCGACGATCGCGGTAACGCGATCCAGGGCACGAGTGTGCTGGTCGACGCCCACGACAATCTGGTGATCAACAACACCGATGACGGCCGGGTCGTGGCCGTCGTCGGCCTGACCGACACGGTGATCGTCCAGACCCCCCAGATCACCCTGGTCTGCCCCATCTCCGAAGCCGAACGGATCAAGGAACTCGTCGCCGAGGTGACGGCCCGGCTCGGTCGCGCGTACGCGTAGCCGGCCCCGCTGACCCCTGACCCCAGCCCGGCCTCCGAGCCGGGCTGAGGCATATTGGGCACTGCTGGTATCCAATCGAACCCGATCGCGCTCTATCTAGGTGTTCCCCGCACATCGGGGGGACCTTGAACAGGGGTGCTCGGGATGAGGTTTCCGAAGATCTTGCTCGCCGCCGCACTGGTGGTGGCGGGCGTCGCAGTGCCACTCTCCCTGCCTCCGCTGGCGGCGCCGCCGCACGGCGTGATCGGCATGGGGCACGAGGGTTACGAGGTGTACGGCATCGACGGAGCGGACGACACCGGCGACATGCCGGTGGTCACGATCCGCGTCGGCCAGACGCTGTCGTTCCAGAACAACTCGCGCTGGATCCATGTGATCGGCCCCGGGGACAAGGGTCTGCTCGCTCCTCCCGGCGCCGGCGCCATGACGCCGCGAAAGATGTTGGAACAGAACGAGACCTACACCACCCCGCCGTGGAACACCGCCGGGGTCTACGTGATCACCTGCACGGTGCACCCCGAGATGAACGCCAGAGTCGTCGTCGTGCCCTAGGCCGGCGACCGGAGCGCGACCGGTGGAGTCGCGCTGAACAACGAATCGGGGAAGGAGGTCGTAATCATGAAGTCTGTACTCAAGAGCGCCAAGCACGCTCGCTACGCGTTGGGCTCGCTGACTGCGGTGATGTTCGCCGCGACCGTCGGCGGCGCTTTCTGACGGTCCGCTCCGCCGGGCCGGCCGGCTCGAATGCTCGTGTCGACCGGCGGTCTGGCGGAGCGACTGCACCACGCCGATGAGCGGCGCGAACGCACGAAGAGAAACGATGAGGAGTTGACGTGTTCGAGACGGGGATCAGGCAGTTCCGGATGGCCATGGGGATGGTCTGGGGACGGAAGATGGACCCGGGCAACATCGCCCGACTGGTCGACGACGCCCTGGCGACCCTGGCCGAGTTCGGCGAGGCGGGCGTGGGCGTACGGGAACTCGTCGACGGCCCCTTCGCCGATCCGGACGAACGCGCCGAGCTCGCCGAGCGCGGGGTGCGGCGCACCGCCGCACGGCTGGCCGAGAAGTCCCCGTTCTACGCGCGCCGGTTCGCCGCCGCCGGGATCAACCCGCGGCGACTCGACGTCGCCGGCATGGCGCAGATTCCGGTGACCGTGAAGCGGGAGCTGATCGAGCAGCGGCGGGAGTTCTGGTGCACCGATGTGCCACCCCACCTGGCCACCAGAACGACCGGAACCACCGGTCGGGCGGCGGAGGTGTGGATGTCGCGATACGAGCTCGAGCTGTGGTCGGCGATGAGCGCCCTCACCGGGGTGCTGCGCGACGAGATCCGGCCCACCGACATCATCCAGGTTCACGTCAGCTCGCGGGCGACCGCGGCCGTGCACCTGACCGCGGCGATCTGCCGGCTGGTCGGCGCCGGCTGCCGCGTCCTCGGCGTGGTGCCGCCGGACGAGGCCCTGGACTACCTGGTCGGCGAGGCGACGTTGATGTCGGCCAGCCCGAGCTACCTGGCGGAACTGGTCGTCGCCGCACGGCGACGCGGCCTCACCGCCGCCGACTTCCGACTGCGCCGGATCGACTCCGGCGGCGAGATACTGTCGTCCACGCTGCGCGCCGCGGCGGCCGAGACGTTCGGCGCGCGGATCAACGATGCGTTCGGCATGACCGAGGTGGTGCCGGTCTCGGCCACCACCTGTTCGCACGGCCACCTGCACCACGACCTCAATGTCGGCCTGGTCGAACTGCTCGACCTCGTCCTCCGGCGAACCGGCCGCGCCCGGATCGCTGGCCAGCGTGGTGATCACGCCCTACTACCCGTTCCGGGAGTGCCTCCCCGTCTTCCGGTACGACACCCGCGATGTCGTCCGCGTGCTGGACGACAGCCCGCTGAACTGCGAGATCTCCGGCCTGCCGGGCACCGGCCCGATCGTCGGCAAGGCCGATCAGATCCTCCGACTGGAGACCGGCGCCGTCGTCACGCCCCGAGATCTCGTCGAAGCGGTCGACGCGCTGCCGAGCCAGCCGTGGCCGGCCCGCTTCCGGGCCGAGCCCGCGGGTGGCCGGATCCGGCTGACCCTGCCCGTCGGTGCGCGTCGCCGGTCTCGGGGTCCGCGACGCGCACCGGCACTTCGCCGAACGCGGCCTCGAGGTCGACCTCGACCTCGTCGCCGACGATCGAGGGCCGGCGCTGCGCCGGCTGCGCAGCGACCTGCACGAGCTCACATTCGCGACCGAACCGCTACCCGTCGGAGGATGACATGCTGCCCGGTGAATCGCTGACGTTTCCCGTCCTGTTCGAACTGGTGCTCGCCGTCTCCGGCACGGTCCTGACCATCGCGCTGGCGCTGCTCTACCTGCGCTACGTCCGGCTGGAGCGACCCGCCATCGGCACCTTCAACCGCCGCGACGTCGCGATCTTGTTCGTCTTCATCGTGGGCCTGCCGCTGCTCTACATCGTGCTGCCGATGGGGGTGTTGTTGGTCTTCCTGCTGATCACGTTCATGTCGGCCCTGTCCATCGGGTTGCGGCCGATGATGGGCCCGACCGCGACCTGGCTGATCGTCGGCTTCCTGGTCGGTGCGAACGTGTTGATGGCCGGCTCGATGCTCGGCACCGTCCTCGGCTGGCAGATCTTCTGGCTGGAGAACAGCATCGTGGTGATCGCCGCCGCGGTCACGGTGTCGAACCTCTATGTCCAGGGCGGGATGCGGGTGAAGCACGTCGCCTGGTTCGCGTTGGTCCTCGCCGCGTACGACGCGGTCTTCACCTTCGTCTGGCCGCTCACCAACGCGCTGGCCCAGCGCTTCCTCGGCTGGCCGCTGGACCCGGCCATCGGCTACCGACTCGGCATCTTCAACGCGAGCCTCGGACTGGGCGATCTGCTGGTCTACTCACTGTTCGTGATCGCGGTCCTCAAGGCCTACGGTCGCCGACCCGCGCGGCTCGCCGTGATCCTCGCCGTGGTGTTCGGCGCGATCACCCCCGCACTGGCACCGCTGGCCTTCAGGGTGCTGATCGACGCGCGCACCGATCTCCTGGTCCCGGCTCAGACCGCCTTCGGGCCGGCGGCGTTCATCTGCTACCTGTGGCTGAAGCGCCGCTACGGCCGGGAACGCACGATGGCCGAGTTCCTGGCCAGCGCCGACATGACGCCGCCGCCGCCCGCCGTCCCCCGACGCGCCGCCGTGGACGACGGGCGTCGTGGCGTGCCGGGCGCTCAGGCGCTCAGGCCCCGTTGGGCTCGGGCGAACTCTCCATCGGGTACTTGACCATGAAGTCCTTGATCGCCTGACCGCTGACCGCCGCGCAGGCCTGGCTGACGCCCTTCTGCAGTCGCGGGGTTGGACGGGTCGGCCGGATCGGCCGTCCAGCGCGCCAGCACGACGTTCTTGCCGTCGGGAAAGCCGGCCGGGTCGGAATCGGTCCAGGGTGCCGCGATGAACTTCTTGGTCGGATCGTAGTCGTCGCTGCTGAAGGTCTTCGAGATCTGCTCGAGGGCATCGATCTGATCCTGCGGCGCGGAAGCGCGATACCAGACCACCGTGTAGCCGTGCTCGAGGTTGTGCACGAGCGTCCCCACGGCCGGCCGGTCGGCCTCGGCGTAGAAGTGCTTCAGGAACGGCGCCGGCTCGGCGTAGTGCGGGCCGGAGTCGGGCGGCGACTTCGCGTACGGGATGTCGGTGCCGTCCTCGACGTGCTCCTGGTTGCCGGTGGCGGCTTCCTCGGCGACCGGGTCGCAGCCCGCCGCCGCCGCCGTCACGCCGAGTTCGGAGATGGTCGCGTTCCGGGCCTGGTAGTCCTGGTAGTAGAGGTAGAGCGGCACGGCCAGCACCAGCGCGGCCGCCACGACGCAGATCACCAGCAAGCGGATCGTCCGGGTGCGCTGTTCTTTCTTGCGAGCCGCTTCGAACGAGGCCAACCGGTCGCGTCGATTGCCCGAAGGCGCCGTCTTGCTCGGACCTGACTTGGCCACCGCTGAACTCCTACACGTGCTGGGGGAGTGGCGAGTCTAACCCGAAGTGCTGAGTGGGGGGTCGTGAGAAAGATCGACGGACAGCAGGGCGCGCAGCAGTTCAGCCGCCTCGCCGGACAGACCGCTGCCGTTCGAGCAGCGCCGAAATCTGCTCCGCAGCCTCCAGGTCGACCAGTTCCTCGTACCGCTCCGGCTGACCCGTCACGGTCAGGGCCGCCGCCAGCACCGCCTCGCGGCTCCCGTATCCGAAGAGGTCGGACGCGGCCGGCCGCACCAGGTCGCGCGCCCGCTGGCCGGTGTCGCGGACCAGGTGCTCGAGACCGCGGACCACCGCCACGGGGCGGCCGGCAAGCTTGGTCTTCACCAGGTCGGCGGCCGAGGCGAGCTCATCGGCGTACGCGGTGCGGGTGATCAACAGATCGTTGCCGTACGCGTCGGTGCGGCCGGCATAGCTCCGGGCGACGTCGACGCCGGCCGCGCCGATGGCTTGATCGACCTGACCTTCGCGCCAGGTGCGACCGGCGGTGTCGGAGATGATCACCCCGAGCCGCAGCCCGGTGCGCAGCCTGCAACGCCTCGCGGAGCGTGGCGGCGCTGGCGTCCGGATCGAGCGGGAGCAGCACGATGAGCTCCGGTTCGACATTGGAGTTGTCGATGCCGGCCGCCGCGAGGGTCAACCCGTGCCGGGTCCGGACGATCTTGGTGGCGCCGCGCCGGGCGAGCGTCCGGACCGACTCGGCCCGGACCAGGTCGTCGCGCTGGTGCCGATCGGCGGTGCGTCCCTCGGCCTTGCTGATGATCTTGGAGGTGACCACCACGATGTCACCGTCCTGCAGCGGACCCTCGGAATGCCGGCCCACCAGCTCCATGATCATCTCGGCCAGCGGCGCTCCGGGTGCCACCTCGCCCAGGCCGGACGGAGCGAAGATCGTGATCATCGACGGCTCGGGCCGGTCGGCGGAGTTGATCACGAGAAGCTGATCATCATCGGCAGACCGCCTCGACCGCGTGACGCGACGAAGGCCGCCGTGCGCTGCGGGTCGCGCATGATCAGATCGGTGACGACGACCTGCAGTCCGCCGTCCGCGACCAGCCCGGCCGATGCCTCGTCGGCGTCGTCCATCGCCCAGACGTCGAGCACGCCGCCCCGCGACCGCGCGCCGTAGTGCAGGCCGACCGCGGCGGCATCGACGCGGACTCCGATCGCCGGCAGCAGCCGGTGGGCCATGCCGAGCACCGGGGCGCCGCCGAGGATGCCGGAGAAGCCCACCACCGGCGCCGAGGCCTGCTGCAGCGCCTCGCGGATTCCCGGTACGGCGAGGATCGGACCGATCGACACGACCGGATTGCTCGGGGCGACCAAGATCAGGTCAGCCGCACCGATCGCGTCCAGCACGCCGGGCGCGGGCCGGGAGGCCTCGATGCCGACGTAGGTGATCGCCAGTGCCTCGGGCGCGGCGTGCATCCGCACCCAGTACTCCTGGAAGTGCACCGCTCGCCGGGCGCCGGGCAGGTCGGGATCGGCGATCGTGACGTGGGTCTCGACCCGGTCGTCGGTCATCGGCAGCAGCCGCAACTGCTCCCCGGCCAGCCAGCGTGAGCACAGCGCCGCCGTCACGTCGGACAGCGGATAGCCGGCGTCGAGCAGCTGGGTCCGAACGAGGTGGGTGCCAAGATCACGATCGCCCAGGGAGAACCAGGTCGGCTCGACGCCGTACGCGCGCAGCTCGTCCATCACCTGCCAGCTCTCGCCCTGCCGACCCCAACCGCGATGGTCGTCGGCGCCGCCGCCGAGGGTGTACATCATGGTGTCCAGATCCGGGCAGATGCGCAGGCCGTGCAGCGTGATGTCGTCGGCGGTGTTGCCGATCACCGTGATCGTCGCGTCCGGATAGCCCGCGCGGACGCCCAGCACGAAGGCCGAGCCGCCGACACCGCCGGCCAAGATCACGATCTGCACGCCGACAGTCTTCCATCCGCCGACCCTCCTCGATCCCGCTCCGACCATCGCCGGTGATCGCCCGCGCCGAGTGCGATGCGCGACGGGCGGAGTTCGGCATACGCTGCGGCGATGGAGAGCCTGAAGAACTGGCGGGAGCCGGCGGCCTGGTTGACGATCGGTGTCCTCGCCCTCACCATGCTGCTCGGGGTGATCGAACTCGTCGTCGTCGGAGCCGCCCTCCGGCCGACCCTGGCCCTGGGCATCGCCGCCAAGATCGGCAACCCCACGATCTTCGTCGTCCTGGCCGGGATCGTGGCGAGCTGCGTGCTGGTGGAGCCGACCGCGCGGGCCCGGTTGATCACGTTGCTGGCTGTGCTGACCTCCGTGCTGGCGCTGCTGGCCGCACTCCTGCTGACGCTGCTGAGCCTGGCCTCGCGAGCGCTCAGGGCCGACGTCGCCGGTGTTGCCGTCACCCTGGTCATCTCCGGACTCGCCGTCGCGGTGCTGGTCAAGTTGTTCCAGCTGCAGCCGGCCCCGGTGGCGTCCGGGCCGGCGCCGCAGCACCAGCCGGTGCCGGAGTTGGCGGCCCCGCCGGTCCAGCCCGGACCGCCCGACCCGCAGCGGCAGCCGACCTGGCAGCCGGACGCGGCCGCCGGCGCTGCCTGGCTGACCGCCAGGGACGCGGCCGCCGGCGCTCCCGCGACCGGTTGGGGGACGCCGGGGGAGCCGGCCGGATGGCAGCCGATCCCGGCCGCTCCGACCCAGCCGCCGGCTCCGCCACCCGCCGCCGGGGCCGCGGACGATCAGACCACGCGGGTGACTCCGGTCGACCCCGCCGGCCCCGACCAGGTCGGCGAACAGCCGGCCAAGCCGCGCCACATCCGGCCCCGAACTGGTGGTCCGACCAGGCCTGAGCGTCTTCTCCGACTGTGGTATTGGTCGCCCCAATATCAGGTCAGCCCTTGACTTTCGGGTATTGACAGGCATGTAATTTCAACAATGTCATTCGCTGACGCGGACGGGGGCATCCGGCACCAGCGGGCAGGCGAAGGGTACGACCCGCGAAGTCGTTCCGTTCGGCAGCACCACCAGATGTTTCATGCGGGTCGAGGAGGCGCGGCAGATGCACGAATTGATGGACTTCGATGAAGAGGGCGCTCTGGGATGGCAGGAGCGCGCCTTGTGCGCCCAGACCGACCCCGAGGCGTTCTTCCCCGAGAAGGGCGGATCGACCCGGGAGGCGAAGAAGGTCTGCCTGTCCTGCGACGTACGAGGGGAGTGCCTCGAGTACGCGCTCTCCAACGATGAGCGGTTCGGCATCTGGGGCGGCCTCAGCGAGCGGGAACGCCGCAAGTTGAAGAAGCGGGCCGTCTGACCGCTCGGCACGCGGCGTGGCCTCGGCAGACCGAGGCCGCGCCGCGGCTGTCGATGCCGTGCAGCCGGCTGAGCTTCGCCGATGGTCCGCCTGCGCCTGGAACTCGCATAAAGTAGGGGCCGCCCACCGTGGGCAGCCCCTTTGCGTGTTCCGGGGACCGTTTCTCCAAGCCGGCTGAAGGATCTCTGATGGGCAGGGGCCACGAGCCGACGGTCGAGCACCTGACCGCCGCCAAGGTCGTGTGCATTGGCTGAGCCAATCTCGAGTCGACGCCGACCGACGCCAATCTCGGTCGACGCTGATGGAGAGTCACGACACCCGGGGCCGGGCCCGCGACGATCGGCGGCACGATTCCTATGCGCCGTCGGAGCTGTGGTCGGAGCACAACAGCGACTTCGGCTTCACCGACGACCCCTGGGGTTGGGTGGAGGCACGCGAGGACGGCGAGGAGCCCCGCCTCGACGTCTCCAGCGCCCACGTCACCGCCGTCCTGGTCACCCTCGACGCCGCGCGCTGGCTGCCCTACACGCTGGAGGCGCTCGAACACCTCCAGGACCGGCCGCATCGGCTGATCGCGATCGACAACGCCAGTTCCGACATCACCCTCACCCTGCTCGAGCACGCCCGGGACCAGGGCGTCATCGACGCGGTGTACTCGGGGAAGCGCACCTTCGGCTTCGGCACCGCGGTCAAGGCCGCGCTCCGTCAGGATCGGCACAGCCTCGACGAGGACCCCACCACCTCCGGCATGCACGCGGTCTCGGCCGATGACAGCCACTGGCTCTGGCTGCTGCACGACGATGCGGTGCCGGCGCCCGATGCGCTGCACCGACTGCTCGCCCACGTGATCACCGACCGGTCCATCGACATCACCGGACCCAAGCTCGTGCTGCCCAAGCGCCGGCACGGTGGCCAGCAGATCAGTGAGATCGGGGTCAGCATCTCCGGGACCGGCCGCCGCGAACTCGCCATCGACTCGGGCGAGATCGACCAGGGCCAGCGCGATCAGCCCAGGTCGCGGCTGGGGGTGTCGACCTGCGGCATGCTGGTCCGGACCGCGGTCTGGCGAGATCTCGACGGGCTCGACCCGGCGCTGCCGGTCTTCCGCGACGGGGTGGAGTTCGGCTGGCGGGCGCACCTCAACGGCTATCGGGTGATGACCACGCCCGACGCGCTGGTCATCCACCGGCAGGTCGGCCGCGCCGGTCTGCGTCCGCGCGGGCTGACCGGCCGCCGGCCGGGCAAGGTCGACCGGCTGCTCGGCATGATCGTCGTCGCCGGTCACGCCCCCGGCAAGATGCTCCCGCTGGTCTGGCTCCGGCTGGTGTTCAGTTGTCTGACCCATGCCGTCGCGTACCTGATCGGCAAGGTCCCCGGACGCGCGCTCGACGAGATCCTGGCTCTCGGCTCCTTCGTCGCGCACCCCGGCCGGATCCGGGATCTGCGCACCCGGACGGCGGAGATCGATCCCGTTCCCGGAACCGACGAGGTCGTGCGCTCGCTCCGGCCGCCGTGGTGGAACAGCCTGCGGGTCGCCGCCGAGGCGTTGGGCGGCGCCGCGTCGGAGCAGTATCGCTCGGTGGCCGGCGACGCCGATGCTGCTTCGCTCGACGAGATGACCGGCGACGACTTCAGTTCGGTCGCCGACGAGCGGCCACGCCATGCCGTGGCTGAGCCCCATCGTGATCACGACCGTGGTGGCGATCGTGGCCAGCCTGATCGCCGCCCGCGGGCTGTTCGGCCTCGGCTCCCTCGCGGCGCCGGCCCTGCTGCCCGCGCACGAGACGCTGTCCGACCTGTGGCATGCCGTCGTCGCGCCGATTCCCGGGCGCGCCCGGCGAGGTCACGCCGCCCTGGCTGGGGCTGGTCGCGCTCGGCTCGACCCTGCTGGCCGGGCAACCGGAGTGGTTCAGCACCGTGCTGCTGTGCGGTGTGGTGCCGCTCGCGCTGCTGACCTCGTACCCGGTCGCCCGCCGACTGATCAACGACCGGCGGCTGCGGCTCTGGGTGGCGGTCACCTACGCGTTGCTTCCGGTGCTGCTCGGCGGCACCAATCAGGGCCGGCTCACCCTCAGCGTGTTCGCGATCGGGCTGCCGCTGCTGGTCACCGCCGTCCGGGCCCTGGTGCTGCGCCGGGTGCGGACGCCCGAGGCCTGGCGCGGCGGCTGGGGAGCCGGTGTCGTGCTCGTCGCCCTCGCGGCGTTCGAGCCGTCGATCATGATGCTCGCGCTTCTGGTCGGCCTGCTCGGCGCGGTCGTCGCTGAGGCGTACGCCGCGCAAGATCGGCCGGATCGGCATCGCGCTGGGCGTCCCGCTGCTGGTCATGCTGCCCTGGCTGCCGACGCCTGATCACCGCACCGGGCCGCATCTTCACCGGTCCGGATGCCGAGCTCGACGGCGCTCCCGGCGCGCCGTCGGTCTGGCGACTGCTGGTCGGCAACGGCCTGGGCCCGGGACTGCCGCCGCTCTGGCTGGGGATCACCATCTTCGGCCTGATCTGGCTGGTCGCCCTGGTCGGCCTGGTCCGGCACCCCGATCGCCGCGCCGTGCTTGCCGCCTGGATCACCGCGCTCGTCGCGTTCGGCCATGGCGGTCGTGCTGTCCCGGCTGGTGGTCTCGGTGCCGCCGGTCGGAGTCGAGGTGCGGCCGTGGGTCGGCGCCTACCTGCTGGTCGGCTTCGGCGCCCTGATCCTCGGCGGCGGCGTGGGGGTCGACGGGCTCTCGACGTCGATGAAGCGGCGCAGCTTCAGCTGGCTGCAGCCGATGACCGTACTGGCCGGGGTGCTGGTCGGGCTGGTCAGCATCGGCGCGGCCGCCTGGTGGGTGCTGGCCGGAGCGACCGGCCCGATCGAGCGGACCCGGCTCGACGCGATCCCGCCGTACGTCCTCAATGCGATGACCACCGAAGCCAAGCCTCGGGTGCTGGCCATCGACCTGTCGGATGGCACCGCACGCTATTCGGTGCTCGGCGACGATCTGGTCCGGCTGGGCGACGCGGATCGCGGCCTGGCCTTCGGCGGCTCGGCGACGGCCCGGACGACCGTCGATGATCTCGTGGTCCGGCTCGTGGCCGGCACCGCCGATTCCGACATCGGCCCGCAGCTCTCCGACCTCGGCATCGGCTACATCTGGGTGACCGGAGCCACCGACGACGTGACCTCGCGGATCGACAACACGCCGGGGCTCGGCGTCGCCAGCGGCAACGATCAAGGCACCGTGTGGGAGCTCGATCCGGCCGTCTCGCGGGCCGTCATCGCCAGCCCCGACGGCCTCAGCCCCGTCGGCGCCTTGCCGGCGACCGTCCCGGCCGGCGGCGAGGGACGACAGCTACGGATCGGCGAGGCGGCAGATCCGCGCTGGCAGGCCGAGCTCGGCGGCCGCCGGCTGGAGCCGGCCGACGGCGGCTGGCAGCAGGCGTTCAGCCTGCCGCCCGCAGGGCGGATCGCTGACCTATCGAGCTGCCGTCGATCGCCGGCTGGTTGGTCGCCGGCCAGGGTGTGGTGCTGCTGATCGCCGCCATCCTGGCCGCTCCCGGAGTCCGTCGTCCCGAGGTGCGCGACCCCACCCGATCCGCCCGACGCGCAGCGACCCTGTCGGAGACGGTGTGATGGCGCAGCTCGATCTCCGACCCCACCGGTTGCGGAGCCGCCGCATCGTGGTGGTGCCGTCCGCTGTCGTGGCGGTGCTGTTGCTCGGCGGTCGCCGGGGCGGCCATGCAGCCGCAGAACGCCACCGTGGAACCGCCGCGGGCGGCCCAGATCGGGCGTACGACCTCGATCTGCACCGTCGCGCGAGCCGGAAGGCGGCCAACAGGCCAGCCAGGTCCCGACGACCGTCGTCTCCGGCGTCACCGTGCGGCAGGAATCCGGCCGCGAGGGGTCGCTGACCGGCGCCGCGCTGGACACCGACACAGGAGGAACTGAAGGTTTCCCAGTCCGGGAAGGGTGCCCAGGCCACCGGCGTGCGCAGCTCGATCGTGTTGTCGGCCGACGGCGCGATGGCCTCGACCACGTCGGGCAGCGTGCTCAGCACCGCGCCGGCGGGCGATGACGCCGGCCTGGCCGCCGCGTCCTGCCTGGCCCCGGCGACCGCGCACTGGTTCTCCGGGCTGGGCGCCGAGGACGCCGATCGCACCGAGTTGATCCTGACCAACCCCGACGACACCCAGGCCGAAGTGGATCTGCGGTTCTACGGCCGCCGCGGCCGGGTCGTGGTGCCGGGCAGCCCGGGGCTGACCGTCGACGCGCACTCCTCGCGAACCGTGTCGCTGAGCAGTGTGGTCAAGACCGAGGGAGCACTCGGGTCTCAGCGTGCAGACGAGCCAGGGACGGGTCACCGCCGTGGCCAAGCGGCTGCGGACCGACGACCTCAAACCGGCCGGCGTCGACTGGGTGCTGCCGTCCGCGGGACCGAGTGCCACGGTGCTGATCCCGGGGGTGCCCGGCGATGAGGGCGGCCGGCAGCTGGTGGTCACCAATCCCGGAACCGAACGAGCCGCCGTTCAGGTCCAGTTGCTCGGTCTGCAGGGACCGTACACACCGACCGGGGCCGAGGTGGTGGAGGTGGCGGCGGAGAGCTCGGCGTCGGTCGACCTCGAACCCGGATTGGCCGGCGAAGCGGCGAGCGTCATGCTGACCAGCGACTTCCCGGTGACCGGCGCGGTGATCGCCACCAGCCGCCGGCGCCGGGGCGGCCGACGATCTGGCGCTCCAGTCGGCGGTCAGCCCGCTCGTCCGGCTCGGGGTCAGCGCCACGGCCACCACGGACGCGGCAGACAGCGAGTTGATCCTGAGCAACACCGGGGACACCGACGCCGCGGTGTCGTTCGAGGTGTTGAGCTACGAGGGCGTCACGCTGCGCACCGACGAGGTGCTGCTCGCCGCGGGCAGCACCGCCACCCGGCGGCTGAACTCCCCGGCCCCCTCGTACGTCGTGGTGTCGGTGCCGGACGGCTCCGGCCGTCATCGGCGGCATCGTGCTGACCCAGCCCGACGGCGATGTCGCCGGACTCGCCACCCTTCCGCTCACCTCACCCGATGTCGCCGGGCGGGCGCCGCGCAGCGTGTCCGACCCGTCCGTCGGGCAGCTGAGCGTCGGAGCGTCGCGAGCCGGCGACTCAGTCCTCGTCGGCGCCGGCTCCGTCGGGGTCGATCTCGTCGACACTCCGGCCGGTGAGCGCGGAGAGCTGCTCGACGATCGTCCGGTAGGCGAGGATGCGCAGCCCGCGGCGGGTCATCGCGCGATGCTCCAGCGGGCGCCGGTAGATCACCACCTGCCCCGGGCGGTCGGCCGTGCCCTCCAGCGCGGCCGCGAGCGGTACCCGGTCCGAGGCCCAACCGCCGTCGACCGGCGGGACGTCCTCGATGCCGACGGTGACCCCGACCAGCGCCTCGGGGCACTGCCGGCCGATCCGATCGAGAGCGGCGTGCACCGCGTCGTTGAAGAAGTCGGCCTTGGTGGCCGGCCGGGGTGGTTGGGCGATCCGCGCGGTCAGCGCGTTCGATCGAGCCAGTGGCCCCCGAAGGCCGCGGCCGTGCCGATCGCGGCGCTGGTTGGACACGCGACGCAGCCTAGTGGCCGCTGGGCCGGAGTCGCGGCCCGCGGCGCGTCGGGCGCGCTTCCCAGGATCTGCCGCCGGTGGGCGGTAGCGTCTGGCGGGTGGGAACGCGGCGGTGTTCGAGGGCGGGTTGCTCGCGCACGGCCACCTCGACGCTGACCTACGTGTATCGCGACTCCACCGCCGTGCTGGGACCGCTGGCGACCCGCGCCGAACCGCATGGCTACGACCTCTGCCAGCACCACGCCCAGGCCCTGTCCGCCCCGCGCGGTTGGGAGGTGATCCGGCTGGTGACCGACTCCGAGCCCCAACCGAGCACCGACGACCTGCTGGCGCTCGCCGATGCCGTACGCGAGGTCGGGCTGTCCTACGACGCTCCCGCTCACGCCGGCGGAGGAACGCGGCTCCGCAGCGCAGCGGCATCGTCGAGCTCGGCCGTCGCGGCCACCTCACCGTGTTGGCCGATCGCCCGGACTGACGGGCCCGTCGGCATCGTCCGGCTCGCGACGAAATGCGGCCGTAGCGTCATCGCCCCTAGGATTCGACGGTGATCAAACGGGGAATCTTCAAGGCCAACGACATTCGGGGCATCACCGAAGGACCTGATCCGCAGTGGGATGCCGACGGCGCGTACGCGATCGGTGCGGCGTTGGTCGACGTGCTCGACCTCAATGCGGCCGAGGGTGCGCTGGTGGTCGGGCAGGACATGCGGGTCAGCAGCCCCACGATGGCGGCGGCCTTCGTCGACGGCGTGATCAGCCGCGGTGCCGATGTGATCGACATCGGGCTGGCCAGCACCGACGAGCTGTGGTTCGCCTCCGGCCGGCTCGGGCTGCCGGGCGCGATGTTCACCGCGAGCCACAATCCGGGGGAGTACAACGGGATCAAGTTCTGCCTGGCCGCAGCGCGGCCGATCGTCCCGGCCCAGCTGGTCGAGATCGCCGACCGGGCGATCGACACCGATCCGGTGCCGGCCGCCGCGCGGGGTGAGTATCGCGAGCAGGATCTGCTGCCGGCGTACGCGGACCACCTGCACTCGCTGGTCGACCTGACCGGCATCCGCCGGCTGAAGGTGGTCGTCGACGCCGGCAACGGCATGGCCGGCCACACGCTGCCCGCGGTGCTCGGCATCAGTGATCTTGACATCATCGGTCTGTACACCGATCCCGACGGCACGTTTCCCAACCACGCGCCGAATCCGCTGGAGCCGGAGAACCTGGTCGATGCCCAGCGAGCCGTTCGTGATCATGGTGCTGATCTTGCTCTGGTCTTCGACGGCGACGCCGACCGTTGCTTCATCATCGACGAGCGCGGTGAGGTCGTCAGCCCGTCGGCGGTGACGGCCATGATCGCCAGCCAGGAGCTGAGCCGCGAGCCCGGTGCGACCATCGTGATCAACAAGATCACCTCCTGGTCGGTGCGGGAGATCGTCGCCGACGCCGGCGGCCAGGTCGTGATCACCAAGGTCGGGCACACCTTCGTCAAGGCGGCCATGGCCGAGCACGACGCGATCTTCGGCGGCGAGCACTCCGCGCACTACTACTTCCGAGACTTCTGGGGCGCCGACACCGGGATGCTCGCCGCGATGCACGTCCTGGCGATGGTCGGCCGCTCGGACCAGCCGCTGTCGGAGCTGGCCGCGCGGTTCAACCGCTACGCCGCCTCGGGGGAGATCAACACCCTCGTCGACGACCAGAAGTTGATCATGGACAAGGTGGCCGCGGCGTTCGCCGACCGAGGGGTCCAGGACCGGCTCGACGGGCTGACCGTCGCCGGTGACGACTGGTGGGTCAACGTCCGGCCGAGCAACACCGAACCACTGCTCAGGCTCAACGTCGAGGCATCCAGCGCCGAGCTGATGGCCGAGTTGCGGGATGAGGCGTTAGGTTTGATCCGCACCTGAGCGATCAGAGAGGATGACGGATGGCTGTCGAACTGGCGCCGGAGCTGCTGGAGATCCTGGCCTGCCCGAACTGTCACGGCGCACTCGCTGTTGATCATGAACAAGACGAGCTGGTCTGCCTGGCGGCCGACTGCGGACTCGCCTATCCCGTACGGCAGGGCATTCCGGTGCTGCTGATCGACGAGGCTCGCCGACCCGACGGTCGATGAGGCCGGCGGGGGCGATGTCGGTCTTCGACGATTCCTGGCTGGACGACCGCCAGGCCCTGGAGGGCGCCGATCCGATCCTGCGCCGGCTGGCCGAGGCGGGAGCGCGGATCCGCCGGGAGATCGCTGATGCCTCCGAGCCGATCGACGAGCTCCGCGGACTGCCGCGGCCGCGGGCGGTGATCGCCGCCGGATCGGAGGCCCGCTTCATCCGGGCCATGCTCGAGCCGGTCTGCCCGGTGCCGTTCGTGGCCTGGCCGACCCACGGCCTGCCGGGCTGGGTCGGCGCGCTCGACCTGGTCGTCGTGATGGCCAGCGACGGCGCCCCGGCCGGGCTGATCGCGACGGTGCACGAGGCCGTCCGCCGCGGCGCGCAGCTGTTGATCGCCTGCCCGCGCATCTCGACGATCGCTGAGCACGCCGGATCGCGGTCGACCATCGTGCTGCCGACCGCGACCGCGGATCCGCTGGCCGCAGCCATCGTGATGCTGGACGGCCTGCACGAACTGCAACTGGGACCCGAGGTGCATCCCGCATCGGTCGCCGACGCGATGGATCAGGTCGCCGAGGACTGCTCGCCGTTCGCCGACGTCTCGGTGAACCCGGCCAAGGATCTGGCCATGGGTCTGGCCGAGTTGCAACCGCTGGTCTGGGGCGGCTCGGTGCTCGCCGCCCGAGCCAGCCGCCGGGTCGCCGAGGCGCTGCGGGCGGCCAGCGGGCGGGCCGCGCTCGCGGCGGACGCGGACGCCCTGCTGCCGATCCTCGAAGCGGTCGCGCCGCGGGACCCGTTCGCCGATCCCGTTCGAGGATGCGGTGTCGGCCGACCGGCGGCCCTGCCTGGTGCTGCTGGACGACGGGAACAACGACAGCCTGATCCGCTCCGACCACACCCGCCTGGTGGCGGCCGCGGAGCGCAACGACATCCGGGTCTGCACCATCGCGCACTGGCAGGGGTCCGACGTGGAGCGCTACGCCACCTTGCTGCAGACCGGCATGTTCGCCTCGGTCTACCTGTCGGTCGGACTCGGCCGCACCCTGCTCTCCT
>CAVXYL010000008.1:0-35798 GCA_963765975.1 uncultured Actinomycetota bacterium | reverse complement strand
AGATGTCTTGACCTCGGACGCAGAGTTGACCCGGAATCGAAGACTCCTGGCCAGTCTGGCGAAGCGACCGCCGTGCTCCAGCGCTTCGCTGCCGTCCGGAACGACCAAGCGGTCGTAGGGAAGATCCGGAACCACAGCTTTCCCCAATCAGCATGTTCAGTTGGTGTGACCCGCCCCATGACCTCCGGGTGAGGTCGAGCCCACCGAATCGGCCGCACACAGGGAGCGCAGGACCGTATCAGCGTGGGCATGATATGCAGACCGACGAGCCGCGGTGCAAGGGCAAAGCCGGGCGTGGCGCCGAATATCGCACCGATTTGCGCGTGAAGTCTCAACTGAGAGTTGAGTAAATCGGGTTATCAGCAGTCAACTGGTGATTCACATGTGACTGATGTGATGAGCCCGCGAGCTCAGACCCTCAGATAGCGCCGAGTCGTCACCAGGGTCGGGATGACCGCGAGGACCACGCCCACCACGACGATGCCCAGCATCGCCAGGCCGGTCTGCCGCCAGCCGATCCAGGCGACGAACCGGACCGATTCGGCGACCCCGTTGATGATCCAGAAGTTCACCCCGGCGGCCAGCGTCGCGCAGGCCAGCGCGATGCCGATCAGGGCCGAGAACACGGCCTCCAGGAGGAACGGCACGGTGATGTAGAAGTTGCTGGCGCCGACCAGCCGCATGATGCCGATCTCTCGCCGTCGGGCGAAGGTGGCCAGCCGGATGGTGTTGCCGATCTGCAGCGCCGAGGCCAGCAGCAGCAGGGCCGAGGCGCCGCCGGTCGACCACTGCAGCACGTTGAGGGCGCGGAAGAACGGGTCCAGCAACTGATGGAGGTCCTGAACCTTCTGCACGCCCTTGAGACCGATCACCGAGCTCACGACGCCTTGGTACTGCTCGGGATTCTTCAGCTTGACCCGGAACGACTCCTGCATCTGGTCGACGGTCAGCGAGTCCTGGATCGGGCTGCCTTCATAGGCCTGCTGGAAGTCCGCGTACGCCTCTTCCTTGGTCTCGAAGTAGATGCCGCCGGGCGCGACCTCCGGATTGCTCTCCAGCGTGCGGCGGATCTCGTCCTTCTGCGCCTGGGTGGCGTCGATGCCCGGGTCGCACTGATCGCCGCGGGTGTCCTTGGTGCACAGGAAGACCGAGATCTCGATCTTCTCGTACCAGCGGCCCTTCATCAGGTCCACCTGCTGGCTGGCCAGCAGCCCGGCGCCGAACAGGGACAGCGACACCCACATCGTCATGATGACGGCCAGCGTCATGGTCAGGTTCTGCCGCAACCCGGCTCGGGTCTCGGACAAGATGTGGCGGAAACGCATCAGCAATTACCTCGAGGCTCGGTGTCGTACGGACGGTTCGGTGACGTCGGCGGGTTCAGGCCGCGAGCGGCGGCTCACTGGTAGCCGTACACACCGCGGCTCTGGTCGCGGACCACGCCCCCGTCGTCGAGTTCGATCACCCGCTTGCGCATCTGGTCGACGATCGTCGAGTCGTGCGTGGCCATCAGCACCGTGGTGTCCGCCCGGTTGATCCGGTCCAGCAGCTTCATGATGCCGACGCTCGTGCCGGGGTCGAGGTTTCCGGTCGGCTCGTCGGCGATCAGGATCATCGGCCGGTTGACGAACGCCCGGGCGATCGCCACCCGCTGCTGCTCACCGCCGGACAGCTCCTCCGGCAGCCGGCCCCCCTTGCCCTGCAGACCGACGAGCTCCAGCACCTCGGGGACCACGCGTCGGATGGTCGACGACGGCTTGCCGATCACCTGGAGCGCGAACGCGACGTTGTCGGTCACCGTCTTGTTGGGCAGCAACCGGAAGTCCTGGAACACCGTGCCGATCTGCCGGCGCATCGCGGGGATCTTCCAGCTGTGCAGCTTGTTCAGCTCCCGACCGGCGACGAACACCTTGCCCTTCGTCGGCCGCTGCTCCCGCAGGATCAGTCGCAGGAAGGTCGACTTGCCGGACCCGGAGGCTCCGACCAGGAAGACGAACTCGCCCTTTTCGATGTCGACGTTGACGTCCTCCAGCGCCGCGCGGCGCTGGCCGTCGTAGATCTTGGACACATTCTCGAAACGAATCACGGAGTTGCCTCGGCCGGGTAGAGGAGTTCCGACGCTGCAGGACACAGCGGCGGACGGCCACGGATGATTCTAGGTGAGGCGCTGCGTTCCTCGGCCGATCAACGCGCACGTCGGCGCTGCCGCTAGGACGCGGCTCGCCCATCCGGCGCCAGCGGATGCCGGACTCGATGAAGCCGTCGATCTCCCCGTCGAAGACCGCATCCGGGGAGGACACCTCGTAGTCGGTGCGCAGATCCTTGACCATCTGGTACGGGTGCAGCACGTACGACCGCATCTGGGAGCCCCAGCTGTTGCTGCCGTCGCCCTTCAGCGCGTTCATCTCCGCCTCGCGATCGTGCCGGGCCTTCTCCAGCAGCCGGGACTGCAGCACCCGCAGCGCCGCTGCCTTGTTCTGCAGCTGGGACTTCTCGTTCTGGCAGGAGACCACGATGCCGGTCGGCAGGTGGGTGATCCGCACCGCCGAGTCAGTGGTGTTCACGCTCTGGCCGCCCGGACCGGAGGACCGGAAGACGTCGATCCGCAGGTCGGCCTCGGGGATCTCGATGTGGTCGGCCTCCTCGGTCACCGGCAGCACCTCGACGCCGGCGAACGACGTCTGCCGCCGGCCCTGGTTGTCGAACGGGGAGATCCGGACCAGCCGGTGGGTGCCCTGCTCGACCGACAGCGTGCCGTACGCGAACGGCGCCTTGACCTGGAAGGTGGCCGACTTGATCCCCGCCTCTTCGGCGTAGGAGGTGTCGTAGACCTCGGCGGTGTAGTGATGCCGCTCGGCCCAGCGCAGGTACATCCGCAGCAGCATGGCCGCGAAGTCGGCGGCATCGATCCCGCCCGCCTCGGAGCGGATGGTGACCAGGGCCTCGCGCTCGTCGTACTCCCCGGACAGCAGGGTCCGCACCTCGAGCGCGTCGATGGCCTTCTGCAGCGAGGCGAGCTCGGTCTCGGACTCGATCAGGCTGGCGGCATCGCCTTCTTCCTGGCCGAGCTCGACCATCACGGCCAGATCGTCCAGCCGCGAGCGCAGGTTCGCCACCCGGTCGATGTCGGCCTGGAGCGACGACAGCCGGGACGTGACCCGCTGGGCGTTGTCGGGGTCGTCCGAGGCGACAATCCGTACGCCGACATCAGCGCACCGGTGCTCCTCGACGTGCTGGCCGGCACCAAACTCCGCCGGACCCCGGGCGCGGCCGGATGCGGTACTCCAACTTCGGCGCCGGTCTGCTCGGGACCGCGCCTGGTTCGAGCTCTTCGGCGCGGCCGACTACGGCACTCTGGTCCGGCAACAGGTGTTGAATCCTCTCGGCCTGAACGACACGTACCCGAGCCCGGAGCCCGAGCAGTCGGCTCAGTCCGCCCAGGGTCACGGGTTCCGGCGCCGTCCCGGCCCCGACTGGCGGCTCGACGGCCTGGCCGGTGCGGGCGCACTGCGCTCGACGGTGTCTGACCTGCTCAGCTATCTGCAGGCCCAGCTCGACCCGGACGCGACACCGCTCGGGCCGGCGATCCGGTTGACCCACGAACTGCTGGAGCCGTCCCGGCCGCTGACCATCGGGCTCGGCTGGATCGGCAGCCGGTCGCGAAGCGGGCGGATGTACTGGCACAACGGTGGCACCGGAGGGTTCCGCAGCTTCGCCGGCTTCCTGCCCGAGCAGCGGCCGCGCGGTCGCCGTGCTCGTGAACGATCGCCGAAGCCCGGATGCGGTCGGGATGCGGCTGCTGGACTCCCAGCCCCCGACTCGGCTCAATCCTCTTCGGACTGCAGCTCCTCGATCCGGACGAACCGGTCCTCGCCCCGAGGGCGACGCGTCGGCCAGTCGTTGACCCAGATCACCACGAACGCGGCGAGCGAGCAGGCCAGCGCCAGCACCGGGCCGAAGGTGAAGAGCCAGACGACGACGAGCCCCACCGCATCCAGGCCCAGCACCACGATCATGCTCCGGCCGGTGAGGCGGCCGCGCCGGGCGCGCCAGGCCGCGTAGCCGACCCAGGGCACCATCGCCAGCAGGATGACCGACCAGGCCAGAACGCTCAGGCCACCGGAGAAGCCGCCGGCAGCCAGTCGAATCATCGCGATCAGCCCCACCAGGCCGGTGAGGGCGCCGATCAACATCTTGGCTCGGGGGGTGGGCATTGCTTCTCCAGGCGCGCGGGGGATCAAGGGTGTCCCCTTGAAGCACTAAACGTAGCCCAGAGCGGCTTCGAGCTTGCGCAGCTCGGCGAGGTCGTCGGTGAATCCGTTCGCTGTGGTCAGATCGGGCACATCGTCGTCGGCATTCACCAGGTACTCGACGGTGCGGACGATCTGGCGTTGCTCGTTGGCGGTGTACTCGTCCCAGCGGGCCAGGATCTTGGACAGGCCGGAGTGGACCTGGAACGCCCGGTCGATGTCGAGGTCGGCATTGCGGTGCAGGGCTCCCATCAGCATCGAGCGGTGCGTGGACAGGGCGTCGCGCAGGACGGTCAACTCGTCGTCGGCCATCGGCCAAGGCTAGTCGCCGCTCCGGGTCGCGCCTGAGAAAGCCGTCCGCGCCTGAGCCTGTCAAAGGGCAAGGTCGGTCCTTCGACAAGCTCAGAACGAAGCACGAAATACTTGGTGAGGCCAGCCGGCGGCGGCTATCGTGAGCCGCTGCAAGTGCGCCCGGGAGCATAGCTCAGCTGGTTAGAGCGTCTGTCTTACAAACAGGAGGTCGGGGGTTCGAGCCCCTCTGCTCCCACGTCAAACCCCTGGTCAGGGATCCGGTTCGTCCCACGCCGCCGTCGAGGTGAGTGCTTGCCAACTCCTGCGCATTCTCTGCGGCTCCGCTGAGCCTCGGTGAAGGTCGCACCGGCATTGTTCATCGTGTCGAGCCGGGGGCTCCGCGATGTCGCGCATCTAGCGCGAACCGAATCCAACCACGAGGACCCCCGATGACCGTCTACCTCAGGCCTGAGAACGCAACCCTCCCGATTGAACAGCGGCCCTCTGGACCGCCATCCGGTCATCGCTCAGCCGACTCCGCACCTCCGCCAAGCCTGGATCCGCCGGCACATCGTCGCCGCACGATCCCAACCCCGACCGTCCCACCTCGACCAGATGGACCGCAGCGCATCGAGCCGGCGAGACCGCCGATCTCAGCTGTCGGCGAACTGGCTGACGACAGCAGGACGGCGCGGACCCTCGCTGCCACTCAGACGAAGAGCGGCTCCATGCCGAAGGCTGCTTCCAGCTCGCGCATCTGCTCTTCGTCGGGCGCCCGGTGTACCGCTCGGCGGCGTCGATGACCTTCGGCAGCAGCGCGACATCACTCGCCGTGTTCAGGAACAGGCCCTCGCGGCCCAGCACCCAATGCACCGCGGTGTCGATCGCGGACTGCTCGGTGAGGGGCTCGTACCAGGTGTTCGTCGTCTGCTCCCGATCGCCCCACGGCGCCCGGGTGATCGACTTGATCGTCTGCACGGCAATGCCCTGTTCGGTGCAGAGCGCGACCAGCGCGTCGAAGTCGGCCAGATAGTCGGCGTTCCGCGACATCGGGTAGTTGTACGGCAGCAGCACCGAGTCGAAGGGGTACTGCTCCAGCGAGCGGAGGTGCTGGGCCGCGACGGTGACGCCGTGGCCGGTGACCCCGATGTAACGCACCAGGCCAGTGGCCTGCGCCTCGACCACGGCTTCGATCGCGCCGCCCCTCGCGAACGCGGTCTCCCACTCGTCCGGGTCGACCAGGTTGTGCAGCTGGATCAGGTCGACGTAGTCGGTGCGCAGCCGCTCCAAGGAGCGCTGGATCTCCTCGTACGCCTCGGCGCGGGTCCGCTTCTCGGTCTTCGTGGCCAGGAAGAACTGGTCCCGGTGGGTCTCCATCCACGGTCCGAGGCGCAACTCGGCCTCGCCGTAGCTGGCCGCCGTGTCGATGTGGTTGATCTTGTGCTCGATGATCAGTTCCATGGCACGGTCGGCCTCGTCCTGGCTGATGTTGCCCAGGGCCGCGGCGCCGAAGATGATCCGCGTGCTGTCGTGGCCGGTACTGCCGAACGGGAGTGTAGGAAGCATGGTCGCCATTCTGCCCCCGGCGTTCTCAGCTCCGCCGCTCGGCCAGCAACACCGGGATCAGCCGGTCGGTCCGGGTCTGGTAGACGGCATAGTTGGGGTACGCGGCCACCGCCCGCTGCCACCAGACCTCGCGCTCCTCGCCCTCCAGTTCCCGGGCCGTGGCGTCGAAACGGTCGGCACCGTCCTGGACCATCAAGGCGTCGGGATCGGCCTTGAGATTGAAGTACCAGGACGGGATGTTCGGGCGCGCCGCCCTGGGAGGCGACCATCGCGTACGCGCCGTCGTGCTCGACCCGCATCAGCGCCATCTTCCTGATCTTGCCGCTCTTCTTGCCGCGCGTGGTGAACAGCACCACCGGCAGACCCGTGTCGCGGAGGGTGTTGGCTTCGCGGCCGTCCGTCGCCTCGTAGCGGGCGACCTGGTCACGCACCCACTTCTGCGGGCTCGGTTCGTATTCTCCGGTCAGCGTCATCGCGGCCAGCCTAGAACCGCGGCTTCTCAGCTCCGGATCGGACCCGCCCAGCAGCGACAGCAGACCTCCGAAGTCACGGCCCTCGCCGATCCCGTTGACCTGCTGCCAGCTGATCCGGCCCGCTGCGTCGAGGACGAAGGTGCCGCGAAGCGCACATCCGGCCTGATCATCGAAAACCCCGTACGCCTTGGCGATCTGGCCGTGCGGCCAATGATCGGACAGCAGATCGAAGCCGATCCGCTCCGCATCGGCGTACGCACGAAGCGTGAACATCGCATCACAGGAGACCGCAACGACCCGCACCCCAAGATCACGAAACTTTTCATGATCATCGCGCAGTGCGGCCAGCTCGCCCCGGCAGATCCCGGAGAACGCCCAGGGATAGAAGACGATCACCGCCCGATCACCGCGCAGATCCGCCAGGCCGACCTGCTCGCCGTGCTGATTGCGGGTGACGAAGTCCGGCGCCGGCTCCCCGACGGCCGGTGTCACCGGCGCGTGCCCTTGGGCCGAACGAGTTTGGTGGCGGCCCAATCCGCCGAGATGGACGCGCTCGTCGTCTGCGCCAGCCCCGCGGTCACCGCAGCCTCGGCGATGTCGGCGGCATCGACGTAGCCCGTCCGGCCCACCTTCGGCGTCATCAGCCAGATGTAGCCGGCGGGCGTGAGATCGGTCAGGGCGTCCATCAGGCCCTCGACGAGATCTCCGTCGTCATCGCGCCACCACAGCAGCACGAGGTCGACCGCCTCCATGGCCTCCTCGATCAACTCCGAGTCGACGGCGTCCTCGATCATCACCCGGACGTCGTCATCCACGTCGGAGTCCCAGCCGAGCTCCTGCACCACGAGGCCTGCGCGCCAGACCCAGCTTGCTTCCCTGGTGTCCGGCGCTTTCCATCGCCGTGCTCACCAGAGCCTCCTCTTCCTCGGTCCCCGACCTGGCGACCGATGCATGTTCACACGCTGCCCAACATTGCGAGAGCAGATCTCGCTCATTCCCGCGTGACGCCTCCTTCTGACTCGGCTCCCGATATCGGGACAATCGAGGATTCCCCAGATCGACCTCAGAGCCAAGCCTGCCAGAGGTCCTCCCGCCGCGTAACCCCAGATCACTGACCGAGCCAAACTGATCAGCTCGTCCCGTGCGGCACTACAGCGAGTGACAGGATGGTCCGACACATTCCCGCATGCGACCCCGTGCGGGCGTTACGGCGGAGTGACAGGATGGTTGTGCGTCACATCCCGCGACCCTGGCCCCTTCGGCCCATCTGCGCTGAAGGCAGACGTTAGGAGCATGAATGGCTACGTCCGGACCGCGTGCCGCCCATCACCGCCGAGGGCCTGCCCAGCCACATCCCCGACATCGATCCGGACGAGACACTGACTGGCTGGAATCCCTGGACGGCCTGCTCGACGACAAGGGCAAGAACCGCGCCCGCTTCATCATGCTGCAGTTGCTGGCCCGGGCGCGGGAGCGTCAGGTCGGCCTGCCGGCCCTGCGCAGCAGCGACTACGTCAACACCATCCCGCCGGAGTCCGAGCCGTGGTTCCCCGGCGACGAGCACGTCGAGCGGCGGATCCGGGCCTACATCCGCTGGAACGCGGCGATCATGGTCAGCAAGGCCAACCGCAAGGGCCTCGAAGTCGGCGGCCACATCGCCACCTACCAGAGCGCCGCGAGCCTGTACGAGGTCGGCTTCAACCACTTCTTCCGCGGCAAGGACCACCCCGGCGGCGGCGACCACATCTTCATCCAGGGCCATGCCTCCCCCGGCATCTACGCCCGCGCCTACCTCGAGGGGCGGCTCACCGCCGACCATCTCGACGGCTTCCGCCAGGAGGTCTCGCGCGGCCCGGGCAAGGGCTTGTCGTCCTATCCGCATCCGCGGTTGATGCCGACGTTTCTGGGAGTTTCCCACCGTCTCGATGGGCCTGACCGGCATCAACTCGATCTATCAGGCGCGGTTCAACCGCTACCTGGCCAACCGCGGCATCAAGGACACGTCCAGTCAGCATGTGTGGGCCTTCATGGGCGACGGCGAGATGGGCGAGCCGGAGTCGCTCGGCGCCATCCGGATCGCGGCCCGGGAGGGTCTGGACAATCTCACCTTCGTGATCAACTGCAACCTGCAGCAACTCGACGGACCCGTGCTGGGCAACGGCAAGATCGTCCAGGAACTGGAGTCGTTCTTCCTCGGCGCCGGCTGGCACGTGATCAAGGTCCTGTGGGGCCGCGACTGGGATCCGCTGCTGGCCGCCGACGCCGCCGGAGCCCTGGTGAACAAGATGAACACCACCCCGGACGGCCAGTTCCAGACCTATCTGGTCGAGGACGGCGCGTACATCCGGAACAACTTCTTCTCCGATCCGCGGTTGCAGCGGATGGTCGCCAACATGAGCGACGAGGAGATCAAGGTGCTCTCGCGTGGCGGCCACGACTACCGCAAGGTGTACGCGGCGTTCAAGGCCGCGTCCGAGCACGTCGGGCAGCCGACGGTGATCTTGGCGCAGACCGTCAAGGGCTGGACGATCGACGCCCTGGAAGGAAAGAACGCCACCCACCAGATGAAGAAGCTGACCACCAAGGACCTCAAGGCCTTCCGGGATCGGCTCTACCTGGAGATCCCGGACAGCCAGCTCGAGGACCCGTACAACCCGCCGTACTACCACCCCGGCCAGGACAACGAGGAGATCCAGTACCTGCAGGAACGCCGCAAGGCGCTGGGCGGCTACATCCCGGAGCGCCGGGTCAAGCCGACGATCATCAAGCTGCCCGGCGACGAGGTGTACGCGCCGCTGATGGAACCGGCCGGCGAGAAGACCAAGGTCGCGACCACCCAGGCGTTCGTCCGGTTGCTCCGCGACCTGATGCGGGACAAGGAGATCGGCCACCGGATCGTGCCGATCGCCCCGGACGAGTTCCGCACCTTCGGCATGGACTCGATGTTCCCGACGGCCAAGATCTACAACCCGCACGGTCAGACCTACGAGTCGGTGGACCGCAAGCTTCTCCTTTCCTACAAGGAATCCGAGAAGGGCCAGTTGCTGCACGAGGGGATCTCCGAAGCGGGCGCGATGGGTTCGACGATCGCGGCCGGATCCGCGTACGCGATGCACGGCGAGCCGATGATCCCGTTCTACATCTTCTATTCGATGTTCGGCTTCCAGCGGACCGGCGACTCGATCTGGGCGATGGCCGACCAGATGTCGCGCGGCTTCCTGATGGGTGCGACGGCGGGGCGTACGACGCTGACCGGTGAAGGCCTGCAGCACGCCGACGGTCACTCGCCGTTGCTGGCCAGCACCAACCCGGCCGTCGTGCACTACGACCCGGCCTTCGCCTACGAGGTCGGCCACATCATCAAAGACGGCCTGCGCCGGATGTACGGCCACGACGATCAAGATCATCCCGACGGGGAGAACCTGATCTACTACGTGACCGTCTACAACGAGCCGGTCAGCCAGCCGGGCGCCCCGGAGCAGCTGGATGTCGAGGCGCTGCTGAAGGGCATGTACCACTACGCCTCGCCGACGCTGGAAGGTGACCGGCCGCGGGCCCAGATCCTGGTGTCGGGCGTGACCATGACCGCTGCCCTCAAGGCGCAGCAGATGCTCGCCGACGAGTGGGGCGTGGCCGCGGACGTCTGGTCGGTGACCTCGTGGAACGAGTTGCGCCGGGATGCCGTCGAGACCGAGCACTGGAACCTCACCCATCCCGATCAGGAACGGCGCTGGCCGTTCGTCACCCGGACCCTGCACGGAACGCCGGGTCCGGTGATCGCGGCGAGTGACTACATGCGGGCGGTCCAGGACCAGATCGCGCCGTGGGTGCAGCACACCTGGTGCTCACTGGGCACCGACGGTTTCGGCCTGGCCGACACCCGCGCGGCCGCCCGCCGGTACTTCCTGGTCGACGCCGAGTCGATCGTGGTGGCGACCCTGCAGACGCTCGGCCGCGACGGGTCGTACGACAGCGGAGCCGCGGCCCAGGCCTTCGAGCGCTACTACCTCGGCGACCCGACCTCCGTCGCCGGCGTCGCCCAAGAAGGGCGCCGGAGCGTGATGGACGTGAGGCGCTGAGCGCGCGTCGGGCTCAGACGAGCGAGAGAGCGCGCGCTTGGTGTCCTCGACGGCGACGGCATTGCCGGCGATCTGCCAGAGGTTCTCCCCCACCTGCAGTTCGCTCGCGACCCCGCCGGCGCCGAGGACCAGCGCGGCACCGGGATACCAGTCCCACGGGTGCAGGTTGGCCTGCAGGAAGATCCCGAGCCGGCTGCTGGCCACGCTGGCCAGGTCGATGGAGGCCGAGCCCAGCATCCGCACGGTGGCCGCGGCGGCGGTCGCCGACTGCCAGGAGGCGAGGCGGGCCTGGTCGGTGAAGTGCCGGGGATGGAAGTAGGTCGCGACCGACACCTCGGCCAGCCTCCGCTCGGCCAGCCGCTCCACGGGTACGTCGTTCAACGTGGTCGGGTGGTCGCGACCGCCCACCCAGAGCTGATCGAGCGCGGGATAGTAGACCGCGCCCAGCAGCGGTCCCTCGCCGTCGACGAGGCCGACCGCGGAGCACCAGTAGGGCACGCCGGAGAGGAAGTTGTACGTGCCGTCGACCGGGTCGATGTACCAGGTGCGGCCGTCGCCGGTCTTGCGCGCACCCTCCTCACCGACCAGTCCGTCGTCCGGCCGGCTGTCGGCCAGCCGTTCGGTGACCAGTTGCTCCGCGGCGTGATCCGCCGCCGAGACGACGTCGGAGACCGACGTCTTGTACTCGGTCTCCAGTCCCGCGCTGAGCATGTCGCTGGCCAGCATCCCCGCTTCGCGTACGAGTTCGGCGGCGAGGCTGGCGTCATCCACGCGCCCGACCCTAACCTGATCCGAGCCGCGACTCCATCCGGCTCGCTCGGATCAGGTCGCGGCGGCGGTCAGCTTGCCCAACCGCACCCAGGTGTCGACCACCGTGTCCGGGTTCAGCGACATGGTGTCGATCCCCTCGGCCAGCAGCCACTCGGCGAGGTCGGCGTGATCACTCGGTCCCTGTCCGCAGATTCCCACGTACTTGCCGCGCGCCTTGCAGGCCCGGATCGCGGCGCTGAGCATGAACTTGACCGCCGGGTCGCGCTCGTCGAAGCCGGCGGCCACCAGCGCGGAGTCCCGGTCCAGGCCCAAGGTCAGCTGGGTCATGTCGTTGGAGCCGATGGAGAAACCGTCGAAATGATCAAGGAACTGGTCGGCGATCACCGCGTTCGACGGCAGCTCGCACATCATGATCACCTGCAGGTCGTTCTCGCCCCGCTTCAAGCCGTGCTCGCCGAGCAGATTGATCACTCCCTCGGCCTCGGTCAGGGTCCGGACGAACGGGATCATGATCTTGACGTTGGTCAGGCCCATCTCGTCGCGGACGTATCGCAACGCCTCGCACTCCATCGCGAAGCAGTCGGCGAACTCCGGTGACAGGTAGCGCGCGGCGCCGCGGAACCCGATCATCGGGTTCTCCTCGTGCGGCTCGTACAGCTCACCGCCGACCAGATTGGCGTACTCGTTGGACTTGAAGTCCGACATCCGCACGATCACCGGGTGCGGCGCGAACGCGGCGGCGATGGTCGAGACGCCCTCGGCGACCCGCTTGACGAAGTAGTCGCGCGGGCTGTCGTAGGCCACGATCGCGGCACTGATCTCGTCGGAGAGCGGACCGTCCAGCTGATCAAGATCGAGCAGCGCCTTCGGGTGGATGCCGATCTGCCGGTTGATGATGAACTCCAGCCGGGCCAGCCCGACGCCGGCGTTCGGCAGCCGGGAGAACGCGAACGCCTGATCGGGCGTACCGACGTTCATCATGATCTTGACGTCGATCTCCGGCATCGCGTCCAGCTGGGTCTCGATCACGTCGAAGTCCAGCACCCCTTCGTAGATGTAGCCGGTGTCTCCCTCGGCGCAGGACACCGTCACCGCCCGACCGTCGGCGAGCTCGCGGGTGGCCGAACCGGTGCCGACCACCGCCGGGATGCCCAGCTCGCGGGCGATGATCGCCGCGTGGCAGGTGCGGCCGCCCCGGTTGGTGACGATCGCGACTGGCGCGCTTCATGATCGGCTCCCAGTCCGGATCGGTCATGTCCGCGACCAGCACCTCGCCGGGCACGAACTCGTGCATCGCCTCGATCGAGGACAGCACCCGTACCGCACCGGCGCCGATCTTCTGCCCGATCGCGCGGCCCTCGATCAGCAGCGGTCCCGCGCTCGCTGAGCTTGTAGCGCTGCACGTTGCCGCCGGACTGCCGGGACTTCACCGTCTCCGGCCGGGCCTGCAGGATGTACAGCTGGCCGTCGTTGCCGTCCTTGCCCCACTCGATGTCCATCGGGCGGCCGTAGTGCTGCCTCGATGGTCAGCGCATGCCGGGCCAGCTCCTCGACCTCGGCGTCGGTCAGGCTCAGCAGGTTCCGGTCGGCGTCGTCGACGTCGACGAACTCCGTCGTCTTCCCGACCGTGGCATCGGTGGTGTAGATCATCTTCGTCGCCTTGCCGCCGATGCCGCGCTTCAAGATCGCCGGCCGGCCGGCGCGCAGGGCGGGCTTGTAGACGTAGAACTCATCGGGGTTGACCGCACCCTGGACGACCGCCTCGCCCAGTCCGTAGGAGGAGGTGATGAAGATCGCGTCGGTGAACCCGGACTCGGTGTCCATGGTGAACATCACCCCCGACGCGCCGATGTCCGAACGCACCATCCGCTGCACGCCGGCCGACAGCGCGACCGCATCGTGCTCGAACGCGTGGTGCACCCGGTACGCGATCGCCCGGTCGTTGTAGAGCGACGCGAAGACCTCGCGGATCGCGGTCAGGATCGCGTCGATGCCGCGGACGTTCAGGAACGTCTCCTGCTGCCCGGCGAACGAGGCGTCGGGCAGGTCCTCGGCGGTCGCGCTGGACCGGACGGCGAAGGAGAGCTCGTCGTCACCACCGGCGAGCTTGTCGTAGGCGTTGCGGATCTCGGCCTCGAGATCGGCGGGGAACGGCTGCTGCACGACGGCCTCGCGGATCTCCTTGCCGACCACGGCGAGCCGCTGCACGTCGTCGGTGTCCAGGCCGGACAGTTTGGCGCTGATCGACTCCGCCAGCCCGGTGTCGCCGATGAACCGGCGGTAGGCGTCGGCGGTGGTGGCGAAGCCGTCCGGCACCCGGACGCCGGCCGAGGCCAGGTTGGACACCATCTCGCCCAGCGAGGAGTTCTTCCCGCCGACCTGCTCGAGATCGGCCAGGCCGAGGTCGGCGAACCATAAGACGTTGCTGGACATGAGGCTCCTTCTGCGGATGACGGGCTACTTCTTGTTGAGGGTCTGCAAGATCACGGTGGACATCTCCTCGACCGACTTCGCCGAGGAGTTGATCACGGGAATGCGGTGCGCTCGGTACATCGACTCGGCCTGGCGCAACTCGTACGCGCACTGCTCCGGCGAGGCGTAGCGGGAGTTGGGCCGCCGCTCGTGCCGCACCTGGCTGAGCCGGGCCGGCGTCGTGGTCAGCCCGAAGCAACGGTCGCGGAGATTCTTCACCGGCCGCGGCAGCTCGGAGCTCTCGAAATCCTCATCGACCAAGGGATAGTTGGCCACGAAGATGCCGTGCTGCAGCGCGAGATACATGGTGGTCGGGGTCTTGCCGCAGCGCGACGGGGCGAGCAAGATCACGTCGGCCTTGTCCAGCGCGCGCATGCTCTGCCCGTCGTCGTGCTCGATCGCGTACTCCACCGCGGCCATCCGGGCGTTGTAGCGCTGCACGTCGCCGAGACCGTGCAGCCGGGCGGCGACCCGGATGCCCTTGGCCCCCAAGATCGACTCCACCCGTTCCATGTGCAGATCGAAGAAGTCGATCAACGGGCACTTCGACGTGTGCAACTCATGCCGGATGTCGGTCACGGCGGTGGTGGAGAAGGCCAAGGGGGTCACCGGGCCTTCGGCGGCCTTGTCGAGGATGGCCACCACGCGTCGGGCCTCCTCGATGGTGGAGATGAACGGGATCAGCCGGCGTTCGAACCGCAGGTCCGGAAACTGGATCAGCAGCGCGTTGCCCATCGTCTCGGCACTGATGCCGGTGCTGTCGGAGAGGAAGAACACCGGAACCGCCGGACGCTCCGGCTCGCGCTCCGAGTGGGCGGTCATCGCCGTGGCTCCGGTGGAATGGGCATCGCTAAAGGCTAAACCAGCGGGGTCACTGGTATTACGCCAGCCTCGGCCAGACCAGTAGTGAAACTGGTCACATGGTCGCGGCCGGCGACCGCTCCTCGCGGGGACAGCGCCGGTGACGTGACCGGGGTCACTGCCGATCGCCGCACCTGAGGGCCGCGAGGCATAGGACCACTTTGTTCAGGACTTGTCACACCAGGCCAGCAGTCGGTCGACCGGCCAGGTGTTGATCACCCGATCGGGATCGAGCCCGAGATCCTCGGCCCGCTCGCAGCCGTAGATCTGGAACTCCAACTGGCCGGGCGCGTGGGCGTCGGTATCGATGGAGAACAGACAGCCCATCTCGATCGCCATGCTGAGCAGCTTGGTCGGCGGGTCCCGGCGCTCGGGGCGGGAGTTGATCTCCACGGCCACCTCGAAGGTGCGGCAGGCTTCGAAGACCACCTCGGCGTCGAACACCGACTGTGGCCGGAGACCGCGCTCCCCCTCGATCAGCCGACCCGTGCAGTGACCGAGGATGTTCGTCCTCGGGTTGACGATGCCGCCGACCATCCGGTGGGTCATGGTCTCCGAGTCCGAGCGCAGCTTGGAGTGCACGCTGGCCACGACCACGTCGAGCTCGCCGAGCAGCGCGTCTTGTTGATCAAGTCCGCCGTCCTCGAGGATGTCGACCTCGATCCCCCGCAGGCAACGGAACGGCGCCATCAACTCGTTGAGATCGTCGATCACCGCGATCTGTTCCCGCAGCCGCTCGGCGGTGAGCCCGCGGGCGACCGTGAGCCGGGGCGAGTGGTCGGTGATCGCGCAGTACTCGTGCCCGAGCTCCTGCGCGGTGAGCATCATCTCCTCGAGCGGGCTGCCGCCGTCGGACCAGGTCGAGTGGCAGTGCAGATCGCCCTTGACGGCCGCCCGCATGCCGAGCCCGCCGGCGGTCAGCGGCTCCTTCTCGTCGCGCAACTTCTGCAGGTAGTCGGGCACCTGCCCCGACATCGCCTGGGTGATCACCAGCGCGGTCTTCGGGCCGACGCCGGTGACCTTGCCCCAGGTGCGCTGCTGTTGATGATCATGGCGCTGCTCGGCGGTCATCTCCGACAGCGCGTTGGCCGCACTGCGGTAGGCGCGTACCCGGTAGGTGTCGGCGCGCGAGCGTTCCAGCAGGAAACCGATCTCCCGGAGGGCCTGGACCGGATCGATCGCCGTCATGCTCCGGTACGCCTCGGAGGTCGGGGCTTGAGCGCGACGGTCGGCATCGGTGGAGCCTCCATGACCTTCTCGTCGCGGCTGACCACCGGCGGGAAGCGCGGGTCACGGCGTTCCCAGGCCGAGCGGAACGCCACGATCTCGTCGTGGCTGCGGCCGATGAAGTTCCACCACATGACGATGTCCTCCGCGAACGGCACGCCGCCGAGAATGATCATCCGGCCGCCATGATCACTGCGGATCCTCAGCTCGCGGCGATCGGCACCGAGATAGAGCAACTGGTCCACCGCGGTCGGTGTGGACTCCACCGTCACCACGCCCTCGACGACGAAGACGCCGTGCTCGTACGCCGGATCCAGGGTCAGCGTGATCGTGGCGCCCGGATCGATGATCAAGTCGGCCCCGACCAGCGGGGTGTGACCCCGGGCCGGCGACGCCACACCGTCCAACTCACCGATCAGCACCTTTCCGCGCACGCCGTCGCGAACAAGATCAGGAAGGTCGCGGTAGGAGTCGAAACGCGGATCGACGTCGCGGTCCGTGTCGGGCAGCGCCACCCACAGCTGGACGCCGTGCAGCCGGGGCGGCTTGTCCGGTTGGGAGATCTCGCTGTGCACGATGCCGTGGCCCGAGGTCATGATGTGCAGCTCACCCGGCCGGACCATGGCCTGCGAGCCGACGCTGTCGCGGTGCTCGATCTCCCCTTCGAGCAGCCAGCTCACCGTCTGCAGACCGGTGTGCGGGTGGGCCCAGACCTGCATGCCCGGGGAGCCGCCGACATCCTCCGGTCCGTAATGATCAAGGAAGCACCAGGCGCCGATCATCCGGATCTGCCGGTCCGGCAGCGCCCGCGCCACCTCGGTCGTCTTGCCCAGATAGACGTGGCGCGCCGTCAGCAGCAACTCCTCGGGTCGCCGGCCGGCCACGCTCGTACACACCTGTTCCTGCGGCCGCAGATCAAGGTCGCTCATCGACCCTCCCTTCCCCGACTCGTCAGATTCTCAGCGCGCTATGACGCGCGGAGACCCTGACAACTCGGCCGTTAGAGTCAGCCTATGGCCGCTGGTACGCGAGGGATCGCCAAGTCCCTGCTCCCGTCGGCCAAGACCCGCAGCACGATCGCCAAGCGGCTGGCCGGCAACACCGGGAAGATGACCACGGCGACCGTGGCCGAGATGGATGCCCGGCATCTGTGGTTCCGGCGGCTGGATGCCGAGCACCGGTCCTGGATCAGCCTGGTGGCCCAGGCCGGCATCGACGGGTTCGTCACCTGGTTCGCCTCACCCGACCCGGATGCTCCGAGCACCTCCGACGTCTTCGGGTCGGCGCCGCGCGAACTGGCCCGCAAGATCTCCCTCTATCAGACCGTCGAGCTGGTCCGGACCACGATCGACGTGGTCGAGACCCAGATCGACGAGGTGATGCCGAAGGCCGACCGGCCGATCCTGCACGCCGCGATCGTCCAGTACAGCCGCGAGGTGGCCTTCAGCGCGGCCGAGATCTACGCCCGCGCCGCCGAGCTCCGCGGCGCCTGGGACGAGCGACTCGAAGCCCTGGTGGTCGATGCGGTGCTGCGCGGCGAAACCGACGAGACCGTGCTGTCCAGGGCCTCCACGCTCGGCTGGCACTCCAACGCCGCAGTCGTGGTGGTGGTCGGACCGGTGTCGCAACTGGAGCCGAGCCAGGCCCTGGAGTCGATCCGGCACACCGCGGCGATCGCCGGGACCGACATGCTGGGTGCGGTGCAGGGTGACCGGATGGTCGTCGTGCTGGGCGGCCCGGCCCTGAGAGAGACCGAGCGTGCGGTCGAGGTGGTGGCCCGCTTCGTCAACGTCTTCGGTCCCGGCGCGGTCATCGTCGGGCCGCCCGTCGATCACCTGATGGAGGCTGCCGCCAGCACCCGCGAGGCCATCTCCGCCTACCGTGCCGCAGCCGGGTGGCCCGAGGCGCCCCGGCCGGTGTCGTCAGCCGACCTGCTGCCCGAACGCGCGTTGTCCGGTGACGGCCATGCCCGGCGAGCACTGGCCCGCGACATCTACGACCCGCTGCTGGCCGCCGGTGGCGGGCTGCTGGAGACGCTGGTGACCTTTCTGGACCAGGGCCTGTCCGTGGAGGCCGCCGCTCGGGCGTTGTTCGTCCATGCCAATACCGTGCGCTACCGGCTGCGCCGCATCCACGAGGTGACCGGCTACAGCCCGACCGACCCGCGCGACGCGTACGCGCTCCGGCTGGCCCTCACGCTGGGCCGGTTGCTGGCCCGATCCCGACCTGAGGAGCCGGCTGAGTAGCGCCGATCAGTTGTCAGATTCTCACAAGTGGGCGTCCGAAGATTCGTCGTGTCCCTGCACGTGTTTGGGGGGAACATTACGAAATAGTAAAGGTGTGCTTGCAGTTGTCGCGCCCGGTCAGGGCGCACAGACCCCCGGCTTCCTCACACCCTGGTTGGCCGAATCCAGCTTCGCCGATCGGCTGAACTGGCTCTCCGCCGTCTCCGGTGTGGACCTCGCGCGCCATGGCACCGAGTCCGACGCCGAGACCATCCGGGACACCGCGATCGCGCAGCCGCTGCTCGTCGCGTCGGGCCTGCTCGCCGCGCTCGAGCTCTTCCCGCACCCCACCGACGCCTTCCCCTACATCGCGGTCGCCGCCGGACACTCGGTCGGCGAGATCACCGCCGCCGCCGGTGTCGGCGTGCTCTCCGCGGAGCAGGCCATGGTGTTCGTCCGCGAACGCGGCCTGGCCATGGCCGCCGCCAGTGCCGCGACCCCGACCTCGATGACCGCGGTGATCGGGGGGAATGTCGACGAGGTGCTGGCCGCCCTCGAGGCCCAGGGTCTGACCCCGGCCAACAACAACGGCAGCGGCCAGATCGTCGCCGCGGGCACCAAGGACCAACTCGCGGCCCTGGCCGCCAACCCGCCGGCGCGGGCCCGGCTGATCGAGCTGAGTGTCGCGGGCGCGTTCCACACCGTGCACATGCAACCCGCGGTCGCCCGGCTCGCTCGCCTGGCCCGGGCGATCTCCACCCACGATCCGCGGTCCCGGCTGCTGTCCAACGCCGACGGGCAGGTCGTCCACGACGGCCGCGAGGTGCTCAAACGACTGGTCGGCCAGGTCGCCTCGCCGGTCCGCTGGGACCTGTGCATGGCGGCGATGAGCGACCTCGGGGTCACCGGCCTGTTGGAGATGCCGCCCGCCGGCACCCTGACCGGCATCGCGAAGCGCAATCTCAAGGGAGTCGAACTGTTCGCCCTCAACACCCCCGACCAACTCGACGAGGCGATGGAATTCGTCCGCAAGCACGGCGGCCAGGCCACCAATGCGTCGCCGATCGCCGGCAACCCGACCTGGCGGTTGATCGTCTCGCCCGGCAAGGGCCAGTTCACCCGGACCGAGGACATCGACAACGACACCCTGCTGCCGGCGAGCAGCACGATCGGGGTGGTGAAGAACCTGCGGGACGAGATTCCGGTCAGCGCGCCGCACGGCGGCATCGTCGTCGAATGGCTGGTCGAGAACGGTGACCCGGTGGCACCCGGACAGCCCCTGCTGCGCCTCCACCCCACCGTCGAATCCGCCGACGCAACCGAAGTAACGAGATGATGGCACGACACAGCAAGGGGGACGACCCCCTTGAACCCCCGCAGCGTGCACAACAACACACGGGAGCACGCTCGATGAGCACACTCAACGTCGCCGACGGGCAGCCAGTACGCCGCGATCAAGGGCATCGGCGGCTACCGGCCGCGCCGCGTGGTCAGCAACGAAGAGATCTGCACCATGATCGACTCGACCGACGAGTGGATCCGGACCCGCTCGGGCATCGAGGAGCGGCGCTGGGCCTCCGACGACGAGACGATCCAGATGATGTCGGTCGCGGCGGCCCGGAAGGCCATGGAAGCCGCCAACATCGAGCCGGGGCAGATCGACACGGTGATCGTCTCCACGGTGACCCATCTGCACCAGACGCCGGCGGTCGCCACCACGATCGCCACCGAACTCGGCGCCACCGGTGCGGCCGCCTTCGACATCTCGGCCGCCTGTGCCGGGTTCTGCTACATGGTCGCGATGGCCGACTCGTTCATCCGGACCGGCGCCTCCAAGCACGTGTTGATCATCGGCGTCGAGCGACTCAGCCAGATGACCGACAAGACCGACCGGTCGACGGCGTTCATCTTCGCCGACGGCGCCGGTGCCGCGGTCGTCGGACCGAGCGATACCGCCGGCCATCGGCCCGGTCGTCTGGGGCTCCGACGGGGAACAGGCCAACCTGATCGGGCAGACCGAGCCCTGGGATCGAGCCATGGACCCGGCCACCGCCGACGACGGCGAGGTGCACTGGCCGAAGCTGCGGATGGAGGGCAACCCGGTCTTCAAATGGGCGTCCTTCACCATGGCCAAGACCGCGGCCGAGGCCATGGATGCCGCCGGCGTCCGGCCCGAGAACCTGGACGTCTTCGCCCCGCACCAGGCGAACATGCGGATCACCGACGCCATGTTCCGGGCCCTCAAGCTGCCGTCGAATGTCGTGGTGGCCCGCGACATCGCCCGGCAGGGCAACACCTCAGCCGCCTCGATCCCGCTGGCCATCGAAGCCCTGCTGGAATCCGGCGAAGCGAAGTCCGGCCAGACCTGTTTGATCATCGGCTTCGGCGCCGGCCTGGTCTACGCCGGGCAAGTGATCAAGCTGCCGTAGCCGGACCCCTGATCAGTTCCCCGACCACCCGAGCAAGACCAACCGAAACGCAAGACCAACCGAAAAGAAGGAGCAGCCCTGATGCCCACCACCGAAGAAGTCCGCTCGGACCTCGCCGAGATCGTGAACGAGGTCGCCGGCGTACCGGTCGACGACGTGCAACTCGACAAGTCCTTCGCCGACGATCTCGATGTGGACTCGCTGTCGATGGTCGAGATCATCTACGCGGCCGAGGAGAAGTTCGGCGTCAGCATCCCCGATGAAGAGGCCAAGAACCTCAAGACCGTGGGCGACGCCGTCGCCTACATCGAGCGCGCCGCCGCCTGATCCCGCCGACTGGTCAGACTCTCGGCGCGCTCTGGCGAGCAGAGAGTCTGACAAGTCGAAAGCTCGAAGGTGTTCCGCCTCGTTCGAAGGAGTACGTCAATGTCACGGACCCGCGTCGTCGTCACCGGTCTCGGAGCCACCACCCCGCTCGGCGGTGATGTCGCCAGCACCTGGGAAGCCCTGCTGGCCGGTAAGTCCGGCGTATCCAAGCTCGAAACCGACTGGGTCGATGATCTTGCCGTCAAGATCGCGGCCGTCGCCGCGGTGGACCCCACCGAGGTGCTCGACCGGGTCGAGGCCCGGCGCCTCGACCGCTCGGCCCAGTTGGGTGTGGTCGCGGCGATGGAGGCCTGGCGCGATGCCGGCTACGGCCTCGGCGAGGACAATCCGGTCGAGCGCTCGCGGCTCGGCGTCGCCATCGCCACCGGCATCGGCGGCCTGCAGACCCTGCTCGGCAGCTGGGATGTCCAGAAGGAGAAGGGTTCCCGCCGGGTGAGCCCGCTGTCGATTCCCATGCTGATGGCCAATGCGACGGCCGGCAACGTCAGCCTGCGGCTCGGCGCTCAGGCCGGTGCCCACACACCGGTGTCGGCCTGCGCCTCCAGCAACGAGGCCCTCTCGCTCGGTCTGGACATGATCAGGCTGGGTCGCGCTGACGTCGTCGTGGTCGGCGGCACCGAGGCCTGCATCCATCCGTTGCCGATGGCCAGTTTCGCCCAGATGCAGGCGATGAGCCGACGCAACGACGAGCCCGAACGCGCTTCGCGGCCCTGGGATGTCGATCGGGACGGATTCGTGCTGGGCGAAGGCGCGGCGGTCCTGGTGATCGAGACCCTGGAACACGCCCAGGCCCGCGGCGCCCGGATCTACGGCGAACTGGCCGGCGCCGGGATCACCTCCGACGCGCACGACATGGTGCAGCCCAACCCCAACGGCGACACCCAGGCCCTGGCGATGACCAAGGCGCTCCGTGAAGCTGATCTTGCTCCGGGCGACATCGTGCACGTCAACGCGCACGCAACCTCAACCCCACAAGGGGATGTGACCGAGGTCAGCTCGATCAAGCAGTCCCTCGGCGAGCGGACCGAAGCCATCGTCAACGGCACCAAGTCGATGACCGGCCACCTGCTCGGTGGTGCCGGAGCCCTGGAGTCGATGGCCACCCTGCTGGCGCTCCACCACCGCAAGATCCCGCCGACCATCAACCTGGACAACCCAGAACCTGATCTTGGTATCGACATCGCCACCAAGGTCCGCGACCTCCCGGCCGGCGACCTGGCGGCCATCAACAACTCGTTCGGCTTCGGCGGCCACAACGTCGCGGTCGCGTTCACCAACGCCTACGCCACCACAAACAGGAAGCTGAGACTATATGACTGCCACCGCAGCACCCGCGGCACACGCCGAAGAAGGTGAAGATCCCCCGCGAGGAGGATCCCGCGCAACCCGAACTTCCGGCTCCAGGCACTGCTCGATCCGGGCTCGGTGGAACTGATCACCCCCGACGACGACTCGGGGATGCTCGCCGCGGTCGGCACGATCAACGGCTGCCGGGTGGTGACCTTCTGCTCCGACGCCACCGTGATGGGCGGCGCCATGGGGGTCGACGGCTGCGACGTGGTGGTCCGCGCGTACGAGCGGGCGATGCATGATCGGGTGCCGATCCTGGGCATCTGGCACTCCGGTGGGGCCCGGCTCGCCGAGGGTGTGCTGTCACTGCACGCGGTCGGCCGGATCTTCCATGCCATGACGCAGGCTTCGGGCAAGATCCCGCAGATCTCCATCGTGCTGGGCTTCGCGGCCGGAGGCGCGGCGTACGGACCGGCCCTGACCGACCTGGTGATCTTGGCCCCGGAGGGCCGGATCTTCGTCACCGGCCCGGACGTGGTCCGCTCGGTGACCGGCGAGGACGTGGACATGCTGCGGCTCGGCGGACCCGACACCCACGGCCGCCGCTCCGGTGTGGTGCACCTGGTGGCCGACGACGAGGCTGCACGCCATCGAGCAGGGCCGAAAGCTCACCACGCTGCTGGCGAGCCAGGGACTCACCGCCCTCGAGGTCGCCGATGTCGACCTGGCCGCGTTGCTGCCCGAGTCGCCCAAGCGCGCGTACGACGTGCATCCGCTGATCAACGGCGTGCTCGACGAGGGCTCGACGGTCGAACTGCACGCCCGATGGGCGCCCAATGTGACCATCGCGCTCGGCCGGCTCGGTGGTCGTACGGTCGGCGTGATCGCCAACAACCCGCTGCGGCTCGGCGGCTGCCTGGACTCGCTCAGTGCGGAGAAGGCGGCCAGGTTCGTCCGGATGTGCGACACCTTCGGTGTGCCGCTGGTCGTGCTGGTCGACGTGCCCGGCTACCTGCCCGGCGTGGGCCAGGAATGGGACGGCGTGGTACGCCGCGGCGCCAAGCTGCTGCACGCTTTCGGCGAGGCGGTCGTGCCCCGGGTGACGCTGGTGACCCGCAAGGCGTACGGCGGCGCCTACATCGCCATGAACGCCCGATCCCTCGGCGCGACCCGGGTCTTCGCCTGGCCGGGCGCGGAGGTCGCCGTGATGGGGCCGGTGGCCGCGGTCCGGATCCTGCACCGCCGCAAGCTGGCCGAGGTCGCCGACGACGTGCGCCCGCAGGTCGAGGCCGAGCTCGCCGCCGAGCACGAGCGGATCGCCGGCGGCGTGGAGAAAGCCGTCGAGATCGGCGTGGTGGACGAGATCGTCCTGCCCGCGACCACCCGCTCGGCCCTGGCCGCCGCCATCCGGGTGGCCGACACCGGTCAGCGCGGCTCCCACACCAACATTCCGCTTGTAATTGGTCTCCCGGCTCGCGCCCGGTCGGGCCTGAAGATGCTGTCTTGCTCCTCGCTCGCGCGACGGAAAAGCGTTGTCGTGCTCGCTCGTCGTAAGACAGCATCGGGCCCGACCTTGCCGACGCTCGCGGGGGATTCCGCTGTCAACGCGCCCTGAGCTTGTCGAAGGGCAAGATCCGGTCCTTCGACAGGCTCAGGACACGTGTGCGGGTCAGACGACTTCGTGGAGCCAGCGGACGGGGGTGCCGTCGCCGGCGTGCCGGAAGGGCTCGAGTTCGTCGTCCCAGGGCTTGCCGAGCAGCTCGTCCAGACAGTCTTCGAGGCTCCGGCCGCCGAGCGAGGAGAGGGCCATGGCGTGCCGGATCCGATCCTCGGGGATCATGATGTCGCCGTGGATCCCGGTGATGGCGTGGAAGACGCCGAGGGTCGGGGTGTAGGAGTAGCGCTCGGCCTCGGTCCCGGACGCGGCTTCCTCGGTGGCCTCGAAGCGAACCTTCTGCCAGCCTTTCAGCGCACTCGCCAGCCGCGCCGCCGTCCCGGTCGGTCCGGCCCAGGAGTATTCGGTGCGGTAGCAGGCGCGCTCGACCGGCTGGGGGATCCAGTCCATGCGTGCGGGCGCGCCGAAGACGCCGCCGACGGCCCACTCGATGTGCGGGCACAGCGCTGACGGCGCGGAGTGGACGTAGAGAACTCCACGGGTCGTGCTCATCTGCGATCCTCCAGGGCGAGACGAAGACAACTTGAGGGCTGCCTTCCCCGACATCCTCACGTTCCCGCTCGACCGGCGAATCGCGTACTACGGTGCCTATTTTGCACCAACTGCCCCACGAGCACCAACAGCGGCTGATCCCGCGAGCGTCGGAAATCGCTCGGCAAGCCTCCTAGAGTGGCTTCCATGGGCACCGCACCGTACGGATCATGGGCCTCCCCGCTCTCGGTCGAGCACCTGACGTCGGCGTCGACCGGCCTGGCGGCGGTACGAATCGACGGCGACCAGCTGTACTGGCTGGAGTCCCGAGCCGATCAAGGTGGTCGCAGCAGCGTGTGGCGGCGGGCCGTCGCGGGCGGTGAGCCGACCGAGCTGACCCCGGCGCCCGCGTACGTCCGGGACCGGGTGCATGAGTACGGCGGCGGCGAGTTCGACGTCGACGGCGGCGTGGTGGTGTACTCGGAATTCACCGACGGCCGGGTCTATCGGCTGCGGCGACGGCGCGCCGGCCGAGCCGATCACCCCGCCCGGGGCCTTCCGCTACGGCGATCTCCGACTGCATCTCGATCGTCACCTGGTGCTCGCCGTGCGCGAGGACCACGGCGGCGACGACGAGCCGGTGAACACCATCGTCGCGCTCGACCTCGACGGCGACAACGCGGACGGCGGCGTGGTGCTCTGCGCCGGTGCGGACTTCTACTCCTCCCCCGAACTGTCCGGCCGCGACCGGCTGGCCTGGACCGAGTGGAACCACCCGGATCTGCCCTGGGATTCGACCATGATCAAGATGGGCACGCTCGCCGGCGGCCGGTTGAGCGAGGTGTCCGAGGTCGCGGGAGGTCCGGGAGAATCCGCGGTCGCGCCGCGCTGGCTCGGTGAGGAGTTGATCTTCGTCTCCGACCGCACCGACTGGTGGAACCTCTATCTGTGGAGCGACGGTTCGATCCGGGCCCTGCACGAGACCGACGCCGAGTTCTGCCTTCCGCAGTGGCAGCTCGGCCAGACGCCGTACGCGGTCCTCGACCATGATCAACTGCTGTGCAGCCTCGAACCGGGGCGGGGAGCAGAGCCTGGCGGTGCTCGAGGTCTCGAGTGGAGAGCTGACGCCGGTGCCCGGGCCCCAGGTCGCGGTCTACAGCCTCGCGGGCGGTAGCGGCGTGGCGGCAGCCGTCCTCGGCCACCCCGACCGGCCGACGACTCTGTCGCGTGCTCGATCTCGCTCGGCAGACCTGGACCGAGGTGCGGAGCTCCAGCCGGCTCACCATGGATCCCGATTCCGTCTCCAGGGCTCGAGCCGTGAGCTGGGCCGGCCCGCAGGGCGAGGTGCACGGCTGGTACTACCCGCCGGCCAATGCCGCGTACGCCGCACCGGAGGGCACGCTGCCGATGTTGATCACGCTGTCGCACGGTGGTCCGACGGCGTGCGCGACCGCCGATTTCAAGATCGCGTACCAGTTCTGGACGACCCGCGGCTTCGCGATCCTGGACGTGAACTACGGCGGCAGCACCGGCTTCGGCCGGGCGTACCGGGATCGGCTGATCGACAACTGGGGCATCGTCGACGTGCGCGACTGCGCGGACGGGGCGGTGGCCATGGGCGAGCAGGGCCTGGCCGACCCGCGGCGGTTGGTGATCAGAGGCGGCAGCGCCGGCGGGTACACCACGCTGTGCGCGTTGACCGAGACGGATGTCTTCGCCGCGGGGATCAGCCTGTACGGGATCGGCGACCTCGAGATCCTCGCCACCGACACCCACAAGTTCGAGTCCCGCTACCTCGACAAGCTGATCGGGCCCTACCCAGAGATGCAGGCGCGCTACGTCGAGCGGTCGCCGATCCACCACGTCGACCGGCTGTCGTCACCGATCCTGTTGCTGCAGGGCACCGAGGACAAGGTCGTACCGCCGAACCAGGCCTCGATGATGGCCGACGCAGCGCGCGCCAAGGGGCTTCCGGTGGCCATGATCATGTTCGAGGGCGAGGGTCACGGCTTCCGGAGCACCGAGTCGATCAAGGCGGCGACCGAGGCCCAGCTCTACTTCCTGGGCCGGATCCTCGGCTTCGAGCCGGCCGACGACATTCCGCCGATCAAGATCGACAACCTGGACTGACGGCGGGCGGGCCGTTTGGTCCGTTGTGCGCGCAAACGGACCGGAAATCGGCGGAATCGCGTCGATCTGGTCCGTTGTGCGCGCAAACGGCCTAGCGGGCAGCCGGCGGCCAGTAGTCGTTCGGTCGGAGTCGCGCGCCGAAGATGGCCTGGCCGACGCGTACCGTGGTCGCCCCGTACTCGATGGCCAGCTCGAAATCGCCCGACATGCCCATCGACAGCTCGTCGTAGCTGCCCGGCAGACCAAGATCACGAAGCTCCGCCTGGAGGGCCCGCATCCGCTGGAAACAGGCGCGGACGGCTTCTTGATCATCACTGAACACCGCCAGCGTCATCAGCCCGCGGACCCGCAGGGTGCCGAACTGGTCGAGCTTCCGGGCGAAGACCTCGACCTCCTCCGGCGGCAGACCGAACTTCTGCGGCTCTCCCGAGGAGTTGACCTGGATGAAGACATCCAGGCTCCGCCCGACATCGTGCAGCCGCCGGTCGAGCGCCTCGGCCACCTTGATCGAGTCCAGCGCGTGGAACTCCGATGCGAACGCCGCCACCAGTTTCGCCTTGTTGGTCTGCAGGTGTCCGATGATCGCCCAGCCAAGATCAGGCCGGTCGGCGAAGATCTCGGCTTTCTCGGCCGCCTCCTGCACCCGGTTCTCCCCGAACAGCCGGACACCCGCCTCGTACGCCTCGGCGATCAGCTCGGGTCCGTGCGTCTTGCTGACCGGCAGCAGCCGAACTTCGGACGGATCTCGGCCGGCCGACCGGCAGGCGGCGTCGATCCGTCTCCCGCACCGCCGCGAGGTTCTCGGCCACCGATCCCATGATCGACACCCTAGTGCGGGTGTCGGCGCGGCGTCTACGGCCAGCGGGCCGCCAGTGACGAGAGCCCCAGCGCGGCCAAGATCGCGAAGCCGAGGCCGAAGCCGGCGTAGCGCGACGTGACCTCCTTGTCGACCTTCTCGGTGCCGACCGAGCTGCCGATGTCCTTGTAGACCTCTTTCAGCTGGCCGGCCGAGGTCGCGGTGTAGTCCTCGCCGCCGGAGATCTGGGCGATCCGCCGGAGCTCGGCCCGATCCACCGGCACCGGCTCGCGGCGGCCACCGATCTCGATGTAGCCGTCGGCGGTCCCGTACGCGATGGTGTAGATGGGCACCGATTGCGCCCGTGCCGCCTGGGCCGCCTGGTCGGAGGCCCGGCCGACCTGGGTCTTGCCGTCGCTCAGCAGGACGATCCGGGCGGGCGCCACCGCCTTCGGATCATCGGGATCGGGCGGCACCTGGGCCAACGCCGCGAGCGAGGTGTAGATGCCTTCACCGATGGCCGTGGACGCCTGGGGGCGGAGCGCCTGGATGCCTGCGGTGACCGCACCCCGGTCGAGCGTCGGGGGCACCAGCGTGACCGCGGTCCCGGCGAAGGAGACCAGCGCCACGTTGAACTTGGGCGGCAGGCTGTTGACGAACTGCTCGGCCGCGATCTTGGCCGCATCCAGCCGATTGGGCTCGACATCTTGGGCCTCCATCGACAACGACACGTCGATGGTGACCACGATCGTCGCCCGCTCCCGCGGCACCGACACCTGGTCCTTGGGCTTGGCGAAGGCCAGGGTCAAGGTCAGCAGGCTCAAGATCGACAGGCCCACCGCGACATGGCGCAGCCAGGTCCGGTCGCGCGGGATCACCAGGTCGAACATGGTCCGGCCGACGGTCCGGTTGCGGCTGCGCTTGCGCTGCACCATCCACAGATAGAGCACGACGAGCAGCGGGATGAGGACCAGCAGCCAGAGGCGTACCGGCGCCAGGAAGGACAACAGCGTGATCATCACGGCCACTTCGCTCCGAGTGAGATGGCGCCGAGCGCGGCGAGCACGGCCAGCGCCAGGCCGTAGCCGGCGAACCGCGCGGTCACTTCGCGGTCGGCCTTCTCGTAACCGACCTCGGAGCCGATGTTCTGGTACACCTTCTTCAACTGGTCGGCCGTCGCCGCCGCGAAGTAGTCGCCGCCGGTGGCCGCGGCGATCTGGCGCATCTCGTCATGGTCGACCGGAACCGGTTCCCGCTTGCCGTCGAGATCGACGTAACCGTTCTCGGTCCCGTACGCGATGGTGTAGACCGGCACCTTGGCCGCCTTGGCCTCGGCGGCGACCTGCATCGGCGCCCGGCCGGCGGTGTTGGCTCCCATCGCTCAGCAGCACGATCGCACCCGGGGCGATCGCGTTGGGATTCTTCGGATCCTTGGGAGCCTGCTGCAGCGCGCGGAGGCCGGTGGCGATGCCCTCACCGATGGCGGTCGACTCCTGCAGCTGGATGCTGTTGATCGCGTTCTCGACGGTGTTGTGTGCGGTCGTCGGTGGCACCAGGATCGCTGACGAGCCGGCCATCGAGACGACCGAGACGTTGTACTTCTCGGGCAGCGCACGGACGAACTCGATCGCCGCCTGCTTGGCGGCGTCCAGCCGGGTGGGCTGCACATCGGTGGCCTGCATGGACAGCGAGGCGTCGATCACCAGCACCACCGTGGCCCGCTCGCGCGGGACGTCGATCTGGGTCTTGGGCCGCGCGAACGCCGCGGTCAGGGTGATCAGGCTGAGCAGCGAGAGCGCGACGGCGACATGCCGTCGCCACTGAGACTGCTTGGGCACCACCACATCGAGCATCGAGGTGTTGGTGAACCGCATCCCGCGCCGGTTCTTGCGCAGGGTGGCGAAGATGTAGCCGAGCACGATCAGCGGGATGACGAGCAGGATCAACAGCCGTTCCGGGGACAGGAACGCCAGCTGAGGGACCGTCAGCAGCGCCACCATCACGCGACTACCAATCTATTTCGTCACTCCCTGCGGCGGGGCGTGCAGCATGCTCGCCACGCGACGGTACGCCAGCACGAATCTGGCGATGTCCTGCACCCAGTCCCGATCCGTACGCAGCTGGATGTGCCCGACACCAGCACGACGAAGTGAGATGCGGATTCGTTCCCGCTGCGCGGCACTGGCGGCGTCCATCCGGGCCCGGGCGTCGGGGTCGCCGGTGTTCACGTAGCGCTCGAAGTCGGTCTCCGGATCCCGGATCAGCATGTCACCGACATCGGGGAACTCGATCTCGCGGCGATCCACGACCTCGACCGCCAGCACCTGGTTCTTGACCCCGAGACGTCGCATCGAGCGTTCCCACTCCGGCTCGACGTTGGGATCGAGTTCGTGATCACCGGGGGTCAGGAAGTCGGAGACCACCACCCGCAGCCCGCGCCGCCGCTGGGTCCGCGACAGTTGCTCGACGCCGGCCGCGAGCGTCATCGGACCGGTCGCGTGATCGGGCACGAACGGCTCGGTGAGCATCTTGCGGAGCAGCCCGTACAACGCGCTCCGGCCGGATCGGGCCTGCAGCCGGCGGAGGCTGTCGGGCCTCATGATGTACCCGCCGAACCGGTCCCCCATCTTCTGGCTGAGAAACCCGATGGTCGCGATCGCCGCGATCCCGAGGTCGCGTTTGGTGACTCCCTCGGTGCCCCAGTTCATCGACGGAGTGACGTCCAGCAGCGCCCAGACCTCCAGTTCGCGGTCGGAGATGGTGTCGCGCACGTACGGCACGGTGGTCCGCGCGGTCACCGCCCAGTCGATCTTGCGGACGTCGTCCTCGCCGGCGATGTAGAGCCGGGCATCGCTGATGTCGGAACCCGCCCCGGGGAGCAGGCCGAGATGGTCACCGTGCAGATACCCCTCGAGCCGACGGACGATGGTGAGTTCGAGCCGGCGAAGGGCGGCCTCGGGTGCGAGCTTGTTGAGCGGGATGGTCGCCCGGGTCGGTGGACCGAGTACCGAGGCGACCGCGCCGAGACTCTCTTCGGGCGGCGCGAACTGCACCGGCTTGCCGGCCGGCGGCGGAAAGCTCACCGGAGGGCCGGTCGGCGGCGGGAAGTTCGGACCAGGCGGGTAGGACACCGAACCGACCTAATGGAAGTCCGGTTGGTTCGGCTGGCCCTGCACGGGCTGCTGGTACGGGGCGGGCGGCGGGTAGGCGGGCTGCTGGTGCGGTCCGGGCGGCGGATACGACGGGACCGGCGGCGCGGCCGGTTGGTGCTGCGGTTGGCGAGCCGGCGCTTGTTGGCCCTGTTGGTTCCACACCGGCGTCGGCGGCGGCACCATCGCCACGATCCGATCGATCACCTGGGCGGTGGTGATGTTGTCGGCGACGGCGTCGAATCCGAGCACGACGCGGTGCGCCATCACGTCCTTGGCCACGGCCTGCACGTCGGTCGGCAGCACGTAGTCGCGGCCGTGGATCAGCGCCAGCGCGCGGGAGGCCGAGACCAGGCCCAGGGTGGCGCGCGGGCTGCAGCCGATCTGGATCACCGACGTCAGGTCGGCCAGGTTGAACTCCGCCGGCGTACGCGTCGCGAGCACCAGCCGGACGATGTACTCGGCCACCAGGTTGTGCACGAACACGTCCTCGGCCTGGCGCTGCAGGTCCAGGATCAACTCCGGGTTGAGCACCGGCTGGGCCTCGGGCGGGTTCACGCTCATCCGGCGGAGGATCTCGAACTCCTCGTTGCCCGCCGGGTACGGCACATCGACCTTCAGCAGGAAGCGGTCGCGCTGGGCCTCGGGCAGCGGGTAGACGCCCTCGGACTCCACCGGGTTCTGGGTCGCGATCACGATGAACGGCTGCGGCACCGGATAGGTGGTGCCGCCGATGGAGACCTGCTTCTCCGCCATCAGCTCGAGCATGGCCGCCTGCACCTTGGCCGGGGCCCGGTTGATCTCGTCCGCGAGCACGAAGTTGACGAAGATCGGCCCGAGCTCGACGTCGAAGCTCTCCTGGCTCGCCTTGTAGATCCGGGTGCCGACGATGTCGGAGGGCACCAGGTCCGGGGTGAACTGGAGCCGGGCGAAGTCACCGCCGACGACCGTGGCGAAGCTGCGTACGGCCAGCGTCTTGGCCACGCCCGGGACGCCCTCGAGCAGGATGTGCCCCTTGGCCAGCAGACCCACCATGAGTTGCTCGACCATGTGCTCCTGGCCGACGATCACCCGCTGAACCTGGGCGATGGCATCCCCGAGCAGTTGGGCGGCCTGTTGGTTGCCGAGCTCACTCCGACCGGAATCGGGGTTGCGCACGGCCACCGGCTGGCCCTCGGTCGGACTGCTCACGCACTCTCCTGTAGGTCGTTCAGACTCGGCACATTCTCGCAGACACCGTTCTTCAGCGTATTGATCTGCTCAAGCGCGGGCCGAATAGACTCTGCGTGCCCTTGCCGGTGCGAGGCTGATCCCTGCCACCGGCCCCAGCGAAGATGGAGAGCGATGTCGACGCCTGAGCCGCCGGTCGGAGATTCCGGCTGGTCGTGGCCCTCCGATGGCGACGGCTCCGGGGCTGGCGCGACACCGGGGCCGGCGGCCGTACCCCTGAGCCCGCTGCTGCCCGAGGACCCGCCCCGGATCGGCGCCTTCTGGATCGACGCGCGGCTCGGAGCCACCCCGGCCGGCATCGCGTTCACCGGCCACGACGACCAGAACACCCCCGCGATGGTGATCATGCTGGCCGAGGGCGCGGCCGCCGACGCCGCCGCCCGGGCGCGGTTCGCCGGCGAGATCAACGCCATGCACATCGACACCGTGCTCGCCCGCGGCGGTCAGGGCCAGGACACCGGCCGGCTCGGCCGCAAGTTCCGCAGCGAGGACGACGATCCGATCGCCCCCGACGAGCGCATGGTCGCACCGTGGGTCGCGCTCGCCTACGACGGAACTCCGGGCGCGGCGGCCGAGGCCGAACGCGTGCTCGATGAGGTCCAGCTGGCGAGCCTGCCGCCGCAGGGCACGCCGTCCGGCCCGGACTACCAGCAGTACTGGGTCGACCGGGTCCGGCCCGGGCTGGCCCGGCTGTGGCCGTTGCCGTGGCCCGGACGGTTCGATCGGGCCGGCTGGCGGACCATCCTGGTCTCCTGGCTGCTGATGCTGCTGATCGCCGCGCTGGCCGTGCTGTTGGCGATCCTGATCTTCCGGAACCAGCCCCCGCAACAGCCGCCGCCGCCGACCGGAAGCTCCGGAAGCCCGCCACCCCAGTCCAGTTCACCGTCCGCCGCAGTCCGGTTCGCCGTCCCCGCAGTCCGGCTCACCGTCCCCGCAGTCGGGCTCGCCGTCGCCGCAGTCGGGTTCACCGTCGGGGTCGCCGTCCGGCTCGGGCTCGCCGTCGCCCTCGGGATCCGGTTCACCGTCGCCGTCGGGCACCGAGACCGGTGGCGGCCAGCCGACGCCGGACCAGTCAGGCTCCCCGGGCGGCAGTCCCTCGCCCGGATCCAAGCTCTAGTGGTCACGCCCGGACGTTCGCCGGAGCCAGCGCGCCCACGGCTGATCGTCTCCGATCTCGACGGCACCTTCCTGTCCCCCGACGGGTCGGTCAGCGAGCAGAACTCGGCGGCGGTGCTCGCCGCGCAGTCCGTCGGCATCCCGGTGATCTTCGCGACCGGACGTCCGGTGCGCTGGCTCGACGTGATCAAGGACCTGCCGGGCGCGGCATCCGACGGTGATCGCGAGCAATGGCGCGGCCCTGTACGACCTGGGCGCCGGCGAGCTGGTGGAACGGATCTGCATCGAGCCGGAGGCTGCGCTCGCCGCGGTACGGACGATCCGCGAGCAGGTCCCCGATGCGTTCTTCGCCTTCGAGTCGGGCACCCGGTTCGGCTACGAGCCCTCGTACGGAACCTGGCCCGCCGACGACGGCACCGACCCGGCGCTGTTCAGCGGCCCGGCCGAGGAGATCGCGTACACGGAGGACTTCGTCAAGATGCTCGTCCAGAGCGCCTCCGTGCCGCCCGACCGGCTGCTGGATCGGGTGCGCGAGGCGGTGGGTCGGTCGCTGACCGCCACCCACTCCCAGACCCGGGACTTCGGACTGGTCGAGATCAGCGCGTACGGCGTCAGCAAGGCGAGCATGTTGGAGCGCTGCGCTGCGCAGCTCGGCATCGACGCGAGTCGCGTTGCCGCATTCGGCGACATGCCCAATGATGTCGACATGCTGAGCTGGGCGGGGATGTCGTTCGTGGTGGCGAACGCCCATCCGGCGCTCCTCGATCTCGATTTCACGGTCGTGCCGGGAAACGACGAGTCCGGGGTGGGGAAGACGATCATGGAGCTGCTCCGGCGGACCTCGCGCTGATGGGACCTTCGACAGGCTCCGCGAACGTCGGGGCGCGCCCGGCGACCGGGCTGGAACGCATTGTCCGCGGTGTCGCCGTCTGCGTGCTGCCGGTGCTGGTCGCGCTCTACGTCGCCGCGACGACCTTCACCGGCGGAACGTTCTGGCCCTGGAAGCCGATCATGGTCGACCTGGACGTCTACCGGCGAGCGGGCTCGGTGCTGATCGCGGGCGGCGACTTCTATGCCCTGCCCGGGCCCTTGCAGTTCCTCTACCCGCCGTTCGCCGCCGTGCTCGCGGCTCCGTTGGCGGTGCTGCCGCTGGCCCTCGTCCAGATCGTCTGGACCGCGGCCGGGGCGCTGGCCCTGTTGGCCGTGCTGTACCGGTTCGGACTGAACGGCTGGGCCCTCAGCCTGATCGGGACTGCGGTGATCTTCTTCGTCGAGCCGGTGGTGGAGACGCTGGCCTTCGGCCAGCTGGGCATCTTCCTGGTCGCGCTGGTCGTGCTGGATCTCGTGCCCGGACCCCGAGTGTTCCGCCGACGTGCTGCCCCAGGGAACGCTCACGGGCGTGGCGACCGCGATCAAGCTCACGCCGGCGATCTTCGTCCTCTACCTGTTGGCGGTGCGGAAGAGTCCGGGCGTTCGTGGTGGCGGTGGTCGTCGGGCTGGCGGTGACCTTGATCAGCGCGGCGATCGTGCCGCAGGCGTCGTACGAGTTCTGGTCACGGCTGGCGCACGGCGACACCGGGCTGGGCCACAGCCTGATCTACTACACGAACCAGTCGGTGATGGCCGACGTGGTCCGGATCTTCGGCCTCGGCCGGGCGGCGGCCCTCGGCGGGCTGATCGGATGCGCAATCGTTGCCCTGGTCGGGCGTCTGGGCCGCCGTGCTCTGGCACCGGATCGGTGACATCCGGCTGGCGGTCAACCTGTGCGGAGTGGCGGGTCTGCTGGCGTCACCGGTGTCCTGGCTGCACCATTTCGTCTGGATCGTCCCGCTGGCCATGAGCCTGGCCGAGCGTGCGCCGCGGCGACTGCGGGCGGTGCTCCCCGACTGCCCGGCTGGTTCCTGGCTCTGGGCTGGGTCTTCGTCGGCTGGGTCGCCGCCGGTCGCCCTTTCGCCGGCTGCCGAACGGCGCCGATGTGGAGCTGGACTGGACCTGGTCGCAGCACCTGCTCGCCTCGGTCACCGCGATCCTCGGGCTGGCCTTGATCACCAGCGCCATCGTGATCGCCCAGCAGTCACCGCCTGTCGCGACGGCGCTGCTCGGTCCCTCACGCCTTGAGCGTTGATGAAACCGATCACCACGGCCGTCCACCACAGTGACTGCGAGGCGGCGGCCAAGATCATTCCGCGCAGCAACAGGCCGCGCGGAAGCGCGAAGATCTGTCGCATCATCTGACGCTTAGCGGCCAGCGTGAGGACGCCGACCACCGAGATCGCCAGCACCGTGACCAGCTTGATCATGGTCAGCGACGACCCGAGCTCGGGGTGCAGGAAGGTCCCGGACACGATCAACCCGAGCAGCCCCAGCCAGATCAGCGGTGACATCCGATCGGCCTGGACGAGCACGGCCCGCATCGGCAGTCGCCGGGCGAGAAACAGCAGGCCATACCAGTCCACGGCCAGCACCGAGCCGAGTCCGACGACCAGCGCCGAGAGATGGATGAAGAGCGCAATCGGACGCACCCAGGTCGGCACGTGCACCTGGGTCGACAGCGCGATCAGCCCGACGACCGATCACGACGACGAGTGCGAGCAGGCGCAACTCGGCCGGCGTCGCCACCCCCCACCGGGCTCGACCTGATCGTGAATTCAGCACAGAAGCTCCCCCGAGACTTCCGCGCTCTCGCGGCCTGCCGCTGACTCTACTGGCGGCCATCCGGCCGCGCGACTCGGACGGGGAGCTCCGAATGCCTCCTCGGGCGCTGACGGAGCGCGGTCGGGATTGCCCAATGGCTATCATCAGGCACGATCCATCGACGCAGGCCGCGCGTCGTCTGGGGCGGTAGCTCAGCCGGTTAGAGCAAGGGACTCATAATCCCTGGGTCGTGGGTTCGAGCCCCACCCGCCCTAC
>CAVXYL010000007.1:0-91985 GCA_963765975.1 uncultured Actinomycetota bacterium | reverse complement strand
GAGCTGTTCGATGGAAGACGGGCGCTGATGGGCGAGCAGGTCGGCCGTCCAGCTCTCAGTACGACCGAGTGCCGCGGCCACCTCCGTCAGGGAGGGGCTGCGGCCGAGGACCTGGGCCAACTCGGCCTCCACGCCGCGGGCGGCGCGGAGTCGCTCCGCCCGGCTCGTCGGCAGATTCATCGCACCGAACTGCCTGGCCGTCGCCGCTCCGATGTAGGCCCTGATCCAGAACAGCGCATAGGTGGAGAACCGGTAGCCGCGGGCATAGTCGAACCGCTCGACCGCGACGATCAGGCCGACGCAGCCCTCCTGGAAGAGGTCGGCCTGCGACACTCCGCCGCGGCCGGCGAACTGCTGGCACACCATGCCGACCAGCCGAAGGTTGGCGCGGATGAACCGCTGCCGGGCCTCCTCCCCCTGGAGCTCCAGCATCGCCAACTCGGCATCGCTGGCATCGCCGATCCTTCGGCCCGCCTCGCGTGCCGCCCTGGCCAGTACGCCGGCCTCGATCTGTGCGCTGCAGGCTGACGACCTCCGCCGGGCTGAGCAGGGAGGTATCGGTGTCGTGGGTTGCTGTCATGCCGACACTGTGCGGGCGGCGAGCACGGCCCGACAGAGCCCGGCAGCCAATCTGTGGACAACTCGCGAAACGGACAACACCTCACACCGAACGCCCCCTCCGACAGGCTCAGGGCACGGCCTTCGACAGGCTCAGGGCACGGCATTTCGGCCGGCAGAAAGTGGGGTTAGTCCTCGGCGCCGATGCTGCGGGTCTGGAGTTCCTTGCGGCGGGCTTCGAGGACGACGAGTTCGGAGAACATCTGGTTGTACTTGCGCTGGGCCTCGACGGGGTTGGTGCGTTGCAGCCGCGACTTCAGTTCGGCGATGGCCCGCATCACGGTCAGCAGCCGCAGCCCGGCGGAGTGCGCGACGACGAACCGGGTGGTCACGTTGCCGTGGACCGGCAGCGGCTCGACCGCGAGTGACACGACGAACGAGCGGATCTCCTCGCTCGCGCAGGCCTCAGCGATCCGCCGCACCCATTCGCCGCTGACCCCCGAATCGGCGCCGCCCAGCGCCGCCTGCTGAACAGCGGTGAAGACCGCCGCGTACGCCGGATGGGTGAAGTCAGCGGCGGTCAGCCCGTCCCACGCCGGCCCGAAGAGCTCCGGGTTCTGGATCAACAACTTGGCCGTCTGCCGCTCGGTGGCGAGCAGCCGGTCATTCGGTCGGGGCAACTGCTGGGCCGGCCGGACGGAGGGGTCTTCGACCGGTGGCTCACCGGCGGCTCGCGCGGGCCGGCGACTCGAGCGGGATGCGGCCCGCATCACCTCGGCGCGTACCTCGTCGATGTCCATGCCGAGCAGCCCGGCCAGCTCGCGGGCATAGCCGGACACCAGCGCGTTGTCCCGGATGCTGGCGACCAGCGGTGCGGCCGCGCGCAGGGCGGCGAGTCGCCCGTCCGCGCGATCAAGATCATGTTGCTTCAGCAGGTTGCTCATCACGAAGCGATACAGCGGCACCCGCCGGGCGACGAGTTCGCGGACGGCGGCATCGCCGTGCTGCAGGCGCAGGTCACACGGATCGAGCCCGGTCGGCTCGATCGCCACGTAGGTCTGGGTGACGAAGTTCTGATCACCGGAGAAGACCTTGACCGCCGCCGCCTGCCCGGCCGCATCACCGTCGAAGGTGAAGATCACCTCGCCGTGGAACGCGTCATGATCACCCATCAGTCGGCGGAGCAACCGAGCATGATCATCGCCGAACGCCGTGCCGCACGACGCCACCGCCGTGTCCACGCCGGACAGGTGGGCCGCCATCACATCGGTGTAGCCCTCGACCACCACGGCCTGGCTCTTCTTGCTGATCGCCGTTCGCGCGAGATCGAGTCCGTAGAGCACCTGAGATTTCTTGTACAGCACGGTTTCGGGAGTATTGATGTACTTGGCCGGCATCCGATCGTCCTCGAACAACCGGCGGGCGCCGAAACCGACGACCTGCCGCCCGGAGTCCCGGATCGGCCACAGCGCCCGGCTCTGGAAGAAGTCCCAGCCGTTCTCCCGGGAGATGCCGGCTGCCACCAGTTCCCGGTCGCTGAAGCCGCGGCCGCGCAGGTGGCGTTGGGCCGCCCGTCCGTCGCGAGGCGCGAACCCGACGCCGAACTTCTCCGCCGCCTCCTGGTCGAAGCCGCGTTCGCTGAGGAACTGACGTGCGGTCACGGCGTCCGGGGTACCCAGCTGCTCGACGAAGAACTCCGCCGCCTGCCCCATCAGTTCCATCAGCCGCATCCGGATGCCCGGCTCGGGACGGGCCCCGCCGTCGTCGGTGAAGCGCAGTTGGATGCCGACCTTGTCGGCCAGTCGCTGGACCGCTTCGACGAACGACAGGTTGTCGATCTTCTGCATGAAGCTGATCACGTCGCCGCCCTCGCCGCAGGCGCCGAAGCAGTACCAGTAGCCGCGGGAGGGGGTGACCTGGAAGCTCGGGGTCTTCTCGTCGTGGAACGGGCAGAGGCCCTTCATGGTGGCTCCGGTGCTGCGCAGGGTCACGTACGAGCCGACGACCTCCTCGATCCGCGCCCGGTCGCGGACGGCGGCGACGTCCTCGTCATTGATCCGCCCGGCCACGGGGGCGAGTGTAGTCGCGGCGTGCCGCTGCGCTGCATCGTGCGCGGGGGACAATACCGACGTGGACGAGCGAGACGTGCCCTGGCTGATCTTCGACGGGGATTGTGCGTTCTGCACCTCCAGCGCGACCTGGATCGCGGACCGCCTGAGGCGTTCGGAGGGTCCGAACGTCCGGCTGGTGCCGTGGCAGTTCACCGATCTCGCGGCGCTGGGCACGACCGAGGACCGTACCCGGCGCGAGGTCCTGTGGATCACGCCGCAGGGTGAGATCTACGGCGGCGCCGGAGCGATCGCCCGTTGGCTGCAGTTCCGGGGCGACCCGTACGCGATTCTCGGCCGGCTGATGGAGGTCTGGCCGATCCGCCCGCTAGCCTCCGCCGTCTATCGGCTGATCGCGAAGAACCGGCACCGGATGCCGGGCGGCTCGCCGGCCTGCGCGCTGCCGCCGCCGGGCTTTGACCCGGGCAAACCAGGGACCCAGGCGTTCTAGCGGGGCAAAGGCCAGCCAGCAGATCGCGGTGGGCGCGAAGTGGATGTAGAGGATCGCAGCGGTGAACAGGTGAAAGCTCAGCCAGAACAGCGCCGCCACCAACAGCGCACGGCCGCGCAGCCACAGCACGACCAGCGAGGTGAGCTCGGCCGTGAACGACATCCACTGCATGACGTGCAGCAGCTCGGGGTAGGGCAGCAGGAACTGGCCGAGTCCGTGCGGCCGCCGGATGATCGCCCAGAGCAGGATCGAGCTGTCCGGCCAGCTGGTCACGCTCCAGCCGCCGCTGCGGATCTTCGTGATCGCGGACAGGAAGTACGTGAAGACGACGGCGATCTGGATGCACTTGAGCGCCCATCCGGCCTGCGCCGACCGCTGCTGACTGCGCCAGCGGCCGGTGATCACCCCGACCGTCGGCAGCACCCAGAGCGCGACGACCAGCGCGAGATGATCATGGTCGACCTTGCCGTAGCTCATGCCGATCGCCGTCCACCAGGTGAAGGCGGCGGCGACGATCCATCCGGCTGACCGCGGCAGCCGGCCGGCCGTCCCGATCACGCAGCCGATCAGCAAGATCACGTACAGCGTGACGGTCAGCGGCACGCTCGGCGGCGGCAGGTGCAGGATGCGCGCCAGCATCAGCGGCTGATAGAGCTCGGGATTGCGGCTGAGTGGAATCGGGTCCCGCACGATCAGGTGGATGTCCATGATCACGAAGACGTAGAGCACCGAGCGCAGGATGGCCACGCGAGCCTCGGGAACGACCGGGGCGAACCATCCGATGATGCTTCTCATCGCGGCACCGGCCAGGTGGTGAGTTCGACGAGCCTGGTCGGTCCCTTGCGGCCGTCGACCAGCCGGGTCTCGTCCTGCACCAGCCACACCTGGACCAGCGGCGGCTCGCCGGGTGTCGCTCGGTCCATCCGTCGGCCACGGACCGCAGCAGCGCCGGGTCGGCGGTGATCTGCGGAATGCGCGCCTCGATCTCGGCCCGGCTGATCCCGGCAGTCCCCACCCGCAGCGGCAGGTCGATGCGACGGCCGTCGCTCAGCAGTCCCTCGACCCGGGTGATCACGATCGTGGCGTCCCTCGGCGGCGAGAACGCGTACTGCGACAGCGGCCCGAAGGGCCAGACGTCGTCGCTCATCCGCAACGAGCCGTTGAGCAGCAGGCCGATGCCCAGCACCGCGACGGCGATCCGCCAGGCCAACGAGACTCGGCTGATCGCCCGCTGTTCCACGGCCCGATTACAGCACAATCCGAGCCGGATCGCCGCTTGACCGCCCGGGCGCGCTTCCGTGTGTTGTTGCGCGCGCCGCGGGGGTTAGGGGGTCGCCCCCTTGCCGATGAGTGCGCGAATGCGGATGGCGGCCGGAGGTCCGTCTCCGGACGCTCCTCCCGGAACGTCGGTCGTACCCTTCGGCACGATCTGGGTGATCAGCAGCTTGGCCGACGGTCCGCTCGTGGCCGTGTTGACGTTCTTGACGTAGTGCGGCCCGACCTCGGTGAAGGCGTCTCCGGCCACGAACGTCTCGGGTTTGCGGTGCGGCACCCGGCGCTCCACGGCGCCCTCCAGGACGACCGCGAGGACGATGCCCGGATGCTCGTGGCAGCCCGAGAATGCGCCAGGCCCGTAGGTGAGGACGAAGTTGCGGACGATCGCGTCGTCCTCGATCTTTCAGCTTGATGCCGTCCGCGCTCGCGCGCAGCGGGCCGTCGAGGGTGCTGTCGATCGGCGGAACCGGGTAGGGCGTCGTCCCGCTGCCCGGGTCACCGGAGGCGGTCGAACTGACGAGTCCGGCGCTGGCCACCAGGCCGAGGACGGAGGCGGCGATGAGTGATCGAGGGCGCATGGCTACTCCTCATGGGGGGCGGGATAGCTCACTATGGCGGGCGGCCGGAGAGGGTGACAAGGCCTCCGGAGGGTAAATCCTTGACCCCGGCGGCCTTGGGTTCAGTGCTCGCGATCGATGCCCCGGGGGAGCCGCTCGGGCGCCCAGCCCAGGTGGTGCACGGCCATGTCGAACGCGTACCGGTCGGTCATTCCGGCGACGTAGGCGACGGCCCCGCGTACGGCGGCGTCGGTGCCGGGCTCGGTCGCCGGGTCGGCATCGGGCAGCGCGCCCGGCATCTCGGCGTAGAACTCCACCAGCGCCGCGCAGCACGTCGACCACGGCCCGCGACTGGGCCAACGATGCCGGCCGGATGTAGATCCGTTCGTAGTTGAACGCCCGCAGCGCGGCCAGTGCGGCGGCCGGCTCCGGTGCCATTCCGGCCTGTCCGTGGCGGTCGACGGTCGCGACGACGGCGCGGACGAAGGTGTTCAACTGCTCGCGGCGGGTCCAGCCACAGACGTCGGTCACTTCGGCCGGCAGTTCTCTCGGGTCGACGATCCCGGCGTGCACCGCGTCTTCGAGGTCGTGCGCGCAGTACGCGATCCGGTCGGCCCAGCTGACGATCTCCCCCTCGACGGTGCTGGGCGCCGGCCGGGACCAGGAGTGGTTGCGGATCCCGTCGGAGGTCTCGGCACAGAGATTGAGCGGCCGCAGGACGACGTTCGCGCCCCACGGGCCGTGGTCGTACCCCTCGCGGATGAAGGCGTCGAACGCATCCTCACTGGCATGACCACCGGGACCGTGGCCGCAGTCGTGCCCGAGAGCGATGGCGTCGGCCAGGGTGACGTTGACCCCCGATCCGCGGGCGATCGAGGTGGCTACCTGGGCGACCTCCAGGGCATGGGTGAGCCGGGTCCGCTGGTGGTCGTTGGGGTAGACCACCACCTGGGTCTTGCCGGCCAGCCGGCGGAAGGCGGTGGAGTGCACGATCCGGTCGCGGTCGCGTTCGAAGCAGGTGCGCTGGTCATCAGGCTGCTCGGCGCGCTCACGGTGTCCGGCGCCGTCGGCGAGGGTCGCTCCCGGTCGGAGGGTCTCCCGCTCCTGGTCCTCGCGTCGCCGCCGGTCCATCCGCGGCCCGGGTCCGACCGAGGCCGCTGACTCCTCGTGGGCGCGGACGAAGCCGCCGGCCGAATGGCCGGCCATCGTCTTGGCCCAGGCCTGCGCCCGGGGGGCGATCTGCGGCTGGTCAGCCACCCGAGATTCCCAGTTCGGCGCCGGCCAGTTCCAGGTCCCGGCCGGAGGTGTCGGCGAGCCAGCCGTCCGGCAGCGCCACCTTGGCCCGCGGCGCGCCCTGTCGGCCCCGTGGCCGGCCGAGCTCGGTCTCGGGATAGCTCACGTCCGGAGCGAGTTGATCGAGAAGTCGATCGAGCTCGGCGAGCGAGGAGATCATGGCCAGCCGGCCGCGAAGATCGCCACCGACCGGGAAGCCCTTGAAGTACCAGGCCATGTGCTTGCGCAGGTCGGCGCAGCCGCGGGGCTCGCCCATCAGTCCGATCAGCAGCTCGGCATGTCGCCGGAGCATGATCATCACCTCACCGAGCACCGGCAGGGTACGGGTCCTCCGCCCGGCGAAGGCGTCGGCAAGATCACGAAACAGCCAGGGCCGGCCGAGACAGCCGCGGCCGACGACCACGCCGTCGGCGCCGGTCTCGGTGATCATCCGCAGCGCGTCCGACGCCTCCCAGATGTCGCCGTTGCCGAGCACCGGAATGCTGACATGCCCTTTCAGGGCAGCGATCGCGGTCCAGTCCGCGTGGCCGGAATAGGCCTGCTGGGCGGTACGTCCGTGCAGCGCGATCGCCGCGCAACCCGACTGCTCCGCGATCCGGCCCGCGTCGAGGAAGGTCTGATGATCATGGTCGATGCCGATCCGGGTCTTGATCGTGACCGGCACGCCGTACGGCTGCGCGGCGCGTACGGTGGCCTCCAAGATCATCCGCAACCGGTCCCGCTTGTAGGGCAGGGCCGCTCCCCCGCCCTTGCGGGTCACCTTCGGCACCGGGCAGCCGAAGTTGAGGTCGACGTGCCCCACGGCGTACTCGTTGCACAAGATCTCGGTCGCCTGCGCCATGATCATCGGATCGACGCCGTAGAGCTGCACCGAGCGGACGGTCTCCCCCGGATCGAACTGCAGCATCGACAGCGTCTTCGGATCCCGCTCGACCAGCCCGCGCGAGGTGATCATCTCGCAGACGAACAGCCCCGATCCGCCGGCGGCCTGCACCTGCTCCCGGCACAGCTGCCGGTAGGCCGCGTTGGTGATCCCGGCCATCGGCGCCAGCTCCAGGATCAGCATCCGACGAGGCGCACCGCGAGATAGTCGGTGACCTTGTCCAGGGAGACGCGTTCCTGGCTCATCGAGTCGCGCTCGCGGATGGTGACCGCGCCGTCCTCGAGGGTGTCGAAGTCGACGGTGACGCAGTACGGCGTACCGATCTCGTCCTGCCGGCGATAGCGGCGGCCGATCGCCTGGGCATCGTCGAAGTCGACGTTCCAGGCCTTGCGCAGCTCGGCGGCGAGATCGCGGGCCTTCGGCGACAGCGCCTCGTTCCGGGACAGCGGCAGCACCGCGACCTTGACCGGGGCGAGCCGGGGATCGAGCCGGAGCACGGTCCGCTTGTCGACGCCGCCCTTGGTGTTCGGCGCCTCGTCCTCGACGTAGGACTCGACCAGGAACGCCATCAGGGACCGGGTCAGCCCGGCGGCCGGCTCGATCACGTACGGGACGAACCGCTCGCCGGACGCCTGGTCGAAGTAGGACAGGTCGGTGCCGGAGTGCTGGGTGTGGGTCGACAGGTCGAAGTCGGTCCGGTTGGCGACGCCCTCCAACTCGCCCCACTCGCTGCCGGCGAAGCCGAACCGGTACTCGATGTCCACGGTCCGCTTGGAGTAGTGCGACAGCTTCTCCTGCGGATGCTCGAAGTGCCGCAGGTTGTCGGCGGCGATGCCGAGGTCGGTGTACCAGCGGGTCCGCTCGTCGATCCAGTACTGGTGCCACTCCTCGTCGGTGCCGGGCACCACGAAGAACTCCATCTCCATCTGCTCGAACTCGCGGGTCCGGAAGATGAAGTTGCCGGGCGTGATCTCGTTGCGGAACGACTTGCCGACCTGGCCGATGCCGAACGGCGGCTTCTTGCGGGTCACCTGGACCACGTTGGCGAAGTTCACGAAGATGCCCTGCGCGGTCTCCGGGCGGAGGTAGTGCAGCCCGGTCTCGTCCTCGATGACCCCGAGGTAGGTCTTGAGCATCATGTTGAAGTCGCGCGGCTCGGTCCACTGGCCGCGGGTGCCGCAGTGCGGGCAGGCGATCTCCTCCGGGCCGCTCGGAGCGCGGCCCTTGCGGGACTCGAACTCCTCCTCCAGATGATCGGCCCGGAACCGCCGGTGGCAGGACAGGCACTCGGTCAGCGGGTCGCTGAACACGCCGACGTGGCCGGAGGCGACCCAGACCTGCCGCGGCAGGATGACCGAGGAGTCGAGACCGACGACGTCCTCGCGGGCGGTGACCACCGAGCGCCACCACTGGTTCTTGATGTTCTCCTTGAGCTCGACGCCGAGCGGTCCGTAGTCCCAGGCCGAACGCGTACCGCCGTAGATCTCGCCGGCCGGGAAGACGAAGCCCCGGCGCTTGCAGAGGTTGATGACCCTCTCGAGTCGGGCGGTGGGATCCAGTCGGCTGGTCGGTGCCACGAGGTCGTTCTCCAGACATGCGTACGCGCCCATCCCCGGCTGGGATGGAGTCAGCGTCCTAGGTTATCGCCCATCATCGTGGCCGCGGCCCACGTTTTCGCCGAGCAGGTCCGGATCCTCGTACGCGGTGGGCTCGTCGATCGCCCGGGACAGCAGCGGCACGACGACCATCTTCGACTCGTTGCCCTGCAGCGCGCGGCGGTAGGAGCCGACGTCGCGCCAGCGGGTGGTGATCGTCCACAGTTCGGGCTCGTCGAGGTTGCGGCCGAGGTCGGCGGAGACGAATCCGACGCGTTCGGCGAGCACGGCGATCGCCGTACGCGCCTGCTCGGCGAAGCCCAGGTCGTCCGCGGACACCCGGAAGCGGACCAGCACGATCATGGCGTGAGGTTATCGGGCGGCAAGTCGTCATGTCCGCGAAATCTGTTTGAAACTCGGACGTCCTAGCTTTGAGAGGCAACTTGCGGCGAGGGGGCCGGGCTGACCGAGGAGGCCGACCGTGATCGAACATGTCGACCCGTTCATCGGGAGTGCGGCGACCGACCTGCCTGAGCCGAGGGGTCTGGCCGAGACCTGGTGGTGGCCCAAGCCACAGGTCGGGAACACCCACCCGGGCGCAACCTATCCCTTCGGCATGGTGTCGGCCTGCGCCTATTCGGGTGGTTATCCGACCGGCTACGGGCCCTACCAGCTGAACACCGAAGGCGCTCCCCCGCTGCTGCACGACGGCAACATCGCCTCCGGCTTCACCCACTTCCAGCAGTCCGGCACCGGAGCGATCCGCAAGTACTACAACTACTTCCGGGTCACCCCGATGCTGGAGCCGCTGGACACCCTCGGCCAGACCTGGGAGCTGACCGACGAGCGCGCCGAGCCGGGCTACTACGCGGCCACCCTGGGTTCGGGCATCCGCTGCGAGCTCACCGTGGGCCCGAAGAGCGCGGTGCACCGGTACACCTTCCCCGCCCACCGCGACGCCCGGCTGGTCATCGACTTCTCCCAGGGCGGCATCGGCATCCCCTACGGCGCGACGGTCCCGCTGCGCGCCCACCTGCGCCAGATCACCCCCGGCGTCGCCCAGGGCGAGCTGGTCGTCGAGGGCACCCCACTGTCGGTGCACGTCGAGTGCGACGCCGGCGACTGGCGCGAGCTGCTCTGGTACGACCGGCGGCTGATGCCCGGCGGCACCCGGCTGGACTTCGACCGGATCCGGCCGACCACCCTGCGGCCCTTCGGACTGATGTGGCGCGGGCCGGCGGAGCCCGGCCAGGTGCTGGAGCTGCGGTTCGGCTTCTCGCTGCGCGGCGTCGAGCAGGCGCGGGAGAACCTGCGGGCGAACTGCCCGCCCAGTCACCGCCCGCCGCTGGCCATCGAGCTCGCCCGCGGACGACCCGCTGCAGCCGGTGGGCGGACCGGCCGCGTTCGAACGCCGGCGGCATGACACCCAGCAGGCCTGGCGCCATCACCTCGCTCCGATCAGCATCGAATCCCCCTCCGCCGGAACGCCGGACGGTCTTCTACAGCGCGCTCTACCACTCGCTGATCAAGCCCTGCTTCGCGTACGGGGAGAGCCCGTTCTGGCTCAACACCGGTCCGTTCGCGTTCGACATCTGCACCATGTGGGACATCTACCGGACCCAGTTGCCGTTGATCACCGCGCTGTTCCCGCATCGGGCGTCCGAGCTGGCGAACGCGATCTTGAACATCTGCGAGGAAGAGGGCAACCTGCCGATCGGCTATCGGATGGCCAAGGGCGCCGACCGGTTCTCGCGCCAGGGCAGCGGGCTGGCCCAGACGTTCCTCGCCGATCTCTGCGAGCTCGGCGTGCCGGGCATCGACTGGGACTGGGCCCTGTGCCACATGGACAACGACCTGCGCCGCGCGTACGGGGAGGATTTCCTGATCCGCGGCGTGGCGCACCCGATCACCCACACCCTCGACCTGGCCTTCGCCTACCACTGCACGGCCAAGGTCGCGCGCGCGGTCGGTGATCATGATCTCGGTGAACAGTTCGACGGCCTGGCCACCCAGTGGCGCAACGCGTTCGACGCCGACACCGGCCTGCTCGTCGACTCGGAGTACTACGAGGGCGGCAAGTGGAACTACTCGTTCCGGATCCTGCACGACATGCAGGCCCGGATCGAACTGGCCGGCGGCGATCGAGGCGTTCGTCGAGCTGCTCGACTCCTTCTTCGGCTACGGCGCCGACCCGGTCAAGCAGGTCGGTGAGCGGCCGAGCATCGAGGAGATGCGCGCCGGGTACGCGCTCAATCGCTTCGAGGGCCTGAACAACGAGCCGGACATGGAAGCACCGTGGGCCTACCACTACGCCGGACGGCCGGACCGGACCGCCGAGGTCGTGCACGCCGGCGTGCACAACATGTTCGGGCTCGGCCGCGGCGGCCTGCCCGGCAACGACGACTCCGGCGGATTGAGCTCGTGGTACGTGTGGGCCTCGCTCGGCATCTTCCCCGTGGCCGGCCAGGGCATCTACCTGTTGAACGCCCCCTCGTTCGTCGCGGGCCCGGGTGAAGTTCGGTGACCAGGAGCTGATCATCGACACCGACGGCTTCGTCGAGCCCGGACCTGACCTGCCCCCGCAGTACGTGCAGTCGGTCAGCTTCAACGGCGCGGCGCTGGAGCGCAGCTGGCTGAGTGCCCGCGAACTGCACCTCGGTGGATCGCTGCGATTCAGCCTCGGGCCGGAGCCGTCGGCCTGGGCCACGGACGAGCGACCGCCGTCGGTGTCGAATCCCGGCGAGGGGTATCCGGAACGATCCGCCCCGCTCCTTCCCACGACGCCGACCGTGCAGCCCGATCTCGCCGACCCAGGACTTGTCCTCGACGCATCAGAAATGGAGACCGCATGAGCCGCCAGAACCGCACGTTCTCCGATCACACCAAGCTCACCGACGAACGCCAGCGCCGCCGGCTGGTCATCGTGGTCCGGGCCGACCCGGTCATCTGCGGCCACTCCGGCGAGGCCAGGAACCTCGCCGAGGCCGCCTTGCAGCGTGGCTTCACCGAGGTCCGCATCCTGTCCTGGCCGCTCGATCTGCTCGCCGCCTCCGGGACTGCCGCTCAAACCGCTCGACGGCATGACGCTGTACAGCGAGGGCATCGAGGTCGAGCGGCCCGAGCCGGTGGGCGACTACAAGGTGGTCGACGGCCGCTATCTGGCCGGCATGACCGGGCGGCTGGTCGAGCTGTTCACCGACGGCGTGCCGACGGTGTGCATGTCGCTCTATCTGAGCCCGCACACCATCGCCGTCTCCGACGCGCTCCGGGTCGCCCAGTCGACGGGCCTGCCGGTGCCGGTGATCACGATCGCCGAGGCCGTCGGGTCCGACGTGACCAACGTGGTCCGCTCCTGCGTGGCCGACGGCCGGTTCGGCGCCGCCGCCCAGGTGCTGGTCGCCTACCTGGACAGCGACGTACCGGTCGCGGTGTCGGACTACACCCGGGAGTTGATCATCTCCTCGGCCGCCGACGTCGATGCCCGGCACGGCACGGATTTCGCCGATCGCTGTCGGCAGCGGGTGGCGATCTCCTATCCGGCGATCAACACGGCCGACTATCTCGGCCTGGACCCGGAGTCGATGGCGCAGGCGCTCGACCGTCGCGGTCTGGTCCCGAACGGCTACGTGCTCTTCCTGTCCCGGCTCGCCCATGCCAAGGGCGTCGACGAACTGATCGAAGGGTTCGCCGCCAGCACCGCCTGCGCCGACCAGCGGCTGGTGATCGCGGGCAACGGGCCGCAGGCCGGTGAGTTGCGCGCGCTGGCCGCCGGCACCTCGGCCGCCGACCGGATCGTCTTCCTCGACGACGTCGACGACGACGAGAAGCCCTTCCTGATGGCCGGTTGCAGCGCCTTCGTGCTGCCCAGCAAGCCTCGCCCGGAGTTCGTGGAGACCTTCGGCATCGCGTTGGTGGAGAAGATGCTGGCCGGGGGCGGTCCGGTGATCACCACCGATACCGGAGGGATCGGCGAAGCGGTCGGCGACACGGCGTTGATCGTCCCGGTGGAGAGCCCGTCGTCGATCACCGCGGCTCTCGACCTCGCGCTGACGATGCCCTGCGAGGAGCGGACGGCGATGGCCGAGCGAGCCCGCGACCATGCTCTGCAGTTCGACCGGATGCGGGTCTTCGACCTGCTGCTGGACCGGATCGCCGCCGTCACCGAACCGGAGCTCTACGTGGCGTAGCTCGTCAGGGGCGCGCCCGGCCGCGCGCGTCGAGTTGACAGCGGGGCCGGGCTAACTGAAAATGATTTCCATGTTGGTTAACGCGCGTCGGCTCTCTGCGCTGGTCTGTGCGCTGCCTCTGCTGCTGGCCGCAGCGTGCGGCAGGGCCCAGCCGGGCCCGGAGCCGGACGCCGGCCACACCGCTTCGCTGAACGTCGTGGCGGCGTTCTATCCGTTCCAGTTCATCGCCGAACGGGTCGCCGGCGATCACGCCACGCGTGACCAGCCTGACCGAGCCCGGCGCCGAACCGCACGACGTGGAGCTGAAGCCGAGCCAGGTCGCCAGCCTGGCTGAAGCCGACCTGGTGGTGTACGAGAAGTCGTTCCAGGCGGCCGTGGACGAGGCGGTGGCCCAGAGCGGCAATCCGAACATCATCGACACCGCCACCGTCGTCCCGCTGAAGCCGCTCGCCGACAGCGATGATCATGATCAGCTCGATCCGCACGTCTGGCTCGATCCCACCAACATGATCAAGATCACCGATGCGGTACGCGACAAGCTCGCCGCCGTGGATCCCGGCCACGCGGGCGACTACACCGAGCGCGCCGCGGCCCTGACCCAGGACCTGACCCGACTTGATCAATCCTTCGCTGCGGGCCTGAAATCCTGCCAGCGCGAGGATTTCATCACCACCCACGCCGCCTTCGGCTACCTGGCCAGTCGCTACCACCTGAACCAGATCGGCATCAGCGGCATCAGTCCCGACGCCGAGCCGTCGCCCGCCCGGATCGCCGAGATCCAAGACATCGCCCTCGAGTACGAGATCACCACGATCTTCTCCGAGACCCTCGTCTCGCCGGCCGTCGCGGAATCCATCGCCGGCGACCTCGACCTGCGCACCGACGTCCTCGATCCCATCGAGGGGATCACGCCGGAGTCCCGGGGTCAGGACTACCTCGCGGTGATGGACGCCAACCTCGCCGCCCTGCAGAAGGCCAACGGATGCTCCTAGGGCGGCAGGAGCGCACCGGCCGATCCGGTCACCGTGCTGGCGGCCGAGGACCTTTCGGTCGAGCTCGGTGGCCTGCCGGTGCTCCGCGGGATCAGCCTGACGGTCAAGGCCGGCGAGGCCGTGGCGCTGATGGGCGGCAACGGCTCCGGGAAGTCCACCCTGGTCCGGACGCTGCTCGGCCTGGTCCCGAGCGAACGGGGCACGGTCCGGCTCTTCGACGTGCCGCTGCGGAGCTTCCGCCAGTGGTCGAGGGTCGGCTACGTCCCGCAGCGTTCGCCCGCGCCGCTGGCCGGATCGAAGGTCCGGGAGGTGGTCGCCTCGGGGCGGCTGGCCCGGCGGCGGCCGTTCGTCCCGGCCGGCCGAGCTGATCATGAGGCGGTACGCCGGGCGTTGAGCCTGGTGGGCATGGCCGATCGGGCCGGCGAGGACATGGCCTTCCTGTCCGGCGGCCAGCATCAGCGCGTGCTGATCGCCCGGGCTCTGGCCGGCGAACCCGAGCTGCTGGTGCTGGACGAGCCGACCGCCGGGGTCGATCTCGAGCATCAGCGGGTGCTCGCCGATCTGCTGGCCGCGCTGCTGTCCGGAGGCACCGCCGTGCTCGTCGTCCTGCACGAGATCGGCGCCCTGCAGGCGTTGCTGGATCGAGCGATCGTGCTGAGCGACGGCCGGGTCGTCCACGACGGTCCGCTCGACGACCTCGGGCACCAGCGCCGCGGCGGTGGCCACGAGCACGTTGATCGCGAACCGTCGACCGACCGCTATCGCTCGGGTCCGAGCTGGCTGGACGGAGCGGTCGGACCATGATCGAGATCCTGAGCTTTCCCTTCATGCAGCGGGCGCTGATCGCCGCGCTGCTGACCGGCGTGATCGCACCGGCCATCGGGACCTACATCGTCCAGCGACGGCTCAGCCTGCTCGGCGACGGCCTCGGCCACGTCGCGATCGCCGGCGTCGGCCTGGCGTTCCTCACCGGCGTCGCGCCGGTGCCGATCGCCGTCGTGGTCTGTGTCGCCGGGGCGGTGATCGTGGAGATCCTGCGGCAGCAGGGCAAGGCGACCGGAGACGTGGGACTGGCCATCTTGTTCTACGGCGGACTGGCCGCCGGCGTGTTCATGTCGGGCATCGCGGGCGTCGGCGCCGGCGGGCTGTCGCAGTACCTGTTCGGGTCGCTGACCACCGTCTCGACGGCCGACCTGAGACTGATCGCGGTGCTGGCCGTGGTGGTCCTGGTGCCGACGCTGGGTCTGGCCCCGCAACTGTTCGCCGTCTCCACCGACGAGGAGTTCGCCCGCACCCAGGGACTGCGGGTCCGGGCGTACAACGTGCTGATCGTGGTGCTGGCCGCCGTCACGGTGACCCTGGCGATGCGCACCGTCGGGCTGCTGCTGGTCAGCGCCCTGATGGTGGTGCCGGTGGCGGCCGCGCGCAACCTCGTCCGCGGATTCCTCGCCGCGCTGGTCTGCGCGATCATCGTCGGGGTGTTCGTCACGGTCGGCGGTGCGGTCGGATCGTTCTACGCCGACGCCGCGCCGGGTGCCTTCATCGTGCTGCTGGCCATCGCCGTCTTCGCCCTCAGCTGGCCGGCCGGAGCGATCCTGCGACGCCGGCATCGGCCCGTCCCGGTGCTGCCCGCGGCGATGGACGACGACGACCTCGTCGCCTTGCACGTGGTCGTCACCGAGGGCCATCCGCACCGCCACCATCCGGGCTGCGGCCACCGGGAGGTCCAGCACGGCGACCACACCGACTTCATCCACGAGGGGCACCGCCATGCCGCCCACGCCGACCACTACGACGAGCACTGACCGCGATGACCTCACCTGACACGACCGCCCCCGCGCAGCGGCGCACCCGGCAGCGCGCGGCCGTCGACGAGATCCTCGCCGGGCGGCACGAGTTCCGGACCGCTCAGGAGATCCACGACGACCTCCGACAGCGGGGTGACCGCGTCGGACTGACCACCGTCTACCGGACGTTGCAGGCGATGACCGAGGCCGGCGAACTCGACGCCATCCGCAACACCGAGGGCGAGACCGCGTACCGGCGCTGCTCCACCGGTCACCATCATCATCTGGTCTGCCGGAGCTGTGGTCGCACCGTCGAGGTCTCCGGCCCGGCGGTCGAGACCTGGGCCAGTGCCGTCGCCCAGCAGCACGGCTTCCGCGACGTCAGCCACGACCTGGAGATCTTCGGCACCTGCGACCGCTGCTGAGCCGCGGTCAGGAACGAGCGGACCCGGCGAACCAGGCCGCCAGGTTGGCGAAGCCCTCGTCGAGACCGATCCGCGGGCGCCAGTGCAGCACCTCGCGGGTGTTCCGCTGGTCGAACCAGTGCGCGGTGGACAGCTGCTCGGCGAGGAACCGGGTCAACGGCGGGTCGTCCTCGCTCGGCCGCCGGCGCTGGCGCAGGCTCCAGACCCCCTCCGCGACCAGGCCGCCGGCGGCCGCCAGCCAGGGCGGGATCCGCCGGCCCGGACCGGGTACGCCGGCCGCCGCGCAGATCGATTCGAGCAGGTCGCGGATCGGCCGTGGTTCGCCGTTGGTCACCACCAGGGCCTGGCCGTGGGCGGTCGGGAGCCCGATCCAGAGCGGCCAGCAGGGCGTCGACGGCGTTGTCGACGTACGTCGTGTCGACCAGGACCGCACCCGGCCCGATCAGCGGCAGCCGGCCGGCCCGGCCGCGAGCGACGACCCGGGCGATCAGCTGCGGGTCGCCGGGCCCCCAGACCAGGTGCGGGCGGATGGCGACCACCGCGAGGCCGTCGCCGTCCGCGGCGAGCGCGAGCCGTTCGGCGATCGCCTTGCTGCGGGCGTAGGGACCCCGGGCCCGGTCCGGATCGGCGGGCGCCGCCCCCACCCCGACCAGGGAGCGGCCGGCGTGGCTCACCGACGGCGATGAGACGTGGACCAGCCGTTCGACGCCCGCGGCTCGGCAGGCGTCGACGATCGCCCGGGTGCCGCCCACGTTGGTCCGCTCGTACGCGGCCCACGGCCCGGTCACGTTGACCTTGGCGGCCAGGTGGATGACGGCGTCCTGCCCGGCCACGGCACGCGCGCACGGCGTCCGCGTCGGCGACGTCGGCGAGCACCTCCGGCAGCCCCAGACCGGCCGGACGCCGCTGCAGGACCGTGACCTGGCGGCCGCGGTCGGCGAGCGCCCGGGCGGTCGCGGCGCCGAGCATCCCGCTGGCCCCGGTGACCAGGACCCTCACAGCCGGCCGCGCTCCCCCGCCAGCAGCCGATCGGCCCACCGGGCGACTCGGGTCCGGTCGATCTTCGACGCGTGCCGGATGTCGACCGGCAGGCTGCGGATGGTCAGCACCGCGGCGACGGAGCGACCGGCGGCGGCGCGCACCGCGGCCGTCAGTTGCGGGTCGGCGAGACCGTCGGACCCCGTCTCGATCACGACGACGACCTGCTGGGTACCCGCCGGGCCCACGCCGACCACGGCCGCCAGGGCGACCTCGGCCAACGACTCGACCCGCTGCTCGATGCCGACCGGGGTCACCGGTCCGTCGGCGGTGGTGATCACGTGGACCAGCCGGCCCTCGATCCACAGCCGCCCCTCGGTGTCGAGGTGGCCGACGTCGCCGGTCCGGTGCCAGCCGGGGTTGCGGGAGCTCAGCCGTTCGGTCGCCCACAGCTTGTCGTAGCGGTCCTTGACGTGGGCGCCGGCGACGCAGACCTCCCCGGTCACACCCGGTTGGTCGGTGAGTGCGCCGTCAGCCGATCCGTCGGCCCCCATCGGGCTCAGCCGGACCTCGACGCCGGGCACCGGCCGGCCGACGCAGACCCCGTTGCCGGCGCCCGCGTCCTCGATCTCGGCGAGGGAGATGTCGGCGACGGGCAGGGCCTCGGTCATCCCGTACGGGGTGCGCAGTTCCGCGTCCGGCAGCAGCTCCTGGACCTGTCGCAGCAGCCCGACCGGAACGGGCGCGCCCGCCGACATCAGCCGGCGAACCGTGCCGAGGGCCGCCCGCTGTTCCGCCGTGAGCGCCGGGCTGGTCGCCACCACGTTGCGCAGCGCCGCGGGCGAGGCGAAGACCACCGTGGCCTCGATGGCGGCGACCGCATCGGCGAGTGCGCCGGCGGTCAGGGTGCCGGGTGCGGTCACGTCCATGTCGGGCACCGCGGCCGCGACGCCGAGGGCCGGGCCGTAGAGCGCGAACGGCGCGAAGGCCGCCACCAGCCGGTCGTCGGGGCCGAGGCCCATCGTCGCGCGTACCGCCTCGAGCTGGGCCAGCAGCTGGCTCTGCCGGTAGACCACCCCCTTCGGCGGGCCGGTCGCCCCGGAGGTGAAGAGCACGGCCGCCTCGCCGTCGGCGTCGGACAGCTCGGGCAGCGGCTCGTTCCGGCCCCGCGCCTCGAGGTCGGCCAGGTCGGAGATCCGCCGTCCCGGCACCCGCAGCGCCTTGGCCGCCAGCAGCGCCTTGGGGATGCCGATCACGTGGTCCGGCCCGGCGCTGCGCAGCGCGGCGGCCATCCGGCGCAGCCCGAGACCGGCGTCGGCCACCACGATGGTCGCCCCGGCCCGCCAGCACGCGTACACGGCGACCATCAGCTCGACTCCGGGCGGCACCAGCACCGCGACCCGCTGCCCGGCCTGGACACCGTCCAGCCGCAGACCCGCGGCCAGATCCCGGACCCGCTGGTCCAGCTCCGCGAAGGACACCGACACGAGCTGTCCGTGGTGCAGCTCGGCGACCGCCGTCGCCGGATCACCCGCGCGGGCGGCGAGCCCGTCCCAGAGCCGGCCCGAGACCGGCCGCTCGACCCTGGCGGCCGGTTCGTCGCTGCACCCAGCGCCAGATCGTCCCGGCGGCATCGGGCTCGTCCTCGGTCACCAGGTGGCTGGCCCGCGGATACCACTGCACGTCGGCGTGCGGCAGCCGGTCGAGCAGATCCTCGAGATAGCGCGGCGTGAAGACGGGATCGCGGGCGCCCCAGACCAGCAGCGCCGGGACGTCGGCGAACGCGGTCAGCCCGGCCGCGATCCGATCCAGCGCCGTTCGGCTCGGATGGTCTGCTTCGAGCGGGATGTCGGCCACGAAGTCGCCCACCGCTCGGCGCCGCCCGGGCCGGCCGTACGGGGCGGCGAACGCCCGCTGCACCGCCGCCGGCACCGCGGGCCGGGACACCGCCGTGGCGCCCCGGACGAAGGTCGGCGTCCGCACGCACACCAGTTCGCGGAGCGCGGTCGACCGGGCCAGCCGGATCAACGCCGGTGGCGCGGCGGCGGCCGGCTGGTGCACCCCGGTGTTGGCCAGCACGATCCGCGCCACCTGGTCGGCGTGCGCCAGGGCCCAGCCGAGCGCGACCGGACCGCCCCAGTCGTGGGCGACCAGGACGACCGGGCCGGTCAGCCCCAGGGCGGCGGTCACGGTGCCGAGGTCGTCGATGCGCTGGGCGAGCGTCCGCGGGGCCTCCGTGCGCTCCGACCAGCCCATGCCGAGCTGGTCGACCGCGATCACCCGCCAGCCCGGGGGCGCCTCGGTGAGGAACCGCCGCCACAGGTAGGACCAGGTGGGATTGCCGTGCACGCACAGCATGACTCCGGCCGAGCCGTCAGCGCCGTTGTCCAGCAGGTGCCAGCGGTGCGGCACGCCCTCGGCGTCGGTGACCCGGACCGTACGCGACCACGCCGGATCCAGTCCCGGCAGAGCGGAGCGAGGGCCGCCTGGCGCCCGACGCCTCGCCGGGCGCGATCACCAGGCGAGCTCGGCGTACGAGGTGTTCAGGCCCGACCCGATGCCGAGCAGGATCACCTGCATGCCGGAGCGCAGGTTGTCCAGATGCTGCGCCAGCGTGAACGGCACCGCGGCCGGGCCGATGTTGCCGTAGGTCGGCAGGGTGAGCGGGAACTTCGACTCGTCGACCCCGAGCGCCCTGGCCATGGCCCGGATGTGCACCACCGATGTCTGGTGGGCGATGAAGCAGTCGGCGTCGGCCCACTGGAAGTCGGCCTGGGCGTCCTGCCAGGTCGCGATGGCCAGCTCGAGACCCGCCTCGAACAGCCGTTTGGTGTCGGTCCGCATGAAGTCCAGGTCGCCGACGCACAGGTCGTGATGTTCGGTGCCGGCCCGGCTGACCCCGCCGATCACCCGATGTCCTTCGTGGTGCCGATCGGAACGGCCCAGCACCATCGCCGCCGACCCGGAGCCGAGCGTCAAGGTGGCGAACTGCTCCCGCAGGTCGTCAGCCGTCGCGGTCGGCGACTCCAGTCGTTCGAGGGCCCGCTCCTGGGTGTAGCGCGAGCCTTCGCCGTCCACCAGGAGGGCGTAGTCGGCCTGGCCGGCAGTCGATCATGGTGCCGGCGAGCTGGATCGCGTTCACGAAACCGAGGCAGGCGTTGGCGAGGTCGAAGTTCAGACAGCCCGCCGGCAGGCCGAGCTGATGGTGCACCGCCACCGCGGACGACGGCTCGAGATGGGCCCGCGACACCGAGGTGTTGATCATGACCCCGATCTGGGACGGGTCGATGCCCGCCTCGGCCAGGGCCTTCGCACCCGCCATCGCCGCGGCGTCGACGAAGGTCACGTCGGCCGGCCACCAGCGGCGCTCGCGGACCCCGGCCAACTGCTCCAGCATCCCCGCGCGCATCCCGACCCGCTCGTAGGTCGCGGCCAGCCGCTCGTCGAACTGCGCCGAGGTGGCGATCACCGGCGCCTCGACCCCGCAGACGGAAAGGACGCTGGTGTTGTTCAGTCGATACGTCGCGTTGCGATCCATAGTTGCCCTCTACCCAGTCGGTGCGCTCCTGATCCGCAGAAACCGGTTCGAGAGCTGAGTCCAGATCCTGCCTCAACCGACCTAGCTGTGTCACACCGGATCAAGCGCTGGACCCCGATTCGCCTGCATCTCCGACCGGCCGGTTCGGTACCGCACCGCCGTATCGACGATCGCGACCGGCGTAGAGCTCCAGCGCCCGCCACAGGTCCCGGCGGTCGAAATCCGGCCACAGCTGATCAAGGAACACCAGTTCCGCGTAGGCGCTCTGCCAGAGCAGGAAGTTGGAGGTGCGCTGCTCGCCCGAGGATCGGACGAACAGGTCGACGTCGGGAATCTGGGGCTCGTCGAGATACTGCCGGAACCGCTGCTCGGTCAGCTTGGCCGGATCGAGCCGGCCGGCCGCCGCCAGCTCGGCGATCCGGCGGGCGGCGTCGACGATCTCGGCGCGGCCGCCGTAGTTCACGCAGAACTGCAGGGTCAGCACCTCGTTGCCGACGGTGCGCTGCTCGGCGTCCTCCAGCTCGGAGATCACGCTCCGCCACAGCCGCGGCCGCCGGCCGGCCCAGCGCACCCGGACGCCCAGCGCATCCAGCTGGTCGCGGCGCCGCCGGATCACGTCCCGGTTGAAGCCCATCAACCACCGGACCTCGTCCGGCGAGCGGCTCCAGTTCTCGGTCGAGAACGCGTACGCCGAGAGGTACCGGACGCCGACCTCGATGGCACCCTCGATCACGTCGAACAGCGATTCCTCACCGCGGGCATGCCCGTCGGTGCGCGGCAGGTTGCGTTGCTTGGCCCATCGGCCGTTCCCGTCCATCACGATGGCGACGTGCTGCGGCAGCCGATCGGCCGGGATCTGCGGCGGCCGTGCCCCGCTGACGTGCGGGGTCGGCGGCCGAGGGGCCGGCCGAGCCCCTCGCTCGGGCGCGTTGCGCTGCTTCCTTGCCATGTCGGGGAGACTACTGACATGCCGACCTACCGCGACGAAGCCGTGGTGCTGCGGACGCACAAGCTCGGCGAGGCCGACCGGATCATCACGTTCCTGAGCCGGCGGCGCGGCAAGATCAGGGCCGTCGCCAAGGGGGTACGCCGCACCTCGTCGAAGTTCGGCGCCCGGCTCGAGCCGTTCTCCCACGTGGACCTGCAGTTCGCGGAGGGCCGCACCCTCGACATCGTCACCCAGGTCGAGTCCCTGGATGCCTTCGGCGAGCCGCTGGTCGCCGACTATCCGGCCTACACGGCCGGACAGGTGATGCTGGAGACCGCCGACCGACTGGTCGCCGAGGAGGGCGAGCCGGCCGTCCAGCAGTATCTGCTGCTCGTCGGCGCGCTCAAGGTGCTCAATCGCGGCACCAGCGACGGACCCCGGCCGCCGACGGTGATCTTGGACTCCTACCTGCTGCGGGCCCTCGCGGTCGCCGGCTACGCACCGTCGTTCCTCGATTGCGCCCGGTGCGGGCTCGCCGGGCCGCACCGGGCCTTCTCACCGGCCGCCGGCGGCGTGGTGTGCGACCACTGCCGGCCGCCCGGATCGGCCCGGCCGGCCGCCGAGACCTTGACGCTGCTCGGCGCGCTGCTGGAAGGCCGGTGGGCCGACACCCGTGGCGTCAGCGCCGCCGTGGCCCGGGAAGCGAGCGGTCTCACCGCGGCCTTCGTGTCCTGGCACCTCGAGCGCAACCTTCGATCGCTGGCCCATGTGGAGCGCTGACCCTGGCTGGCCGCCGCCGCAGCCGCAGGTGCACCGGCCGCACCGGGTCGCGTACCTGTTCGCGGTCATCATGCCGCTGGTGCTGATCATCGTCTTGGCGGCACCGTTCGCGGTGGTCTGGATGCTCCCCCGGCTCCGCGGGACGGCGGGCGTCACCGCACCCCCGCCGGCACCGGGGACCGTCACCGACGGTGGCGCCGGGCTCGGCGATCCCTACTATCCGTACGCCGGCAACAGCGGCTATGACGTCACCCGCTACCAGATCATGATCAACTGGGACCCGACGACCGCAGACCCTGCAGGGCACGACCGTGATCAACGCCCGGGCGACCCAGACGTTGGGCTCGTTCTACTTCGACCTCGCGCTGCCGACCGACCAGGTGCAGGTGAACGGAAAGCCGGCGACCTTCGAGCACCAGGGATTCGCCGACGTCCGGGTGCAGCCGCAGCAGTTGATCGCCGCCGGCAGCACCTTCACCGTGTCGGTCGCCTACTCCGGCAAGCCGGGTGACATCCGGCAGGGCAAGGTGCAACCGTGGTGGACGACCGGTGCGGAGTGGAGCGCGGCCGGCGAGCCCGAGAGCGCGGCCTGGTGGTTCCCCTCGAACGACCATCCGAGTGACCCGGCCCTGATGGACACGTCGATCCGGGTGCCCGCCGGGATGGAGGCGATCAGCACCGGGCGGCTGGAGTCGGCCGACACCGGCACGGAGAACGACTTCGACACCTGGCACTGGGTCGCCCGCCAGCCGATGGTCACCTACGCCAACTTCATCTCCCTCGGCCAGTTCGAGCTGAAGCAGGGAGTTGATCATGGACTGCCCTACGTCTACGCGGTTTCGGAGCAGCTTTCGGCGGCGGAGCGCAAGCAGGCCTTCGACGTGCTGATGACCTCCGGCGACCGGGTCCGCACCCTGGAGAGCATGTTCGGTCCCTACCCGTTCACCGAGCTCGGTGGCGTGGTTCCGGCCCACCCGCTCTGGTTCGAGGGGCTGGAGACCCAGACCCGGCCGCTCTACGTCGCGCGGGCGATCCTCGACGCCGACTTCGCTCCCACGCTGCTGAACCACGAACTCGCCCACATGTGGTTCGGCGACAACGTGAGCCTGCGGCAGTGGAACGACATCTTCAACAGCGAGGCGTACGCGTCCTGGGCGCCGTGGGGCGCCGCGGAGCGCACCGGCGGACGCAGCGCCAACGAGGCGATGAACGCCGCCTACGAGCGACGCAAGGACCAGCCCGAGTTCTGGCGGGTCACCATGATCGACCCGAGCCGGGAGCACCTGTTCGATGCGGTGTACGTGCGCGGCCCGATGGCGCTGCAGGGGCTGCGCAACGTCATCGGCGACGACGCCTTCTTCAAGCTGGCCCGGGACTGGGCCCAGTCACCGGGGAGCCGCACCCTCGAGGAGTGGATGGTGATGGCCCAGTCGGTGACCACGGTCGACCTCGGCCCCTTCTTCCAGGCCTGGATCTTCGCGCCCACGGTTCCCGCTCGCACACGCCGAGAACTGGGTTCTGTTAGATCGACGCTCGATCAACCGGCGCGATTGGCGGCGGAGACCACGGCCTTGAGCGAGGCGGTGACGATGTTCGCGTCCATGCCGACGCCCCAGACGACCGAGCTGGTCTCACCCTCGCCGACCTCGCACTCCACGTACGCGGCGGCCAGTGCGTCGCCGCCGGCGGAGAGCGCGTGCTCGTGGTAGTCCAGCACCCGGACCGGGAAGCCGAGCGGCGCGATGGCGTCGACGAAGGCTGACACCGGGCCGTTGCCCTCGCCGCTGATCTTCTGAGCCCGACCCTTGATCACCACGTTCGCGGTGACCGAGAAGGTGCTTGCCCGAACCGCCGGACGCCGCCGCGACGTCGACGAGCTTCAACGGTGTGTCGGGCTCCAGGTACTCGAAGGTGAAGATCTCCCAGAGTCGCTGCGGGCTGACCTCGCCGCCGTCGGCGTCGGTGTGGGCCTGCACCACCCGGGAGAACTCGATCTGCAGCCGCCGCGGCAGATCCAGGTTGTGCTCGGTCTTCATGATGTAGGCCACGCCGCCTTTGCCGGACTGGGAGTTCACCCGGATCACCGCTTCGTAGGTGCGGCCGACGTCGTAGGGGTCGATCGGCAGGTACGGCGCCTCCCAGTCGATCTCCCGCACGCTGATGCCCTGCTCGGCCGCCTTCTTGTCCAGGTCCTCCAGGCCCTTCTTGATCGCGTCCTGGTGGCTTCCGGAGAAGGCCGTGTAGACCAGGTCGCCCGCGTACGGATGGCGCGGGTGAACCGGCAGGTTGGTGCAGTACTCCACCGTGCGACGGATCTCGTCGATGTCGGAGAAGTCGATCTTGGGGTCGATGCCCTGGGAGAACAGGTTCATCCCCAGGGTGACCAGGTCCACGTTGCCGGTGCGCTCGCCGTGGCCGAACAGGCAGCCCTCCACCCGATCCGCGCCGGCCATCAGCGCCAGTTCGGTCGCCGCGGTCGCCGTGCCGCGATCGTTGTGCGGGTGCAGCGAGACGGCGACGTGCTCGCGGTTCTTGACCTGGCGGGAGAACCACTCGATCTGGTCGGCGTAGGTGTTGGGCGTGCACATCTCCACCGTGGCCGGCAGGTTGAGGATGATCTCCCGGCCGGCTGAGGGCTGCCAGACCTCCATCACCGAGTTGCACACCTCGACGGCGAACTCCATCTCGGTCCCGGTGAAGATCTCCGGGGAGTACTCGTAGCCGAACTCCACGTCGCCGAGGTGCTCCTCGGCGTACTTCATCACCAGTTCGGTGCCCCGCATGGCGAGCGCGATGCACTCGGCCTTGTCGACGTGGAAGACCACCCGCCGAAACAGCGGGGCGGTCGCGTTGTACATGTGGATGGTCGCGGTCTTGGCGCCGACGATCGACTCGGCGGTGCGCTCGATCAGATCCTCGCGAGCCTGGGTCAGCACCGAGATGGTCACGTCGTCGGGCACCCGACCTCGGTGATCAACTGGCGCACGAAATCGAAGTCGGTCTGGCTGGCCGACGGGAATCCGACCTCGATCTCCTTGTAACCCATCCGGACCAGCAGGTCGAACATCTTGTGCTTGCGCGCCGGGGTCATCGGGTCGATCAGAGCCTGATTTCCATCGCGCAGATCAGTCGACAGCCATCGTGGGGCTTTGGTGATCTGCATCTCCGGCCAGGTGCGGTCGGGCAGGTTGATGGGGGTGAATGCGCGGTAGCGCTGGAACGGCATGGGGCTCGGCTGCTGAACGGGAACGGCTTGTGGCCGGGTACCGAAACTGGGGGTCATGCTGTCAATCATGATGTCCTCGCTGCTGGAACGGTAGGCGGACCGGAACACGCCAAACACCGCAGCGAGGGCGCCGGCCCTTAGTGGGCCTCGCTGCGGCAGCTAAGGAGGAGCAGCGCCGAACGGCGCTCGATGCCAGCCATGGCGTCACTGTAACCCCACCGTCACGACTGCGGCAACGCCACACGCTGAATCGCCGCACGCTAGATCGGCCGCCACGCATAAATATGTGGCGGCGCGGCGGGCACCTCAGGCACCCTGGACGGATGGCGTTCGTACGCGTGTCCCCCGATGACCCGAGCCAGGTCACCCAGGTCGCGGACCTCTTCGAGGCGGCGCGGCTCGTCGACGACCCGGACGCCTTCCCGATGTCGGCATCGATGCTGGCCGGGCAGATGCGCTACGGCTGGGATCTGGAGCCGGCGGAGCACTACCTCTACGTCCCCGACGGAGCCGATCAGGCGATCGGCGTGCTCGAGCTGGAGATGCCGAAGCGGGACAACCGGCACCTGGTCTGGGCCGGCGTGACCGTTCATCCCGATCACCGCCGCCGCGGCCACGGCCGGTTGATCATGGACGAGGTGCGCTGCCGGGCCGCCCAGGCGGGGCGCAACACGATCTGGGTCGGCGCCGCCGAAGATGATCTTGGCATCCGCGCCTTCATCGAGGGCTGCGGCTTCCGCTACGCCAGTCACGACGCCCGCCGCCGGCAACTGCTCGCCGATGTTGATCATGACGAGGTCGCCCGGCTGGCGGACCAGGCCGAAGCGGCCGCCACCGACTACCGGCTGGAGCGGATGCTGCCGCCGATCTCCGACGAGACACTGCAGCAGATGATCGAGGTGACCGCGGCGATCAACGACGCGCCGATGGGTGCGCTGACGTACGAGGACGAGATGTTCGACCTGCAACGGATGCGGGACATCGAGGCCGCCCGGGCGGGAGTGGGCAGCCGGCCGTACCGGATCGTCGCACGGCACCGGGAGACCGGCGAGATCGGCGGGCACACCGAGCTCAGGGTGCATCCGGAGCAGCCGGAGCTCGGCCACCAGGGTGACACCGCGGTCGCCCGCGGGCATCGCGGCCACCGGCTCGGCCTGCTGCTCAAGATCGACATGATGCGCTGGCTGGCCGAGGCCGAGCCGCAGGTGAGCGTGATCGAGACCTGGAACAACGTCGACAACACGTTCATGATCAACGTCAACGAGGCGCTGGGCTACCGGCTCTCCCGGGTCTTCGCCACCTTCGAGCGCCGGCTCTGAACGACAGCGGGTCAGAACCCGAGACGGTTGAGGTGCTTGGGGTTGCGCTGCCATTCCTTGAGCACCTTGACCCGCAGGTCCAGGTAGACCGGAGTGCCCAGCAGGGCTTCGATCTGGCGACGGGCGGCGGCGCCGATCTCTCGGAGCCGAGCCCCGCGGTGGCCGATGATGATGCCCTTCTGGGAGTCGCGCTCGACGATCATCGACGCGTAGACGTCCATCAGCGGGTGGTCCGCCGAGCGGCCCTCGCGCAGGCCCATCTCCTCGACGACCACCGTGATCGAGTGCGGAAGCTCGTCGCGAACTCCTTCGAGTGCGGCCTCGCGGATCAGTTCGGCGACCAGTGTCTCCTCGGGCTCGTCGGTGATCTCGCCGTCGGGATACAGCGCCGGGCCGGCGGGGAGCAGGTCGACCAGGGCGTCGCCCAGCACGTCGAGTTGATCATCCTCGACCGCCGAGACCGGGATGATGTGGGCCCAGCTGACCCCGAGTTGATCTTCGAGCGCGGCGATGCCCATCAGGTGCTCGGCCATCCGGCTCGGTGAGACCAGGTCGGACTTGGTCGCCACCGCCACCAGGATCGGCTTTCTCGGCAGGGCGGCGATCTCGCCCACCAGGTAGGTGTCCCCCGGCCCGATCCGCTCGTTGGCCGGCAGGCAGACACCCGACGATGTCCACCTCGGCCCAGGTGGTGCGGACAAGATCATTGAGCCGCTCGCCGAGCAGCGTCCGCGGCTTGTGCAGGCCGGGCGTGTCGATCAGCACCAGTTGGGAGTCGGCGCGGGTGACGATGCCCCGGATCGCATGCCGGGTGGTCTGCGGCTTGGACGACGCGATCGCGACCTTCTGCCCGACCAGCGCGTTGGTCAGCGTCGACTTGCCCGCATTGGGGCGGCCGACGAAGCAGGCGAACCCGGAGCGGAAGGCGTCGGCTGCCCTTCGACAGGCTCAGGGCGCCGACTGGATACGTGTCCTGAGCCTGTCGAAGGATCGCTTCGTCGAGCCATCAGAGCTCGATCCGGGACTGCAGGTCGCCGCGGGGGTCGACGTGCCAGACCACCACGCCGGTGCCGGGCAGATCACCGACGATGGCCAGGTCGCCGTCGGTCGGGCCGTCGACGCCGGCCAGTGCGACGGCCTCCAGGCCGGGCGCGCCGGAGGAGACGGCCATCGCCACCGCCACGGCGATCGCGGACAGCTCCAGGTGCTCCAAGTCGCACGCGCGGCGCCGGCGTACGTGCGGCCGTCGGTGTCGCGGACGCACGCGCCCTGGCCCGCCTCGGTGCGCGCCAGCGCCGACCGGGCCAGGGTGATGATCTTGAGATCCTCGGGGTCGCTCGGCCCTTCGACAGGCTCAGCGACGCGGATGCGGTCATGAGGCGCGAACCTCGGGCTCGGGCACCAGCCGGTTGGGCAGGTCGGCCCGCTCGTCGTCGTCGGACTCGCTCGAGATCCGGGTGGCGATCACGGTGCCGATCCGGTTCCGGCGACCGGTCGAACGCTCGGCCACCAGCTCCAGTCCGTCGTACTTCACCACCGAACCCGCGATCGGCACCTTGTTGAGCTGCTTGGCCATCAGGCCCCCGACGGTCTCCACGTCCTCGTCGTCGAGCTCGAGGCCGAAGAGGTCGCCGAGCTCGTCCACCGGCAACCGCGACGACACCCGGAACCGGCCCTCGCCCAGCGACGTGATGTCGTTGTTCTCCTCGTCGTACTCGTCGGTGATCTCGCCGACGATCTCCTCCAGGATGTCCTCGATGGTGGCCATGCCCGCGGTGCCACCGAACTCGTCGACCACGATCACCAGGTGCACCCGCTTGGCCTGCATCTCCTGCAGCAACTCGTCGACCGGCTTGGAGTCCGGGCACCAGATCGGCGTCCGCATCATCGAGCCGACCCGCTCGGTGGACTGCGCATCCGGCTTGTCGTAGACCCGCTTGATCACGTCCTTGAGGTACAGCACCCCGACCACGTCGTCCAGGCCCTCGCGGATCACCGGGATCCGGCTGAAACCCGATCGCAGGGCCAGCGACACGGCTTGCCGGAGCGTCTTGTACTCCTCGATGAACACCATGTCGGTCCGCGGCACCATCACCTCGCGAACGATGGTGTTGCCGAGGTCGAAGACCGAGTGGATCATCTTCCGCTCGCCCGACTCGATCACCTCGCTGGCCTCGGCCAGATCCACCAGCTCGCGCAGTTCCGCTTCGGTGGCGAACGGACCGTCGGTGAATCCCTTGCCCGGGGTCAAGGCGTTGCCGATCATGATCAACAGCCGCGGGAACGGACCCAGCACCGTGGTGATCGCCACGATCGGCCCGGCGAAGGCGCAGGCGACCCGGTGGGCGTGCTGCCGTCCGAGGGTCAGCGGCGCGACGCCCCAGAAGACGTAGGAGACGATGATCATGGAACCGGCGGTGATCGCCCCGGCCTTCCAGGTCACCGGAACCAGGGAGAAGACCACCTTGGCCACCAGGGTGATCGCCGAGATCTCGATCATGGTCCGCAGGAAGAGTGCGGTGTTGAGGTAGCGCGGAGGATCGTCGACGATCTTGCGGACCCGGGTGCTGCCGGGCATCCCCTCGGCGACCAGCCGGTCGGCCCGGGCCTTGGAGAACGAGGACAAGGCCGCTTCGGCCGCCGCCGTGAGTCCGGCGAAGATCACCAGGACCAGGGCGATGCCGAGCTGCAGCCAGTCGGTGGTGGTCATCAGGTGCGCCGTGCGGTCGCGGACCGACGTTCGGACCAGGCCGCGATGATCTTGTCGTTGAGTCCGAACATCTCAGCCTTCTCGCCCGGTTCGGCGTGGTCGTAGCCGAGCAGGTGCAGCAGACCGTGCACCAGCAGGTACTCCGCCTCGGCCGTGCCCGATCGGCCGTGCTCCCGCGCCTGCCGCTCGGTCACCGCCGGGCACAGCACGATGTCGCCGAGCAGGCCGGCCGGCGGTTCGTCGTCGTCGCTCGGCGGACGCAGCTCGTCCATCGGGAAGCTCAGCACATCGGTCGGCCCCGGCTCGCCCAGGTACTTCTCGTGGTACGCGCTCATCGTGTCCTCGTCGACCAGCAGGATCGACAGCTCGGCCAGCGGGTGGATCCGCAACTGGTCGAGGGCGAAGGTCGCCAGCCGGACCAGGCCGGGACTGTCAGCCTCCAGACCGGACTCGTTGTTGATGTCGATCGGCATGTGCTGGCCCTTACCGGCTCGATCGTGGCGAGTCGTGCGCCTCGAACTTGTCATAGGCGGCAACGATCCGCCCGACCAGCTTGTGCCGCACGACGTCGTGGTTGGTCAGATGGCAGAACGCGATGTCGTCGACGTTGTCCAGGATTCCCTGCACCACGCGCAGCCCGCTGCGGGTGCCGCCGGGCAGGTCGACCTGGGTGATGTCGCCGGTGACCACGATCTTGGACCCGAATCCCAGTCGGGTGAGGAACATCTTCATCTGCTCCATCGAGGTGTTCTGGGCCTCGTCGAGGATGATGAAGGCATCGTTGAGGGTACGGCCGCGCATGTAGGCCAGTGGGGCGACCTCGATGGTGCCGGCGGTCAGCAGCCGGGGAATCGAATCGGGATCGACCATGTCGTGCAGCGCGTCGTACAGCGGCCGGACGTAGGGGTCGATCTTGTCGTTCAAGGTGCCCGGCAGGAAGCCGAGATGCTCGCCGGCCTCCACCGCCGGCCGGGTCAGGATGATCCGGTTGACCTGCTTGTTCTGCAGCGCCTGCACCGCCTTGGCCACGGCCAGATAGGTCTTGCCGGTGCCGGCGGGGCCGATGCCGAAGACCACGGTGTGCTGGTCGATCGCATCCACGTAGCGCTTCTGGTTCAAGGTCTTGGCCCGGATGGTCCGGCCGCGCGAGGACAAGATGTTGTGGGTCAGCACGTCGGCCGGCCGGGTCGCTTCGCGGGCGATCAGCATGGCGCAGATCCGCTCGACGGCGTCGGCGGTGAGTCCCTGCCCGGTGCGCAGCACGGTGACCAGTTCGGTGATCACATCGACGGCCAGGTCGATGGCGACCGGGGAACCGGTCAGGCTGACCTCGTTGCCGCGGACATGGATTCCGGCCTCGAGATCGCGTTCCAGGATCCGCAGGAACTCATCCCGCGGGCCCAGGACATTCACCATCTCCACCGAGGCGGGAATCGTCACTCTCCGCAGTTCCTCTATGCCGCCGTCGGTGGATCGCTTGGCGGGCACGGTGGCCGCGTGGGGAGCGCTGGCCGAGACCTCTGACCTACTCAGTTGGTTCCTCGCAGATGAATGGGAATGAGTCGATGACTCATCTTAGACAACCACAGCCAGACCACCCAACCGATAACGATCCGTCGCCTGGACCAGAGCCTCGACGATCCCGGCCTCGGAGTAGGCGTGACCGGCCAGCGGAGCGACCGTGAAGTCCGCCTCCGGCCAGGCCAGATGCAGCTCGTACGCGGTGACCGCGGGGGTGGCGACGTCGTAGCGGCCCTGGACGATCACGGCCGGAATGTCGCGGAGCACCCCCACGTCGGCGATCAGCTGACCCTCGCGGCAACCAGCCGCCGTGGACGAAGTAGTGGTTCTCGATCCGGGCGAAGGCCAGCGCGTACGCCGGCTCGCTGAACTGCGCGATCAGCTGGGCGTTCGGCTCCAGCGTGATGGTCGCCGCCTCCCAGCTGGTCCAGGCCACGCCGGCCGGGCCGTGGACGGCCGGATCGGGGTCGAACAGCAGGTCGTGGTACGCCGCGATCGCGTCGCCGCGGAACGATCGGCCGCCCAGCGGGGCCAGGAACATCTCGTACCGCTCCGGAAACAGCTGACCGGCGCCGCCGTTGTAGTAGAAGTCCAGCTCGCTGCGCCGCAGGGTGAAGATCCCGCGCAACACCAGCTCGCTCACCCGCTGCGGGTGCTGTTCGGCGTACGCGAGGGCCAGCGCGCTGCCCCAGGAGCCGCCGAAGACCAGCCATCGGTCGATCCCGCGGTCGGTGCGGAGCGCCTCGAGATCCGCGACCAGATGCCAGGTGGTGTTGGTGCTGAGGTCGGCACCGGGCTCGCTCGCGTGCGGCGTGCTGCGGCCGCAGCCGCGCTGGTCCAGCAGCACGAGCCGGTAGGCGTCGGGGTCGAACAGCCGCCGCACGTCCGGCGTCGAACCTCCGCCCGGGCCGCCGTGCAGGAAGACCGCCGGCTTGCCGTCGGGGTTGCCGCACTCCTCCCAGTAGATCTGCTGGCCGTCGCCGACCGGCAGCATGCCCTGGGCGTACGGCTCGATGGCCGGGTAGAGCGTCACGCCTGCGCTGGTCAGTACTCGTTGTCGGGAACGATGTGCATGGCTGCTTCCTCCGCGCTGGCCGCGCCGGCGTCGATGCCGACGTCCTCGCCGATGAGGTCCTTGTCCACGTCCGGGCCGATGCCCTGGTTGGGATCCATCAGCCGCCCGGCCCGGGCGTCGCCCACCTCGCCGTCATCGATGTTCTCGAGCTCGTCGCGGACCGTGAGGTTGTCCTCTGACTCCGGCTCCGAATACGGATCGGGTTCGGGCTCCTCCTCGGCCAGCCGTGCCTCCATCGTGTCGTGCTCACCCTCCCGCAGCAGCACCGAAGGCTTCTCCGGCGGCGAGTAGCCCTCGTCGAGAGCGTCCTCCACTCCGCGGTCGTTGAGAGAGTAGCCCGGCTGCAGCTGGTCTTGATCCAACTGCTCGGACCGGTCGTCGGGGGCGTCGCTCACGTAGTCGCTCATGGCGACAGCCTGCCATGCGCGCGGCGACTAGGATCGCTCCACGTGACTTTGAGCGAAGCGGCCCCACGCTCGGCGGCCAAGGGCCCCGCCTTTGCGACCGCACCGACCGGGATCTACGCGATCGTGGTCGCGGCGTTCTGCGGCGTGTTGTTGATCTCCAACGTGGCGGCCACCAAGACGATCACCGTCGTCGACGGGCTGCCCGCGTTCGTGGGCGGTGGCATCTTCACCGACGGCGGAGCGCTGCTGTTCCCGCTGACCTACATCATCGGCGACGTGCTGGCCGAGGTGTACGGGCTGCGGCAGGCCCGGCGGGCCATCTGGGTCGGCTTCGCGCTCGCCGTCCTGGCCTCGCTGACCTTCCTCGCCGTGGCTGCCGCCCCGCCCGGGCCGGGCTATGAGAACCAGGCCGCCTTTCAAGCCGTGCTGGGTTTCGTGCCGCGGATCGTCCTGGCCAGCCTGTGCGGCTACCTGGCCGGGCAGTTCCTGAACGCCTACGTGGTGGTCAAGATCAAGGAGCGGACGAACGAACGGCGGCTGTGGGTCCGGCTGATCGGATCGACCGTGGTCGGGGAGTTCGCCGACACCGCGCTGTTCTGCTTCATCGCCTTCGCCGGCGTCTTTCCGACCTGGGGCTCCTTGATCAGCTTCACGGTGACCGGCTACGTCTACAAGGTGCTGGTGGAGGTGATCTTCCTGCCGATCACCTACGCGGTGATCGCGGCGATCAAGAAGCGTGAGCCGGGCTACGCCGCCCACACCCTCGGCTCGCCGGCCGTCAAGCAGCTGCGGTTGGTCGTGGCGACCGAGGACTACGACCGGGCGGTCGGCTTCTACCGCGACCAGCTCGGGCTCGGGCAGGAGGAGACCTTCACCTCCGACGGCGGCGCGCAGGTGATGATCTTGGACGCCGGCCGGGCCACCCTGGAGCTGTCCAACCCGGCGCAGATCGAGCTGATCGATCGGGTCGAGGTCGGACGGACCGGGGTCAGCGGGAAGTACCGGGTCGCGTTCGAGACCGATGACGCCGCCGGCGTGACCGAACGCCTGGTCGCGGCGGGAGCCGAACTGATCGCGCCACCGACCCGGACGCCGTGGAACTCCCTCAACGCGCGGCTGACCGGGCCCGCCGGGCTGCAACTGACGATCTTCACCGAGCTGGGCGACCGGTCTGAATCGGGCCCACCGCCGGTGGGGGATCAGCGGCCCGCGTAGTACCGGCCGAGGAAGTCGATCTTGAAGTCGTCGAAGGTGCCGGTCTCGATGCTGGCCCGGATGTCGTCGACGAGCCGGACGATGAAGCGCTCGTTGTGGATGGTGCACAGCGTCGACGCGAGCATCTCACGAGCCTTGAACAGGTGGTGCAGATAGGCGCGGGTGTAGTGCGCGCAGGTGTAGCAGTCGCACTCGGCCTCGATCGGCACGAAGGATCGGCGCGCGGGGGCGGTATTGACGTTGAAGCGGCCGTCGAAGCTGTAGACCGCGGCGTTGCGCGCGACGCGCGAGGGTGACACGCAGTCGAACGTGTCGGCACCGTTCTCGATCGCGGTGAAGAAGTCGTCGGGCTCGGAGATGCCCAGCAGGTGCCGCGGCTTGTGCTCGGGCAACTCCTCGCTGCACCAGCCGACGATGGTGCCCAGATTCTCCTTCTCCAGAGCGCCGCCGATGCCGTAGCCGTCGAAGGAGCGCCCGTCCACCACCAGACGTTCGAGATCGCGGGTCGCCTGTCGGCGCAGGTCCTCGTACTGCGCGCCCTGGATCACCCCGAACAGCGCCTGGTACGGATGTCGATCACGCTCGGCGGTGAGCCGCTGATGCTCGGCCAGGCAGCGCGCCGCCCACGCCTGGGTGCGCCGGACGGCCTGCTCCTGGTACGGGCGGGTATTCATCAGCGTGGTGCACTCGTCGAACGCGAACATGATGTCGCCGCCCAACTGATGCTGGATCTGCAGCGACACCTCGGGCGTGAAGCGGTGCTTGGACCCGTCGAGGTGCGACGTGAACGTCACCCCGTCGTCGTCGACCTGGGCCAGTCGCTGCTTGCCCTCGGCGATCACGTCGTCGTTGCCCAGGCCGGCGGTGTTCATCGCGAGCACCTTCTTGAAGCCGACGCCGAGCGACAGCACCTGGAATCCCCCGCTGTCGGTGAAGGTCGGGCCCGGCCAGTTCATGAATCGACCGAGTCCGCCGGCGGCGTCCACGATGTCCGGGCCGGGCTGCAGGTACAGGTGATAGGCGTTGGCCAGCAGCGCCTGCGCCCCGAGCGCGGCCATGCTCTCGGGCAGCACCGCCTTCACCGTCGCCTGGGTGCCGACGGCGATGAACGCCGGGGTGTTGATCACGCCGTGCGGCGTGGTGATGGTGCCGGTACGCCCGAGCCGACCCGGCAGCCGGGTGCCGACCTCGAAACCGAAACCGACTCATCGCTGGAGCAGCCCGGCCAGGGCGACCACGCCGGCGGTCGAGGTGCGCAGCACGCCGTCGCTGATGGACACCGGCCGGGCGCCGGCGGCGGCGAAGGCCTCGAGCTCGGCGTCGGTGATGCCGCCCTCCGGGCCGATGATGATCATGACCGTGCCCGACGGCGGCAGCGGGACCTGGGCTATCGGCTGCGCCGAGTCCTCGTGCAGCACCAGAGCAAGATCGACTTCGCTGATCCTGGCCACCAGCTGCGTGGTGGAGCAGAGCTCGGTCGACCTCCGGCACCCGCAGCCGCCGCGACTGCTTGACGGCCTCGCGCACGGTGGAACGCCAACGCTGCAAGGACTTCTCGGCCCGCTCCCCCGACCAGCGGACGACGGATCGGGCTGGCCTGCCAGGGAACGATCTCGTCGATGCCCAGCTCGGTCAGCATCTCGATGGCCAGTTCGGACCGATCGCCCTTGGCCAGCGCCTGCACCGCGAGATACCGGGTCGGCCGCTCCGGGCTCGACAGGTGCTCGCGCACCTCGACGACCAGACCGGACTTGTCGGCGGACACGACCTCACCGCGGATCCCGGCACCCCGGCCGTCGCCGATCATGATCATCTCGCCCGGCCCGATCCGGCGCACCACTGAGGCGTGCCGGCCCTCGGAGCCGTCCAGCGTGATCATGGAACCGATGGGGGGAGCCCCGAGGGCATCGTGCAGGAACAGCGGGTCGGTCACTGTCCGGCGAACGCGTCCCGCAGCCGGCCGAACACGCCGCGCCCGTGCTTCTGCACGCTGACCTCGGGCGCGGTCTCCTCCCGGAGCTCGGCGAGCTGTCGCAGCAGTTCCCGCTGCTCGTCGTCGATCCGGGTCGGCGTCTGGACGAGCAGGGTCACGCCGAGCTGGCCGCGGCCACTGGCCCGCAGCCGGGGCACGCCCTTGCCGTCGATCGCGATCCGGGTGCCGGACTGGGTGCCGGACGGCACCGGACACGCGGACGAACTGGGTCTCCGGGTCGGCATCCTCGAGATCGGCCTCCAGCGTCGCCACCGTCACCTCGGTGCCCAGTGCGGCCGCGGTCATCGGAATCCGCACCACGACCTCGAGATCGTCGCCCTCGCGGCGGAACGACTCATGCTGGGCCACCTGCAGCTCGACGTACAGGTCACCGGCCGGACCGCCGCCGGAGCCGACCTCGCCGTGCGAGGCCAGGTGGATCCGGTTTCCGGTGCTCACCCCGGCCGGGATCTTGACGTTGATGGTCCGCGCCGACCGGACCCGGCCGTCGCCGGAGCACTCGGGGCACGGGTTGGGGATGACCGTTCCGTACCCGCGGCAGGTCGGGCACGGCTGCGTGGTCCGGATGTCACCGATGAACGAGCGCTGCACGTGGGTCACGTCGCCCTGCCCATGACAGGTCGAGCAGGTCACCGACTTGGAGCCGTCGGCCGCCCCCGAACCGCTGCAGCGCGGGCAGAGCACGGCGGTGTCGACCCGGAGCGGCTTGGTGGTGCCGAAGGCCGCCTCGGCGAGCTCGAGGTCCAGCCGCACCAGGGCATCCTGGCCGCGGCGTACCCGCGACCGCGGGCCGCGTGAGGTCTGGGCTCCGAACATGGCGTCGACGAGATTGGTGAAGTCGAAGCCGGCGGCGCCGAAGCCGCCGTTGAAGCCGCCACCCATCCCGCCGCCGAGCGGGTCGCCGCCGCGGTCGTAGATGTCGCGCTTCTTGGGGTCCTGCAGCACCTCGTACGCCTCGGCGACCTTCTTGAACCGGTCCGCCGCGTCGGCCTCCTGGGCGACGTCGGGATGCAGCTTCATCGCCAGCTGGCGATAGGCCTTCTTGATCTGTTCGGGCGACGCATCGCGCGATACGCCGAGGATCTCGTAATAGTCAGTACTCATTCAGATTTCTCTTCTATCCTTCGGAGAGGAACCGGCCGACGTAGCGGGCTACGGCGCGGACCGACGCCATGGTCGAGGGGTAATCCATCCGGGTGGGGCCGAGCACACCGAGGGTGGCGAACGTGTCGATCTGGCTACCGTAGCCACTGGCCACGACCGACGTCGCCTGAAGCTCCTTGTAGGGATTCTCCTGGCCGATGCGCACGGTGACGACGTCGGCCGTGCTCGCCTCGCCCAGCAGCTTGAGGAGCACGACCTGTTCCTCCAAGGCCTCCAGCACCGGCTTCACCGTGGTCTCGAACTCCGAGCCGTAACGGGTCAGGTTGGGCACCCCGCCCACGACCATCCGGCTGGACGCCTCGCTGCTCAGCATCTCCAGCAGGGTGGCGACCGCGGCCTGACCCATCACCGCCAGCGAGGGCGGCAGTTCGTCGGCCAGTTTGCTCAGCCGCACGGCCGCCTGGGAGGAGGAGTGGCCGACCGCCGCCGCATTCAGGTGCGCCCGCAACTCGGCCAGCGTCTCGTCGGCCTGCTCGGGGATCTCCAGGGCGCGCTGCTCGATCCGCCCGGTCGAGGTGATCAAGATCAACAACAGCCGGGAGGTGGACAGCGAGACGATCTCGACGTGCCGCACGGTCGAGTGGCTGAGGGTCGGGTACTGCACGATGGCCACCTGCTGGGTGACCTGGGCGAGCAGCCGGACGGTGCGATGCAGCACGTCGTCGAGGTCGAGAGCCCCGGACAGGAAGGTCTGGATGGCCCGTTGCTCGGCCGCCGACAGCGGCTGCACCGAACCCAGCCGGTCGACGAACAGCCGGTAGCCCTTGTCGGTCGGGATCCGGCCGGCGCTGGTGTGCGGCTGGGTGATGTAGCCCTCTTCCTCCAGCGCGGCCATGTCGTTGCGCACGGTCGCCGGGGAGACGCCCAGATCGTGCTTCTCGACCAGAGCCTTGGACCCGACGGGTTCCTGGCTGGAGACGTAGTCGGTGACGATCGCGCGCAATACCTCGAGCTTGCGCTCGTCCATTTCCCTCCTCCAGGTCCGGGGCCGATCAGCCGAATCATGAGTGCCCGGCGCAGGATTTTGGCACTCGCCCAGACAGAGTGCGAGTCTAGCCTGATGAGCGAGCCGGCCGACCCGATCGAGACAGGGCGTCACCTTCGCACTGGGCGCCGTGGCAGGAGGTGGCGCCGAACGTCTTCCGCGCGGTCGCCGAGCCCGAGTCGGTCAACCTCGGCCTGGTGGTCGGCTCCGAGCGCGCGCTGCTGGTGGACACCGGTTCCAGCCCGGCCCAGGGGGCGGCCGTGCGGGCGTCGGTGGCGGCGGTCACCGATCGCCCGCTGACCGCGGTCGCGGTGACCCACTGGCACTTCGACCACGCGTTCGGCCTCGCCGCGTTCGCCGATCTGCTGACCATCGGGCACGAGTCCGTGCGCGGGCGGCTGGGCTCGGCCGAGGCCCGGGCCGAAGCGGCCCGACTGGGCGTCGATGCCGCCGACCTGGTCGCGCCGGGCCGGGAACTGGCCGTGGCGACCGCCGTCGATCTCGGCGACCGGCGGGTGGAGATCGCCCACCTCGGCGAAGGGCACACCGAGGGCGACCTGGTGGTGGTGGTGCCGGACGCGGACGTGGTCTTCGCCGGCGATCTGATCGAGTCGGCCGGTCCGCCGTCGTTCGGCGACGACGCGGTACCCGGCTCCTGGGCGGCGACGCTCGACGGCGTGATCGGGCTGATGACGGCCACCACGGTGCTGGTCCCCGGGCACGGCGATCCGGTCGACCGGGAGTTCGTCTTCGAGCAGCGCGGCCGGATCGCCGCCCGGGCCGCGGGAGGCCTTCAGCAGGACCGGCCGTCGCTGCCCCTCATCGGCTGACTCGGATTCGCTGACTCAGCGGACCAGACCGGACTGGTACGCGATCACCACCAGCTGGGCCCGGTCCCGGGCACCCAGCTTGATCATCGCGCGACTCACATGGGTCCGGGCGGTCGCCGGGCTGACCACCAGCCGCTCGGCGATCTCGCCGTTGTTCAGGCCTTCGCCGATCAGCGCGAGCACCTCCCGCTCGCGCTCGGTCAGCTCCTTGAGCTGCGGGTGGGCCTTGCGGAGCGGCGATCTCGCGGTGAACGACTCGATCACCCGCCTGGTCACCGAGGGCGACAGCAGCGACTCCCCCGCCGCGACCAGCCGGATCGCCCGCAGCATGTCGGCCGGCTCGCTGTCCTTGATCAGGAATCCCGCCGCCCCGGCCTGCAGCGCTTCGAAGACGTACTCGTCCAGCTCGAACGTGGTCAGCATGATCACCCGCACGGCGTTCAGCGCCGGGTCGGCGGTCAGCACGCGCAGCGCCGTGATCCCGTCCATGATCGGCATCCGGATGTCCATCAAGATCACGTCGGGGTGCTGCGCCCGCGCCAGCTCGATCGCCGCCCGACCGTTCTCGGCCTCACCGGCGAGTTCGAGATCGTCCTCGGACTCGATCAGCACCCGCAGACCCATCCGGACCAGCGCTTGATCATCGACCACGGCGACCGAGATGGTCATCAGTGCTCACGTCCCCGATCGGCAGCACGGCGCGGACCCGCAGACCGTGCGGCGCGATGGTCTCGAACCCGACCCGGCCGCCCACCGCGCGGGCCCGTTCCACCATGCCCGCGATCCCGTTGCCGGCCACCGGTGCCCGGGTGGCCGGTCCGGCGTCGGACACCTCGATGATCAACTCCTCCGGACGTCCGGTTGATCAGCACCTGGGCCGCCGACGAACCGGCATGCCGGACCACATTGGTCAACGCCTCCTGGACGATCCGGAACGCGGCCTGGTCGACCGCGGCGGGCAGCGGCCGGCTGCTCGGCGGGATCCCGGACCACGCGCACCTCCCGGCCCGCGCTGACCAGCGCGGCGACCAGATCGTCGAGCCGGTCCAGGCCGGGCCGGAGACCGTGCGGTGCCCCGCCGTCCGGATCGCGGAAGACGCCGATGGTGGTCCGCAGCTCGGCCAGGGCGTCCTTGCTGGTCCGGCGGATCGCCTCGAGCGACTCGGCCAGTTGCGCGTCCGGCTCGGGCCGCTTGTCGAGCACGTGCAGCGCGACGCCGGCCTGCATGGTGATCACCGAGAGGCTGTGACCGACGACGTCGTGCACCTCGCGGGCGATCCGCAGCCGCTCCTCGTCGGCGTACCGGCGCCGGTCCTGGTCGCGGGCCCGCCGCTCGTTCTCTCGCCGGGCCCGGTGCAGCAGCGCGAACATGGCGGGCAGGATGGCGATCGAGACCGCGCCCAGCAGTTCGGCGTACAGCGTCGGACTGAGCAGCCCGAGGTCCGGTTCGCGCCAGTGTCCGGCCAGCACGACGACCAGCAGACCGGCGGTCAGCGGCACCCATCGGCGCAGCGGCAGCGCGGCCGCCATCGCGAAGACGCCCAGGGCCAGCGCGATGTAGACCGGTCCGGCCGGGGCGCCGAGGGCGCGATAGCCCGCCAGGCCGGCCAGGACCAGCACGAAGCCGGCCCGGGGCCAGCGGCGGCGTACCGCCACCCCGACCACCAGCAGCACCAGGAAGACGTCGACCGCCGGCGAGATGTCCGTGCCGGGCTGGAGGTCCAGTTCGTCGTGCTGCCACGGCGGCCGCCGGTCCATTCGGGGCGGTCGATCCCACGCCAGGTGCGCGCTGGCCCATCCGGCCCACCCGAGGAGCAGGCCGAGCACGATGTCAACCACGAGCCCGCGCGAGCGCATCGCACCAACTCTCTCTCGACCCGACTCGCTTCGTGTCTTCGAGCCTAGGGCTCCGTCGGCCGCCCGCACGTCCGGCACGGAACGTATCGGCGGCTACGTCAGCCGACGTAGTCCAAGTGTCGCTCCACGACCGATGTGCGGCGGCGGCGATGGGCCGACCATGGAGCCATGGGCATACCACTACTCATCCCCTTGGAGGGCGGCTTCGGCCACCACGGCCCTCCATTCATCCACGAAGGCGCCGCCACGCCGGCCTTCTTTCCCCTGATCGGAGCCTCGATGTTCTTCCTGTTCCTGCTGTTGGTCGCGACCGCGTTCTTTCTGGTCCGCCGCGGGCACATCGGCCCGCCACCCTGGATCGCCCAGCACCGCTCGCCCGAAGGCGAAGCCAAGCGCATTCTGGCTGAGCGCTTCGCCCGCGGCGACATCAGCAGCGACGAGTTCATGGAACGCGCCAGCGTGCTCAACTGGACGCCGGGCAGCGAGGCCTGGAATCAGGGCAAGCCGCGCAAGAAGCGCCGCTGACCTCGATCGGCGGCTGGGCTCAGCTGTAGCCGGCCGCCGCATCCCTGGTCAGCTCGAGCAGGTCGCCGAGCAACTCGGCCATGCTCGACGCTCCGAGCAGCTTGAGCTGATCGAGTGCGGTCAGCGGGGCGATGGCCGCGAGCTGCCAGGCCGCGGCGACCGGGTCGTCCGACAGCTCGATGTCGGACGGCCAGAGGTGGTCGGCGAACTCGCTGGCCTTCGCCAGCGTGCGGCGGACGAGCTGTTCGGCCTGATCGCGCAGGGGTTGCTGGTCCGTCGACCATTCCAGGTCCGGGAGCTCCACCACCTCGGCCCGCGGGTAGGGCGCGTCGGCCAGCCAGTCGTCCACCCGGAAGCGTGATCCGCCGTGGGCGATCAGCCTGACCAGTCCGTCCTGCGCGTCGAGGTCGGTCACCTCGGCCACCGTGCCGACGTCGAAGCGCTGCTCGCCACCGCCCACTTCGGTCCCGCGCTCGATCAGCACGACCCCGAAGCGGACCTCCTTGGCCTCGATCAGCTCGGCCAGCATCTGCAGGTAGCGCGGCTCGAAGACCTGCAGGCGCAGCGGCATGTGCGGGAACAGCAGCGAGCCCAGGGGGAACATGGCGAGTTCGGGCACGAGGTCCAGCCAATCACTCGCGACGTCGCCTAATCTGCCGGGATGACATCCCCCGGCGACCGGTACCGCACCGATGTCCTCGCCAGCGGCTGGCAGCGCCGGAACAAGATCATCAGCACCGATCTGGTGATCGCGCCCGGACTGGTCGTCGAGGATCCGACCAGCGGCTTCTGCGGAGCGGTGATCCGCTGGGAGAACGGCCTGGTGGTCTTGGAGGACCGCCATCGACGGCGGCGGAGCTTCCCGCTCGGACCCGGCTTCCACCATGAGGGCAAGCCGGTGAAGCTGATCGCCCCGGCGCCGCGGACGGCTCGTCCGACGCGGACCGCCTCCGGCTCGGTCGCCGCACCGGCCGAACGGGCGAAGGTGGCGCTGCCCAGCCGGATCTATGTCGAGGGCCGCCACGACGCCGAACTGGTCGAGAAGATCTGGGGCGACGACCTGCGCCATGTCGGCGTGGTGGTCGAGCATCTCGGCGGCGTGGACGATCTGGCCCGGGTGGTCGCCGCGTTCGCCCCGGAACGCGGCCGGCGGCTCGGTGTGCTGGTCGATCATCTGGTGCCGGGGAGCAAGGAGAGCCGGATCGCCGAGCAGGTCGCCCGCGGCCCGGGTGGTGAGTTCGTGCTCGTGCTCGGGCACCCGTACGTCGACGTCTGGCAGGCCGTCAAGCCGGCCCGGGTCGGGCTGAAGGTCTGGCCGGAGATCCCGCGCACCGTCGAGTGGAAGCACGGCATCTGCGAGATCCTCGGCCTGCCGCACGCCGACCAGGCCGACATCGCCCGAGCCTGGCAGTTGATCTTGGGCAAGGTCCGATCATGGTCGGACCTGGAGCGGCCGCTGCTGACCACCGTCGAGCAGTTGATCGACTTCGTCACCCAAGATCATTAGCGCCAAGATCATCAGTCGAGAAGCTCGCGGATGACCCCGTCGGCGAGCAGTCGGCCGTGCAGCGTCAAGATCAACTGCTGGCCGTCGCGGCGCGCCAGGCCGCGGACCACGAGGTCCGGAACCCGTTCCTGTTCGGTCTCGGTGAGCACCGAGACGTCCAGCCCCTCGGCGAGCCGGAGCTCGAGCATCACCCGCTCGATCCGCTGATCAGCCGGGTCGAGAACCTCTCGGGCGTGCGCCGGCGACAGTCCGTCCGCGAGCCGCCTGGCGTACGCCTGCGGATGCTTGACGTTCCACCAGCGGACCCCGCCCACGTGGCTGTGGGCGCCCGGACCGATGCCCCACCAGTTGTCACTGCGCCAGTAGGCCAGGTTGTGCCGGCACTCCGACTCGGCGCCGCGGGCCCAGTTGCTCACCTCGTACGCGGCGAATCCGGCGGCGGTCAGCCGCTCCTCGGCGATCAGGTACTTGTCGGCGAGATCATCGTCGTCGGTCATCGGCAGTTCGCCGCGGCGGATCCGGGCGGCCAGCCGGGTGCCCTCCTCCACGATCAGGGCGTAGGCGCTGAGGTGGTCCGGCTCCGCGGCGATCGCGGCGTCGAGGCTGGCCTGCCAGTCGGCGATCGACTCACCGGGTGTGCCGTAGATGAGGTCGAGGCTGGTGTGCTCGAAGCCGGCCGCCTTGGCCTCGGCGACGGCCTGCTGCGGACGTCCCGGCGAGTGCACCCGGTCGAGCACGCTGAGCACGTGCGGCATCGCCGACTGCATGCCGAAGGAGATCCGGGTGAAGCCGAGCGCGCGGAGCCGGTCCAGTCCGGCGGCGTCGATCGACTCCGGATTGGACTCGGTGGTGATCTCCGGGTCGGCGGTCAGCCCGAAATGATCATCGATCGCGGCGACCATCCGACCAAGATCATCGGGAGGCAGCAAGCGTCGGGGTGCCGCCGCCGACGAAGATCGTCGACACCGGCCCGGCGTCGGGCCCGAGCACGTCGGCGGCGAGCTCGAGCTCGCGCAGCGCGGTGTCGATGTAGCCGGCCTGGCTCGCTCCGGGCTCGGTGCCCAGCTCGGTCGCCGTGTAGGTGTTGAAATCGCAGTAGCCGCAGCGCGTCGTGCAGAACGGCACGTGCACGTAGATGCTCAGCGGGCGCTGGCCGACGGTCGTTCGGGCGGTCGCCGGAAGGGCGCCGTCAGCGGGCGCGGGCTCTCCCGGTGGCAGGGTCGACGGCACCCATCGACCCTAATCCGAGACTCAGGGGACGAGGACGACCTTGCCGCGGACGTGACCGGACTCGATGATCCGGTACGCCTCCTCGAAGCGGTCGAACGGGAAGGTCTGCACCTTGATCACCAGCCGGCTGTCGGCCAGCAGCTGGGCGCCCAGGGCCAGCGCCTCCTCGTGGTGGGCCTCCGCGCCACCCGTGCTCACCCGAGCACCGGATGGGCCGGCGCCGTAGTTGGCGATCGTGACGACCTGGGAGGGTTCGGGCGCGAGCGCGATCAGGTCCTCGATCGGGCTCTTGCCCGCCACATCCAGCACGGCGTCGATCTGAGCACCCGGCACGGCGCGGACCCGGTTGACCAGACCCTCGCCGTAGAGCACCGGAGTGACGCCGATCTCGCGCAGATAGTCATGGTTGTCCTGGCTGGCCGACGCGATCACCGTCGCTCCGGCCGCGACAGCCAGTTGACTGGCGACCGCACCCACCCCGCCGGCTCCTCCGTCGATGAACACGGTGCTGCCCTCCTTGACGCCGAGCAGCCGCAAGCTGCGCTCGGCGGTCTCGACCGCCACTCCGGCCGCGGCCGCCATGCTCCAGTCGACTGACGACGGCTTGGCGGTCCAATGGTCGAGGAGGGCGAACTCGGCCTGGGTGGCCCTCCCGATCCCGAACACGTCGTCGCCCACGCCCACTCCGGTGACGCCCTCGCCGACCTCGTCGACCACGCCCGCTGCGTCCCAGCCGAGGTATCCGACGCCGTCCAGCGGTTTGCCGCCGCTCAGATAGCCCACGCGGGCCTTCCAGTCGATCCCGTTCACGCTCGCGGCCTGAACCTTGATCCGGACCTGGCCCTGTCCGGCATGGGGCTCGGGTGCTTCGCCGAGGCTGGTGACCTCGGGGCCGCCGTAGGAGTGGAACTGAAGGGCAAACACAGGGGGATCTCCTTTTGTCTGGCCGACGAGGCGGCCGGCTACTTCTTCTCGGTCTTGGTCGGCTCGGTGGTCGACAGGGCAGCGACGAACGCCTCCTGGGGGACCTCCACGCGGCCCACCATCTTCATCCGCTTCTTGCCTTCCTTCTGCTTCTCGAGCAGCTTGCGCTTGCGGGTGATGTCACCGCCGTAGCACTTGGCCAGCACGTCCTTACGGATCGCCCGGATCGTCTCCCGGGCGATGACCCGGGCTCCGATCGCCGCCTGGATCGGCACCTCGAACTGCTGCCGCGGGATCAGGTCCTTCAGCTTCCCGGCCATCAGCACGCCGTAGGAATAGGCCTTGTCCTTGTGCACGATCGCCGAGAACGCGTCGACCGGCTCGCCGTGCAGCAGGATGTCGACCTTGACCAGATCGGCCAGCTGTTCGCCGGACGGCTCGTAGTCCAAGCTCGCGTACCCCTTGGTCCGAGACTTCAGCGCGTCGAAGAAGTCGAAGACGATCTCGGCCAGTGGCAACGTGTAGCGGATCTCGACGCGATCCTCCGACAGGTATTCCATGCCGTGCTGCACGCCGCGCCGGGCCTGGCAGAGCTCCAGGATCGTGCCGATGTAGTCCGTGGGGGTCAGGATCGTCGCCTTGACCACCGGTTCGTAGACCTCGGCGATCTTGCCGCCGTTCGGGTACTCCGACGGATTGGTCACCTCGAGCTGTTCGCCGTTCTCCATGATCACCCGGTAGATCACGCTCGGCGCAGTGGAGATCAGCTCCAGGTTGAACTCCCGCTCCAGCCGCTCCCGGACGATCTCCATGTGCAGCAGCCCGAGAAAACCGATCCGGAAGCCGAAGCCCAGCGCTCCGGAGGTCTCCGGCTCGTACATCAGTGCGGCGTCGTTGAGCTGCAGCTTGTCCAGAGCCTCGCGCAGCTCCGGATAGTCCGCGCCGTCGATCGGGAACAGGCCCGCGTAGACCATCGGGTTGGGGTGCCGGTAGCCGCCGAGATCGGTGGCGGCCGGTCGGCTCAGCGAGGTCACCGTGTCACCCACGCGGGACTGCCGGACCTCCTTCACACCGGTGATCAGATAGCCGACCTCACCGACGCTCAGCGACGGAGCCTTGACCGGATCCGGGGAGATCACGCCCACCTCGAGCGTTTCGTGCGCCGCCTTGGTCGACATCATCAGCACCCGCTCCCGGTGGGAGAGCTCGCCGTCGAACACCCGGACATAGGTCACCACCCCGCGGTAGGTGTCGTAGACCGAATCGAAGATCAGCGCCCGCGCCGGGGCGTCCGGGTCACCCACCGGCGCCGGGATCTGGGACACGATCTGATCCAGCAGGTCGGAAACCCCCTCACCGGTCTTGGCCGAGACCCGCAGCACCTCGGAGGGGTCGCAGCCGATGATGCCGGCCAGTTCGGCGGCGTACTTGTCCGGCTGCGCGCTCGGCAGATCGATCTTGTTCAGCACCGGGATGATGTGCAGGTCGGCGTCCAGGGCCAGGTAGAGGTTGGCCAGGGTCTGCGCCTCGATGCCCTGCGCCGCGTCGACCAGCAGCACCGCCCCTTCGCACGCGGCCAACGACCGCGAGACCTCGTAGGTGAAGTCGACGTGGCCGGGCGTGTCGATCATGTTCAGGATGTACGTGGTCGCGTCCGCCTGGGCCCGATCGGCTTGACCGCCACTCCACGGCATCCGTACGGCTTGAGACTTGATGGTGATGCCGCGTTCGCGTTCGATGTCCATCCGGTCCAGATACTGTGCGCGCATCGCACGTCCCTCGACCACGCCGGTGAGCTGCAACATCCGATCGGCCAGCGTCGACTTCCCGTGGTCGATGTGCGCGATGATGCAGAAGTTCCGGATGATCGCCGGGTCGGTGCGGCCGGGTGCGGGCGCAGGGACAGGACTCAACGTAGATGGCTTTCTGGGGTGTACGGGTTTGGCGGGGTACGGGCAGTCGTCGTAGGGACAGGCCATCATCCCACGCGACCCGCGGGATCACGGATTTGAGGCGGGCTGCCGGCCGCTGATAGTGTTGGCGGTCGCGCCCGGAGTCCGGAGCGCAACCGAAACCACCGTACGAGGAATGTGAAGGCCTGCCCCGTGGCGAACATCAAGTCCCAGATCAAGCGGATCAAGACGAACGAGAAGGCCCGCCTGCGCAACAAGGCGACCAAGTCGTCCCTCCGGACGTCGGTCCGCCGGTTCCGCGAGGCCGCCGACGCCGGTGACGCGGCCAAGGCCACCGAGTTCGCGCAAGCCGCATCGCGCGCGCTGGACAAGGCCGCCTCGAAGGGTGTCATCCACAAGAACCAGGCCGCCAATCGCAAATCAGCGATTGCGGCCAAGGCTGCACAGCTGGGCTGATCCGCCCGCAGGCAGCCGACTACGTCGGCGCAATCCGCCGTCGAGTCCGTACGACGTCCCGACCACCGATGAGGTGGTCGGGACGTTGTGCGTTACGGGTAGTCGGATATCCGAGGATCTGCCCCGCCGACCGGTCAGCCGGCGTGGAAGTGCAGCGAACCGGGCTTCGGCTTGCCGATCAACTCACTGACCGTGACCAGCGTGTAGCGCTCGCGGCGGAGCTGAGCGATCAGCTTCGGCACGGCCTCCACGGTGGTCGGCTGGATGTCGTGCAGCAGCACGATGGAGCCGCGCCGCACGTCGCGGCGCACCGCCCGTCGGACGGCCCGGGGATCGCGATGCTTCCAGTCAAGGGTGTCGACGTCCCACAACACCTCGCCGAGACCCGAACGCGCGGCGATGCGGTCGACGCGCCGGTCGCGGGCCCCGTACGGCGGCCGCAACAGCGTCGGCCGGCGACCGGTCGCCCGCAGAATCGCCACGTTGGTCCGGGCGAGCTGATCGTCGATCTCCGCCGACGGCAGCCGGGTCAGGTCGGAATGGCTGTAGCTGTGGTTGCCGATCTCGAATCCGGCGGCGGCGACCCGGCGGGCGGTTTCCGGAAAGGTGTCGACATGCTCGCCGATCATGAAGAAGGTCGCCGGAGCGCCCGCTCCGAGCAAGGTGTTGACGAGCGTCTCGGTGTAGGGACCCGGACCGTCGTCGAAGGTCAGGGCCACGCAACGCTTCCGGGTGCAGTCGACACGGTGCTTGCGGTTCCCGGGAGCCTTCCGGGCGTGCGCCTTCCCCGTGTGCGCCTTCTTGGCCGGCGTGCGACTTCTTGGCCGGCACGGGCGGCTCGACCGGCTCGACCGGCTCGACCGAGGCGGCCGGAGCCGGCAGCGGCTGCGGATCGGTGGCCGCCTGCTGGGCGTTCCGTCCGGCCGCCGACAGCCAGGGGGCCAACTCCCGCGCACTCACCACCACCCGGCTGACGTCCCGGTTCGTCTCCGGATGACTGACCATCACCACGGCCCCGCCGTCGGGCGCGAAGGCGATGCTCACCGCGCCGTTTGCCACCAGCTGATCGAACTCCTCGCCCGTGGCCTCGAGCCGGTCGCCGGCACACAGATCCTGGACCAATCGATCCCTGAAGGCGACCCAGCCGGCGCCCTCGAACAGGCTCTGCCGGCGCCACCAGGCGCGAGCCGATCCGGTCGTACCAGCGCACGCTGACCCGGCGACTCGTCCGCTCGGGTTCGCTTCGCTGGATCCGGAGGAGGACACCCACGGCCTGTGGGGACACGCCGATCAGCTTCCAGCTGACATTGAGCTCACCCCCGCCCGACCCGGACCGCACCTGGGACCGATAGGCACCGAGCTCGGCCTCGACCTCCGCGCGCAACGCCTCGTTCAGCTGCGGCAGCCCCGGCACCACCGGCGAGCTGAGGTGGACCTGCAGGGCCTCGTCCGCCTGCGTGTCCAGGGTCAGTCCGGGGATCAGGCCAGCCGGCAGGTCCGTCGCGGCGGTCATCGCGCCAGGCGTCGCACACGAGGGTTCGGGCGCACTCGAGGTGGCCAGCGGGTCCGTGTGGACCTGGCCGGAGCAGCCGGACAGCACCGCCAGAGCGACCAAGGCCGCCAGCAGCCGGGCAAGCTCGCGCCGGTGAGGGGGAAGACTCACAGCGCGAGGCTATGCGGACGGCACCCACTCTGCCGGTTGCCGCTCCGCTAGGCGTTGATCCGTGCCCGCGCGACGGTGAGAATGGCCCGCTCGAGCGCGAAGTCGGCGTCGTCGGCGGCGCCCTTCACCTCCGCGTCAGCCACCGCGACCGCCTTCAGCGCCGTGGCCAGCCCCCCTTGATCCCAGCCGCGGGCCTGCGCGCGCATCGACTTCAGCTTCCAGGGCGGGACACCGACCTGGCGAGCCAGATCGGCCTCCCGCAGCCCTCCACCCGCCGTGATCAGCTTGCCGAGACCACGGAGCCCCGACGCCAGAGCGCTGGTCAGCAGCACCGGGGCAACGCCGGTCGCCAGCGCCCAGCGCAACTGTTCCATCGCCACACCGGTCCGACCGGCGAGCACCGCGTCGGCCACGGCAAAGCTGGTCACCTCCGACCGACCGCCGAAATAGCGCCGCACGTGCTCGTTGGTGATTGCGCCGCCCTGGCCGTCGGACACCAGTTGGACCACCGCCGAGGCGAGGGAGCGCAGGTCGTGCCCGACCGCGTCCACCAGAGCCTGAGCGGCGCCCGGATCGATCGACGACCCCGCGCGCCGAGCTTCGGCGGAGACGAACTGCGGCAGCTCCCAGGTCTTCACGACCGGACAGTCGATGATCTCGGCTCCGCCGGCCTTCAGCTTGTCCAGCAGGCCCTTGCCCTTGACGCCACCGCCATGCACCACCACGAGGGCCAGGTCGGGCAGGGCCTCAGACGACAGCGCGACGACCTCGGCGACCAACTCCGGCGCGAGATTGGCCGCATCGGTGATCACCGCGGCACGCCGGCTGGCGAACAGCGATGCGCTGGTCATCTCGGCGAGCTTGCCCAGATCGAGCCGGACGGCCTCGACCTCGTTGATCTCGGCGTCGGCGTCCTCCGCCTGAATCTGCTGCTTCAGGGCGTCCACCGCGCGGTCGGCCAGCAGCGACTCCGGTCCGCTGACCAGGATCACCCGCCCGAACGGCGACTTCCGTGCTGCCACGGAGGCAAGCATGCCAGCCGTGGCTGACAGCTTCTGGGGCTCCAGGTTGGTATACATGCTTCAACGCCGCAATTTCTCCTTAGGAGGACATCGGTGCCCAACAGGTTGTGGATCTGGCTCGCAGACCGGCTCGTCGCGCAGGACCGGCGGGCCCGCGCCGCACAAAAGGCCGACCTGGCGGCCAAGAAGTCGGCCCGGAGACGCGCCCGAGAGAAGGCGTCGCTCGGCAAGAGGCTGTGCAGCGATCCCCGTCGGCTCGAACGGGTGGCCGTGGTCCGGCGGGAGACGATCGCCGTCCTGCTGGAGCCCGAACAGCCCACCCAGGTTGGTCTTCCCCGGGCAGTACCTGAAGCCGGCCCTGGTGCCGAGCCTGAGCCCGATCGTGGTGCTGGTGGTCAGCACGGCGCCGGTGAATCTCGACGTGACGGTCAGTCGCCTGCACATCCGCCGACGGCACCCCGGTCGACGAGGTCAAGCTGCGGGTCACCGTGCAGTTCTCGGCCAACGACAACTACCTCGCAATCGCGGAGCTGGCGTCGGACCATGGGACGCGGCTCGAGGCTCATCTGCTGGAGCGGGTGCGGCTGGAGGTCGCGGCCGAGGTGCACGCGGCGGTCACGATGTCCTCGATCGATGATCTACGCGGCGATCGGCTTCAGCAGGTGCTGGCCGGCCGATGGCAACCGCGCGGGTTCGCCGGCGGCGCCCTGGTTCGGCTCGGCTACGAGGTGGAGGGCATCGCCGGTCCCGTGCGGGAGCGAGCACAGTCCGCCGCCCCCCGGAACCGAAGGCGGATCCGCCGGCATCTTCCACGTCAGCCGCCTCGGGCCAGCCGCCGAAGGCTGCGGACTTCACCTTGTCCATCGACGCGCAACTCCGGCGACTGTGGCTCAGCCGGTGCGGCACCGATCTGGAGGGCATCGCCGCCTCGCAGGCCGGCGGTTCCGTGACCGTCGTCGCGGTTCCGCGGGCCGAACTCGGCGCGTACGAGGAGTCCGTCCTCAAGGAGGTGCTGACCAAACATTTCGGCCAGCGGTCGATCACCTTCATCGCGCACACGGCCACCACGTACCAGGAGCTGGTCCGAGCCTGGTTTCGCCAAGTCGACACCAGCCACGCGCGACTGGTCGCCGTCCAGTCCCTCGATGCGGACGCCGTTCTGCGGATCGTCATCGGGGAGACCTCCCGTGACGATCGCGAGCCGCGGATCGGCACCCAAGCGGACCGGGAAGCCTTACGCGCGCTGCTCCCCCACGCCCGGATCGAGCTCGTGCCGGCCGACCGGCTGGCCGCGTCCGGTGAGCGTAACCGCTGAGACATGGACCGGATCGACCGATGAGCACGATCGTCTACGCCGACCCGAAGGCGCCCGCGCCCACCCTCGGCTCGCTCGGCTCCGCGGACGACGAGCACCATGCGCGAGTCCGGCAGGCCGCGTGCGTGCCGCTGATCATCGTGGTCGCTGCCAACCTGATCTTCTTCGTCCAGTACTGGCTGCCCGAGACCAGCCGGTTCCCGACCCGCGACTGGTGGCTGACCCAGCTCGCGCCGCTGGTCTCGAAGGCGCTGACCAGTTCGAACGAATCTCAGGTGGATGCACAGGATGGGCCGTGGGGCCTGACCGCGCTGATGCTCTTGGCGGCGAGTTTCGCGGTCTTCGGCGTCTGCCGCAGCTCTCGGCTGTGGCTCGGACCGTGGCTGCTCGCCGTCCCGGCGATCGTCGGCCTGGTGGCCGCGATCTTCATCGTGATCGCTCTCATCCTCTCCCGGGGTCTCACCGTCGTCGCTGGTCAGCGTGGTGCTGCTGATCGTCTGGATAGTCGCCGCCGGATTTGCGACCGTGGGCAAGATCTTCGACGCCCCACCGCCCGTGCGCCGCAAGACGTGGCGTAACGGCCTGCCGTTGCTGGCCGCGTACGCGGTGGTCGGCCCGGTGCCCACCGCGGTCGGCCGTTGGCTGTTCGCCCCGGAACTGCGCGACGTCGCCGACGGGCTCCAGGACAACGCCGTCGCGCTCCGGCTCGCCGCCCTGTGGACGCCGGGCACCGGGCTCTTCTATCTGTGCGGTGTAGTCGTCGGAATCGCTGTCTGGATGGCCTATCAGTGGTGGCCGCCGCGGGAGCGGGTCGTGGCGCTGAGCCTCGGCCTGGTCGGGCTGCTGGTGCTGATCGGGTTACTGGGCTGGCCGACCTCGACCGTCGCGCTCGAACGGGTGAAGCACCCTCGAGTATTCGAGTCCGCAGGACCGGGTGCATTTCCCCTGCGGATCCTGGCTGCTTGAGCAACCGGACGAGGCCGGGAACCCACAGCCGGCCGAGACCGTGGCCATCAGCGGGTTCAGCTGCAAGACCGTCACCACCTACCAGGGCTACCACCAGGTGGCCAGCCAGAGCGTGCCGGCCACGCTCTCCCCGGTCCGCGCCGAGACGCCGGAAGGTGCAAAGATCAGCGGCAAGTTCGTGGCCGCCCAGTACGACGACGTCATCGTCGATCGCCGGCAGTGACCGGCTCAGTTCCGAGGCCGACCAGGTGTTCGGGCTCGGCGTCCGGGACGGGTTGCAGCGCTGGCGCTTTCAATGTGGCAGCCCCCGACCGCGCACGCTGACGATCAGATTCGCCCGGGTGCCGACCGGCGATGATCCCGCGCGCGGCCACCTCACCCTGGCCGAGACCAAGCCGACAGGTGATCGTCGGCTGCGAGGAGCGGAAGGTCGTCATCAACCCGATCACCGGTGCGCAGCGATGAGTCGAGCGACGAAGTACGTGACGGCGGCGAAGTTCGTCGGCGGCGTCTACCTGTCCCGAGTGCAGGTGGCTTACTGGGCCAAGGTCCGCGGCGACCTTTTCAGTCGGCTGGTCTACCCGGCCGATCGGACCGACCCGTATGAGATCTATGAGCTGATGCGCGCGCAAGGTCCACTGCTCCCGACCAGGCTCGGCAACTACAGCACGACCAGCCACCGGCTCAGCAGCGAGGTGCTGCGCAGTCGCAGCTACGGCGTCTCACCGATCGAGGGCGGCGAGGATTACGTCCATCAGGACATGCTGGACCTGTCACTGCTGACCCTCAACCCGCCGGACCACACCCGGATCCGGCGGCTCGCCGCACCCGCCTTCACCCCCCGCCGGATGACCGGCTACGCCACGCTGGTCGATCAGGCCATCCACCGGCTACTGGATCGGTGCGAGCGGGAGCGTGAGTTCGACCTGATGGCCGCCTTCGCCTCGCCGCTGCCGATCGCCGTGATGACCCGGTTGCTCGGGCTGCCCGACGATCCGACCCGCTTCCGCCGGCTGGGCTCGACCATCGCCCAGGCTCTGGACGGCATCTGGTCCCTGCGCCAGGCGAAGGTGCTCTCCCAGGCCCACGCCGAACTGCGGGACACCTTCGCCGACCTGCTCAGCCGACGGGCCGACGATCCCGGGGACGATCTGGTCTCCGCGCTGGTCCATCAGCAGGGCGCCGTGCTGACCGAGCATGAACTGGCGGCGCTGGTGCGGTTGCTGCTGATCGCCGGGTTCGAGACCACGGTCAACGCGATCGGCAACGGCATGCGCTGGCTGCTGGCTGATCGGGAGCAGTGGGAACACCTGGTCGCCGATCCCAGTCGTGCCGAGGCCGTGGCCGAGGAGGTGCTGCGGTTCGACCCACCGGTGCAGCAGACGGTGCGGGTGGCTCACGCCGACGTCGAACTCGGTGGCGTGACGATCGCGAAGAATCAATGGGTCGTCACGCTGCTCGCCGCCGCCAACCGCGACCCGGAGGTCTTCGACGATCCGAACCGCTTCGACGTCTCCCGGCAGTCCGCCGCGGAGCACCTCGCCTTCTCCGGCGGCATCCACTACTGCCTCGGGTCGCCGCTGGCCCGGATGGAACTGGCCCAGGCGTTCCGCGCCCTGGCCGAGCGCTTCCCGGCGATCCGGATGACCGAACCGCTGACCATGCGGCCCGGCACCACCCTGCGCGGCCCGCTGCGCTTCCCGGTCGCGGTCAGCTGACTCAGCCCGGGCTGACTAACGTTGCGCGACAGCGGCGAGCCGGCCGCCGTCGGTGGTGATCGCCACCGAGCCCTGCTGATCGGTGCGCAGCAACGTCATGCCCAGGGAGTTGATCAACTGCACCGTACGCGGCGCCGGATGCCCGTAGTCGTTGTCCAGCCCGGCGCTGGCGATCGCCAGCCGGGCGCCGGTCGCGGCGAAGAAGGCCCGATCCTGGCGGGCGGACCCGTGATGCGGAACCTTCAGCACATCGGCCCGAAGATCAGCGCCGGAGCCCAGTATTGCCGCCTGCCCCGGTGGTTCCACGTCGCCGGTGAGCAGCAGACGGAGGCCGTGGGCGGTGATCATCACCACCAGGCTCTCGTCGTTCTGGGTCGAGGACTCGTCCTCGGCGGCGATCGGATGATCAACCGGGCCGAGCACCTGCACGGTCACCTCACCGACGGTCGCCGTCGTACCCACCGGAGGCGAGGTCACCGGCTGGCCGTGCGCTCCGGCCCACTGGCGCACCCGCTCCACCTCGTACGCGGGCGAGGCCAGCGGGCTCACCCAGATGTCGCCGACCCGCCGCCGTTGGCGTACCCCGTCCAGACCGTCCACGTGATCGGCATGGAAGTGGGTCAAGATCAACAACGGCACGGTGCTGATCTTGAGCTGGTCCAGGCAGCGGCGCATCGCCGCCGGATCCGGCCCGGCATCCACCACCACCGCCGAGCGGGCGCCGGCCCGCACGGCCAGCCCGTCGCCCTGGCCGACGTCGCAGGCCACCAGCACCCAGCCCGCCGGTGGCCAGCCGGGCTGGGCCGGGGCCACGGCGAGGCAGCCCGTCAGCGCAGCGGCCAACAGCAGCGAGAGCCAGCGCCGCGCCAGCACGTACGCCATCAGCCAGGCCACCGTGACGCAGGCAAGGGTCAGCCAGACCAACGCCGCCGGCGAGACCGGCCAGCGCAACGACGACCCGGGAAGCCGAGCACCGGCGTGCGCCACCCAGATGATCAGTTGCGCACTCCAGGCCGAGCCGAAGCCGAAGATCGCCGCGAGCTGTGAGCTGATCATGGAAGCACCGGCGGCAGCGAAGCCGAGAACCGTCGCCGGCCCGACGAACGCCGCGGCGAGCGCGTTGGCCAGCAGTCCCGACGCGCTCACCTTTCCGGCGATGGCCGCGACGACCGGCTGGGTCGCCAGCTGGGCGGCCAGCGGTACCGCGACCGACTCGGCGATGATCATCGGCAGCCAGCGGTTCATGATCATCGCCCAGCGCCGCGCCCACCAGACGATGCCGGCACTGGCCAGCACCGACAAGGTGAAGCCCACCGACCGGCTGAGGAACGGATCGACCGCGAGCAAGATCACCGCGGCGACGCTGAGGTTGCGCAGCCCGGCCCGGCGAGCCCCGGATCCCAGGGCAGCAAGGGCGACGAGGCCCATGGCGGCCGCTCGCAGCACGCTGGGCTCGGTCCGGCAGAGGCCGACGAAGGCGATCACTCCGAGCAGCCCGATCAGCCGCAGCCACCAGCCGCGGACCCCGACCCATCGACCGAACGTCAGCAGGAAGGCCAGCAACAGGGTCAGATTCGCGCCGGACACCGCGGTCAGATGGGTCAGTCCCGTGTCGCTGAAGTCCTCGATGAGCTCGGGTGTCATCGCCGACGTGTCACCGAGCACCAGGGCCGGCACCAGTGCGCGGGGCTCGCTGCGCCGGTGCGCCACCGCATCCCGCAGGCCCTGGCGTACCCGTTCCACGACCCGGAGCGGCGCCGACGGCCGGCTGCACCAGGCGCGGCGCCGAGCGCACCCGGAGGATCGCGGCCAGATCCGATCCGCGGTCGGGAGCCTCCAGCCGCCCCGAGACCTCGACCCGGCTCCCGACCGGCAGCCGGGACCACGGCTCGAGCGCGGCCCCGGTGACCACCACCAGCACCGGCGCGTGCAGATGGTTGGTCTCGCCGCGACCGGCGACCTCGACCACCGTGGCCGCGGGCCGTGCCGTACGCGCCCCGAATTCCGCTGCCGCCGGAGGCGTGCAGATCGGTCCGGATCATCAGCTCGGCCGCGACGGCTGCCTGCTGCCCGGCGAGCGTCGCGACCGGACCGGTACTCAGCCGGTACGCGAGCACTCCGCCGAGACCGGCGAGGCCGGCCATCAGGATGGCCGCCGCCAGCCACCGCGCCGAGCGCCGGAGCACCGCGAGCGTCGACGCCACCGCCACGCCGATGCCGGCGACCGCCCAGGCTCCGGGTGTCTGCCAGGTGCCGAGCCAGGCCGCCGCCCAGGCCGAACCGGCCAGCGGCACCATCCGCAGATCCCGATCGCTCACACCCGGACGTGCGGCGCGAGCTGGGCGTAGGTCTTGGGTCCGATGCCATCCACCTCCTGAAGCTCCTCGACCCGGGTGAACCGGCGATGCTCCTCGCGCCAGGCGATGATCTTGCCGGCCGTCACCGGCCCGACGCCGGGCAGCTCCTCGAGCTGGGCCTGCGTCGCCCGGTTCAGGTCGACGAGTCGCCGAGGATCCCGTGCCGCCCGTACTCCCGCCGCCCCCGCCACCGCCGCCGTCGCGGACCTCACCCGCCGGTTCGCCCTTGGTGCCGATGACGATCTGTTCGCCGTCGGTGAGGAGCTGGGCGAGATTGAGGTCACCCGGGTCGGCGGAGCGGGTCAGCCCGCCGGCCTTCTCGATCGCATCCTGCACCCGTGAGCCGTCCGGCAGGCTGACCAGTCCCGGCCGGCGCACGGCGCCGAGCACGTGGACGACGATCCGGGCGGCCGCCGTGCTGGCGGACGGCGATCCACCGGGGAGGCCGGCGGCGAGCCCGGCTGAGGCGTGCTCGCCGTCACGCTGCCCGGGCTGGCCACCGCGACCGGCCGCGCGCGGAGCAGCGCCCATCCGGTGCAGAGCAGTCCCACCACCACCAGCACCGCGACCACCCCGACGTGCGCCCGGGTGAACACCGGTCGCGGAGGCAGGTCCGGCTCGTCCGCGGGTGCGTCAGAGATCTCGCCGGAGGCGCCGAAGCCCGCCGCGGCAACTGGTCGGCCAGCACCGAGCCGGAGCCGCTCGCCGACCAGCCGGCTCAGCTCCGGATCGACCATCTCTCGGCGTCTCATGCCAGGGAACCTAAGGACCGGCGCGGGCGATCAGCCGGTCACCGGCGAAATCTGTGGACGGCGCTTCGCGTCGCCCGCCGGCTGTGGATAAGTCGGGGTGACTGATCAATCCACGCGCGGGGAGACCACGATGCCCAGGGTGCCCGGGCCCGACGTGGACGCCGAGCACGGCACTGACCTCGGTGACGACGACCTGGCTGCCGCGCAGCCGTCCGGCCAGCCGATCGACGAGGCGCTGCGCCGCCTCGGCATTGTCGAGATGATGGACGGCCACATCGACGTGGTCGCTCCGGCCGGAGGCCCGGGCCAGCGCGGCCAGCCCGAGCTCCTCGAGCCGGGCCAGGGCCTTCGATGCCGTCCGGACCCGCTCGTACGCCCGGATCTCCCCGTCGGCCACCGTCAGCAACGGCTTGACCGAGAGCGCGGAGCCGAGGACCGCGGCCGCGGTGCCGATCCGGCCACCGCGGCGCAGATACTCCAGGCTGTCGACGTAGAAGTACATGGTCGAGGCGGCGGCCCGACGGCGGACCAGCGCGGCGACCTGCTCGGCGCTGCTGCCGTCCCGCGCCGCCTCCGCCCCGGACAGCACGGCGAAGCCGGCCCCCATGCCGACCGTCCGGCTGTCCACGACGATCACCGGCACCTCCACCGTGCCGGCCGCGATCTCCGCGGCACCACAGGTCCCGGAGATCCGCTCGCTCAGGTGCACCGAGACGATCGCGGAGTATCCGGCGCCGGCCAGCTCGGCATAGGTCGCGGCGATGACCTCCGGCGACGGCCGTGACGTGGTCACCCGGGATCCCGCGCGCAACGCATCGGCGACCACCGACGGCGCGACCTCGGTCTCCGGACGGCTGAGATCGTCTATCACGACCTGCAGCGGAATTACCGCGACGCCCGCGGACGAGGCCTGGACTGGGTCCAACGAGGACGTAGAGTCGGTCACCACCGCGACGCCGGCCATCTGCTCAGCGTAGGACCTAGGACCGGCGGCCGGTGTCTGTCTGGCCCGCACCTGCCCGGGTGTCGGGGGAAGGTGAAGGCTGATGACCAATCAGACCCGACGCGTCTGGCGCGCCGGGCCCGCGACCTTGGTGCTGGTCTGGATCTTCGCCCTGGCCGCCGGCGTGGCCGTCCCGGTGCTGGCCTACCTGATCTACCAGCAGGGCGGCACGCCGTGGATCCCGGGCGCCCTGGTCCTGCTGACCGTGCTCGCGCTGGTGTACGCGTGGCGGTTCGGGTTCCATCCCAAGTTGCGGGTCGACGCCGACACCGTGCAGGTCGTCAACCCGTTCCGTCGACACGAGTTCGACTGGGACGATGTGACGTTGATCGCACCGGGCGAGAACGGTCTGGTGATCGGCACCGAGGACGAGGTGGCCGAAGCCTGGTGCATCCAGAAGTCCAACTACGCGGCCCGCCGCGGCCGGTTCACCCGAGCCGACCGGGTCGCCCACGAGCTTCTCGACATCCTCGATCTGCACGACCCGCCGCTGGAGGACGAGGAGACCGGACTGCGGATCCGGCGGGCGCGGCCGGATGAGAGCCGGCTGCTGACCCGGTTGGAGCGCGCGGCGAGCGAGGACGCGCTGACCCACATCTTTCCGCCCGAGGAGCACGCCTACCCGGTCGTCGCGGTGACCCGGCGTTGGCGCGGGCTGCTGGTCGACCGGCACGTCCGGGTGCACATTCTGGAGCTGTTCGACACGCCGGTCGGATACGTCGCCTTCGACGCGACGACGATTCGCCACCTGGGCGTGGTCCGGCACCAGACCCGCCGCGGCTACGGCTCGGCCCTGATCGAGTTCGCCAGCCTGGAGATCTTCTCCGGCGGTGCCCGGGAAGCCGAGCTGTGGGTGCTCGTCGACAACGAACCGGCCCGGGCGTTCTACCGGTCCCATCACTGGACCGAGACCGACGAGCGGCGAAAGTCCGAGTACCCGCCCCATCCCGAGAGCGATGCTGATGAAGCGCCGGAACCCGAGTGCTCCGCGGCGGAGCCGGTGACGACGGCCCAGACCGCGCGGCGCAGCTGGGACACCATCCAGCCGGTACGACGAGGGCAGTTCGTGCTGGTCGCCCTCGCCGTCGCGGCCCTCGTCCCCGCCGTCGCCTCGACCGTGATGCGGCTGGTGCCGCCGGCCGACGATCCGACCGCCCTGGTGGCGTCGTTCATCGCGTACGGGCTGATCGGCTACCGATCGGCCTCTGCTGTCTGGTCGTGCGTCCTGCTCCGCGCCCGGCGACGCGCCGTGCTGGCCGTGCTGTGCACCGTCCTCGTGGCGCTGACCGTGCTGCACGCGTCCTGGTTGGCACCGTTCTTCGTCCCCGACGACGCCCCGTCAGCTCCCGGCCCTTCACGGTGATGAGCCTGAACCTGCAAGCCGGCCGGGCCGCGAGTCAGCAGGTCTGGGACCAGGCACAGCAGGCTGACATCGTGATCTTGGTCGAAGTCACCCCGGTGGCGCTGCGTACGCTGGAACTCGTTGGGCTGGGATCGCCGCTTTCCCTACGTGGTAGGCGATTCGCAGGAGGGCGTCAACGGCACGGTGATCTACTCCCGCTTCCCGCTGGGACCCGGCACCTTGATCGACACCACCTTCCACCATGGCTGACGACGGTCGCCGTGCCGGGGATCGGCACCGTGACGCTGATGGGTGTCCATCCGTGCAATCCCTACTGCGGCGGCAATCGGTGGGCGAGCGAGCATGCCGTGCTGGCCCAGATCGCGGCCGCGCACCGGGAGGTCCGCTGATCATGGCCGGCGACTTCAATGCCGTCGATGATCATGGACCGATGCAGGCGCTGCGCCGGCTCGGCCTGAAGAGCGCCACCGATGTGGCCGGCGCGGGCTGGCTGCCCACCTGGCCGGCCAACCGGGCCATTCCGCCGCTGATCCCGATCGACCACGTGATGATCAACGCCCAGCTCACGGCCACCTCGGTCCGGACGTTCGCCGTCGACGACACCGACCATCTCGGCCTGATCACGACGCTGGCCGGTACTCGATGAGCTCGTCCGACCGCGGTCGGCGCGGCGGGCGGCTCATCGCCGCCATCGCTTTCTGGCTGGGTGTCGTCGCCCTGGCGGCGGGCGGGCTGACCACCGTCGCCCGATCCGTGCCCTTCTCGTGGGTGCCGATCGCCTCGGACGACTGGGCCATGGCCACGTCGTTCACCGACTTCGGGATCGTCGCCTACGCGCTGAGCCTGGTCTGCCTGGGCGCGGCCCTGGTCGCTGCGCGGCTCCCGGCTCCGGGTGATCGCCGGCGGTGTAGCGCTCGGGCTGACCGCGCTGCACGCCTCCTGGATCGTGCCCGTGGTTCATCGCCGACTCGGCCCGGCCCGGGCCGACCACCCCGGTGTTCCGGATCCTGGCCCTCAACCTGCGCCTTGGCCAGGCCGATCCGGCCGTCGTGGTCGGAGCCGCGAACAGCGTCGACATCGTGGTGCTCACCGAAGTCACCAAGTCGCGCCCGCCGCGCCCTCCTCGCTCGCCGGGCTGGGCGACCGATTCCCGTACGAGCGGGCGGGCGCTCTTCCGGCGACCGGCGCCAACGGCACCACCGTGTTCAGCCGCTTCCCGATCATCGACGACGACCCGGCTGCCGGCCGGCGATCGCCCACCAGAACTGGCTGGTGCGGATCGACGTGCCGGACACCGGCGCGGTCGAGCTTGCCGCGGTGCATCCGACCCGGCCGTTCGCCGGAGGCTACCGGCTGGGCTGAGGACCAGCGCCTGCTGCGCGCCGCCCTCGTCCGCTCCAGACCCGATGTGGTCGCCGGCGACTTCAACGCGGTGGACAACCATCGACCGATCCGGCGGCTTTCAGCGTACGGCTTCCGCAGCACCGCCGACAGCGCCGGCGCCGGCTGGCAGCCGACCTACCCCGCCGACCGGGCCGACCTGCCCCCGCTGGCGCCGATCGATCACATCCTGATCAGTCCGGAGCTGGCCGCGGCGGAGTCGCACACCGTCCGGATCGCCGGCACCGATCATCTCGGCGTCGTCGCGACGGTCGGCCGGGTCCTCGGCCCGGCCGACGGCTGAACCTCACGAACCGACGACGATGCTGACCAGCTTGGGCGCGCGGACGATCACCTTCGCCACGGCGCGACCGGCCAGCGACCGGACCACCGCCTCGTCGGCCAGCGCCAGCGCCTCCAGCTCCGCCGGCGTCGATGGACGGCGGCACGTCCAGCCGGGCGCGTACCTTGCCCTGGATCTGGACGACGCAGGTCACCGACTCGGTGACCAGCAGGGCCGGATCGACGGTGGGCCAGGTCGCGTTGGCGACCGACGGGGCGTGGCCCAGCTGCTCCCACATCTCCTCCGCCACGTAGGGCGCGACCAGGCTCAGGGCGACGGTGATGACCTCGGCCGCCTCGCGGACCGCCGGGTCGCCGGCGCCGACGCGTGAGTCGATCGCCTTGCGGGTCGCGTTCACCAGTTCCATCACCCGGGCGACGGCCACGTTGAACCGCTGCCCGTCCAGGGTGTGCTCGATGTCGGCCAGCAGCCGATGGGTCTCCCGGCGCAGCGCCGGATCACCGCCCGACGGGTCGGCGCCCGGCGCGACTGCTCACCTCGGTGGAGATCCGATAGGCCCGCTGCAGGAACCTCAGCGAACCGGCCGGCGAGACGTCGGCCCAGTCGATGTCCTCCTCCGGCGGTCCGGCGAAGACCACGGTCAACCGCACCGCGTCGACCCCGAACTGGTCGATCTGGACTCCGAGATCGACCCCGTTGCCCAGCGACTTGCTCATCGACTTGCCCTGGTTGATCACCTGGCCCTGGTTCATCAGCCGGCGCATCGGCTCGACGAAGTCGACCATCCCCATGTCGTACAGCACCTTGGTGAAGAACCGCATGTACAGCAGGTGCAGGATGGCGTGCTCGACGCCGCCGACGTACTGCGCCACCGGCATCCAGCGGCGCACGTCCTCGGGGTCGAACGGACCGTCGGTGTAGCCGGGCGAGCAGTAACGGAAGAAGTACCACGACGAATCGACGAACGTGTCCATCGTGTCGGTGTCCCGCTTGGCCGGACCCCCGCAGGTCGGGCAGGCGACATTCACCCAGTCGGCGGCCGCGGCCAGCGGTGAGGTGCCCTTGGGGGCCAGGTCCATGCCCTTCAGATAGGGCAGCTCGACCGGCAGTTGATCGTCGGGAACCGGCACCTCGCCGCACTGCTCGCAGTGGATGATCGGGATCGGGCAACCCCAGTAGCGTTGCCGGCTCAGCAGCCAGTCCCGCAGCCGGTAGGTGACCGCTCCGGTGCCGACGCCGTCGGACTCCAGTTGCGCGATGATCTTGTGCACCCCGGCGGCCTTGTCGGTCAGCCCGTCCAGGCCCGGAGAGTTGACGTAGGTGCCGTCGCCCGGGGTGGCGACGCCGGAGCTGGCCGGATCCGGACCTCCGGTGTCGACGACCTGGCGGACGGGCAGGTCGTACGCGCGGGCGAAGTCCAGGTCGCGTTGATCATGAGCGGGCACGGCCATGATCGCGCCGGTGCCGTACTCGGCCAGCACGTAGTCGGCGGCGTACACCGGGATCTGCTCGCCGTTGACCGGGTTGGTCGCGTACACGCCCAGGAACACGCCGGACTTCGGCCGGTCGGTCGCCTGCCGCTCGATCTCGCTGGCCTGCTTGGTCTTCTCCAGGTACGCCTCGAACTCCGCCCGATGATCATCGGCGACGATCTCGGCGGCCAGCGGGGCGTCGGGTGCGACGACGAAGAACGTCGCGCCGTACAGGGTGTCCGGGCGGGTCGTGAAGACCGGTGACCGACTTCTCCTCGGTGGCCGTCGTCGATCTTGAAGTCGACGTACGCGCCTTCCGAGCGGCCGATCCAGTTGCGCTGCATGATCAACACGCGTTCGGGCCAGCCGCCCTCCAGCTGGGCCATGTCGTCCAGCAGCCGGTCGGCGTAGTCGGTGATCTTGAAGTACCACTGGGTCAGCTGGCGCTTGGTGACCACCGAGCCGCACCGCTCGCACATCCCGGCCACGACCTGCTCGTTGGCCAGCACGGTCTGATCCTTCGGGCACCAGTTCACGTAGCTGGCCTTGCGGTAGGCCAGGCCGCGCTCGAAGAACCGCAGGAACAGCCACTGGGTCCAGCGGTAGTACTCCGGATCGGAGGTGTGCAGCCGCCGCGACCAGTCGAAGCTCAGTCCGTAGCGCTTGAACGAGTTGGCCTGGGTCTCGATGTTCGCGTACGTCCACTCGGCCGGATGGGCATTGCGCTGGATCGCCGCGTTCTCCGCCGGCAGACCGAAGGAGTCCCAACCGATCGGGTGCAGGACGTCGTAGCCCTTCAACCTCCAGTAGCGGGCGACCACGTCGCCCATCACGAACGCCTCGGCGTGGCCCATGTGCAGGTCGCCCGACGGGTAGGGGAACATGTCCAGCACGTAGCGGCGCTCGCGGCGGCCGTCGTCGGCCGGGATGAAGGTCTGGTCGGCCTCCCAGAAGGCCTGCCACCGCTCCTGGGCGCGTACGGCGTCGTAGCCGGTGCGCTCGATCTGCTCGGTCATCTCGTTCGTCTCCTTGATCGCTGGTCTCCTCGGCCCGTGCCGGGCATGAAAAAACCCCTCTGCCGCTAGGCACAAGGGGCTGCCGCGCAGAAGCTACGCGGCTAGGTAAGGAGGACGACGCAATGCATGCGCGTCATTCTAGACCAGCGGACGGTTGCCGACCCAGCGAGTTACCTCGGGCGCGGTCAGGCCGAATTGTCAGCGGCGACGGATAGCTTGTCCGAATGAGCCGGCTGACCGAGGAGGATCTGCGCCTGCGTACCTTGGGCCGGCAGTTCCCGGCCATCGACGGGCGCGATCCGGACGCCGTGCTGGAGTTGTTCCGCCGACTGGGCCCGATCCAGTCCCAGGTGCCCCGGGCGCCGTTTCTCACCGCTTCCTCGCGGCTGCCCGGGGTGGCCTACGCGACGATCTGCGACCTGTTCGAACAGCATCGGCTGCTCAAGACCAGCAGCCTTCGCGGCACCGTGCACACCACCGGCCGCGAGCACTTTCCGCTCGCCGACGCCGTGGCCCGGCGGCAGCGCGCCGGGTGGTCACAGACGTGGCTGAAGCTCGAGCGGGTGACGCCCGAGCAGCTCTTCGCGGAGGTCGAGAACTTCACCGCAGACGCCTGGCGGCCGCGGGCCGAGATCGTCGCCCACGCCAAGACCTGGCTGGCCGAGCACGAATCCGACGCGGCCGCCGAAGCCCTCGGCACGACCGTGCACGAATCGGTCATCTGGGGTCACAGCGGGCTGATCCGCCGGCCGAAGGACACGCACTGGGAGAAGCGGACCGACATCTTCCACCAGCGGGTCCGCACGCCTGTTGCCCGACCTGCCGCTGCTGGACTTCGACAGTGCCCTGCAGGGTCTGGTCCGGGTCCATCTCGGCGCCTACGGACCGGCCCAGCGCGAGGATCTCGCCTTCTTCTGCGGCGCGGGACTGAGCGCTGTCGACGCGGCGGTGACCGGTCTGGGCGACGAGGTGGTCCGGCTCCGCGGTCACGACGATGCCGAGTACCTCGACCTGGCCGAGCCGCCGACCGGCGGATCCACCGATCCGGGCCTGCGGCTGCTGCCGGAGTTCGAGGGGCTGCTGGTCGGCTTCCAGGGCCGCAACCGGTTCCGATTCCTCACCGAGCACCAGTTGCCCAAGGTCTGGGCGAAGGTCAACGGGCTGTTCTCACCGGTCGTGCTCTACGACGGCCGGCTGGTCGCCAGTTGGAAGACGATCACCAAAGGCCGCCGCACCGACCTCGAGGTGAGCATGCTCGACCCGCATCCGCCGCTCGCCGATGACCAGTTCACCGACGCGGTCGCGGCCACCGAGCGGGTGCTCGATCTGACGATCACCGACATCCGGGTCCGGCCCGCTGAGCGCTGAGCAGCGAGAACTGTCAGTGGGTGTGTCTAGAATCGAATGCATGATCGATACTGACGCCGGCATCGCGGGTAGTGAGCTGAATCTGCTCACCGCGTCGCAGCTGGCCGCGCGGATCTCGATCAATCACATCGAGCTTCTCGAGCGCGAAACGATGGTGCTGCAACTGGCCTGCGCCTGGGCCGACGTTCACGACATCGACTCGACCAGCCCGGACTATCAGCCGCTGATCGAGCGGGCCTGCCAGTTCGGCGGTGACGGCACGCCGGAGGTGTCTGAGTACTGCGCCGCGGAGTTCGGTGTCCTGCAGGGCCTGAGTTCGATGGCCGGACGGCTGATCATCGGCGACGCCCTCGACCTCCGCCACCGGCTGCCCGAGCTGTGGGCGCGCGTCTGCGCCGGTGGCGTCCGGGCCTGGCAGGCCCGCAAGGTCGCCCAAGCCACCCGCGTCCCTGTCCTACGAGGCGTGCCGCGACCTCGACCGCGCCATCACGGCCTACCTCGGCATGATGCCCTGGGGCCGGTTTCAGAGGATCCTCGACGCCGCGATCCTCGACGCCGACCCCGACCAGGCCGCCGCCCGCGCGCTCCGGGCGAGGACCGAGCGCGACGTGTGGGCCACCGACACCGAGGACGGGCTGAAACTCCTGATCGCGAAGGCGGCGTCGGGCGACGTCACCTGGTTCATGGCCACCGTCAACCGGATCGCCGACATCCTCGCGCTGCGCGGCGACACCGATCCGGTCGGCGCCCGCCGGGCCAAGGCGCTCGGCATCCTCGCCCAACCCGCACACGCCCTCCAGCTCCTGCTCGACCACCGACACGACCGAACTCCGAACGCCGAGCCGGCCACTCAGCCGCGCCGCCGGCCGAGGACACGCACGCTTCGCTGGACCTGACACCGCCGCCGCTCAGCCGCCGCGACCTCGATGCGCTCCGGCCGAAGGCCGTGCTGTACTTCCACCTCGCCGAGTCCGCCATCCGCGACGGCCACGGCCTGGTCCGACCCGAACACGGCGACATCCTCACCCTCACCCAGTTCCGCGACTTCCTGAGCGACACCGGGTGCCGGCTGATCGTCAAGCCGGTCCTCGATCCCGCCGCCGTCGCTCCCGCCGACGGCTACGAGATCCCCACCCGCGTCCGGGAAGCCGCCCGGCTCCGACAGATCGCCGACGTCTTCCCCTACGGCACGAACACCTCCGGATCGATGGATCTGGACCACACCCGCCCTTACCAGCCGAAGAATCGCGGCGGACCACCCGGCCAGACGAGCGTGAGCAACCTCGGACCGAAAGCCCGAGGTCATCATCGGGCGAAGACCCACGGCGACTGGGGAGAACGACAACCCGATCCCGGCACCTACGTGCACCGGACGCCCACCGGTACGTCTTCGTCGTCACCAACCAAGGCACCCTTGGGCTCGGCAACACGTCGTACGCGCACGCCATCTGGCGCTGTGCGAAATCGGCCGATCGAGGAACGGACCGCACCACCGCGGCCTGACCGCCGGCGAGGCTCAGCTCAGCGACGCCGCGTACTGCTGGGCGGCCCAGGCGCTGGCCACCATGTCGTTCAGCGAGTGGCGCATCTGCCAGTCGAGATCACGCGCGGCCAGTTCGCCGGAGGCCACGATGCGCGCCGGGTCGCCGGTGCGCCGCGGCGCGATCCGCGGTTCGAAGGCGATGCCGGTCACCTCGGCGATAGCCGTCATGATCTCGCGGACCGACACCCCGGTCCCGCTGCCCAGGTTGTACACCGGCTCCAGCGGCGTGCCGGCCTCCAGCGCCCGAGCGGCGGCCACGTGCGACTGCGCGAGATCGTCGACATGGATGTAGTCGCGCACGCAGGTGCCGTCCGGAGTCGGGTAGTCCTCGCCGTTGATCTGCGGCGTCTTGCCGTCGGTCAGCATCGACAGCACGACCGGGAACAGGTTGTGCGGGCTGGTGTCGAACAGTTCCCGGGTCGCCGAGCCGACGACGTTGAAGTAGCGCAGCGACGTGTGCTTCAGCCCGGCCGCGACGCCCTGGTCACGCAGCAGCCATTCCCCGATCAGCTTGCTCTCCCCGTACGGCGACTCCGGCGCGGTGGGAGTCGTCTCGGTCACCAGGTCCACGTCGGGAGTGCCATAGGTGGCCGCCGAGGAGGAGAAGACGATCTTGTCCACGCCGACCGCCGACATCTGCTCCAGCAGCACCGCGGTTCCGGTCACGTTCTGCTGGTAGGTCAGCAGCGGCTTGTCGACCGAGACCCCGGCGTACTTGAAGCCGGCGAGGTGCACGACGCCGGTGACGTCGTTGTCGACGAGAGCATGGCGCACGAGGTCGCCGTCCAGGATGGTGCCGCGGACGAACGGCACCTCCTTCGGCACGAAGCTGTCACGACCGCTGGTCAGCGAGTCGATCACGGCCACGGGCGTGCCCGCTTCGAGGAAGGACCGCACCACGTGCGAACCGATGTACCCGGCGCCGCCGGTTACCAGCCAGGTCATTCGAGTTCTCCTCGTTAGGTGTCGGGCGCGATCCTATCGACCATGCCCGCGCTCGGCACCGGCTGCCGCGGCGTGAGCCTGCCGAAACATGGCCGTCACATCCGCGCCAAAACTGTGACCTCGGCGTAACGGCAGGATCCCGACGCGCAACATCGGGCGACGAGAGTTTGGCGTAACCAGGCGCGTCCTTGGATCCACCGCGTCAGGCCACTCACAACATCCAGTTACTTCACCGAAAGAAGCAACATGCCCTTACTCGAACTGAATTCAGGCGATACCGCCTGGATTCTGACCTCAGCTGCGCTGGTGTTGCTCATGACGCCAGGCCTAGCGCTCTTCTACGGCGGCATGGTCCGCGCGAAGAGCGTCCTCAACATGATGATGATGAGCTTCGGGGCGTTGGCGCTCATCTCCGTTCTCTGGGTGCTCTACGGCTACTCGATCGCCTTCGGCAATGACATCACCGGCGTCGGCCTGCTCGGCGATCCGACCGAGTACCTCGGTCTCAAGGGCCTGATGGAAGACACCGATGCCAGCCTGCCGGCCATGGCCTTCGTCGCCTTCCAGGCCGTGTTCGCGATCATCACCGTCGCCCTGATCTCCGGCGCCATCGCCGATCGGGCGAAGTTCGGCACCTGGATGATCTTCGCCGGCATCTGGGCCACCATCGTCTACTTCCCGGTCGCCCACTGGGTGTTCGACTTCACGCTGACCGGCGACGACGGCGTGGTCACCCACACCGGCGGCTGGATCGCCAACCAGCTCGGCGCGATCGACTTCGCCGGTGGCACCGCGGTGCACATCAACGCCGGTGTCGCGGGTCTCGCCCTGGCCCTGGTGCTCGGCAAGCGCATCGGGTGGACCAAAGATCCCATGCGGCCGCACAACCTGACCCTGGTCATGCTCGGCGCCGGGCTGCTCTGGTTCGGCTGGTTCGGGTTCAACGCGGGCTCCGCGCTGACCGCCGGCAACACCGCCTCGATCGTCTGGGTGAACACCCTGGTCGCGACCGGTGCCGCCTCTCTCGGCTGGCTGCTCACCGAGCGGATCCGCGACGGGCATGCCACCTCACTGGGTGCCGCCTCAGGCGTCGTCGCCGGCCTGGTGGCCATCACGCCGTCCTGCTCCTCGGTGAGTCCGGTCGGCGCCATCATCGTCGGCGCGCTCGCCGGCGTGCTCTGCGCCCTGGCGGTCGGACTCAAGTACAAGTTCGGGTACGACGACTCGCTCGACGTGGTCGGCGTGCACCTGGTCGGTGGCCTCTGGGGCACCCTGGCCGTCGGCCTCTTCCTCGCTCCGGGCACCCCGGCCGCGATCAGCTACGAGCGCACCGGCCTGCTGTACGGTGGCGGCGTCGACCAGCTCTGGCGTCAGGCCGTCGGGGCCTTCGCCGTGTTGATCTTCAGCTTCGTGCTCACCCTGCTGATCGGGTTGATCCTGCAGAAGACGATCGGCTTCCGGGTCAGCGAAGATGAAGAGCGCGCGGGCGTCGACAGCTCCGAGCACGCAGAAACCGGTTACGATCTCGGCGGGTTCGGCGGCGGCGCGCGCGCCGTGTCCACCGGTGGGTTCGCGCCACGTCATGCTGAATCCGAGAACGCCAATGATCAGGAGGTATCGGCATGAAGCTCGTAACAGCGATCATCAAGCCGCATATGTTGGACGAAGTAAAGACCGCACTCGAATCGTTCGGCGTCGAGGGGATGACGGTCAGCGAGGCGAGTGGCTTCGGGCGTCAGCGAGGCCACACCGAGGTCTACCGGGGGGCGGAGTACACCGTCGATCTGGTTCCCAAGGTGAGACTTGAGGTGCTCGTGGACGACGAAGATGCCAAGGACATCATCGACGTTCTGGTCAAGAGCGCACGGACCGGCCGCATCGGTGACGGCAAGGTCTGGTCGGTTCCCGTGGACGACATCGTCCGCGTGCGAACCGGAGAGCGCGGGCTGGACGCGCTCTGAAGCGCGACCTCACCAGCGAACGCCTCAACGTCGCGATCCGGTCCCCGTGGTCTTCCACGGTAGGGCCGGATCGTCGGCGTTTGATCACCGAAGCCGTCGAGACGCAACTGGTCGAGCTGTACCGCGAGGCGTCCGGACCGACCGAGGGGGTCGCGCTCGCCGCGGTCGGCAGCCTCGCCCGGCACGAGCTGGGACCGCGGTCCGACATCGACCTGGTGCTGCTGCACGACGGCAAGCAGCCCAAGATCAACAAGCTGGCCGATCAACTCTGGTATCCGTTGTGGGACAGCGGCATCCGGCTGGACCACTCGGTCCGGACGCCGGCCGAGTGCGCCGATGTCGCCGGCCGCGAGTTGAGCGCCGGGGTCGGCCTGCTCGACCTGAGAGTGATCGCCGGCGACACCGCACTGGTCAAGCGTGCGCGTACGGCCCTCCTGGACAGCTGGCGCGGCAATGCCCGCAAGCGGCTGCCGGAGCTGTTGTCCGCCCTCGCCGAGCGGCACCAGACCTTCGGTGACGCGGCCTACCTGCTGGAACCCGACCTCAAGGAGGCCCGCGGCGGCTTCCGGGACATGATCATGTTGCGGGCACTGGCCGCGACCTGGTTGACCGACCGGCCGCACGAGGGTCTGCGTGACCCGTACGAGCGGCTGCTCGACGTCCGCGACGCACTGCACGTCACTGCCGGCCGGGCCCTGGACCGACTGCTGCTCACCGAGGTCGCGGAGGTCGCGCGCCGGATGGGCTACGCCGACCCCGATGATCTTCATCGTGAGGTGAGCATGGCGGCCCGGCGGATCGGCCATGCCGTCGAGCTGACCGTACGCGCCGCACGCCAGGTGATCCCGGAGCGCCGCGTGCTCAGCTTCGTGAAGCGCGAGCGCCGGCCCAGCTACGTCCCGGCCGAGCACGGCCTGATCATCCATCAGGGCGAGGTCGCCCTCGGCCGCTCGGCGCGCCCCGACGACCCGCTGCTGGGGCTGCGGGCCGGCGCCTGGCCAGTCAGCGCGGGCTGGTGCTCTCCCCCGTCACCGCGCAGAACCTCGGGCTGCACGCGCCCGAGCTGCCGGTCCCCTGGCCGGCCGAGGCGCGCGAGGCGCTGCTCGATCTGCTGTCCGGCGGGCCGCAGCTCGTCCCGGTGTGGGAGGCGCTCGATCTGGCGGGCTGCATCACCCGCTGGATTCCGTGCTGGGAACCGATCCAGGCCCGCCCGCAGCACAATCCGATCCATCGTCACACCGTCGACCGGCACTCGGTGCAGACCGTGGCCGAGGCGAACCGGCATCTCACCCGGGTCGACCGCCCGACATCCTGCTGCTGGCCTGCCTCTTCCACGACATCGGCAAGCTGCCGGGCGCCGGCACCCATCACGCCGCGGTCGGGGCACCGATAGCCCGCCGGGCCGTCGAGGCGATCGGCCTGGACGGCCGCGGATGCCGACCTGGTCGAGTTGCTCGTCCGCGAACACCTCAAACTGGCCGCGCTGGCCACCAAACGCGATCATGGCGACCCCGCCACGATCGACGCGCTGGTCGAGGCGGTTCAGGGTCGCGCCGACGTGCTCGATCTGCTGCGCTACCTCACCGAGGCCGACGCGCGGGCCGCCGGACCGGCGGCCTGGTCGCCGTGGCGGGCCCAGCTGATCAACAGCCTCGCCGACCACGCGCGGGGATGCTCGTCGACGAAGGCACCCGGGTCGACGTGACCAAGCTGGTCGATGTCGGGCTGGCGCGCTCGGTCAAGCTGGACGGCAGGCCCCGGATCCGGGTCGAGGCCCAGCCGGGCGGCCTGCAGCTGCGTGATCGCCGTCGCGGGACCGGCTCGGGCTGTTCGGCGACACGGCCGGGCTGCTGGCCTCGCACGCCATTCAGGTGCGCTCGGCCGTGCTGCACACCGTCGAGGAGATCTCGGTGAACACCTGGCGGGTGGACAAGCAGGCGCTCGTCGATCTGCCCGACGTGGCCTACCTCGTCAAGCAGCTCGAACGCCTCGACGCCGGCGAGAGCGGCATCCTGGACTCCGTGCGGCGGCGGGAGGCCCGGGCGCGCAGTCACCCCGGTACCGCCAAGCCGCACGTCGAGCTCGTGCGCGACGCCAGCGAGAGCGCGGCGGTCGTCGAGGTCCGGACCGGCGACCGGGCCGGGCTGCTCTACGCGCTCGGTCACGCGCTCAGCGCGGCGAAGCTGTCCGATCCGATCGGCGCACGTCAGCACCCTGGCGGGCCAGGCCATCGACACGTTCTACGTCACCGAAGCCGACGGATCGCCACCGAGCAGCTCAGCGACGCCGCGTACTGCTGGGCGGACCAGGCGCTCGCGACCATGTCGTTCAGCGTGTGGCGCATCTGCCAGTCGAGGTCACGCGCGGCCAATTCGCCGGAGGCCACGATGCGCGCCGGATCGCCGGTGCGCCGCGGCGCGATCCGCGGTTCGAAGGCGATTCCGGTCACCTCGGCGATGGCCGTCATGATCTCGCGGACGGACACCCCGGTGCCGCTGCCCAGGTTGTACACCGGCTCCAGCAGCGCGCCGGCCTCCAGGGCCCCAGCCGCGGCCACATGCGATTGCGCGAGGTCGTCGACATGGATGTAGTCGCGCACGCAGGTGCCGTCCGGGGTCGGGTAGTCCTCGCCGTTGATCTGCGGGGTCTTGCCGTCGGTCAGCATGGACAGCACGACCGGGAAAAGGTTGTGCGGGCTGGTGTCGAACAGTTCCCGGGTCGCCGAGCCGACGACGTTGAAGTAGCGCAGCGACGTGTGTTTCAGCCCTGCCGCGACGCCCTGGTCGCGCAGCAGCCATTCCCCGATCAGCTTGCTCTCTCCGTACGGCGATTCCGGTGCAGTCGGAGTCGTCTCGGTCACCAGGTCCACGTCGGGTGTGCCGTAGGTGGCCGCCGAGGAGGAGAAGACGATCTTGTTCACCCCGACCGCCGACATCTGTTCCAGCAGCACAGCGGTTCCGGTCACGTTCTGCTGGTAGGTCAGCAACGGCTTGTCGACCGAGACTCCGGCGTACTTGAAGCCGGCGAGGTGCACGACTCCGGTGATGTCGTTGTCGACCAGAGCATGGCGGACGAGGTCGCCGTCCAAGATGGTGCCCCGGACGAACGGCACCCCCTTCGGCACGAAGCTGTCACGGCCGCTGGTCAGCGAGTCGATCACGGCCACGGGTGTGCCCGCTTCCAGGAAGGATCGCACGACGTGCGAACCGATGTACCCGGCGCCGCCGGTTACCAGCCAGGTCATTCGAGTTCTCCTCGTTAGGTGTCGGGCGCCGATCCTATCGACCATGCTCGATTCCGGCGCCGGCCGCCGCGGCGTGAGCCTGCCGAAACATGGCCGTCACATTCGCTCGCAAACTGTGACCTTGGCGTAACAGCACGATCCCGACGCGCAACATCATGCGACGACAGTTTGACGTAACCCCGCGCGTCCTTGGATCCAGCGCGTCAGGCCACTCACAACATCCAGTTACTTCACCGAAAGAAGCAACATGCCCTCACTCGAACTGAATTCAGGCGATACCGCCTGGATTCTGACCTCAGCTGCGCTGGTGTTGCTCATGACGCCAGGCCTAGCGCTCTTCTACGGCGGCATGGTCCGCGCGAAGAGCGTCCTCAACATGATGATGATGAGCTTCGGGGCGTTAGCGCTCATCTCCGTTCTCTGGGTGCTCTACGGCTACTCGATCGCCTTCGGCAATGACGTCACCGGCGTCGGCCTGCTCGGCGATCCGACCGAGTACCTCGGCCTCAAGGGTCTGATGGAAGACACCGATGCCACCCTGCCGGCCATGGCCTTCGTCGCCTTCCAGGCCGTGTTCGCGATCATCACCGTCGCCCTGATCTCCGGCGCCATCGCCGATCGGGCCAAGTTCGGCACCTGGATGATCTTCGCCGCCATCTGGGCCACCATCGTCTACTTCCCGGTCGCCCACTGGGTGTTCGACTTCACCCTGACCGGCGACGACGGCGTGGTCACCCACACCGGCGGCTGGATCGCCAATCAGCTCGGCGCGATCGACTTCGCCGGTGGCACCGCGGTGCACATCAACGCCGGTGTCGCGGGTCTCGCCCTGGCGCTGGTGCTCGGCAAGCGCATCGGGTGGACCAAAGATCCCATGCGCCCGCACAACCTGACCCTGGTCATGCTCGGCGCCGGGCTGCTGTGGTTCGGCTGGTTCGGGTTCAACGCGGGTTCCGCGCTGACCGCCGGCAACACCGCCTCGATCGTCTGGGTGAACACCCTGGTCGCGACCGGTGCCGCCTCGCTCGGCTGGCTGCTCACCGAGCGGATCCGCGACGGGCATGCCACCTCACTGGGTGCCGCCTCAGGCGTCGTGGCCGGCCTGGTGGCCATCACGCCGTCGTGCTCCTCGGTGAGTCCGGTCGGCGCCATCATCGTCGGCGCGATCGCCGGTGTGCTCTGCGCCCTGGCCGTCGGACTCAAGTACAAGTTCGGCTACGACGACTCGCTCGACGTCGTCGGCGTGCACCTGGTCGGTGGCCTCTGGGGCACCCTGGCCGTCGGCCTCTTCCTCGCCCCTGGCAGCCCGGCCGCGATCAGCTACGAGCGCACCGGCCTGCTGTACGGTGGCGGCGTCGGCCAGCTCTGGCGTCAGGCCGTGGGAGCGTTCGCCGTGTTGATCTTCAGCTTCGTGCTCACGCTGCTGATCGGGTTGATCCTGCAGAAGACGATCGGCTTCCGGGTCGACGAAGACGAAGAGCGTGCGGGCGTCGACAGCAGCGAGCATGCAGAAACCGGTTACGATCTCGGCGGGTTCGGCGGCGGCGCGCGCGCCGTGTCCTCCGGTGGGTTCGCGCCACGTCATGCTGAATCTGAGAACGCCAATGATCAGGAGGTATCGGCATGAAGCTCGTAACAGCGATCATCAAGCCGCATATGTTGGACGAAGTAAAGACCGCACTCGAATCGTTCGGCGTCGAGGGGATGACGGTCAGCGAGGCGAGTGGCTTCGGGCGTCAGCGAGGCCACACCGAGGTCTACCGGGGGGCGGAGTACACCGTCGATCTTGTTCCGAAGGTGAGACTTGAGGTGCTCGTGGACGACGAAGATGCCAAGGACATCATCGACGTTCTGGTCAAGAGCGCACGGACCGGCCGCATCGGTGACGGCAAGGTCTGGTCGGTTCCCGTGGACGACATCGTCCGCGTGCGAACCGGAGAGCGCGGGCTGGACGCGCTCTGAAGCGCGACCTCACCAGCGAACGCCTCAACGTCGCGATCCGGTCCCCGTGGTCTTCCACGGTAGGGCCGGATCGTCGGCGTTTGATCACCGAAGCCGTCGAGACCCCACTGGTCGAGCTGTACCGCGAGGCGTCCGGACCGACCGACGGGGTCGCGCTCGCCGCGGTCGGCAGCCTCGCCCGGCACGAGCTGGGACCGCGCTCCGACATCGACCTGGTGCTGCTGCACGACGGCAAGCATCCCAAGATCAACAAGCTGGCCGACCAGCTCTGGTATCCGCTGTGGGACAGCGGCATCCGGCTGGACCACTCGGTCCGGACGCCGGCCGAGTGCGCCGATGTCGCCGGCCGCGAGCTGAGCGCCGGGGTCGGCCTGCTCGACCTCAGAGTGATCGCCGGCGACACCGCACTGGTCAAGCGGGCGCGTACGGCCCTGCTGGACACCTGGCGCGGCAACGCCCGCAAGCGGCTGCCGGAGCTGCTGTCAGCCCTCGCCGAACGGCACCAGACCTTCGGCGACGCGGCCTACCTGCTGGAGCCCGATCTCAAGGAGGCACGCGGCGGCTTCCGGGACATGACCATGTTGCGGGCGTTGGCCGCGACCTGGCTGACCGACCGTCCGCACGAGGGTCTGCGTGACCCGTACGAGCGGCTGCTCGACGTGCGTGACGCACTGCACGTCACCGCCGGCCGGGCCCTGGACCGACTGCTGCTCACCGAGGTCGCGGAGGTCGCACACCGGATGGGCTACGCCGACCCCGATGATCTTCATCGTGAGGTGAGCATGGCGGCCCGGCGGATCGGCCATGCCGTCGAGTTGACCGTACGCGCCGCGCGCCAGGTGATCCCGGAGCGCCGGGTGCTCAGCTTCGTGAAGCGCGAGCGCCGGCCCAGCTACGTCCAGGCCGAGCACGGCCTGATCATCCATCAGGGCGAGGTCGCCCTCGGCCGCTCGGCGCGCCCCGACGACCCGCTGCTGGGGCTGCGGGCCGGTGCCCTGGCCAGCCAGCGCGGGCTGGTGCTCTCCCCCGTCACCGCGCAGAACCTCGGGCTGCACGCGCCCGCGCTGCCGGTTCCCTGGCCGGCCGAGGCGCGGGAGGCGCTGCTCGACCTGCTGTCCGGAGGTCCGCAGCTCGTCCCGGTGTGGGAGGCGCTCGATCTGGCGGGCTGCATCACCCGCTGGATTCCGTGCTGGGAACCGATCCAGGCCCGGCCGCAGCACAACCCGATCCATCGTCACACCGTCGACCGGCACTCGGTGCAGACGGTGGCCGAGGTGAACCGGCATCTCACCCAGGTCGACCGTCCGGACATCCTGCTGCTGGCCTGCCTCTTCCACGACATCGGCAAGCTCCCGGGCGCCGGCACCCACCACGCCGCGGTCGGAGCACCGATAGCCCGCCGAGCGGTCGAGGCGATCGGTCTGGAGGGCCCGGACGCCGACCTGGTCGAGCTGCTCGTCCGCGAACACCTCAAGCTGGCCGCGCTGGCCACCAAGCGTGACCATGGCGACCCCGCCACGATCGCCGCGCTGGTCGAGGCGGTGCAGGGTCGCGCCGACGTGCTCGATCTGCTGCGCTACCTCACCGAGGCCGACGCGCGGGCCGCCGGACCGGCGGCCTGGTCGCCGTGGCGGGCCCAGCTCATCAACAGCCTCGCCGACCACGCCGCGGGGATGCTCGTCGACGAGGGCACCCGGGTCGACGTGACGAAGCTGGTGGATGTCGGTCTGGCGCGCTCGGTCAAGTTGGACGGCAAGCCCCGGATCCGGGTGGAGACCCAGCCCGGCGGCCTGCAGCTGGTGATCGCCGTCCGGGACCGGCTCGGACTGTTCGGCGACACGGCCGGGCTGCTGGCCTCGCACGCCATCCAGGTGCGCTCGGCCGTGCTGCACACCGTGGAAGCAGATCTCGGTGAACACCTGGCGGGTGGACAAGCAGGCGCTCGTCGATCTGCCCGACGTCGCCTACCTGGTCAAGCAGCTGGAACGCCTCGACGCCGGCGAGAGCGGCATCCTGGACTCCGTGCGGCGGCGAGAGGCCCGGGCGCGCAGTCACCCCGGTACCGCCAAGCCGCACGTCGAGCTCGTGCACGACGCCAGCGAGAGCGCGGCGGTCGTCGAGGTCCGGACCGGCGACCGGGCCGGGCTGCTCTACGCGCTCGGTCACGCGCTCAGCGAGGCGAAGCTGTCGATCCGATCGGCGCACGTCAGCACCCTGGCGGGCCAGGCCATCGACACGTTCTACGTCACCGAGGCCGACGGATCACCGCCGAGCAGCGAGCGGAGCCGCGAGGCCGTCAGCGCGCTGACGGCCGCGGCCGAAATCGGCGGGAGCTAACCCGACGCGATCAGGTCGTCCACTTCCGCCGAGGTGGGCGGTTGGGCGCCGCGCCGCGAGCAGACGATCGACGCTGCCGCCGCCCCCCGCCGCAGCGAGTCCTCGAGATCCTGCCCGAGCTTGACCCGCGCGTCGAGGAAGCCCGCCATGAACGTGTCGCCGGCACCGACCGTGTCGACCACCTTGGTGGGGAATCCGTCGACCCGGGTCACCTTGCCGCCCGGTTCGACGGCCGCGCCGCCTCCCGGGCCGAGCGTGATCACCGACATGGCGAGCCCGTACTGATCGACCCATCCGGCCGCGACCTCGATCGGATCGAGGCCCCGAGTCCTCCCGGCGCCCTCGGCCTCGGCCAGGAACTTGATGTCCTCGTCGCTGGCCTTGACGATGCCGGTCCGCCGCCCCACCGCCCGCAGCCACGGCTGGACCTTGCTCCAGTACTCGTCCGGGTCGGTGATCACCGTGGGTCGGACATTGATGTCGTAGGAGACGCCGGCTTTGACATCACGCATCCACTCCAGCAGCACCGCGGCGCCGGGGCTGACCACGCAGGACAGCGAGGCGATGTGCAGCCAGTCGTCGGCGGCGAGCACGGGAAGGTCGTCGATCTGCCAGCCGAAGTTGGCCGTGTTGGAGAAGTGGAACGTGTAGCTGGCGACGCCCTCGGCATCCAGGCTCACCACCGCGATGGAGGTGGCCTGGGAGGACTCCGTGGCCAGGTCCAGCTGGACGTTGGCGGCGAGGATGTGCTGGCGTAACTGCAGCCCGAACGCGTCGTTGGACAGCCGCCCGAGGAAGTGCGTGTCGTTCCCCAGCTTCCCCAGTGCGACGGCCGAGTTCATCGGGCCACCCGCGGACAACGCGAGCCAGGTGGAACTGTGCGAGTCTTTGCGGTCACCACCCGATGCCTGGACCAGATCGATGAGGGTCTCTCCGCACACCACAAAGCGAGTCACGGCAACAACCTAGTGGGAGCGACTGCTACCCGGCCAGGGCATCCCGGCGGGTGTCTGTACTCAACAACTCGCGCATCTCGGCCGCCCAGGTGTCCCAGGCCGACGGCGGAACCGCCCGATCGCTCAGATCCAGCAAGATCTCGCCCAGGGTGTAGCCCGGATGGATCTCGGCCAGCCGCTCCCCACAGACGTTCTGCAGCGCCCCGTGCCCGCCGATCCAGGCCGCCATGCCCAGCAGGCCGAGCGGAGCAGCCGACACCACCGGCGGCACCCGGGCCACGACGCGGCGCCACAGCTGGGCGTGCAGGTCCGCGTCGTCGTGGGTGATCATCGCCCACGCGTGATCGCGGACGGTCTTGTTCAACGCGAGCAGGGCCAACCGGGCGCAGACCTCGTCGCTCACCTCGGTCCGGTCGAGCGAATCGCGGACGGTCTGCTGAATCGCCGTGCTGGCCCACGTCGGGTCATCGAGCTCGACCAGGCCGTCGAGCACTGCGGCCAGGGTCTCCTCCAACTCCTCCACCTCGGCCGGATCCGGACCGAGCAGACCCTCTCGGAGCGCCGCTCGGCTCGGCTCGATACTCATTCCGGCGTACACGGCCTCGGCGACGTACGGGTGCGAGCCCAGGTCGTACGCGGTGCCCTCGAGCGGGCAGCACGGCCCGCTGCAGGTCAGCGACCACCAGCGTTCGCCGTCGACGTAGTAGACGTCGGCCAGCTCGACGCTCGGACCTCTGTCCGGGCAGCTCGTCCATGGTCGCCGTGAGCACCCGGTTCGCCTGCAGCGGATCGGCGCTGTAGCCGACCAGAGCGATCCGGGTCATCCGATTGGCGCGAGCGACGGCGGTCAACTGTCGGGCGAGCGCGGCCCCGGCGTCGGCCACCGCCGGCGTCGTCGGCAGGTCGACCCGCATGGTCAGGGCGACGTGACCCGATCGCATCAGCACGGCGACGATCGACTCCGTCGGATGGAAGCCGACCATGTACGGGATGACGGCCAGCAGGTCGGACGCGTGCCGGACCGTGAACCGGGGTCGCGACTTCGGGCGGATTCGGCGCCGGCTCATGGTCGAGGTCCGGTGGCAACAGGTGTGAGTGTCATGTCTTTCAGGATGCGTACGCGGACCCCGATCGTGCCGGGCTGCGCCAGATCTGTGGATATCGCCGCCCGATCTGGCATCCGCGACCCTGTGGACGACGGCTTCTGTGCGGAAGAATCGGCGCTTAGGCGATCGACGCAGTGCCCTGCGCTACCGTGGTCCGGGTAATGGACAGCCCAGACGAGCTCGACTCCGGCGCGGATGGTATGGGTCCGCAGCATCGCGGGCCGTCATTCGTGCCGTGGAGTCCGGCCGGGCGGGCCGAGCCGGTGCGCCGATCGAGCCGCCGGTCGCGCGGCCCGACGACGTCCTCGCGTCCGATGCGATCGATGCTTCCCACCGTGGTCAGCCTGCTCGCCATCGCCCTGGTGGCCGCCGTGGTCGGCGTCGCGAGCCTGGTCGCCCGCTATGCCGACACCCATGTCGCTTCTCCGGTCATCACCGTCGCACCCGCGCCGGTGCCGAATCGCGACGATCGGATCGACTTCACCAGCAGCACCGGCAGCGGCAAGCTGATCATGATCAGCCGCTCCTGGATCAGCGGCAGCGCCCTGAATCCGAATACCGGCCAGCCGAGCACCGGCAGCTATCTCCGGATCGAGGTCGAGCTGATCTGCACGACCGGGACCGTGGACTACGACCCGTACAACTTCCAGGCCTTCGATCAAGCCGGACGGTTGTTCGAGCTCGCCGTCGAGGGGGCCGGCAGAAACCCGCTGCTGGAGATCGGGACACTGCATGCCGGCGAGCGGGTGCGCGGCACGCTTGGCCTTCGACATGCCGCGCGGCGACGCCACGCTGTTGATGAGCGACGAGTCCGATCAGACGGTCACCGCTCTCCGGGTGCCCGACTGAGTCGACGGCCGAGTCGCGCGCGGGACGCCCTAAGCTCTGCCCATGGCCGCACTCGACCAACGGCAGCACCGCGGATGGGACGTCCTGCGGCTGTCGACCGATGAGGTCAGCCTCGACGTCGTGCCCGGCCTCGGCGGCACCATCACGTCCCTGACCCGGACGCGGGACACCGCCGAGCTGCTCTGGTCGACCCCGTGGGGTCTTCGGCATGCCGGAGCGTACCCGCTCCCGGGCAGCGCCGAGGCGACCATGATCGACACCTTCCCCGGCGGCTGGCAGACGCTGTTTCCCAACGGCGGCGACTCGGCGACGGTGCACGGCGTCGAATGGGGCTACGACGGGGAGGCCCGGGTCTGCTGGCTGGACTGGGAGTCCACCGGAACGTCGTTGATCATGACGGGACGGCTGACCCGCTCGCCCTTCGAGATCTCCAAGATCATCTCGCTCCGCGGGCGTGAGCTGACCGTCGGCGAGACCGTGCGCAACGTCGGCGGCGAACGGATCGAGGTGATGTGGGGCAGCCAGCTCTGTCTCGGCGGTGCCCTGCTGGGCCCGGACACGGTCGTCGACGCCGCGGCCAGCGTGGTGCACCCGGATCCGCAGATCAGCTACAGCTTCAACTACGACGACGTGATGCCGTGGCCGCGATCCCACGGTGTCGATTCCATGATCAACTTGCGGAACCTGCCGGAGTCCGGAGCCGGGCTGACGAGGCTGGCCTACCTCACCGAGTTCTCCCGGCCGTGGATCAGGGTGGCCCGGCCGTCACTCGGGCTCGGCCTGGATCTGGAATGGGACCTCGACTGCTGGCCCCATGTCTGGTACTCGATGGAGGCCGGCGGCCGCGGCGGATTTCCCTGGTACCGCGACGGATACTTCCTGGCCCTGACGCCGTCCACCAGCTGGCCGGCCCACGGGGTGCACGACGCGCGCCGGGTATCCGGCACCACGTCGTGGATCGAGCCGGGCGCGGCCCGAACCTCCCATTTCACCGTTTCCGTGGACCCGTGAGATCGGCGACCGACAGTTCGTGAGGTTCAGGCCGCCACGTACACGCGGTCTGCGGCGCGAACGCCGTGCTGCTGTGCGCGGTTCAGCCAGAAGGACAGCTCGCCGCGATCGGGCGACGGGTCACCGGCCAGCTGCCAGGCGATGGTGAGTGCCCGCATGGCCAGGATGGCCGGGTACAGCCGTGCCGGTCCGGCGGCATGCCGGTAGCCCTGCATGAAGTACTCCACCAGGGCGGCGGCCGAGGCGTGCCAGTTCCGCGACAGACCCGCGATCACCTCGATCGCCGATGCCAGGTCCCAGGCCGGATCTCCGAGCCCGGCCTCGGCCAGATCGATGAAGCCGATCCGCAGCGCCGGACGGTCGGTCACCAGCACGTGAGCCGGCGTCAGGTTGCCGTGGATCCAGTGCCGTGCGGTCCAGCGTTCCGCGACCTCGACGGCCGCCGCGCGCAGCGCCAGGCTTGACTCGAACGTCTCGAAGACGGCGGCGTACGCCGATCCCGACCCGGCGGTCCGCACCGTGCGAGCCAGTTGCCGGGTGTCCAGAACTCCGGGCCGCGGCGCGGCCCAGCGTCCGGAGAACCGGACGGGAAGGGTGTGCAGGCGTCCGAGGGTCGCGCCCCAGGCCTGGCAGATCTCGGCGTACTCGGCCATGTTCCGCCGCTGCTCGCTCAGCTCGGCGCCGTCGAGGACGCTCAGCCACAAGCTCTCCTCGGGCGACCCGGCCAGCACCTGGGGGACGCAGTCGGTGTCCCGGACGGCGGACAGCACGGCCCGTTCACGATCGAGGGCGCCGCCGGTCGGGGTGCACGACGTCGGTTCCCGACGGACGTGGGCCACCGGATGACTATGGACGGTCACCGTCAGCAGCCGGTCGCCGTCGAGTTCGCGGACCCCGACCAGTCCGTCGCCGATCTCCCGCTGGGTGACCAGCCCCATCTGACCCGCCTGGGCCACCAGCTCTGCTGTGATGATCATGATGAATCGCCTGCTCTCCTCTCACCAGATCAGAGGGAGTCGGGCTGCGGCTGATACCCGGTTTGGTGAGCGCAGGCAATCTGGATCTCCCAGGACGGGATCACCCGGCCGGATACGGAGAGGTAGAGATGGTCACCACTTCATCGCCGCGTCCCCTCGGAGCGGCGCTGCTGATGGCGGGGCTCCTGGCCGGGCTGTGGGTGCTGGAGTTCTTCGACCAGCTCAGCGGCGAGCGCCTGGACAACTTCGGCATCCATGCCCAGGAGCTGGACGGGTTGCCGGAGATCTTCACCGCCCCGTTCCTGCACGCCGGCTGGGACCACCTGATCAGCAACTCGGTGCCGTTCTTCGTGCTCGGCTTCCTGGTGCTGCTCGGCGGAATGGCGCGCTGGGCGCTGTCCTCGCTGATCAGCATCGTGGCCTCCGGGCTCACCGCCTGGCTGCTGACTCCGGCCGAACACGATCATCGTCGGAGCGAGCGGCCTGATCTTCGGCTGGCTCGCGTACCTGCTGGCCCGCGGGATGTGGTCGCGCCGCCCCGGTCAGGTGGCGCTCGCCGTGGTGATCCTGCTGGTCTACGGCGGGTTGATCTGGGGGGTGCTCCCCGGCAATGCCGGGGTCAGCTGGCAGGCCCATCTCGGCGGGGCCGCGGGCGGGGTGTTCGCCGCCTGGCTGCTTCACCGGCGCGCCACGAGCCGTCGTCCGGTCGCGCCCAGCTACTACTGATCCTCAGTTCGGCCCTGCTCGGGAATCTGCTCCGGCGGGTCCGCGGGCTCGGCGGCGAGCTCGACCTGCAACTGCCCCAACTGGGCTCGGGCGGCGGCCAACCGTTCCGGGTCGTCGAACGCGCCGTCGGCGAAGAACCGTTCCAGGTCACCGGCCAATTGCGAGGCGCCGGGAAATCCGAAGGTGCCGGCGGAGCCGACCAGCTGATGCGCGAGCTCGGTGGCCGACCTTGCGCTGGGCCTCGTCCAGCCGACCGCCGCCGGCGACCGCGAGCGCGTCGGCCAGTCGTGCGGCCCGGCTCAGATTCACGGCGCGCGCATGATGACCGATCGACCGGAATGCCTCGCGCACCCGGTCGTCCGGATCGCCGTCCGCCCGCATCCTCGTCTCCACCCTCTACCATCCCAGCAACCGCGCCATGTCGGCCGATAGTGTCATCGGATCGAAGGGCTTCCGGATCACCCCGGCGAGCCCCAGTGCCTGCCATTCCGCGTCGTCCTCGGGCGGCATCTTCGCGGTGAGGAAGATGACCGGGATGTCCCGCGTCATCGGCTCCGCGCGGAGTGCCGTGACGGTCGACGGCCCGTCCACCCCGGGCATCATCACGTCCAGCAAGATGACATCCGGGCGTTCCGTCTTCGCCTTGTCCTGCGCTTGCGTCCCCGAATGTGCGGTCGTCACCTCCCAGCCGCCGACGATCTCCAGCGCCGCCCGGGCAACTTCCCGTAGCAGTTCGTCGTCATCGACAACCAGCACCCGACGCCGGCTCCCCCACCGATATCGGTACGCACCCCACTGTCCGCATCGTGTGGATCCGCCGGTGGTCCCATGGCCGAACACTACGCGGACGACCACGACCAGGCCCCGACGATGCACCGGCGACGTACCTAAAGGACTCATGCTACCCGCATGCGGTGGTAGCGTCGCCGGTATGGAGGGGCTGTCTGGTCCCCAAGGTTCGGGTGCTTGGCGACTCCGCCGAATGGCTGCGGTAGCAGCGCTGGTGGTGGCCCTCTTCGCCGTCCTGCTGCTGAGCCCGCTGCCCCACGACGTCAAGCGTCTGGTCAGTGGCATCGGGCTGATCGGCGCCGGACTGGCCGCGGCGATGAGCTTCGCCTACCGATACCGCCGGACGACCGGGCGGCGCCGTCGGGCCTGGTTCTGTTTCGGCGTCGCCGCCCTGCTCGCGACGCTGTCCAACGTGTTGCTGCTGATCTTCGGGTACACCCCCGGCGGGCTGTCCCCCAGCGACATCGCGCTACTGGCGTGCATGCTGGTCGGAATCGCCGGCCTCGTGCTCTTCCCGCTGGCCCGGCGTCGGGGCACCGACGTGACCCGGATGCTGCTCGACGGCATCGTCGTCGGCGGATCGGTGCTGTTCATCGCCAGCGTGACCCTGTTCCCGCAGATCCTCCAGACCAGCGTGGCGACCGCGCCGAGCCTGCTCGTGCCGGTCACCGATGTGGTGATTGCGACCATGGCGACCCTGCTGATGCTGCGCGGCGCGCCGCCGGATCGCCCGGTGCTCGGTCTGGCAGCGGCCGGCTTCGCCTGCATCGCGGTCTCGGACTTCAGCTTTGCGGTGCTGGTCAGCCAGACCGGCACCTTCACCTTCGGCTCGATCGTCGACCTCGGCTGGATCGCCGGGTACACGCTCATCGCACTGGCCGTGCGCACCCCGGGCAGTGCGGCGAGCCCGCGCGGGGAACGGCCGGTGGAGTCGTCTGCGCTGCTGGGCACCTCGGCCATGTTCACGCTGTTCATCGTGGCCGCCGTGCTCAGCCTGGTGAATCTGAATCGCGGCACGCTGACGGTGCCGTCGGCGGTGCTCTGGCTCATCGTCCTGCTCGGCGTGCTGGCCCGGCAGATCCTGCTGGTGATCGACAACGAGCGGCTCCGCAAGGTCTTGGAGCAGCAGGTGATCGAGCGCAGCCGGTCGCTGCGACAGGTCGCTCAGCAGAGTGACCTGCTGGTCAACTCGGTCGACGACGGCATCTACGGGGTCGACCAGGCCGGACTCATCACCTTCGTCAACCCCGCCGCCGCACGGGTGCTCGGCTACGCGCCGCACGAACTGATCAGCGAGGACGCGCACCAGATGTTCCACGCCGACGCGCCGGACGGCTCGCACTACCCGGCCGATCAGTGCTACGTCACGGAGGCGATCCGCGACCGGGTCATCACCAATGCCGAAGAGGACAGCTACCTCCGCGCCGACGGCCTGCCGATACCGGTCGAGGTCACGGCCTCGCCGCTGATCGTGGACGGCGACGCCATCGGGGCCGTCGTGGTGTTCCGCGACGTCACCCAGCGGCACGAGGTCGACCGGCTGAAGAGTGAGTTCGTGTCCATGGTGAGTCACGAGCTGCGCACACCGTTGACCGCCATCCGCGGCTCGCTCGGTCTGATCGCCGGCGGCGCCCTCGGGTCGCTGACCCCGGCGGCCAGCCGGATGGTGGACATCGCGCTGCTGAGCTGCGAGCGGCTCACCCGGCTGATCAACGAGATCCTGGACATCGAGCGGGTCGAGTCAGGGGTGTTGCCGCTGGACCTGGCGGCCCATCCCGCGCGGGTCCTGATCGACGAGGCGGTCAGCCAGTTGCAGATGATCGCCGAGGAGGCCAAGGTCCCGGTGGTCGTCGAGCAGGCCGACGGCGAGGTCTACGCCGACGCCGACCGCGTCGTCCAGACCCTGCTCAACCTCCTCGGCAATGCCGTCAAGTTCTCCAAACCGGGCGAGATCGTCCGGGTGCGGACGGACCGGCACGGCGCGTTCGTCGAGTTCTGCGTCTCCGATCATGGCCGGGGGATCCCGGAGGACAAGCTGGACAGCATCTTCGCCCGGTTCCAGCAGGTCGACTCCTCCGACGCGCGGGAGAAGGGCGGATCGGGCTGGGCCTGGCCATCAGCCGGAGCATCATCGAGAAGCTCGGCGGCCGGATCTGGGCCGCGAACAATCCCACCGGCGGCGCCTCGTTCAGGTTCACCCTGCCGGTGCCCGCCGATCAGGAGGCGTTCGAGCCGGTGACCACCGCAGGTCGACGGCGACCGGGGCCGTCCGGCGCGGCTGGAGCCCACTCGGTGACCGCTGCGGCCACCGGAACTTGCCAGACGCGGTAACCTCAGCGAGGCAGCAATTGCCGTCGCGTTCGGGGTCACCACCATGTAGGAGGCGAACGTGGAGGTTCCCTCCCGAACAGAGGCCCGGCCCAGATGGCGGGCCCGAGCGTCACGACCAGACCCGTCGCCGAGCCTCGAGCCGCCCTCGTCGGCCGCCCTGTCGATCAAGGTGAGCCGCGGCGCCGGCTCCGGTCCGACCCGGCTGGCGGCCTTCGATGCCGCGCTGATGGCCTGCGGAGTCGCGGACTTCAACCTCATACGGCTCAGTTCGGTGATCCCGACGGGCGCGGAGGTCGTCGAGGTCTCCGGCGACGAGCAGCACCAGGGCGGGCATGGCGACCTGCTCTACTGCGTGTACGCGGACGCGTACACCAGCACTCCGGGCGAGTTGGCCTGGGCCGGTGTCGCCTGGGCGGTGCGCAACGACGGCTCGAAGGGCGGGCTGTTCGTCGAACACACGGGTTTGTCGGAAGCACTGCTCAACCGCGATCTCCACGCCAGCCTGGAATCGATGTCGGTCAGTCGTGGCGGCATGTACGCATCCGCCGGCCAGGCCGCGATATCGGCGGTCTGCGTCGATCATCCGGTCTGCGCACTGGTCATCGCGGCCTACCGGACGGCGTCGTGGTGACCTCGACCTATCCCGGCCAACTCGCATCGGAGGTGGTGGCGCACCACGGTCCGTGGCGGTTCACCCGCGAGACCGTCGTCACCGACCCGATGGCCGCCCAGTTCTACGAGCTCTACGAGTTGACGTTCAGCCCGCTCAAGTCGCGCTCGGTGGCCCGCCAGGTGTTGACGATGACCGAGTTCTACGCCCAGATGACTGATTCGCGGGTGGACAAGTACATCGCGTGGAACGACGACGGTGAGCCGGTGGGGATCACCACGCTGACCAAGCATCTGGAATCGGTGCCCTGGATCAGTCCGGAATACTTCGCCGCGCACTATCCGGATCATTGGGCGCGCCAGGCTGTGTACTATCTCGGGTTCACGCTCGCGCATCCGAGCATGCACCAGCAGGGATTCCTGGATGCGATCATCCGGGTCGGGATGGATCCGCTCGCCGCGGAGTGCGCGGTACTGGGCTACGACGTGTGTGCCTACAACGCACTTCGATTCACCGAGCGGATCAACGAAATCCTGGAGCGCTATCCGTCGGTTCAACTGGCGACCGTCGACACTCAGGTGTACTACGCGGTGACATTCGTATGAGTCTCGGTACGGTGGGAGGCATGGTGTCCCGAAGAGTTGCAGTGATCATCGAAGATGACGCCGACATTCGCAACCTCCTTGAGGCGATATTGGGCCAGGCCGGCTTCGTCTGCTATACGGCCGCGACGGGGGCCGAGGGGATCGCGTCGATCCGCGAACACGAGCCGATCGTCACCACTCTTGACATCAGCCTGCCGGGTATCGACGGCTTCGAAGTGGCGCGCCAGATCCGGTCCTTCAGCAGCACCTACATCATCATGCTCTCGGCCCGGGATGAAGAGATCGACACCCTGATGGGGTTGGACGCCGGTGCCGACGACTATCTGACCAAGCCGTTCCGACCCCGCGAACTGCGGGCCCGGATCGAAGCGATGCTGCGCCGATACCACATCCCGCCGGTGACGGAGGCTCCCGAACCGGTCGCATCAGATGTGCGGGTGAACCGAGCCGACGACCGGATGCTCGAAGCCGAGAACGGCGGAGGCGGTGAAGACCAGGGTTGGTTGAGCCACAACGGTCTGCGGATCAACGCCGACATGTGGCTGTGCAGCTTGGACGGCGCGCCGCTCGAGCTCACCCGCAGCGAGTTCGATCTGCTGCTCGCGATCATGGAAGGCAACCGGCGGGTCATCTCCAAGGACACGCTCGCCCTGGAGTTGCGCGGTGACTCCACGACCGGTTACGTCAATGACTCCGACCGGCGAGCGGTGGAGGTGCACATGGCGAACCTGAGGCGGAAGCTGAACGATCCGGTCGGCGCGCCGCGCTACATCGAGACCGTACGCGGTGTCGGCTACCGGCTGGCCCAGTCGCAGGGCTGATCAGGTCTTGGCCGGGTCGAGCCGGCCGCGCAATTGAGCCGCCTCGATGGTGATCGCCTTCACCAGCCCACCGATGTGGGTCCGCTGACCGCGCTCGACCTCACTCCGGAGGAGTCCGACCAGTTTGGCGAGTTCGGTGGCGCCCACCATGGTGCTGGCCGATTCCAGGCTGAGGAGTGCGACGTGCGCATTGAGATCGGTACCGGATTCGAGTTCGGTCGTGATCGTCGCCACTCGGTGATCGAGCAGGGCGAGGTAGTCCCGTACGAAACGCGCCATGATCGCGTCGTCGTCTGAGGCCACAGATCCACCCGTCATCGATGAGAGTGATCGGTCCCGGCATCTCATGCAAGTACCGAGACCGATCCTCCCCCTGATCCGTCCATCCGGACGGATCGTGCCCCAATTTCAGCCGCATCCCCCCACGGCTTTACTCGAAGCGGGCTCGTCCCCTGTGTCGAGCCAACCCCCATGACGCTGCCGCGGGATTCCCCGTCCCGCCGGCGACGCCGACCAGACAACCTTGCGGGTGTCTGGGACAGGTAGCGATCTCGACATCCGTGTTTGCGGTCGGCGAGAACGTGCCCTGTCAGAAACACATTGTGGTGGACCAGCCTCGGGTTGCCATCCATGCCGGGCTAAGCCTCGCTCAGGATTCGCTCAAGAATCGTGCAGGCTGGTCCTGAAGCATTGTCAAGGTCCTGGAAACACTCGTGCCCCTCGCCCGTTGGCGAGAGGCACAAGCGCATTCCCCGAGCGTAAGTGGCCGTGTGCATTCAATGAGCACTTCACGCGTTGGCTGCGAAGACGCTATCCACGCCTTCACGGTCATCGTGAGAACCACTCATCCGACCACACCCCGACGTTCCCTCCCCCATAGAGGAACGTTCAAAGATGAACGCTGTCGAAGGGCGATGCCCGCCAGTCGCCGGCGAACCGGCTCCTGACAAACCAAGAAGTTAGCCCGCGGTTCAGGGGGTGTCGAGATCAAAAGGGCCCAATGTCTGCTTTCGGCCATGTCAAAAAGCGGACATCGGAACGCCGTCTCAGCCGGTGACCAGGGCGCGGATCTCGGCCGCGGTCAGGGCACCGCCGGCCAGCGCGTCGTCACCGAACACCGAGCCGAACAGCTCTTCCTTGCGGGCCTTGAGATCCATCACCTTCTGCTCGATGGTGTCCTTCGCCACCAGGCGGTACACCATCACCGTCTTGGTCTGACCGATCCGATGCGTCCGATCGACGGCCTGGGCCTCGGACGCCGGATTCCACCACGGATCGAGCACGAAGCAGTAGTCGGCCTCGGTCAGATTGAGGCCGAAACCGCCCGCCTTCAGGCTGATCAGGAACACCGACGCCTGCCGATCCCGGAACTTCTGGACCACCCGATCCCGGTTCCGGGTGCGACCGTCGAGGTAGGCGGTGGAGATCTCGGCCGCGGCCAGCCGGGTCCGGATCCGGCCGAGGAAGGAGGTGAACTGGCTGAACACCAACGCCTGGTGTCCCTCGCCGACCAGCTCGGCGAGGTCGGCCAGCAGCAGGTCGATCTTCGCCGCCGGCACCCCCTCGTGCGCCGGGTCGATCAAGGCGGCATCCAGGCTGAGTCGGCGGAGCAGGGTCAGCGACCTCAGGATGGTGAAGCGGTTGTTGTCGAGATCGTCGATCAGTCCGAGCACCTTCTGCCGTTCCCGCTGCAGGTGGGTCTGGTAGATCCGCTGATGCCGCGGGTGCAGCTCGACCTCGATCACCTGTTCCTGCTTCGGCGGCAGTTCGGCGGCCACGTTCTCCTTGGTGCGGCGCAACATCAGCGGCCGGATCCGGCGACGCAGTTGCTGGAGCCGGAGCTGGTCGCCGTCACGCTCGATCGGCCGACGGTAGTACTCGGAGAACCGGTCGGGATGCGGAAAGAGTCCCGGAGCGGTGATGGACAACAGCGCCCACAGGTCCATCAAGCTGTTCTCCAGCGGCGTGCCGGTGATGGCCAGCTTGAACGGCGACCTGATCCGCCGGGCGCACTGGTAGGCCTTCGCTCGATGGTTCTTGACGAACTGGGCCTCGTCGAGGATCAGCCCGGACCAGTCGAGCTCGACGAGGGCGTCGTTGTCGATCCGCAGCAGGGCGTACGAGGTGATCACCACGTCCGCGCCGGCGACCGCCTCGCCGATCGGGATGCCCCGCTTGCCCTGTGACTCGGCGAGACACACGACCTTCAGGTCGGGGGCGAAACGGGCCGCCTCGCTCCCCCAGTTCGACACCACGCTGGTGGGGGCGACGACCAGGAACGGCGGGCTCCCCGGCGTGCCGGCGACGGCATGGCAGATCAGCGCGAGGGCCTGAACGGTCTTGCCCAGGCCCATGTCGTCGGCCAGGATCCCACCGAGCTGATGGGCGTGCAGGAAGTTGAGCCAGCGATAGCCGTCGAGCTGGTACGGGCGGAGCTCCGCCAGGAGCGTGGCCGGCGCCGGAACCGGTTCGATCGATGTGACATCAGTCAAGCCGTGGGTGATCCGCGACCAGGCGGCCGACTGGTCGATCACGACGCCCAGATCGACCAGGTCGTCCCACAAGCTCGCCTGGAAGCGGTTGATCGTCAGCTCGGGACGCTCCCGGTCCTGCAGCGCCTTGGACTCCTGGATCAGGTCGCGGAGCCGCCCGAACTCGGGCCGATCGAGCGTGAAGTAGACCCCGGTCTCCAAGATCAAGTGGTCCTGGCCGGCGGCGAGCGCGACGAAGAGTTCGTCGAACGGCACCGTCTCACCGTCCATCGACACCTTGAGATGCAGATCGAACCAGTCCGACGAATCCCGGCGTTCGACCGCCGACACTGCGATCGCCGGCGCGGCCTCGCTGAGCCGGTAGTCCACGACCTCACCGGCCAGCGTGACCCGGACGCCGTGTTCGGACAGCCGAGGCAGCACCTGCTCGACGAACACCCAGGCGCTGACGCCTTCGAGCGTCGCGTGCGCCGCCGGGCGGGGCGGCACCGGGCCGCCCAGGGCGACGAGTTGCGGAAATGCCTCGTACGGCAACGGCAGGGCATCGAGGACGGCCGCCTCAGCCCTCGGATCGCGCGGGCCGAGCCGGTCCGGGGAGGCGTCGAGCGGATAGCTGAGAGCCTGCGGACCGTCGCCGTAGCGCACCGCCCAGTCGAGCCGGATCCGGTGGGCGGGCTCGAACGACACCGTGAGTTCCATCGTCGGTTCCACCGGATCGGGAATCGCGACGGATCGGTCGGCCGAGCCCAGCGCCACCTTCTGCCGCAACTGCGGCGCGAAGTCGGACAGGAAGCGCTCCGCGTCCGACTCCGGCACCCGGACCGGCGGCAGGTCGATGACCAGCTGCCGCAACTCGCGGCTGAGCACCGACTCCAACCGGGCGATGACCAGTTCCTCGACACCTTGGTCGGTGGCCGATACCTGGAAGATGCCGTGGGTCGGCTCGCCCAGTACGCCGACCGTGGTGAGGTCGAGATCGTGGCCCGCCACGGTGATCCGGGGATGCAGCTCCAGCCCCTCCTTCGTGCGCCGGGCATCCAGGCCGACGACGGCCGTCGCCTCGGTCCGGATGGGACCGAGCAACGGCTTCGCGGTGATCACGGTCAACCCGACCTGCGCCGCCTGGTCGAGCAGCGCCCAGAATCCGGTGCTGACCGTGCTGAGCGAGAGCCAGGCGCTGCGCGGCAGCGAATAGCGGGCGCTGGCACCGGCCGCGGCCCGGAACTGCAGCAACAACTCCCGATGCTCCGACACGTAGGACCGGGCCACGAAATCCAGATCGTCCCAGCTGATGCCCGATCTGACCCAGGTCCCGCTGCGACCCCGTCGGGCCGGACGGATCCGCAGATCCTGGCGTCCGGCATAGCCGCGGAACGCCGGGATCCGTTCGACGCCGAACTCCAGCGCAAGTGGTGCGATGTCAGCGGGAAGCACGGTGGGTGATCCCGCCAGCAGCTTGTCGAGGGTCTTCTCCCATTCGGGCCGCTCGACCATACGGGCCGCCGCAGCCAGATGACGGGCGACGATCAGCACCGCGGCCGCGTGCTTGCAGTCCGTCCCGATCGGGCAGTCGCATTGGCTGCGGTAAGCCGACACCGCGCCCGAACGGGAACTGGCCAGATGGATCGTGACCGCATAGTCATCGCGGTAGGTGCCCTTGACCCGGCCGGTGATCATCAGGGCCTCGTCGTCGACTTCGACATCGTGAACCCGCCCGGACTTCGCGTAGACCATGGCGCGCGCGAATGCCTCGTGGCCGACCATCTCGATGATGGCCTCGTGGCTGAGGAGGGCTTTCCAGGCCTGTGTCACGGGTGCAGATTAGCTCT
>CAVXYL010000006.1:0-45553 GCA_963765975.1 uncultured Actinomycetota bacterium | reverse complement strand
GGCGGTCAAGGCGGCGGCGATGTCGCTGCTGCTGGACGCCTATCAGCGCCGGGACAAGGTCGGCCTGATCACCTTCCGCGGCGCCGGAGCGACCCTGGCCCTGCCACCGACGTCGTCGATCGACGTCGCCGCTCGCCGGCTCGCCGACCTGCCGAGCGGTGGCCGCACCCCGCTGGCCGAGGGCCTGCTCTGCGCCGCGGAGACCCTCCGGCTGGAACGGATCCGCGATCCCCGCCGCCGACCGCTGCTGGTGCTGGTGACCGACGGCCGCGCCACCTCCGGGCCGGATGCGGTGGGCCGTTCGCGGCGGTCGCCGATCATCTCCGGCGGGCGGGCATCGCTTCGCTGCTGATCGACTGCGAGACCGGCCGATTCACCCTCGGGCTCGCCGCCCGGCTCAGCACGCATCTCGGCGCCGAACACGTCCCGGTCGGCGAGGTCGCGGCGGATCGGCTGCTCACCGCGGTCCGGGGCCGGGCGGCCTGATGCCCGAAGGCCAACCGGACCAGGTGCCGGCGGACGGGCTGACCACGCGGCAGCGGCGCAACCGGCCGTTGTTGATCATCCATACCGGCGACGGCAAGGGCAAGTCCACGGCCGCGTTCGGACTGGCGCTGCGCGGCTGGACCCAGGGCTGGTCGATCGGGGTCTTCCAGTTCGTCAAGTCGGCCAAGTGGCGGATCGGCGAGCAGACGGCGTTGGAATCCCTGGCGGAGATGCACGAGACGACCGGCCGCGGCGGCGAGGTCGAATGGCACAAGATGGGTTCGGGCTGGTCCTGGAGCCGGAAGACCGGCAGTGATGATGATCATGCCCAGGCAGCCGCCGAGGGCTGGGCGGAGATCAAGCGGCGGCTGATCAGCGAACGCCACGGCCTGTACGTGCTCGACGAGTTCACCTACCCGATCAACTGGGGCTGGATCGACGTCGACGACGTGATCGACACGCTGACCAATCGACCCGGCCATCAACACGTGATCATCACCGGCCGTCGCGCGGATCCGCGGTTGATCGAGATCGCCCAGCTGGTGACCGAGATGACCAAGATCAAACACCCGTTCGACGAGGGCCAGAAGGGCCAGCGAGGCATCGAGTGGTAACGCCTCCCCCGGTTGGTGGTCGCCGCGCCAGGTTCGGGACACGGCAAGACGACGGTCGCCACCGGACTGATGGGTGCGCTGCGCACCGAGGGTCTGGAGGTGGCCGGCTTCAAGGTCGGACCGGACTACATCGACCCCGGTTACCACGCCCTGGCCACCGGCCGTCCCGGCCGCAACCTCGATCCGCACCTGTGTGCCGAAGATCAGATCGTCCCGCTGCTGCTGCACGGAGCGATGACGCCGCGACCCGCCGACGTCGCCGTGGTCGAAGGGGTGATGGGCCTGTTCGACGGACAGATCGGCGGCGAAGGGTTCGCCTCCACCGCGCATGTCGCCGGCCTGATCTCGGCTCCGGTGATCTTGGTGCTGGACATCTCGCAGGTCTCGCGTACGGCGGCGGCGATCGTGCACGGCCTCAACACCTTCGATCCGCAGGTCCGGCTGAGCGGCGTGATCTTGAACAAGGCGGGCTCGGTCCGGCACGCCGACGAGATCATCCGGGCCATGGAGGCCACCGGGCTCCCGGTGCTCGGCGTGCTGCCCCGCGACGCCGGGATCGAAGCGCCGTCGCGCCACCTGGGCCTGGTGCCGGCCGCCGAACGCGCCTCGGCGGCCGCCAGCGTCACGCTGCTGTCCGAACGCCTGGCCGCCCACGTCGACCTGACGGCGATCCTCGCCATCGCCCATACCGCGGCCCCGCTCGCCGGGGACGCGTGGGATCCCGGCGCCGTCGTACGCCCGGCGTCGGACTCGCGACCCGGTGGTCGCGATCGCCGCCGGTCGAGCCTTCACCTTCCGCTACGCCGAGACCGACGAACTGCTCCGCGCGGCCGGCTGCGAGCCCGTCACCTTCGACCCGCTGACGGATCCGGCGCTGCCGCCGGGCACCGCCGGGCTGTATCTGGGCGGCGGTTTCCCCGAGGTGCATGCCGCGGAACTCTCGGCGAACGCATCGCTGCGCGCCGACATCGGAGCGGCGATCGCCGCCGGGCTGCCGACCGCGGCCGAATGTGCCGGCCTGCTGTACCTGTGCGAGACCATGGACGGCGCGCCGATGATCGGCGCCATCGGCGCCACCGCCACGATGTCGGCCCGGCTGACCCTGAGCTATCGCCGACTGGTCGCCGACCATGATCAACTGCTGGCCGTCGCGGGGACCCGGGTGACCGGACACGAGTTCCATCGCACGGTCGTGGAGCCGGCGGCCGGTGCGTCGCCGGGGTGGCTGGTCGACGGCCGACCGGTGGGCTTCGGGCACGACACCCTGCACGCCAGCTACCTGCACGTGCACTGGGCCGGGCATCCGCGGCTGGCGCAGCGGTTCGCCGACGCGGTGCATGCGTTCGCCGGTTCCGCCCAGAACCGATGACCCAGAAAGACCCGATGACCGGGCACGATCTGCACCACCACGGTGATCGCGACCTCGGCGACGGGCTCGTCGATCTCGCGGTGAATGTGCGGGTCTCGGCCCCACCGCCGTGGCTCGCGGCGGTGATCACCGACACGGTCGGGCGGCTGGCCGGCTATCCGCGTCCCGACGAAGCGGTGGCGGCGATCGCCGCCGCCCACCGGCTGTCCCCCGCCCAGGTGCTGCCGACGGCGGGCGGGGCCGAAGCCTTCACCCTGCTGGCCCGGGCCCTGCACCCCGAGCATCCGGTGATCGTCCATCCGCAGTTCACCGAGCCGGAGGCGGCGCTGATCGCCGCCGGCCACCGACCCGACCGGGTGATCCTGACGCCGCGCGTCCGGCTTCGGCCTGGATCCCGCCGAGCATTCCCGAGCGACGCCGATCTGATCATGATCGGCAACCCGACCAACCCGACGAGCGTGCTGCACCCGGCTCGGCTGATCCGCCGGACTGATCCGGCCCGGACGACTGGTCGTGGTCGACGAGGCGTTCATGGATGCGGTGCCCGGGCAGGTCGAGTCGATGATCGGCGGCGCGATGCCGGGCCTGATCGTGCTGCGCTCGTTGACCAAGACCTGGGGTCTGGCCGGCCTGCGGGCCGGCTATGCCGTCGGCGACGAGCGGGTGATCGCCGGGATGCGCGTTCAGCAACCCCCGTGGTCGGTGTCCACCCCCGCGCTGGCGGCCATGGTCGCCTGCCTGTCGCCGGAGGCGCTGCAGATCGCGGATCGGGCCGCCGCCGAGATCGGTCGGCACCGCGCGTACCTGCTCGACCGACTGGCCGCGGTCGGGCTGCCCGCCGTCGGCAACCCGCAGGCCCCGTTCGTCCTGGTCGACACGACGCCGGTCCGCGGAACCCACCCCGCCGGCTGGCTCCGCCTGGCGTTGCGCGACCACGGCTTCGCGGTCCGCCGCGGCGAGACCTTCCCCGGCCTCGACCCCGACTGGATCCGGATCGCCGTCCGCGACCCGGACACCACCGACCGGCTCTCGGCCGCCCTTCGCCGACTTGTCAGACTCTAAGCGGGCCATGGCGCGCTGAGAGTCTGACAAGTCGGAGAGGGAGGGAGGAGAGTGGGGGCTGGGCATGATCACGGGGTGACGGCGGCGGGCGCTCACCGGAAGCGGCTGGGTCTGGTGCTGGCGATCACCGCGGCGGTGTTCGTGGCCGAGGTGATCGGCGGGCTGATCTCCGGATCGCTGGCGCTGCTGGCCGACGCCGGACACATGCTGACCGACGCCAGTGGTCTGGTGCTGGCCCTGATCGCCGCCTCCCTGGCCACCCGGGCCGCGACGATCAGGCGCACGTTCGGTTGGCAGCGCGCGGAGGTGCTGGCCGCGCTGGCCAATGCCCTGCTGCTGGTCGGCATCGGCGTCTGGGTGTTGATCAAGGCGATCGACCGGCTGCGCAGCCCGGCCGAGGTCGAGACCGGCCTGATGCTGATCATCGCGATCGTGGGCGCGCTGGCCAACACCGCCGGACTGCTCATCCTGCGCCGGGGTCAGGCCGAGAGCCTGAACGTACGCGGCGCCTACCTCGAGGTGCTGGGCGATCTGCTGGGGTCGGTCGCGGTCATCGTCGCGGCGATCCTGATCAGGCTCACCGGGTGGTACCAGTTCGACGCCATCGCATCGTTGTTGATCTTCGCGCTGATCGTGCCGCGGGCGTGGTCGCTGCTGCGCGAGGTGGTCGACGTGTTGCTGGAGGCGACGCCCCGCGGCGTCGACCTGGTCGCCGTTCGCGAGCACATTCGCGGCGTCACCGGCGTGGTCGACGTGCACGACCTGCACGCCTGGACCATCACCAGCGGCGTACCGGTGCTGTCGGCCCACGTCGTCGTCGACGAGGCGTGCATCAGCGAGGGCCGGTCCGGCGAGGTGCTCGATCGGCTGGCGGAATGCCTGGGCGGGCACTTCGACGTGGAGCACTGCACCTTTCAGTTGGAGCCGCTCGGCCATCAAGAGCACGAGGCCCGCCACCACGCCTGAGACGCCTCGCCGGCCGACTTCGGCCCGACCGACAATGTGGGGATGAGCTTCCAGGGGGCGGTCGAGGTCGCGGGCTGCCGCGTCCTGGTCTGCGGTGCCGGCGCCGCCGCCCTGGCTCCGATCACCCGGCTGCTCGACTCCGGCGCGCTGGTCACCGTGTTCGGCACCGACGTCAGCGCCACGGTCAGCGATCTCGCCTCCCGCAGCTTGATCACCCTGCGTCCGCCGGCCACTGGTCGCCGAGGATCTGGGCCCGGCGGCGCTCCTGGTCACCGCCACGGGTGATCCCGACCAAGATCAGCAGGCCCGGGACCTGGCCCGCCGGTACGGCGTGCTCGCGACCTCGTCGAGCGCGAGCGCCCAGCCGACGCTGCGCTCCGGGCGACGGCCGGGTGATCTTGGTCGGCGGCGGCCCGGGTGATCCGGGCCTGTTGACGCGTCGCCGGGCTGGACGCGATCCGTCACGCCGAGGTGATCGTCTGCGATCGGCTGGCCCCGCTGGCCGTGCTCGACCAGGCGCGGTCCGACGCGGTGATCATCGACGTGGCCAAGATTCCGCGCGGCGAGTTCACCCCGCAGGAGCGGATCAACGAGTTGCTGGTCGAGCACGCTCAGACCGGAGCGACCGTGGTGCGGCTCAAGGGCGGCGACAACTTCGTCTTCGGCCGCGGCGGCGAGGAGTGGCAGGCCTGTGCCGCCGCGGGCATCCCGGTGACGGTGATCCCCGGCGTGTCCTCGGCGATCGCCGGACCGGCGCTGGCCGGGATCCCGCTGACCCATCGGCAGCTCACCCAGGGCTTCACGGTGATCTCCGGTCACGCCGCGCCCGACGACCCGGCCTCCACGCTCGACTGGTCGGCGCTGGCCCGCGCCAACACCACGCTGGTGATCATGATGGGAGTCGCGAAGCTGGGTGCCATCGCGGCGAAGTTGATCACCGAGGGTCTCGACCCCCAGACCCCGGCCATGACCGTCGCCGACGCCGGCCTGCCCAGCCAGCTGGTCGTCCGCGGCACGCTCGCCGACATCACCGAGCGCAGTCACCAGGCCAAGATCAAACCCCCGGCCATCACCGTGATCGGAGCGGTCGCCGGCTTCACTGCCCGACTTCCGGCGTGAGTTCCTGGAGCCGCCACTGCGGGCCGCTGCGCGAGATCGACGCCCGGCCCAGCGGTGGCACGTCGATCCGGAAGATCACCTCCGGGGGTGCGCCGAGGGCGTGCACGACCAGCGCCCGGGCCACCAGCGGGGTGACCACCGCAGCGCTACGACCGTCCGGCCAGTCGGCGCCGTCGACGTAGGTTCCGACCCGGGCGAGCATCGCGGCCAGGCTCTCGCCGCCGTGCGGTGCGGCGTACGGATCGCTCAGCCAGGTCGCGACCGCCTCCGGCTCGGCGGCTCCGACGTCGACGAGCGTCCGTCCGGCCCACCGGCCGAAGTCGCAGCCGGCCAGGTCATCGGCGATCGTGACACCGGTCCCGATCTGTTCGGCCGTCGCCCGGCAGGCCGGATCGGGAGCGCTCACCCAACGCGCGACGCGGACCCCCCATCGGCGCTCGGTCGCCACCGGCAGGGAGTCGTCGCCGAAGACCAGTGCCCGGCTGCCGGGCGTCTCGGCGTGCGCGATGATCAGCAGTCGCGGCGCCATCAGCGTTCGTCGGTGCTCGAACCGGCCATCTGCCGGCTGATCGTCAGCCCGACCAGCCGCGACACGAAGAGGGCGACATAGCCGAGCCCGGCGAGCTGTTCGATCATCACCACCGAGCGGGCATGCGCGGTCACCGGCACGACGTCGGACAGCCCGGTGCTGGACAGATTGGTGAAGCTCAGGAACAGCAGCTCCATCCAGGTCCGGGGTTGGTCGGAGTCGACCGCGGCGATGAAGCATCCCGGCTGGGCGATCTGCAAGAACACGAAGACGTACGCGAAGGCCCACGCGACCAGCGTGAAGGTCGCTCCGACCGCGTAGAGCTCATCGGTGGTGACCGTGCGATCAGCCAGCATGTAGACCATCAGGCTGCCGGCGGCATAGAAGTAGAACAGCGCGTGGAAGACGGCCGACGCCCCCTGCAGGGCATTGCTGTGATCGACCGCATCGGCGATGGAGAGCGCGGAGGCGACCACGCCGAGGGTGACCGAGATCCACAGCGGGCCGGGTGAATCGCGTACCGACCAGATGGCCAGGGCCAGCACCGCCGCGCCGAACAACTCGAAGAGGACCCGGCCCAGTGCTTCGTCCGCCATGAACGGATAGAGCAGGACGCCGATCAGCTGGACGACCAGCAGCACCGCGGACGGGTGTCGGGTGATCTGGCTGCCAGCGCCGCGCCACCGGCCGAACTTCATGTTCGCGACCCTACTCAACGCGCGCCCTGTTGCCCGGTTCAAACCGGCCCGCAGTACAGTGCTGAAGTTCGCGAGGGATCAGGAAGCCGGTGAGAATCCGGCACGGTCGCGCCACTGTGAGAGCAGCCGCTCGAGTCAGACCCCTCCCCCGACGAGCTCCGTCACAACGGGTCGCAGAGCCCAGGAGGAAAAATGTCGCAGCAGCACGACGGCGCGAAGGCGGTGGCCATCCCCGCGCCACCCGTGGCCGTGCCCACTTTGTCCCTCGGCCAGGTGCTTCCCTGGTTGATCTTCGCCGGCCTGTTGTTGCTGGTCGCCATGTACTTCGTGTCCGCCGAGCAGGGCGCCACGTCGCTGCTGTCCGGCACGGCGGTGCACGAGTGGGTCCACGACGGGCGCCACCTTCTCGGCTTCCCGTGCCACTGAGTTGGCTGCCTCGACTGAAGCGGACCAGATTTCCGCACGCAGCTTTCTGATCAGGGGGCTGCTGGCCGGCCTCATCGCGGGCATCTTCGCCTTCGGCGTCGCGTACGCCGTCGGCGAGCCGTCGGTCAACGCCGCCATCAGCATCGAGGAGTCCGGCGGTCACGATCACGGCACGGCTGAGGAGCCGGCCGCCGAGGATCACGCCACCGAGGTGCCTCGGTCGTTGCAGTCGACGGTCGGACTGCTGACCGGCACCGTGGTCGCCGGCGTCACGCTCGGCGGACTGGTCGGCGTGCTGAGCGCCTTGGCGCTGGGCCGGTTCGGCGGCCTCGGCGCACGCGGCACCACGATGACCGTCGCCGCGATCGGCTTCGTCAGCGTCTATCGTCGTGCCGTTCCTCGGCTATCCACCGAACCCACCGGCGGTCGGTCACGCCGAGACGATCGGCCTCCGCACCACGCTCTACTTCACCTTGCTGGCCATCTCGGTCATCGCTGCCGTCACCGCTGTGCTGGTCGGTCGCCGGCTCGCCGAACGCTGGGGCGCCTGGTACGCGGGGCTGGCCGTCGTCGGTGGCTATCTCGTCGTCGTCGCCGTCGCCATCGGCCTGATGCCGAGCTACGACGAGGTGCCCAGCGACTTCCCGGCCAGCGTGCTGTACGCGTTCCGGAGCGCCAGCCTGGCCACCCAGCTGACTCTGTGGGCCGTGCTCGGCGTCACCCTGGCCGAGCTTCGTGCACCGGCTGACCCGCCGAGCGCTGCCATCGGTCTCGCGGTCGAATCTGCTGTTCGCTCGTCAGCCTGATCGATGATCACACCTCCGTCCGCGGCCGCGCGGGCCGAGGCCAGGCAGCGCCTCGCCGCTCTCGCCACCCCGACCGGAGCACTGGGCCGATTGGAAGACTCTCGCGGCCTGGCTGGCGGCGTGCCAGGGCGTCTGCCCACCGCGCCCGCTGGATCGGGTCCGCGCGGTGATCCTCGCCGGTGATCATGGTGTCTCGCATGATCGGGTCTCGGCCTATCCGCGCGCGGTGACGGCGGTGATGGTGCGGGCGTTCTGCGCCGGCCGCGCCGGAGCCAACAGTCTGGCCCGGCAGCACGGCGTCTCCCTGCGGGTGCTCGATCTCGGTGTCGATGATGATCTTGACGACCTGCCGGTCGAGGTGTCGGCGTACCACGTCGGCCCGTCGGAGCCGATCGACCGCGCCGACGCACTGAGCGCCGCTGATTGCCGGTACGCGATGCGCGCGGGTCAGATGATCGCCGACGTGGAGATCGATGCCGGCGCCGATCTGCTGATCGTCGGCGACATGGGCATCGGCAACACGACTCCGGCGGCCGCACTGATCGCCGCGACCTTCGGGCTGACGGCCGATCAGGTGGTCGGCCGCGGGACCGGGATCGACGACGTGCGACTGCGGCGCAAGACCGAGGTGATCGCCACCGCGCTGCGGCGGGTGGGCGACCGGGTGGCTGATCCCCAGGTGCGGCTGGCGGCGCTCGGCGCCGCCGATTTCGCCGCCGCGGTCGGGTTCTTGCGGACGGCCGCCCGCCGCGGCGTACCGGTGCTGCTGGACGGCATCGTGTCGGTCGCCGCCGCCGGCGTCGCCGAGGATCTGGAGCCGGGCGTGATCGCCTGGTGCGCCGCGGGACACCGTGTCGACCGAGCCGGCCCAACAACTCGCCCTGGAGAAGCTCGGGTTGGAGCCGATTCTCGATCTTGGTCTGCGACTGGGTGAAGGCACGGGAGCGCTCACCGCGCTGCCGGTGCTGCGTTCCGCCGCGCTGCTGATGGCGGAGGTCGCGCTCCTGGAGGATCTGCTGCCGGCCGCCGCCGGCGATTGATCATGGCGTTCGCCTCCCTGCGGCTGGCCGTCGGGACCTTGACGATCATCCCCAGCGGCCGGCTTCCGGAGATCGATCGCCCGGTCGCGGCGCGGGCCATGATCATCGCGCCGATGGCGGTGCTGCCACTGGCCTGCGCTGCCGGAGCGGTCGGCTGGCTCGCTGATCTCGGCGACCTACCGCCGTTGGCCGTCGGGCTGCTGATGGTGGCGGCGCTGGCGCTGGGCACCCGGGTGATGCACCTGGACGGACTGGCCGACACGGTCGACGGCCTCGGGTCGGGCTGGGACCGCGACGCGGTCGCTGGCGATCATGGCTCGCGGCGATGTGGGACCGATGGGTGTCGTGGCGCTGGTGATCACGCTGGGCCTGCAGGCTGCGGGACTGGGCGAGGTGGTCACCGACCTGCGCGGCGCCCTGCTCGCCGGCTTGATCATCTGCGTGTCGCGAGCGGCGCTGGTCCTGGTGTGCGTACGCGGGGTGCCGCCGGCCCGCGCTCAGGGACTCGGCGCCGCGGTCGCCGGCTCCGTGCCGGCCGTGGTCGCGATCGTCGCCTGGCTGGCCGCGCTGATGATCATCGGCCTGGGCGCCTGGCTGCTGGGATTCGGTGTGATCGGTCCGGTCATCGGCGCCGCCGTGGCCGCGCTGGTCGTCGTCGGTCTGGTCCGGCACTGCGTGCGGCGCCTGGGTGGCGTGACCGGCGACGTGATGGGCGCGGCGATCGAGCTGGCGTTCACGATCATGATCATCGGAGCAGCCGCGTGAACGCCGTCGGCGGCTCAGAGCCGCAAGGCACGCCCGGCCACGATCAAGATCACTTCGTCGCTCGCCGCGGCGACGGCCTGGTTGACCCGGCCCAGCAGGTCGGTGAAGACTCGACCGCTGCGATGCTCGGAGACGAGTCCCCAGCCGACCTCATTGGTCACCGCGACCGCAGTCCTCGGGTAGGCCCGCCACGCCTCGACGACCTCGTCCAGCCGGTGACCGAAGTCGTCCTGCCAGTCCGGCAGCGGTGTGTCCCAGGTGCCCAGCTGGTCGATGATCGCGGTCAGCCAGGTGCCCAGGCAGTCGATCATCACCGGCTGGTCGGCGGCCCGCAGCGCACCGGCGAGATCGGCCGTCTCGACCGTGGTCCAGCTCGCCGGCCGGCGCGACCGGTGGGCGGCGATCCGCGCCGCCCATTCCGGGTCGGAATCCCCCGTCGGGCCGGGCGCCAGATAGGTCACCGCCGGCTCGTCGGCCAGCAGCAGCTCGGCGTACCGGGACTTGCCGGAGCGCACGCCGCCGGTGATCATCACGTGTCGGGCAGTCATCAGCGATGACGCTATCAACGGCAGGCTGGTCGGCGCTCGGCATCGGCCTCGGCTGCCTGGCCGACCAGCGGTTTGGCGATCCGCGGCGCTGGCACCCGGTGGCGGGCTTCGGGCAGGTCGCCTCCCGGTTGGAGACCTTGACCTACGCCGACCGGCGATCGGCCGGTGTCGTACACGTCGCCACCCTGGTCACCGCCGCGACGGCGCTCGGCTGGGTGCTGGAGCGGCTGGCCGCCCGGCATCCAGCGCTCACGGTCATCGGCACGGCCGCCGCCACCTGGACGGTGCTGGGCGGCCGGTCACTGGCCCGCGAGGCCATGATCATCTCGGGCTCAGCTGGCGGCAGATGATCTTGAAGCCGCGCGGCACCGGGTGCGCAATCTGGTCGGACGGGAGACCGCCGACCTGTCCGCCGACGAGGTGGCCCGGGCCACCGTGGAGTCACTGGCCGAGAACACCTCCGACGCCGTGGTCGCGCCGCTGTTCTGGGGGACGGTGGCCGGCATTCCCGGCCTGCTCGGTTATCGAGCGGTGAACACCTTGGACGCGATGATCGGACATCGCAGTCCGCGCTATCGGCGATTCGGCTGGGCGGCCGCGCGCCTCGACGATGTCGTGAACTGGCTGCCGGCTCGGCTGGCCGCGGTGGCCACGGCCGCCGCGGCGCCACTCGTCGGCGGGTCGACACGGGAGACGCTGCGGATCGTCGTCCGCGACGCCGGCCGGCATCCGAGCCCCAATGCCGGGGTGGTGGAGTCCGCGTTCGCCGGCGCGCTGGGTGTCCGCCTCGGCGGCCGCAATGTCTACCACGGCGAGGCGGAGGATCGCGGCGTGCTGGGCGACGGACGGCCGGTCAGGACCACCGACATCGCCCGGGCCACCCGGTTGGCCGCAGTGGTCTCGGCCGCGGCGATGGTCGGCGGGGTCGTGCTGCGCGGGTGGCGGCCATGACCATCCTGATCCTGGGCGGCACGAGTGAGGCACGTGAACTGGCGGCCGCATTGGTCGACATCGGCGTGGACGTGATCAGTTCACTCGCGGGTCGGGTGAGCAAGCCGGCACTGCCGGTCGGGCCGGGTCCGGGTCGGCGGCTTCGGCGGCGTCGACGGCCTGGTCGACTATCTCCGGGCCGGGCAGATCACCGCGGTGGTGGATGCCACCCATCCCTTTGCCGCACGGATCTCCGCCAACGCCGCGGCGGCCACGGCGCTCGCCGGTGTGCCGCTGCTCCGCCTCGAACGTCCCGGCTGGCGCGACCATCCGCAGGCCGGTTCCTGGACCTGGGTCGCCGACGCCGCCGCGGCCCGCGTTGCGGCCGAAGCCGGCCCGCCGCCCGTTCCTGACCACGGGACGCCAGTCCCTGGACGCCTTCCTGCCGTGGGCGGATCGCCGGGTGATCGTCCGAGTCGTCGATCCACCTGAGTTCACCCTGCCGGCCGCCTGGACCGTGATCACGTCGCGCGGCCCGTACTCGTACGACGACGAGCGTCGCCTGCTGATCGACCATGCGCGTCGATGTGCTGATCACCAAGGACTCCGGCGGAGACCTGACCAAAGCCAAGCTCGACGCTGCCGCCGACCTCGGCGTACCCGTGGTGATCATCAGCCGCCCGGCTCCAGCCCACGCCGTGCCGAGCGTCGACCAGGTCGCGATCGCGGTGAACTGGGTCCGAGTCCGCGGCGCACGCAGGGGGTCGCCGACGGACCATCGCTGAGGTCATACGCTGCGCTATTAGTAGCAAGGGGGGCGACCCCCTTGAACCCCCGCCGCGCGCTCAATAACACACGGGCGCGCGCGAGGTTCACCATCATCGATCGTCGAGAGAGGGGTTGCGCGTGTCGCAAGAGGTCCGGGGAGTCATCGCCCGAAGCAAGGGGGCTCCGGTTGAGCTGGTCACCATCAACGTTCCCGACCCAGGGCCCGGCGAGGCCGTGGTCAAGATCCAGGCCTGCGGGGTCTGCCACACCGACCTGCACTACCGCGAGGGCGGGATCGGGGAGGACTACCCGTATCTGCTGGGGCATGAGGCCGCCGGCGTCGTCGAGTCGGTCGGTGCGGGTGTTGTTGATCTTGCCCCCGGCGACTACGTGATCTTGAACTGGCGCGCGGTCTGCGGCAGCTGCCGGGCGTGCCGCCGCGGCCGGCCGTGGTACTGCTTCGCCACCCACAACGCGAAGCAGAAGATGACCCTTGACCGACGGCACCGAACTGTCCCCGGCGCTCGGCATCGGCGCGTTCATCGACAAGACGCTGGTGGCCGCGGGCCAGTGCACCAAGGTCGATCCGGCGGCCCGCCCCGCCGTCGCCGGGTTGCTCGGTTGCGGCGTGATGGCCGGGCTGGGCGCGGCGATCAACACCGGCAATGTCGGCCGGGGCGATTCGGTGGCGGTGATCGGCTGCGGTGGTGTCGGCGCGGCCGCGATCGCCGGCTCCCGGCTGGCCGGGGCGTCCAAGATCATCGCGATCGACATCGACGATCGCAAGCTGGCCACGGCTCGAGAACTCGGCGCGACGGACGTGATCAACTCCAAGGACACCGATCCCGTGGCCGGGATGCAGGCGCTCACCGGCGGCTTCGGGCCGGACGTGGTGATCGAGGCGGTCGGGCCGGCCCGAGACCTACAAACAGGCGTTCTACGGTCGCGATCTCGCCGGCACCGTCGTCCTGGTGGGCGTGCCGACCCCGACGATGCAGCTGGAGCTGCCGCTGCTGGACGTCTTCGGTCGCGGCGGCTCCCTGAAGTCGAGCTGGTACGGCGACTGCCTGCCGGATCGGGACTTCCCCATGCTGATCGATCTCTACCTGCAGGGCCGGCTGCCGCTGGATGCCTTCGTCAGTGAGGAGATCGGCATCGACGGCATCGAGGCGGCCTTCGACAAGATGCACGGCGGTGACGTGCTGCGCTCGGTCGTGATCATGGACTCGGCGTCGTGACCGCCCGGATCGACCACACCGTCACCTCGGGAACCTTCTCCCTGGACGGTGAGACGTTCGACGTGGAGAACAACGTGTGGATCGTCGGCGACGACACCGAGTGCGTGATCATCGACGCCCCGCACGACGTGGCGGCGATCACCGAGCTGGTGGGTGGGCGGACGGTGCGGGCGGTGGTCTGCACCCACGCGCACGATGATCATGTCCGGGTGGCGCCGGCTCTCGGCGCGGCGGTCGGTGCGCCGGTGCTGCTGCACCCCGACGACCTGCCGCTGTGGCAGCTGACCCATGACACGCCGCCGGACGGCGAGCTGAGTGACGGTCAGCAGATCGAGGTGGCCGGGATCTCGCTCGAGGTCATCCACACGCCGGGGCACGCACCGGGCGCGGTGTGCCTGTACGCCAAGGATCTGGCCGTCGTGTTCACCGGCGATACCCTTTTCAACGGCGGCCCGGGCGCGACCGGACGGAGCTTCAGCGACAAGCCGCTGCTGATCCGGAGCATCGCCGATCGGCTGCTGTCGCTGCCCGGCCAGACCATCGTGAAGACCGGCCACGGCGACGACACGACCATCGCCGACGAGCGCGCCGGCATCCTGAGCCTCGAGGAGGGCGACGCGCCCTGAGCCTGTCGAGGAGCACACATCCCGGTCCTTCGACAAGCTCAGGACACGGTACGCTGCGAGCCTTCGATCGACGTGGAACGATCGACTCCATGAGATTCCTTTTGAGACTTCTGGCCAACGCCGCCGCCCTGGCGGTGGCCACGTTCTTGTTGAGCGGCATCACCCTGACTGCCCCCACCACCGGGCGAAAGATCTTCGCGCTGCTGGTCGTCGCGCTGATCTTCGGTGTGCTGAATGCGATCGTGAAGCCGATCTTCGCGCTGGTCACCATCCCGCTGCTGCTGCTCACCCTCGGCCTCTTCCTGATCGTGATCAACGCCTGCATGCTGCTGCTCACCTCCTGGTTGGCGGGCAAGGTGGATCTCGGCTGGCACGTCGACGGCTTCTGGGTGGCGGTGTTGGGCTCGATCATCGTCTCGATCGTCAGCTTCGTGCTGAACGCGTTCCTGCCGGATCCGAGGCCAGAAGCGCCGTGGCTGATCCGGGCGCGCCCGTCCGGGTCGTCTTCGTGTGCTGGGGCAACATCTGCCGATCGCCGATCGCCGAACGGGTGGCGGAGCGGGTCGCGGCTGACACCGGGATCGACGGAATCGAGTTCACCAGTGCGGCCACCAGCACCGAGGAGCTTGCCAACCCCATGGACCGCCGGGCGGCCGCGGTGCTGCGCGAGCACGGCTATCGCCATGATCATCACCGGGCCCACCAGATCACCCGCAACGAGATCGAGGGCGCGGATCTGGTGATCGCCATGGAGGACATCCACGTGCGCAAGATGCTGGCCATCGCTCCGGGCGCGACGAACATCAGCCTGCTCACCGACTACGACCCGGCGGCCGAGCCCGGCTCCGGCGTACCCGATCCGTGGTACGGAACCGCGGCCGGCTTCTACGGCACCCTGTCAGCGATCGAGGCCGCCATCCCCGGAGTCCTCGATCGCGCTTCCGCCCTCGCGAGGCCGCGTCCTGAGCTTGTCGAAGGGCCGCGTAGCGCGGCCCAGAAGTCGGCGTAGATCGCCATTGCCTGCGGCGCGCCGAGCTCGAGCTGGGTGAGCAGGATCCCGGTGTACCCCAGCGTCGGGGTGGGTGCGCCACGACGTGCCCGAGCCGCCGTCCCAGCCGTATTCGCCGAGGCTCTCCGGGTCACCTGCCGCCGGCACCAGCATCCCGTAGCCCCAGCTCTCGTGCTCCTCCAGGAGATCCTCGGAGCCGGCCCGCTCAGCCGGTGAGACCCGGTCGGTGATCATGGCCGCGACCGACTCCTCCGACAGCACCCGGCCGCCCCGGTACGCGCCGCCGGCCCGCAGCATCTGGGCGAACGCCCACAGATCGTCGACGGTGGACAGCAACCACGAGGCGGCGTCCGGCCGACCGGTCGGGCGGCTCCAAGAGCCGCCGATCAGACGGATCGGAGACCGTGGGCCGACCACCGGCGGGATCCGGCCGGTACCGGGTGGTGAAGCGTTCCTGCTGGTCCGGGCGGAGCACGAAACCGGTGTCGACCATCCCGAGCGGCTCGAGCAGCCGCTCCCGCAGAAAGTCCTCCAGCGGCCGCCCGGCGGCGCGCTCGACCAGGACGCCGAGCACCTGCGAGCCGGTGTTGTAGAGCCAGCGCTGCTCCGGGTTGCGCGATCAGCGGCAGCGTCCCGAGGGCGGCGATCCATTCGTCGGCGGTGAGCGCCGGCGGCGGGGACGGCGAGCCGAGGGTGGCCAGGCCGAGCGCGGCCTCGGCCCGCTGGATCGGATAGCGGCCGGGCTCGGCGAGGATCGTTCCGAAGCCCATCCGCAGCGTGAGCAGGTCCTCGACGAGGATCGGCCGCCGCGCCGGCACCGTATCGTCCAGGCCGGACTCCAGGCTGCGCAGCACCCGGCGATTCGCCAGTTCGGGCAGCAGCCGGTCGACCGGCTCGTCGAGCCGGATGGCGCCGTCCTCGACCAGGATCATCGCCGCGGCTGCCGTGATCGGCTTGCTGATCGAGGCGATCCGGAAGACGCTGTCGCGCGTCATCGGGCGGTCGCTGTCGTACGCGACGGTGCCGAGTGCCTCGACGGCCACGTCCTCGCCGCGGGCCACCAGATAGACCAGGCCCGGCACGGCCCCGGTCTCGACGTAGCCCTGCATCCGTTGCCGGAGCGCTTCGAGCATCCTCACTCCCGGGTCAGGCCGGGAGCGGGGCGGCGAGTGGAGCGATCATCCTTCGGCGGGCGACGGCGAGCACGCTCGCGGCGGCGCCGATGATCGACCAGCCGACCAGCAGCGCCGCCGCGTTGCCCGCGCCGCTGCCACCGCTGACGATCGCCCGCAGGCCGTCCAGCGCCGGGGTGGTCGGCAGGAACGGCGCGATGGCATCGAACGCCTCGGGCAGTGCCGAGGTGATCGCGCCGGCCGCGGCGATGACGATCACCAACACCGAGATGAACCGCCCCACCCCGCCGAACCAGGCCACCAGGGCATGGTTGATCACGGCGAAGGTCACCGCGGTCAGCACGGCGAAACCGCCCAGGGCGGCAATCTCCGACCCGTCCAGGTGGAGCAGAGCACCGAGCACCGCGGTCAGCACACCGGCCTGGACGACACCGACCACGACCGCCGGCAGCACGCCTTCCAGCGCGAGCCGCCAGGATGGCTTCATCGATGACAGGACCCGGGCGGGGACGGCGCGCAGGATCAGGAAGCTCGCCAGCGCCCCCAGCCACAGCGCGATCACGGTCAACAGCGTGGTGCTCGCCTGATCGGGGAAGATCTTCTGCACGGTGTCGGTCGTGACCGGCGTGGTGACCACCGAGGACAGCTTGTTGCGCAGCGTCTTGTCGTAGCTGGGAATCTGGTCCTTCCCCTTGTCCAGCCCATCGGCGAACTTGCCCGTCCCGTCGGCGAGCTTCTCGCCCCCCTCCGACAGCTTGCTGACGCCGTCGTAGAGCGCCGCCGCACCGGTGGCCGACTGCGAGGTGCCGCCGGCCAGCTGACCGGCACCATCGGCGATCTGGTCCGCACCGACCGCCAGCTCGTGACCGCCGAGCGCGAGCTTGTCGGTGCCCGAGGCCAGCTTGCCGAGTCCCGTCGCCAGCTGCGCCACGCCGTCGGCGTACTCGCCGACACCGTCGGCGAACGAGTTGACGCCCTTCGCGTACGCCCGCACGCCGGTGTCGCCGTCGGGACCGAAACGCAGACCCGAGACGATCGAGTCGAGTCCGGCGGCGCCCTTCGCCAGTCCGCTCGCGCCGCTGACCAGGCCGGGGGTCTTGCCGCCGTCGGGGCTCTGCAGACCCTGGTACGCCGCGGTCGATCCGGCCGTGAGTCCGGCGTAGTAGGCCGGGCACGCTTCGGCCGGCAGCTGGGACGGGCAGACGAGCTGCGGGTTGATCTTCGCCACCTCCTCCGGCGTGGTGGCGCTGCTGAGCGCACGAGTGAACCCCTCGTACTGTTTCAGTCCGCCGGCGAAGCCGGCCATGTTCTTCGCGTAGGACTTCGTGCCCAGACCCTGGGTCTGCTTGCTGCCGTTCTGCAGGACCTTCAACCCGCCGGCGATCCCGTCGGCACCTTCGGCGAGCTGGTCGGCTCCGGACGCGAGCTTCTTGCCGCCCTTGGCCAGCTGCCGGGCTCCGGCGGCCGACTGCCCGGTTCCGTCGGCGAGCTCGTCGACCCCGCTCGCGTACTGGTGCACCCCGGTGGCGTACTGCCCGAGACCGCTCGCCAGCTCCTGCGCACCGTCGTCGAGCTGGTCCAGGCCGCTGGCGAACTCGCCCGTCCCTGAGGCGGTCTGGTTCAGCCCGCCGGACAGCTGGTCGGTGCCGTCCGACAGCTTCCCGGCCGCACTGGCCAGGGTGGCGAACTGCTTGCCGGTGGAGTTGAAGCCGATGTAGATGTTCTCCAGGTAGCTCTCGGTCAGCGTCGCGTTCAAGATCTTGGTCGCCTGTGCGGTGATCGCCTGACCGACGACCGGGTCGGCGAGACCGGAGATCTGCGAGGTCTGCGACGTCGATGGTCGCGTGCTGCACGTCGTCGGCCTCGTCCTTGGAGAAGGAGGTCGCCTTGGCCGAGAAGTCCTTGGGGATGGTCACCACCGCGGCATAGCGGCCCTCGGCCATGCCGGACGTTCGCATCCTTCGCATCGGTGATCACCCAGCTGAAGTTGGGATCGTCCTTGCTGGCGACCAGCCCTCCGGACGAGTTGCCGGCCGAGAGGCACCAGTTGTCCGTTGAGCTCGACCGGATCATCGTTGTTGACGATCGCGGCCTGCACCCGGTCGAGCCGGTCGTCGGAGTTCCAACCGGCCCACAGGAAGCCGCCGGCCACGACCAGCGGCACCAAGATCAGACCGAGGATCGTCCACAGGCCCGCGCGGCGGGTGGTGGTCGCTCGTTCCAGCGCAAACATGATCAGTTTCCTTGTTCTCGGACGTTTCGAGGGTTCTTCGTGGTTCAGTGGGTCGGGGTGCCGATGAGGTCGTCGGTGCGGCCGAGCGTGACGCAGGAGAAGGGCCCCCGGACCAGATCGGCGATCGAGGACTGGCTGCGAACGGCGAGGACCACGGACTGTTCGTGCGACTGCACGTCAAGATCATCGAGCAGACTGGCCAGCGCGGCCCGATCATCGTGGGTCGAGAGCAGGTCGGCATGATCGATGAAGATGATCTTGGGCTTGGCCTTGGCGAGCACCCGCAGGTCGCGGCGCAGGTCGGTGCTGGTCGCGCAGTCGAGGTATCCGGTCCGGGCCCGCACCTGACCGGCCTGTTCGGGAAGCACCAGGCCGGCGATCTTGGCCCGGCCGCTGGTGATCTTCATCCGGCCGGCGAGGGTCAGCAGCAGGGAGGTCCGGTCGGTGTCGTGCGGCCCCTCGACCACGACCACCTCGCGGGGCATGGCGCTGATCGCCACGGGACCGCGGCCGCCGATCTCCAGGCCCTCGGCGTAGACCAGGTGCCGGTCGTTCGGCGCCGGCCACTCGGCCAGCGAGACCTGGTGGACCAGACCCGCACCCTCCACGTCGAACGAGGGCAGTCGGCGGTCCAGCCACTTCGGCAGCCACCACGCATTCTCGCCCAGCAAGAAGAGTACGGCGGGCACGAGCGTCATCCGGACGATGAACGCATCCACGAAGACACCGACCGCGAGGCCGAGCGAGATCGGTTTGATCGCGCCTTCGCCCTCGGGCACGAAGGCCGCGAAGACCCCGATCATGATCACCGCCGCCGCCGCCACGACGCGGCTCGAAGCGGCGAACCCGTCCTCGATCGCGGCCCGCGCGTTGTCCCCATGCACGTACTCCTCGCGGATCCGGCTCACCAGGAACACCTCGTAGTCCATGGCCAGCCCGAACAGGATGCCCATCAACAGGATCGGCAGGAAGCTGATCACCGGCGCGGGCTCGTGCACGTTCAGCAGCGAACCGAACCAGTTGTACTCGAAGACCATCGCCGTGACCCCGAAGGCGGCAGCCAACGCTGAGCAGGTAGCCGATCGTCGCCTTGAGCGGCACCGCGACCGAGCGGAACACCATGGCCAGCAAGATCAACGACAGACCGACGACCAGGATGCCGAAGGGGATCAGCGCCCGGCCGAGTCGGTCGGAGATGTCGATGGCCACGGCCGTGAAGCCGGTCACCGCGATCGGGATGTCGTACTTCTCGAGGATGTGCGGCTCGAGCGCGCGGATCCGGCGGACGAGGTCCTTGGTCTCGGGCGTATCCGGTCCGGTCTCGGGGATCACCTGGATGATGCCGGTGCTGGCGTCGGCGTTCGGCGTCGACAGCGGCACGCTCGCCACTCCCGGAACGGTGCGGATCTCGTCGGCGATGTCATCCATCACCCCGAGCGGGTCATCCGAACCCACGATGGTCGCCGCGATGATCAGCGGGCCGTTGTAGCCGGCGCCGAAATGATCACTGACCAGGTCATAGGTGACGCGCGCGTGGCTGCCCGGATCGGCGTGCCCGGGGCTCGGCAGCGCGATCTGCAGATCCTTGGCCGGATAGGCCAGCACCCCCAATACGGCGATCACGATCACGACGGTGAGGATCGGCACCTTGGTGACGAACCGGACCCAGTGCCGGGCGAGCCCGACCCGCGCCTTCGGAGTCGAGCCCTGAGCCTGTCGAAGGGCGGCATCGCGCGCGACGACGCGCTCAGCCTTTCTGGCCTTCGGCGTACGCACCTTGGGCTTGAGCTTCGCGCCGGCGAAGCCGAGCATCGCCGGCAGCAGGGTGAGCGCGATCAGCACGGCGATCGCCACGCCGACGGCAGCGGCCACGCCCATCGTGCTCAGGAAGGGAATGCCGGCCACCGAGAGCCCGGCGAGCGCGATCATCACGGTGACCCCGGCGAAGACCACGGCGGACCCAGCCGTCGCGACTGCCCGGGCGACCGACTCCTCGACGTCCATCCCGGAGCCGAGCTGATCACGGTGCCGGGACACGATGAACAGCGCATAGTCGATGCCCACCGCCAGGCCCAACATCACCGCCAGCAGCGGCGTGGTGGAGGAGATGGTGATCACGGCGGTGGCTCCGACGATCACGGTCATGGTCAGTGCGACGCCGAGGATGGCGGTGATCAGCGGCATCCCCGCCGCGCGCAGCGACCCCAGGGTGAAGAACAGCACGACCATCGCGATCACCACGCCCAGGCCCTCGACGATGCTGAAGCTCGGAACGTTGTTGTTGTACGCGTCGCCGCCGATCGAGGTCTGCGACCCGGGAATGGCGTTCTGGAGTTGGACCGTTTCGTCGTTCATCGCGTCGATCGTCGCCACCGGAATGGACTGCGCCTGATCCTCGAGCCGGATGACGATGATCGCGGCGCTGTCGTCGTCGGAGATCACCCCCTTGGCGTACTTGTCGAACGGGGAGGTGGCGCCAGCCACCCGATCGAGATCGTCGATCCGTTCGGTGGCGGCCTCGATCGCCTTCCGTACCCCGCTCTCCCGCACGCTCGTGCCGGCCGGCGGGATGACGATCAGCTGGGCGGTGGTGCCGGTGACCTGCGGGAACGTCCGGGCCAGCGAGTCGAGCGCCGTCTGGGACTCGGTGCCCGGCAGGTTGAACTCGTCCTGGAACTTGCCCCCGGCCACCCCGGCGATCCCGGCGAGCACCACCAGGGCGCCGAGCCAGGCGATCAGCACTGCGATGCGTCGCCGGAACGCGGCTCGGCCGAGCCCGTACAGGAATGACGACACCCTCACAGCCCCCTCGTGTGACGGATACACTTACGTATCCGATACGGTACTGTATTGGATACAGACCTGTATTCAAACTGCGGCGTTCAACTGCGGATTCAGACTGTGACCAGCGAAGGAGCCGAACACGTGACGGACCTGTTGACGACAGAGCCGTCCCGAGTCACGGCCCGCCGCGCCCAGACCCGCGATCGTCTGATGGCCGCCGCGATCTCGATCTTCGCGGCGCGCGGCATCATCGGCGCGAGCGTCGAGGAGATCTGCGAGGCCGCCGGCTTCACCCGCGGCGCGTTCTACTCCAACTTCGCCGACAAGGATGCGCTGGTACTGGCACTGATCCAGGCCGACATCGCCGGCCAGTACGCCGCCGCCGAGCAGGCGATCTCAGCCATGAAGTCCGCCCCGGGCGAGCTGAGCCCCGAAGAGCTCGTCTCCTACGCGCTCACCGAGTTCGAGGCGGTCGGACGATCCGGTCGAGACGCCGTGCTCGCGCAGCAGGACCTGCTGCTCTATGCCGCCCGGCAGCCGTCGCTGCGCGACCCGTATCTGATCTTCGCCGACGAGTGCGTGCGGCAGTTCACCGCGCTGATCGCCGACGCCATGACCTTCAGCAAGCTGGAGTTCACCGTGCCGTTCGCCGACGCGATCGAACTGCTGACCGCCGCCCACAGCCACATGCACCTGCAGTCGCTGTTCACCGGCACCCTCGACGCCCGGATCCTGCACTCCCTGCTGATGGCCATCACCCGCCGGTCTGATTCTGTCCGCGAGCGCCCGCGCGAGCCTAAGATCCTCATCCGCAACTCGACGCGCAGGACGGACAAGCCTTTCCGTCGTCGGTCGCGGACGACGATCGGGCTCCGCTTGCCGACGCTCGCGGACGCGGCCGAATCAAGAGGGTAGGAGCGGGGATACTTACCCTCATGCACATCCTTGTCGTGGACGATGATCAGGCGGTACGCGACTCCCTGAAGCGCTCGCTGGAGTACAACTCGTACGAGGTCAGCATCGCCGAGGACGGCGTCCAGGCCCTGGCCCGGCTGGCCGCGGTTCGCCCCGATGCGGTGATCATGGACGTGATGATGCCGCGGCTGGACGGCCTGGAGACGACCCGGATGCTGCGCGCGGCCGGCAACGACGTACCCATTCTGGTGCTCACCGCCCGTGACGCGGTCGGTGATCGGGTGGATGGGCTCGACGCCGGCGGCGACGACTATCTGGCCAAGCCGTTCGCGCTCGATGAGCTGCTCGCCCGGCTCCGCGCGCTGGTCCGCCGCGCCGGGACGGTCGCCGACTCGGCCGATCCGTCGGCGCACAACCTGTCCTTCAGCGACCTGGTGCTGAACACCCAGACCCGCGAGGTGCTGCGCGGCTCCCGCTCGATCAATCTGACCCGGACGGAGTTCGCCCTGCTGGAGGCGTTCATGCGCCACCCCCGTCGGGTGCTGGAACGCAGCTGGCTGCTGAACGAGGTGTGGGGCTTCGACTTCCCCACCACCGCCAACTCACTCGAGGTCTACATCGGCTACCTGCGGCGCAAGACCGAGGCCTCGGACGACTCGCGGCTGATCCACACCGTCCGCGGCGTCGGCTACGTCCTGCGCGAGACCCCGCCGTGAACCACGCCACCCCGAGTCGCCTGGTGCCCAGATCACTGAAGGCCTGGCTCCGTTCGCTGCCACTGCAACGGCGCGTCGCCTATCTGACGACGGTGGCGGTGGCGCTGGCCGTGGCCGCGACCAGCGTGGCCGGCTATGTCACGCTGCGCATCTCGCTCTACGACGCGCTCGACAGCGAACTCGTCGACACGGCGACCTCGGTCGCCGCGGTCTCCGCAGCGCCGGAGATCCAGCGACTGGGCGGGCTCACCGAGAGCGCGCTGCGGGCGGGGAACGTGAGCATCGCCGCGTACCGGGCGGACGGCAAGAGCTACTTCGTCCCTGATGAGCGGCAACACCTCGTCCTCGGTCCCGAGGAGCTGGGCATCGCCCGCCTGCAGCAGCGGCTACTCCGCGCGCTCCGGGGTCTCCACCAGTGGCGAGCCGTTCCGCATCGTCGCCGTGCCGATCACCGAACTGGCCGGAAACTACGCGCTGGTGATCGGCCGGCCGCTGCAGCCGACGAACGACATCCTCAGCTCGCTGTGGCTGGTGCTGATCATCTTCGGCGCCTCCGGTGTGATCGTCGCCGCGGTGGTCGGCGCCAGCGTGGCGCGCTCCAGCCTGCGGCCGATGAGAGAACTCTCCGAGGCGGTCGAGCACGTCACCGCCACCAAGGAACTGGATCCGATCAAGATCGACGCCAGCGGCGATCTGGCGATGCTCGCGGAGTCGTTCAACCAGATGCTCCGCTCGCTCAACTCCTCCCGCGAACGCCAGGCCCAGCTGATCGCCGACGCCGGGCACGAACTGCGTACGCCGCTGACCAGCCTGCGGACCAACATCGACCTGCTCTCCGCCGACGCGCGGACCGGCATGCTCAGCCAGCAGGACCGGATCGCGATCATGGGCGATGTCAACGCACAGCTGATCGAGTTCACCACCCTGATCGGCGACCTGGTGCAACTCGCCCGGGACGAGACGGCGGCCAAACCCGAGCCGCTGGACTTCCGCGACGTGGTCAACTCCGCGCTCGATCGGGTACGCCGCCGCGGACACGGCCTGCTGTTCGACGTCGAACTGGACCCGTTCTACGTCGTGGGCGACTCCGACACCCTGGAGCGGGCCATCACGAACCTGCTGGACAACGCGGTGAAGTGGAGCCCGCCGGGGGGCACCATCCGGGTCCAGCTCGAGGGGGACCGGCTGCGGGTGGCCGATCAAGGACCGGGCATCGCCGAGGAGGACCTGCCCCACGTCTTCGACCGCTTCTATCGGGCCGACACCGCCCGCAACACCCCCGGCACCGGTCTCGGGCTGTCGATCGTCGCGCAGACCATCACCCAGCACGGCGGCTGGGTCCGGGCCGGCCGCTCGGCTCAGGGAGGCGCGGAGTTCACCGTGCAACTCCCCGGCTCTACCAGCCTGGAGGCCCTGCAACCGGTCTGATTGCGGAACTGACTCTTGCCCTCGACAGGCTCAGGGGGAGCATGCGGAGCTGACTCGAGCGTCAGCACACGGCAATCCGGTCGTCCGTCGGCGGCGAATCGTGGTTGCGATGGTGTCGCATCTGCCATGGAACCGCCGAACGAACGGGGATCAAGTGTCGACCACGGAGCTTTCAGCGAGCCGGCCCGGCCCAGTCCGCAACCTCTCGAGAGTGGGTCGGCCGGAATGGCGATCGATCATCGGTATGGCGGCATTCATCCTGTTGCTGCACGTCCTCGGCTGGGGCGTGCTGATCGGTGTGGTGGTCCCCCATCAGTATCAGGTGAGCGAGACTCAGGTGCTCGGCATCGGTCTCGGGCTCACCGCGTACACGCTGGGCATGCGGCACGCCTTCGACGCCGACCACATCGCCGCGATCGACAACACCACCCGCAAGCTGATGGCCGAAGGCAAGCGACCGGTCTCCGTCGGGTTCTGGTTCTCGCTCGGCCATTCGAGCATCGTCTTCGGCCTGGTCATCCTGCTTGCCTTCGGAATCCGGTCCCTGGCCGGCCAGTTGGAGAACGAATCCTCGGTCCTGCAGCAGATCACCGGGGTCGTCGGGACCGCCGTCTCGGGCACGTTCCTCTACATCATCGGCATCATCAACCTCGTCGTGCTGGTCGGCATCGTCCGGGTCTTCCGCAAGATGCGCAGCGGTGCGTACGACGAGCGCGAACTCGACGCGCAGCTCAACAAGCGCGGGTTCGTCAACCGACTGCTGTCCGGTGCCACCAAGGCGGTCACCAAGCCCTGGCACATGTATCCGGTCGGACTGCTGTTCGGCCTGGGCTTCGACACGGCCACCGAGGTCGGGCTACTGGTGCTGGCCGGCGGCGCGGCGGCCTTCAGCCTGCCGTGGTACGCGATCTTGACCCTGCCGGTGTTGTTCGCCGCCGGCATGAGCCTGCTCGACTCGATCGACGGGTGCTTCATGAACTTCGCCTACGGCTGGGCGTTCTCCGAGCCGGTGCGGAAGATCTACTACAACATCACCATCACCGCGGTATCGGTCGCGGTCGCACTGATCATCGGCACCATCGAACTGATCTCGATCCTCACCGACAAGACCGGCATCTCGTCCGGGCCGCTGGCGGCCATGGCCGAGATCAATCTGGACCTGGTCGGCTACGCCATCGTCGGCCCGTTCGTGCTCGCCTGGATCATCGCCCTGGCCGTCTGGAAGTTCGGCCGGATCGAAGAGCGCTGGGCGCGGAGCCTGAAGCTCTGAAACATCGGAGGCGTTTCTGCCGTGACTACGCGGCAGGAACGCCTCCGTTGATCTGGCCGGGCGCAGTTTCAGGACTTGCCCCGCGTGGCGTACGGCGTGTGGGTCGGCAGGGTCATCCGGGGCGCGCGGCGCGGCCGTCGGCTTCCCGCCATCCCCAGCAGCGACTGGACCCGGAAGCGGTGGCCGCGATACGGCTCCAGGATCTCCTCGCACGCGTCATCGTCGAGCACCTCGCCGGTCAGGGTGTAGGTGATGTCCTTGGCGACGTGGTAGTCACCGATGCTCCACGCGTCAGGATCGCCGTGGGCCCGCTGGCGGACCTCGGCCGAGGTCCACCGGCCGACGCCGGGAAAGCTGCGGAGCGCCCGGTCCGCCTGCTCGCCCGAACCGGCCAGCGTCCGTTCCAGTGCCGCCGCCCGGGCTGCGGTACGCACCACGGTCCGGCTGCGCCGCTGTTCCACGCCGGCGGCCAGGAATCGCCAGCTCGGCACCCGGGCCCACGCTTCCGGGGTCGGCGGCAGATACATCCCGTACGCCGCGGACTCGGGGTCGGCCGCCGGCCCGGGCGCCGGTTCGCCGAACTCGCGCACCAGGATCCGCCAGGCACGGAAGGCCTCCTTCCCGGTCACCACCTGCTCGATGCAGGCCGGGGCGAGCGCCTCGAACACCGCATCGGTCCGTCCGACCCGGAAGTGCCCATACCGGCGCTCGGCCTCGACCAGCGGCCGAATGCTCGGCCAGCGGACTGAAGCCGCCCGGATCGTCGGCTTCCCCGACCAACCTCGGAAGCTGATCGAGCGCCCACTCGGCCCCCTCACCCCACGCCCGCGCGGCCACCTCGTTGCCGTGGCCGATGATCTTGATCAGGGCCGGACCGGCCGGCGTGCGGGTGGCGCGCAGCCAGATGTCACCGAGTCGGCGGTGCGTCGGGTCGCCGCCGCCGCGGCGATGCAGCCCGAGAATCGGCGACAGCAGCACCGGCCGGTCGAGTCGCAGCTGCCGGGTGGACCCGTTCACCGCGACGCCGGTCTGTTGATCAGGAACCGCCGGTCGTCGACGGCGGTGAATCCGTTGTTCAGCAGGACTTTCCGCGAGGCCGGGTTGTCCCGCTCGGCGTCGGCCAGCACCTCTTCGGCCCCGGCCCGCCACGCCACCTCGACGATCAGGGCACACGCCCGAGTGGCCAGACCGCAACCGCGCCTGGCCGGCACCACGGCATATCCGATCTCGACGCTGCCGCCGGCCGGCGGTCCGTGGAAGCCGATGTCACCCACCACCTGATCATCGACGACGAGTTGATGAATCCACCAGTCGGGCTCGCTGGTCAAGATCTCCCCCGACGCCTCGTACCCGGCGAACAGCATGCCGAGTGCATGGAGGGTGTCGGACAGCGGATACTCCGGATGCCAGCGCCGGCTCGTTCTCGCCGACGGCCTCGCTTCCAGGATCTCGCGGGCCTCGGTCAGCGGCACCGGCCGCAGCCGGAGTCGATCGGCGGCCGAGTCGGCGGCCACGCCTAATCACTGCCGGACAGCGGCCACGGATTCTTCCGGCAACCGCCGAGTCCCTTGGTCTGCTGCATCATCACCGGCGCCCGCTTGCCGCGACTCGGGCACCCCACATGCTGATAACCGAGCGAGTGCCCGAACTCGTGGTTCACCAGATAGCGCCGATAGCCGCCGACATCGGATCCGTACGAGTCGGCGCCCAGACATCCACCGCTTCGCATTGAGCACCACCTTGTTGCCGTTCTGGCAGGACACCTCGCCACGGGTCAGCAGCGGCGCGCACAACCGGTCGGTGGTGCCGGGCGTGACGATGTAGGCGTGCAGCGTCGCCTCGCTCGGCCGAACTCACCAGCTGGAAACGCCAGCGACCGGTGCCCCGCCAACTGCGTCGATCGTTGAGCACCTTCTCGATCAGCCTTGCCGCATCATCGGAGTCGATGGCCAGATTCCGCTCCACCTGGACGTCGAAGCGGATGAGCCGGCCGCGATCCGAGGCGGCATTCACATCGACCTCGGCCCGGACGTAGGACCCGGGACCGGTAGCCGGCACCTTCGGCGTCAGGTGAACCTTGTCCGTCGGCTTCAACGGCCGAATCTGCTCGCGCTTCGGCGAAGGCGGCGGCTCCGGGGTGCTCGGCAGCGACGGTCGGCGCCGGGCTCACGACATGCGGAGCGACCGGGCCGGCGGTCGCCGGAACCGCCACCAAGGACGTCATGCGATCCACCCCCACGACCGCCGGAATGGCATGGAAGCCCAGGCCGATCAGCCCCAGCGCCACCACAGCGGCCAGCAGGCCGAGGGCTCCGCGCCCGTCCTCGCCGGGAGCCCGGTGCCGTTCAGGCATGTTCGACCAGCAGGTCAGCGGCCGGAGGTGGGCTAGATTGTGAGCGGCTGAGGGTCGACCGGCGGGGGATCGACCGGCGGGACGAACCGGGCTGTGAGTGCACGAACCCGTGCCCGACCCCCCGACGTTGACTCACGAGGACTAAGACTAGGCGGAGAAGGTGGCTCACTCACATTTCGGCGCACGGCTCGACGCGACGGGTCCGCAACCGCTTGTCGACGCCGGTGAGCTCCGCCGCCACCGTCGGGCCCTGCGGATCCTGGTCGTCGTCCTCATCCCGCTCGCCGTCTGGACGGTGGCCGGCCTGATCGTCCTGTGGCCAGGGAACATCTCGGCCCACGTCAACGAGGACGTGGCCGGCTACAGCGTCGCCGGGGTCACCTACCCGAAGGCCCGGATCAGCAAGCTGAGCGAGATCTCCTGCGACGGCCTGTCGGGATCGACGCCGGGGGTGAGCACCACCTGCGCCAATGCCACGGCCACGCTGCTCGAGGGCGACGACAACGGCAAGGCCGTCGACGTTCCGCTGACCGCCGCGGTCTACTCCTCCGGCGTCGAGGTCGGGCAGGTGATCAGGCTCGTCCGGCTGCCGCCGGCCGACGGTCAACCGGCGCAGTATCAGTTCTCCGACTTCGAGCGGCGTACGCCGTTGATCGCGTTCGCGCTGATCTTCGCCGCGGTCGTGATCGCGGTCGCCCGCTGGCGCGGATTCGCGTCGCTGATCGGCCTCGGATTTGCCGCCTTCATCATGATCAAGTTCATGTTCCCGGCGCTGGTGGCGGGCAGCAACCCGATCGCCGTCGGTTTGATCGGCTCGTCGGCCATCATGTTCGTGGTGCTGTACGCCGCGCACGGATTCAGTGCCCGTACCACCACCGCACTGGTCGGCACCCTGTTCGGGCTGATCCTGATCGCCGCACTCGGCTACGTGGCGACCCGGTGGGCCCATCTCACCGGTGTGGCGTCGGAGGAGGATTTCGTGCTGGCGGCGGCTGCCCCGGACCTCCGCCTGACCTCGGTGGTGCTCTGCGGCATCATCGTCGCCGGTCTCGGCGTCCTCAACGACGTCACGATCACCCAGGCGTCAGCGGTCTGGGAACTGGCCGACGCCGACAGCCGCAGCGGCAAGGGCGGCCGCCAGAGCCAACGACACATCTTCACCCGGGCGATGCGCATCGGCCGCGACCACATCGCGTCGACCGTCTACACCATCGTCTTCGCGACCGCCGGCGCGTCCCTCTCGGTCCTGCTGCTGATCGCCATCTACGACCGACCGCTGCTCCAGGTGCTCCAGACCGAACAGTTCGCCGGCGAAGTGGTCCGGATCCTCGTCGGATCGATCGGCCTGGTGCTGGCGGTGCCACTGACCACCGCCATCGGCGCAGCCGTCGTCCGCGTCAGCGGCAGCGCGATACCGGTCGGCGATTCCCGGTCGGAGCGAACAGCAGCGGCGACCGGTTCGGCCTCTGGCGACGAGGACACCACGGTGCTCCCCAAGACGAAGTGGCGCGACCTCGGCCAGTCGGACGACGGGAGCCGCCGCCGCCTCCTCCAAGCCGCCGGCCGAACCGGCCAAGCCAGGTCGGCGTCGGCGCTCGCGACGGCGGACGATGATGACGACTTCGGCGACTTCACCTACCTGCACGAGCCAGGTGACACCGATCCAGGTCCCAGGAACGACCCGGGCAACCGCGGGCGCAGTTCGGTCTAGCGGCCGTCAGGCGGCGAATTCCAGGATCGCCTGCACCCAGGCATTGGGCTCGTCCCGGTGCCGGACCACGCCCGTGCCCAGGGGTTCCAGGATCAGCACCGGCCGGTCTTCGGCCAGGCTCGAGAGTTGTGGCCAGGCGGCACCGAGCCGAATGCCGTCGGTGACCTCGGCCGTCCGCAGGCTGGCCAGGTCGCGGACGGCGTGCTGGCAATCCTCGTCGTGCCAGCCCGGGTGGTCGCGCTTCAGCGTCTGCAGGGCGGAGGCCGGGTCCCGGCGGGCGGTCGCGGCCCGTTCGACGAGAGCGTCGGCTTCAGCGGCCCAGTCATGGGACGGGTCGGGAAATCCGTCCAGGACCAGTCGGCCGATCTCGGGTCCGTTATTGGCCAGTTCCAGGGCCACCGCAGCCCCGAACCCGTACCCGACCACCAGATCCAGCGGCCGGTCGGAGACCTCGGAGGCGATCCAGCCCGCCGCGACCCGCGGTGTCAGCGCAACCACCGCCCGCGGGCTCGCGCCGTGCGACGGCAGATCGGGAGCCTTGACCCGCCAGCCGTCCCCGGCGAGACCTTCAGCGACCCGCCACCAGGTCGCCGAGGAGGAGCCCGAACCGTGCAGCAGCAGCGCTCGTCGATCGGCTGCGCCCCACGAGCGCCACCGAAGAAACCCTGGGCCGGGGTCTTCGTCACGGCTGGCCATGGCGCCCAGTATGACGCCTGGTCCACAACCGCCTCTGAGGTGCCGCCCGCGGTCCGGGGCAGTGAGTCTTCTCTGCCGGCTCGATCACCAGACCTTGAATTCAAGTTAACTTTAAGTTGAATAATGGACCTCGAACACCGATGGAGGTCGAGATGAACACTGCTCAGACAAGGAATGCGCTGATCACCGGCGCCTCGATAGGTCTCGGACGGGCCCTGGCCGTCGAACTGGCCCGGCAAGGCTGGCAGCTGACCATCGATGCCCGTACCGCCGATGCACTCGGCCGCACCGAACGCCTGCTCGGCGAGATCGGCGAGCCTCACCGCGCATCGATCCGTGCGCTGCCCGGGGACATCACCGACGCGGCACACCGCGAGCATCTGATCGCAGTGGCGACGGCGACGGGCCCGCTCGATCTGATCGTCAACAACGCGAGCGACCTGGGCGGCTCACCGCTCCCGCCGCTGCGACGGCTGGACGCCGCGGCCTACGAGAATCTGCTGCGGACCAACGTGCTGGCACCCCAGCAGCTGATCCGAGCGGCCATCGATGACCTGGCGGCCGGCGCGGTGATCATCAACGTGTCGTCCGACGCCGGCGTCGAGCACTACGAGACCTGGGGCGGATACGGCTCGACGAAGGCCGCTCTCGATCATCAGACGCTGACCTGGGCGGCCGAGGAGCCGCAGTTCACCTGGTACGCGGTGGATCCGGGCGATCTGCGGACCGCCATGCATCAGGCGGCCTTCCCGGGCGAGGACATCAGTGACCGGCCGGAGCCGGAGTCCGTCGCACCCGTCCTCGCCGCTCTGGTCGGCTCGGGTCTGCCGAGCGGCCGCTACCGCGCCGGTGATCTGCGGCACCTCGTCGAGACGAGTGCGGCATGAGCGTCATCGGACTCCCGGCTATGCCGACCACCCATTTCGACTCACCGGACGACCACACCGCGACCGAGCCGCCCGAGCGGCGCGGCCTGCGCCGCGACGGTGTCCGGTTGCTGGTCGCCGACCACGGACGCATCGCGCACGCCCGGTTCGATCAGCTCGGTGATCATCTTCGGCCCGGCGACGTACTGGTGATCAACACCTCGGCCACGCTCCCCGGCCAGCTCGATGCGTTCCGCGACGGTCACCGGGTGGTCGTCCATCTGGCCAACCGGCTCGCGGACGGCTCCCGGGTGGTCGAGCTCCGGGCATCTCCGGACGCCGGACGCCCACTGCTCGACGGCCGTCCCGGCGAGCGGATCGAGTTGCCCGCCGGCGGTGCGCTCACCTTGCTGGAGCCGTATCCGGCGCCGGACTCGTCGCCCACCGGGACGGGCAACCGGCTGTGGCGTGGCGCGGTGTCGGTTCCGGGACGGCTGCTGCCGTACCTGGAGCGGCACGCCCGGCCGATCAGCTACGGCTACCTGAGAGACAGCTTTCCGCTCGCCGCGTACCAGACCATCTTCGCCGTGCATCCCGGGAGCGCGGAGATGCCGAGCGCTGGGCGCCCGTTCAGTGCCGAACTGGTCGCCCGATTGGTGGCCGGCGGGGTGATCTTCGCGCCGATCACCCTGCACACCGGGGTGTCGTCGCAGGACGCGGGCGAGGCGCCGCAGGCCGAGTGGTACGCGGTCAGCCGGACGACCGCGGACCTGGTGAACGGCGCCCGGGCTCGCGGCGGACGGGTGATCGCGGTCGGGACCACCGCGACCCGCGCCATCGAGTCGGCCACCGGGCCCGACGGGGTGGTCGCCGAGCACTCCGGCTGGACCGACCTGGTGATCTCGCCGGAACGCCCGGTCCGGGTGGTCGACGGCTTGATCACCGGCTGGCACAATCCCGATGCGTCGCACCTGCTGCTGGTGGAGTCGGTGGCCGGTGTCGACCTCACCCAGCGGGCGTACGACGCAGCAGTCGCCGAGCGCTACCTGTGGCACGAGTTCGGCGACTCGGCCCTGCTGCTGCCGGAATGATTCCCTAGCTGTCCACTAGGTGAACTCGGCTGGATCCACCGGCGAAGGTTCCTACAGTGTCGGGCATGGCAGTCTTCGGCTTTCCCAACCCGGTGAACGAGAAGGCCGCCCGGACCGTTGCGGCCGGTGTCGCGCTGCTCGCCGCCGCCACCTTGCTGACCGGTTGGCACTGGATCATCGCGATCATGGCCGTCGGCTTCCTCGCGCGGGTGCTGACCGGCCCGACGCTCAGCGTGCTGGGGCAGCTGGCCACCCGGGTGATCGCCCCGCGGCTCGGGATGCCGAAATTCGTGCCCGGGCCGCCGAAGCGCTTCGCTCAGGCGATCGGACTCTCGCTGACCAGCGTGGCCACGATCAGTTCCCTGATCTTCGGCGCGCACCTGTTGGCGACCGTGCTGCTCAGTGCGGTGTTGATCTTCGCCACGTTGGAGTCGGTGGTCGGATTCTGCGCCGGCTGTTGGCTGTTCGCCCGGCTGATGGCATTCGGGCTGATCCCGGACGAGGTCTGCGACGCCTGTTCGAATCTCACCACGGTCGGACCAGCCGGTCGCTAGCGCGCACCCCAGTCCCACATCGGAGCGTCGAAGGGACCGACACCCTCCACCCGGGTCTCGCCGAAGTCCTTGATCAACTCGACCGCGCACGTCTGCGGCAGCTGCCCCAACTCCTTGATCAACTTCGTGGAGTGCGAGACGACCACGATCTGGGTCGTCGTGCCCGCCTCGCCGATCAACCGCGCCAGCGGTGCGAGCAGGTCGGGGTGCAGGCTCGTCTCCGGCTCGTTCAGCACCATCAGCTGGGGCGGTCGCGGGCTGAGCAGGGCGGCGACCAGCAGCAGGTAACGCAGCGTCCCGTCCGAGAGCTCCGCGGCGACCAGCGGGCGGAGCAGTCCGTGCGCCGAGAGCTCGAGCTCGAAACGTCCGGCGTCGGTCCGGACCCGCACCGAGGATTGCGGGAAGGCGTCGCGGACCGTCTGGGCGAGGGCCCCGTCGTTGCCGATCTCGATGATCGTCTGCAGGGCGGCAGCAAGATCACGGCCGTCGTGGCTGAGTACCGGGGTTCTGGTGCCCACCTGGGTCTGGCGGGCCGGCGCGTCGGCGTCGGTGCGGAAATGATCATAGAAGCGCCACGAGCGGACCTGCTCCCGTACGCCCAGCAGCTCGGGAGCGCGGACCGGATCGACGACTTCGGTGAGCACCGACTCGTAGGTCTGCAGCCGGTCGGTGATCGGCGTCCACCGGCGACCGTCGCGCAGCTCGACCAGTTGCCGGCGCCGCCGGACCAGCAGTGACGCGGGCCGCATCACCTCGCCGCTCCAGACCAGTTCGCGCTTGATCTCGGGATCCAGATTGAACGACGACGTGCCGTCCCGGATCGGGATGCCCAGATCGATCAGATAGGAGAAGCCGTCGGAGGCGAAGCCCAGTTGCAGGCTGACCGGTCCGGATCGGGTCGTGCCCTGCACCGCGTGCTCGCCCCGGCGAACCGCCTTGCCGATCATTTCGGGTCCCGCCCACAGCGTCGACGGCAGACCACCTTCGCGGGCCAGCGAGCCGATCACCTGCCCTTCGGCGCAGTCGGCGAGCAGCCGCAGTGCGCGGTAGAGGCTCGTCTTGCCGGTGCCGTTCGCCCCGGTGATCACCGTGATCCGGCCGAGCGGCACCCGCAGATCTCGCAGCGACCGGTAGTTCTGGACGGCGACCGTGGTGATCATGGTCGAGTTACGGGCCGGGCGGCAGCAGGGCCGCGAGATCAGGACACTCGAAGAAGTCGGCGGCCGTGCGTGCGGTGGGCGACCCGCGATCCGGATCGGCGCCGGCCGCCACGAAGACGCGGACGACGTCGGCGTAGCCCTTGAACACCGCACCGGCCAGCGGAGTCTGCCCGCGGTCGTTGATCGCGTCGACGTCCGCGCCACGATCCACCAGCGTCTGGACGGTCACCGGATGGCCGTGGTACGCCGCCAGCATGATCAAGGTGTTGCCCGCGGCATCGGTCAGATCGACCGGTGTGCCGGCGTCCACGTCCACGCCCAGCCGTTCGGCCTCGCCGGCCCGGGCCCGGTCGAAGAGCCAGTGCGCCCGGGCGGCGAGATCCTCCTCAGCCATCGCGACTCCCCTTGCACCGTCAGCGATCAGGTTTCAGGAGTGGGAACAAGATCGTCTCCCGGATGCCGACCTGGGTGAACAGCATCACCAGCCGGTCGATGCCGAGACCGAGGCCGCCCATCGGCGGTGCGCCGAACTCCAGCGCAGCCAGGAAGTCCTCGTCCAGCTGCATCGCCTCATGATCACCGGCGGCCGCCGCCAGGGACTGCGCGGTGAGCCGTTCCCGCTGGATCACCGGATCGATCAGCTCCGAGAAGCCGGTTCCGCGCTCCACGCCGCCGATGACCAGGTCCCAGGCCTCGATCAGATCCGGATCGCTGCGGTGCGGACGGGCCAGCGGCTGGGCGAGCGGCGGGTAGTCGCAGACGAACGTCGGCTGGATCAGCGTCGGCTCGACGAGTTCGCCGAACAGGTGCATGATCAACTTCTGGGCACCCCAGCCGCTCTCGTACGCGACCCCGCGCTCGTCAGCGATGCTCCGCGCAGCTCCGCCGCGTCCGGTCCGCGGAGTGACCTCGTGCCCAGGTGCGCCGACAGTCCCGGATAGACTCCCGACCACGGCCACTCGCCGTCGAGATCGATCACGCCTTGCGGAGTGTCGATGGTCCGCGACCCGAGCAGGTCCGCGACGTCGACGATGATCTTCTGGACGACGTCGGCGATGGTGCGTTGATCACCCCAGGCCTGGTAGACCTCGAGCATGGTGAATTCCGCACTGTGGGTGGAATCGATGCCCTCGTTGCGGAAGATCCGGCCCAGCTCGTAGACCCGATCCACACCGCCGACCACCGCCCGCTTGAGGAACAGTTCGAGCGCGATCCGCAGTGTCATGTCGGTGTCGAACGCGTTCAGGTGGGTGTGGAACGGGCGGGCGTTGGCACCACCGTGCACCAACTGCAGCACCGGTGTCTCGATCTCGGTGTAACCCTCGCGGTGCAGGGTCTCCCGCACACTCCTGGTGATGGCGGCTCGGGTCCGGACCATGTCGCGCGCGGCTTCGCGAACGGTCAGATCGGCATACCGCTGGCGCACCCGGGTCTCGTCGGAGAGCTCGGCGTACAGGTTCGGCATCGGCCGGAGCGCCTTGGCCGCCAGCTGCCAGTCGGCTGCGAGCACCGACAGCTCACCGCGCCGGGAGGAGATCACCCGGCCGCGGACGAAGACGAAGTCACCAAGATCAACATCGGCCTTCCAGGCGGCCAGCGACTCGGCACCGACCTCGGCCAGCGACAGCATCACCTGCAGCCGGGTACCCGAATCGGTCGGCGACAGGCCCTCCTGGAGAGTGGCGAAGCACAGCTTTCCGGTGTTGCGGATGAAGACCACCCGACCCGCGACCCCGACCACGTCGTCGGTCTCCTCGCCGGTCTCCAGATGCCCCCATTGGGCGCGGACCTCACGCAACTCGTGCGTCCGGGGCACCGAGACGGGATAGGGCTGCCGGCCCTCGGCGAGCAGCCGGACCCGCTTGTCCTGACGCACCCGGATCTGCTCGGGCAGGTCGCTGCCTGCATCGTCGGCATCGAGCGCGGTGGGCTGGTCGGACACCGCGTCAGCATAGTGCGCGAAGAGCTTCGGGTGTCGGCGCTCACCGCCGCGCTACTCGGTAGGCTCCGCCCTATGGCGGACGTGCTTTCCAACTACCTCACCGGTGAAGCGTTCGACGAGATGATCGACGGCGAGGGCAGCGTCCGGCCCTCCTACAAGGCCGTCTATGCCACCCTCCAGCAGTCCAGCGCCGGAGACCTCCGGGTGATCGCTGAGTCGCTGGCCAAGAACTACACCCGGGCCGGCGTCACCTTCGACGTCGGCGGCGTGGAACGGCCGTTCCCGCTCGATCTGGTGCCCCGGGTGATCGCCTCGCCCGAGTGGGAGACCATCGAGGCCGGCGTGGCGCAGCGGGTCAAGGCCCTCGAGGCGTTCCTCTCCGACGTCTATTCCGGCGCCCGGGTGATCTCCGACGGCGTCATCCCGAGTCAGCTGGTCACGTCCTCGAATCACTACCATCGCGCCGTCTGGGGGGTGCAACCCGGCAACGGCGTACGCATCCATGTCGCCGGCGTCGACCTCATCCGCACCCCGGACGGCGACGTGCGCGTGCTCGAGGACAACGTCCGGGTGCCGAGCGGCGTGTCGTACGTGATGACCAACCGCAGCGCCATGATCACCGCGATGCCGAACGCGTTCGCCAATCAGCGGATCCGCGCCGTGGCGAGCTATCCGACTCGGTTGCTGACCGCCCTGCGCAAGGCCGCGCCGCCGGGCACTGATCAGCCGACGGTCGTCGTACTCACCCCCGGCGTCTACAACTCGGCCTACTTCGAGCACACCCTGCTGGCTCGCACGATGGGCGTCGAGCTCGTCGAGGGGCGCGACCTGGAATGCCGCCGGGGCAAGGTCTTCATGCGGACCACGTCCGGCCTGCAGCGGGTCGATGTGATCTATCGGCGGGTCGACGACGACTTCATCGATCCGGTGCACTTCCGCAGCGATTCCATGCTCGGGGTGCCCGGCCTGGTCAACGCCGTACGCACCGGAGGCGTGGCGCTGGCCAACGCGATCGGCAACGGGGTCGCCGACGACAAGTTGATCTATACCTACGTCCCGGACCTGATCCGCTACTACCTCCGGCAGGAGCCGATCATCGCCAACGTCGACACCTGGCGGTTGGAGGATGACGACGCGCGCGAGGAGGTGCTCGATCGACTCGCCGAGCTCGTGGTCAAGCCGGTCGACGGCTCCGGGGGCAAGGGCATCGTGATCGGTCCGCGGGCGACCCGCGAGGAGCTCGATGCGCTGCGCAAGCGGGTGACCGAGGACCCGCGGGGCTGGATCGCGCAGCCCGTGGTCCAGCTGTCCACGGTGCCGACGTTGATCGACGACGGCCTGCAGCCGCGCCATGTCGATCTTCGTCCTTTTGCGGTCAACAACGGCGAGGACGTCTGGGTGCTGCCCGGCGGGCTGACCCGGGTGGCCCTGCCCAAGGGCGAATTGGTGGTGAACAGCAGTCAGGGCGGCGGCAGCAAGGACACCTGGGTGCTCAGCCCGCCGACCCACCGGATCTCGACGACGCCGGTCGACGAAGCGGCCGAGGACGATGATCAACTCAGCCCGCCGTCCGCGCCGCCGCCGCACCGGCGCCGCCGGCGTCGACAGCGTCGGTCCACGTGCCACTGACGGTCTCCCGGGTACCGGCCGCCGTGATGCCCAAACGCGTCGAAAGCGTGCGCCAGCAGGAGGAACAGCAGCAACAGGGTCGGGCCGCCGATGATCACCGACGAGGCGCATCGTGCTGAGCCGGATCGCCGAGTCGCTGTTCTGGATCGGCCGCTACGTCGAGCGGGCCGACGACACCGCTCGCCTGCTGCAGACCCACCTGCGACTACTCGTGGAGGACAGCTCCGCGCACGAGGTCGACGCCTGCCGCAACCTGCTGGCCCTGATGAGCGTCGACGATGTGGAGAACCCCACCCACCAGGACCTGCTTCGGGTGCTCGCGTACGACGCGTCCAAGCCGACCTCGATCAACTCGTGCTGGGCGGCCGCTCGGGACAATGCGAGACGGGCCCGCGAGGTCATTCCCCTTGATCTGTGGGAATGCATCAACACCACCTGGCAGCAGTTGCCCCGCGCCGGCGCGGGCGGCGTCACCGCCGCGCACACGGATCTGACCTGGGCCCGTGATCGCAGCGCACTCTTCGCCGGCATCTCGCGCGGCATCATGGTGCGCGACGACGGCTGGCAGTTCATGTCGATGGGCCGATCCCTGGAGCAGGTCGACATGACGTCGCGGCTGGTCGCCTCGGCATCCCTGGCCGGCGGGAGTACCGCCTGGCCGTCGGTGCTGCGCGGCTGCGGTGGCCACGATGCCTTCCTGCGTACCTATCCCGGTGTGCACACCGATCGTGAAGCGGCCCAGTTCCTGATCTTGGACTCCCGTTTTCCGCGGTCGATCATGCACGGGTTGATCGCCGCCGGCGACAGCTTGCGGAAGGTGAGCCAGAACAACCCGGTCCCGGTCCGGCAATCGAGCTCCGCCGAGCGGGCCCTCGGCCAGCTTCGAGCCCACCTGGAGTATTCCGAGGTCGATGACCTGCTGGACAACCTCGACGACGAGATGTCGGCCGTGCAGGACGTCGCCGCCGACGTGACCGCCACGGTCTCGAGGAACTACTTCGCCGCCGCCGACCCGACGGCCTGGATCACCGAAGGGACGCGGTAACCGTGCGGCTGAGCATCGATCATCAGACCGGATTCCGGTACGCCTCGAGGGTTCTGTCCTCCTACAACGAGGCGCGGATGACGCCGGCGGCGTCGGAGCACCAGACCGTGTGGAGCAGCCGGGTGAGCATCGAGCCGGCAGCCTGGAGCTTCACCTACACCGACTACTGGGGCACCACGGTGACCACCTTCGAGCTGCACGAGCCGCACGAACGGCTCACCGTGCACGCCCAGGGAGTCGTCGAGACCCACGGAGATGATCTTGCCTGGGACACCGACCGCCGGGTGGCACCGAACGATCTCGGCTGGCCGGCGCTGCGCGATCGCGGCGTGATCGACACCATGACCGAATACCTCACGGTCAACGCTCGCACCCAGTCGCCGGACGAGCTCCTCGCCCTGGCCGCCGGTGCGGTCGGCCCGTCCCCTCGGCTGACCGGGCTCGACATCTGCGGGCTGATCCATGATCGGCTGACCTATCAGCGCGGCTCCACCCAGGTGACCAGCACCGCCCGCCAGGTCTGGGAGCTGGGACGTGGTGTCTGCCAGGACTACGGCCATGTGGCCCTCGGTGCGCTGCGCTCGGTCGGCCTCCCGGCGCGCTATGTCTCCGGTTACCTGCACCCGGGCACGGCCGCGTCCAACACCACCGTGACCGGTGAGAGTCATTCCTGGATCGAGTGGTGGTGCGGCAGCTGGGTCGCGTACGACCCCACCCTGCGACGTCGGCTGACCGATCGCTACGTCCGGGTCGGGCACGGCCGCGACTACGGCGACGTGGCGCCGCTGCGCGGCACCTATTCCGGTGGCGCCTCGGAGATGTTCGTGACCGTGTCGATGACCCAGCTCGGCTGAGGCTGGCAGCCCGGCCGCTGGCCCGGCCCGTTATCTTTGGGCGCATGAGCAACTACGGCCAGCAACCACCGCCCGGTCAGAACCCGTACGGACAGCAACCGGGCCAGCCGTGGGGTCAGCCGCAGCAGCCCCCGCCGTACGGTCAGCCGCAGCAGCCGTACGGGCAACCGGCCAGCCAGCCGTCCGCTCCGCGGCCACCGCAGCAGCCCTACGGTCAGCCGGCCCGTACGGTCAGCCCCCGCAACAGCCGTACGGGCAACCGCAGCAGCCGCAGTGGACGCCGCAGCCGATCGCGGCGAAGAAGCCGGCCCTGGTCGCCCACTCCGTACCGGTGGTCACCATGGACGCCATCCCGGGCCGGGAGATCGCCGAGGTGGTCGGCGACGTGGTCGGGGTGGTCGCCCGAACCCGCGAGCTGCGACCGGATCTGCGCAGCGGCAACCCGATCGACGGCTACGTGACGATGCTGACCGAGTCCCGCCAGGACGCCGTCAACCGGCTCGCGGAGATGGCCGAGGCCGCGGGGGCCGATGCCGTCGTCGGCCTGCGCTTCGACTGCAGCGAGATCACCCAGTCGCTGAGTGAGGTTGCCGCGTACGGCACCGCCGTGACCCTGGTCGCGGTCGAGGGCGACGACACGATGGACGACGACGACACCAACGCCACCAGCCGGGTGCAGCCGGAGGGGCCAATCCGAGCAGGGTGACACCGGCCAGCAGTGGCCGCCGAGCTCGTGGCCGTCGTCGAGCTGAATCAACTCCGCTGACAACCTTGGTGCTATCGGTTAAGAATGGGTCCCATGAGCGCTAGCCGTAAGCCCGGTCCTAAGAAGGCTCCCGAGGACGAGACCAAGCGCAAGTTCCGCGAGGCGCTGGAGGCCAAGCAAGGACGCCGGGGCGAGGATCACATCGATTCCCGGTCCGACAATCCGCAGCCCCACGGCCCGGTCGAGACCAAGCGGGTCTTCCGCCGCAAGACGGGCTGATCCCCGGCTACGGCCGTGTCGTTTTGCACGGACCGTGTTAAACCGGCGCCTACCGTGGAGAATTTGCCGCGGTAAGCGACCATTTCGTGCGGTGAGTGGCCGCTCAGGCTTCGCGGATGCGGATGCCGCCGCCCTCGACGACCTCGAACCGCACCGCTGACAGGTCGGGTACGAGAGCATCGGCCGGCATCCGCTCGGCCGGAGTCGTGGTCTGGACACCCAGGGTGAAGCAGCCGGCCGCGCGAGCCGCTGCCACCCCGGCCGGCGCGTCCTCGACGACCAGGCATCGTTTCGGGTCGACCCCGAGGCGTTCGGCGGCGGTGAGGAACGGCTCGGGGTCCGGCTTGCCCCGGCTCACATCGTCGGCAGTCACCAGCACGGCCGGCACCTGCAGGGCGGTCGCCGTGATCCGGGCCTTCGCCAGCTCGGCGGTGCACGAGGTGGCAATCGCGTTCTTGGCGCCTCTCACGGCAGCCAGGGCCTCCGCGGCGCCGGGCAGCACGACGATGCCCTCGACATCGGCGACCTCGAGTTCGTTGATCCGGTTGATCGCTGCCTGCTGTCGATCCTTCGGGATCAGGACCTCGACGATTCCGGCCGCCGGGACGCCGTGAAACCTCCTGATCGTGTCGACGTCCAGCCCGTGCTCGGCGGCCCAGATCCCCCAGGACCGCTCGACCGCAGGGACGGAATCGATCAGCGTGCCATCCATGTCGAAGATGACGGCGTCGAAGATCTCGTTGGACAACCGACCCAAAGCCACGACCCACTCCTCTACCGGAACCGACGACTACCCCGCCACCATCTTGGCCGACCTGCGGCCGTTCCGCCCTAAATCCCTTGATGAGTGAGCACTCACTCACTAGGCTGCCCATCGTGAGCCGTGCCGCCCCCCTCCCGCCCGACGAGCGTCGTGCTGCCCTGATCGCCGCCACCGAGCCGTTGCTGGAGCAGTTCGGCCGAGACGTCAGCACCCGGCAGATCGCCGAGGCTGCCGGCGTCGCCGAAGGCACCATCTTCCGCGCGTTCCCGACCAAGGATGCGTTGATCGACGCGGTCCTCGAGGAGGTCTTCGACAACCAGCGCACCTGCGACGAAATCGCCGCGATCGATCCCGCGCTCCCGCTGGATGCGCGGCTGATCTCCGCGGTGACGGTCCTCCAAGCCCGGTTGCGACGGGTGTTCGCCCTGTTCCACTCGATGCGCCTCAGCCCACCGGACAAGGACTCCAGCGCCTTCCGGGCCCGCCAACGCGCCGACAACGAGAAGCTCAACGCCGCCGTCGCCTCGCTCCTCGAACACGATCATGATCGGCTCCGGATGGCGCCGGACGATGCGGCCAGCGCGCTCCGCACGGTCACCTTCTCGCTCACCCACCCGATCCTCGGCGATCAACGATTCACCGAGCCGGAGCAGATCGTCGATCTGATCCTGCACGGCATCACCAATCCACCTTCCACAGAACGGCCGTCATGCTGATCCGCCTGCTGCGTACCTACCTGGTCCCCTACCGGCGCCTGCTGCTCGGCGTCGTGATCCTGCAGCTCATCGGGACCATGGCGTCGCTCTTCCTGCCCAGCCTGAACGCGTCGATCATCGACGAAGGGGTGGCCAAGGGCGACACGGAGTTCATCTGGAACACCGGCAAGGTGATGCTCGTGGTCAGCCTGGTGCAGGTGATCTGTGCGATCGCCGCCACCTACTTCGGGGCGCGGACCGCCATGGGTTTCGGCCGGGACGTGCGCGGGTCGATCTTCCAGCGCGTACTGGCCTTCTCCTCCCGCGAGCTCAACCACTTCGGAGCGCCGTCGCTGATCACCCGCACGACCAACGACGTGCAACAGGTGCAGATGCTGGTGCTGCTCAGCACCACGATGTTCGTCACCGCACCGATCACCATGATCGGCGGCGTCATCATGGCCCTGCGCGAGGACGTCGGCCTGTTCTGGCTGGTCGCTGTCGCCATGCCCCTGCTGGGCATCTCGATCTTCCTGGTGATCCGGAAGATGCGGCCGCTGTTCCGGCTGATGCAGACCCGGATCGACCTGGTCAACCGGGTGCTGCGCGAACAGATCGCCGGCATCCGGGTGGTCCGGGCCTTCGTCCGCGAACCGTACGAGACCGCCCGCTTCGCCGAGGCCAACGGCGCCCTGACCGAGACCGCCACCTCGGTGGGACGGCTGATGGCGTCGATCTTCCCGATCGTGATGTTCATCCTGAACATGTCCAGCGTCGCCGTGCTCTGGTTCGGCGCGCAGCGGATCGACGCGGGGCAGATGCAGATCGGCTCGCTCACCGCCTTCCTCACCTACCTGGTGCAGATCCTGATGTCGGTGATGATGGCCACCTTCTTGCTGATGATCGCCCCACGCGCCGCGGTCTGCGCCGAGCGCATCCAGGAGGTGCTGGACACCGATTCCTCGGTCGTGCTGCCGACCCGTCCGGTGACCGAGCTGCCGAAGACGTCGGTGGTCGAGTTCGCCGGCACCGAGTTCACCTATCCGGGCGCCGACGCTCCCGTGCTGCGCGACGTGACCTTCACCGCCGCGCCGGGCGAGACGACGGCCATCATCGGTTCCACCGGTGCCGGCAAGTCGACCCTGATCTCGTTGATCCCGCGGCTCTTCGACGCGACGGACGGCTCGGTTCAGGTCGACGGGGTCGAGGTCCGCGACTGCGATCCGGACCTGCTCTGGAGCCGGATCGGTCTCGTCCCGCAGAAACCGTTCCTGTTCTCGGGCACCGTGGCCAGCAATCTGCGCTACGGCCGCCCCGATGCGACCGACGACGAGCTGTGGGAGGCGCTCCGCATCGCCCAGGCCGAAGACTTCGTACGCGAGATGCCCGACCAGCTCGACGCGGCGATCTCCCAGGGCGGCACCAACGTCTCGGGCGGCCAGCGGCAGCGACTGTCGATCGCCCGCGCCCTGATCAAGAAGCCCGAGATCTACGTCTTCGACGACTCCTTCTCCGCCCTCGATGTGGCGACCGACGCCCGGCTGAGAGCGGCGCTGAAACGGGAGACCCGAGGCGCGGCGGTGATCATCGTCGGCCAGCGGGTGGCCACCATCGCCGACGCCGACAAGATCATCGTGCTGGAGCACGGTGAGATCGTCGGCAGCGGAACCCATGACGAACTGCTCCGGGAGTGCCCGACGTATCTGGAGATCGTCGATTCCCAGCTGAGCGCCGAGGAGACCGCAGCATGAGCGAGACCGACGAGGAGACGCGTCCTGAGGTCCGCAAGGCCCCCGAGCGCCCGAAGTACGGCCCGACCGGCGGTGGTGGCCGGATGTTCGGGCAGCAGGGCGTGGCGGAGAAGTCACTCAACTTCCTGCCCTCGATGAAGAGACTGCTCGGGCACCTGGCTCCCGAGCGGATGATCTTGATCGCCGTCGTCGCCCTGGCGGTGATCGGCATCGTGATGAACGTGATCGGCCCGAAGATCCTCGGCATGGCCACCGACGTGATCTTCACCGGCATCATCGGCAAGGACCTGCCGGCCGGTGCGACGAAGGAGCAGGTCGTCGCGAACCTGCGCGCGGCGGGCGACGACACGTTCGCCGATCTGGTGCAGCGGCTGGACGTGATCCCTGGCCAAGGCATCGATTTCACCCTGCTGGGTCGACCTGCTGCTGCTGGCGCTCGGGCTCTACCTCGTGTCGTCGCTGTTCTTGTGGCTGCAGGGATACCTGCTGAACGGTGCGGTGCAGCGGTCGATCTACACGCTGCGCAACCAGGTCGAGGCCAAGATCAACCGGCTGCCGTTGAGCTACTTCGACCGGCAGACCCGCGGCGAGCTGCTGAGCCGGGTGACCAATGACATCGACAACATCGCCCAGGCCCTGCAGCAGACCTTGAGCCAGTTGCTGACCTCGCTGCTCACGGTGATCGGTGTGACCGTGATGATGTTCGTGATCTCACCGGTGCTGGCCATCATCGCGCTGGTCACGATCCCGGTCTCGGTGCTGGTGACCGGAGTGATCGGCAAGCGGTCCCAGAAGCTGTTCATGCAGCAGTGGAAGGCCACCGGTGAGCTCAACGGTCACATCGAGGAGGCGTTCACCGGCCACTCGCTGGTCAAGGTGTTCGGTCGGCAGCGCGAGGTACAGGCGGTCTTCGCCGAGCGCAACGAGCTCCTGTTCGGATCCAGCTTCGGCGCCCAGTTCGTCTCCGGCATGATCATGCCGACGATGTTCTTCATCGGGAATCTCAACTACGTGGCCATCGCGGTGATCGGCGGTCTGAGAGTCGCCAGCGGCACCATGAATCTCGGCGACGTGCAGGCCTTCATCCAGTACACCCGGATGTTCACCCAGCCGCTCACCCAGCTCGCATCGATGGCCAATCTGCTGCAGTCCGGTGTCGCCTCCGCCGAGCGGGTCTTCGAGGTGCTGGACGCCGAGGAGCAGACGCGTGAGGAGGCGGGCGGGCTGAACCCGACCTGCGGCCGGGTCGAGTTCGAGCACATCTCGTTCTCCTATGACCCGAAGCAACCTCTGATCACCGACCTGTCCCTGGTCGCCGAGCCCGGGCAGCACCGTGGCCATCGTCGGACCGACGGGGGCCGGCAAGACCACGCTGGTGAACCTGATCATGCGGTTCTACGAGCTCGACGCCGGTCGGATCACGCTCGACGGGGTGGACATCGCGACCGTGCCACGGGCGGCTCTGCGGTCCAACATCGGCATGGTGCTGCAGGACACCTGGCTCTTCCACGGCACGATCCGGGACAACATCGCCTACGGCCGGCCGGATGCGAGCGAGGACGAGATCCTTGCCGCGGCGGAGGCGACCTATGTCGACCGGTTCGTGCACGCGCTGCCCGACGGCTACGACACCGTGATCGACGAGGAGGGCAGCAATGTCAGCGCGGGTGAGAAGCAGTTGATCACCATCGCCCGCGCCTTCCTGGCCGACCCGGCGCTGCTGATCCTGGACGAGGCGACCAGTTCGGTCGACACCCGCACCGAGGTGCTGGTGCAACGGGCGATGGCCGCGCTGCGCTCGGACCGCACGAGCTTTGTGATCGCCCACCGGCTCTCGACCATCCGGGACGCCGACGTGATCTTGGTGATGGAGGACGGCCAGATCGTGGAACAGGGCAACCACAAGACGCTGCTCGAGGCCCGCGGTCACTACTTCGAGCTCTACAACTCGCAGTTCGCCGCCGCGATCGACGAGGAGAC
>CAVXYL010000005.1:0-71337 GCA_963765975.1 uncultured Actinomycetota bacterium | reverse complement strand
GCACCTGGGTCGAAGACCCTGGCCGCTGTTCTGTTCGGCCGAGGTGATCGTCAGCCATTGCGGCCAGAACGCCGTCGCCGAGATCTCTGCCGCCCGCCGGCCCGCCATCCTCATCCCCCAGGACCGGCCGTTCGGCGAGCAGCGGGCGCTGGGCGCCGCGTTGCCGGTCATGCCCGGCGGTGTCCCGGCGACCGTGCTCGACTCCTGGCCGGCGCGGACCGTGGTCGGGACTGCTGTCTCAGGCCGCGGCCTGGATGGCGCCCAGTGGTCGATCTGGAACGACGGCGAGGGCGCCGCCCGAGCGGCCGGTTATCTGCACGACGTCGACGGACACGGCCGGACGGCATTCGCCGACTTCAAGATCCCGGCATGAGGACCGCAGTCGTCACCGTCTCGCACGGTCGCCACGATCACCTTCGGCGACAGGAACAATTGCTGTACGCGATGAGCCGGCGGCCCGACCAGCGAATCGTCGTGGCCATGAACGACCCGGAGCTCGCCCGGATCGTCCGCCCGGAGACGGTGGTGGTCGAGCTCAACCGGCGCCGTTCCGGCGAGGCCTACCGCTCGCCGCCGCCCGGAACACCGGTGCCGCCGCAGCGATCGACGCCGGCGCCGAATTGTTGATCTTCCTGGACGTGGACTGCCTGCCGGGTGATCAACTGGTCCACTTCTACGAGCGCGCGGCGGCCATCGACCCGGACGTCGATGCGCTCTACGCCGGTCCCGTGGCCTATCTACCCCCGCCGCCGCCTGAGGGCTACGACCTCGCCCGGCTCGACGATCACGACTTTCACCACGCTCGGCCCGCCCCGGCTCCCGGGCAGCGGCATCGGGGCGGTGATCACCGACTCTTCTGGTCGTTGTCCTTCGCCACGACGGCGGCGGTGTGGTCGAGGATCGGCGGATTCTGCGAGCAGTACCAGGGCTACGGCGCCGAGGACACCGATTTCGCCATGCTGGCGCGGCAAGCCGGGGTCGAACTCACCTGGGTCGGCGGAGCGGCCGCCTTCCACCAATGGCACCCGACCTCCTCGCCCCCGGTCATCATCTCGACGACATCCTGCGCAACGGCGCCCTCTTCGCCAGCCGATGGGGCTGGTGGCCGATGGAGGGCTGGCTCGAGCAGTTCGAAGCCCTGGATCTCATCCGGTCCGATGGCGACGGGGGCTGGGTTCGCGTCGACGGTGAGTACAGCCCGGCCGCATCCGGAGCGTCGAGTCGGGAGAAGAAATCCGCATGAAGATCGCCATGCTGGCCCACTGCCACCATCCCATCAAGCAGCCGTTCCCGGGTGGCCTCGAGGCGCACACCTCGCTGGTCGCCGACGAATTTGTCCGGCGCGGTCATCGGGTCACGCTCTTCGCCAAAGCCGGGAGTCGCAGCTCGGCTGACGTGCATCCGGTGGTCGACGGCCAGTTCACCCATGGATCCGCACCGGACGAGCATGGCGTCGACCAGTCGCAAGCCATCGTCGATCAAGGGATGAGGCGGGCGGTGCGGGCGATCAAGGCCGGCGATTTCGATGTCGTGCTCAACAACTCGCTCAACCCGATTCCCTACGTGGCCCTCGCCGATCATCCGATGCTCACCCTGTTGCACACACCGGCCACCCTGGATCGGACCCTCGAAGTCGTGGGCGCGCCCGGTTGGCGCCCCGGCGCCCGGCACCTGTACGCGGCCGTATCGGAGTTCACCGGCTCGGGACTGGCGCCGGTTCCTGCCCGAGGTGCACTGCATCCCCAACGGCATCGAACTCGCTGCCTGGACCCCCGAACAGCCCTATTCTCCCGTCTCCGACCTGGCCGTCTGGGCAGCCCGGATCACCCCGGAAAAGGGCCTTCCCGTGGCCATCGCCGCTGCCCGCGCGGCCGGCATGCGCCCTGGAGTTCAGCGGACCGATCGCCGACCAGCGGCACTTCAGCGCCGAGGTCGAGCCGCTGCTCGGTGCTGACGTCAGATACGTCGGACACCTGACCCACGCGGAACTACCGGATTTCTTCGCCGGCGGATCGGTCTTCATCTCCTCGCCGACCTGGGCCGAGCCGTTCGGGCTCGCCATGGTGGAAGCGATGGCGTGCGGAACCCCCGTTGCCGCGCTGGCTCGGGGTGCGGCGGCCGAGGTCGTCAGCTCCGGCGGAGGGGTCCTGGCTCGCGTCAACACGGTCGAGGGCCTGGCCTCGGCCATCAGGCGCGCCGCCCGGCTGGACCGCCGCGGCGTACGGCTCAGTGCCCAGCGGTTCGACAAGTCGATCATGCTCGACCGGTACGAAACTGTGCTGTTCGAGTTGGCCGACTCCCGCAGGACGCTGGTTGAGCTTCACCCGCCGGTCGACCAGCCGCCGCTTCGTGAACGGATCGCCAATTGAGCCCTCCGGCGCCCGTAGTCATTGCTTGATCACCAGCACTATCACGGAAAAGGAGCAACGAAATGCGAGCAGTCACCTGGCAGGACCGGCGCAAGGTCAGCGTCGAGACCGTACCCGACCCGACCATCGAGCAGCCCACCGATGCGATCATCAAGGTCACCAGCACCAACATCTGCGGGTCCGATCTCCACCTGTACGAGACGCTGGGCGCCTTCATGACCCCCGGGGACATCCTCGGTCACGAGCCGATGGGCATCGTCGAGGAGGTCGGCAGTGACGTCGTCAACCTCAAGGCCGGCGACCGGGTGGTCATCCCGTTCCAGATCTCCTGCGGCCACTGCTGGATGTGCGACCAGACCCTCTATACCCAGTGCGAGACGACTCAGGTCCGTGATCAGGGCAGCGGCGCGGCGATCTTCGGATACTCCAAGCTCTACGGATCGGTCCCCGGTGGGCAGGCCGAGTATCTGCGCGTCCCGCAGGCGCAGTTCACCCACATCGCCGTCCCCGACGGACCCCCGGACGAGCGGTTCGTCTACCTCTCCGACGTGTTGCCGACGGCCTGGCAGTCCGTCGAGTACGCGGCCGTGCCCGAGGGCGGCACCCTGGTCGTGCTCGGCCTCGGACCGATCGGCGACATGGCCGTGCGGATCGCCCGGCACCGGGGATCGATCGAGCGGGTGATCGCCGTTGATCTTGTCCCGGAGCGGCTGCAGCGGGCGACCGATCGCGGCGCGGAGGTGATCGATCTCAATGATCATGACGACGATCTCGGGGATGTGATCCGCGAGCTGACCGGCGGGCGCGGGTCCGACGCGGTGATCGACGCCGTCGGCATGGAGGCGCACGGGTCGCCGGGTGCCTCGATGGTGCAGCGGTTCGCCGCCCACCTGCCGGATTTCGTGGCCGAGCCGATGATGAAGAAGGCCGGCGTCGACCGGCTCGCCGCGGTGTACTCCGCGATCGACATCGTCCGCCGCGGCGGCACGATCTCGTTGATCGGCGTGTACGGCGGGATGGCCGACCCGATGCCGATGATGACCCTGTTCGACAAGCAGATCCAGCTCCGGATGGGCCAGGCCAACGTCAAGAAGTGGGTGGACGACATCATGCCGCTGCTCATCGACGACGACCCGCTCGGCGTGGACGATTTCGCCACCCACCGGTTGCCGCTCGACGAGGCGCCGCACGCGTACGAGATCTTCCAGAAGAAGGAGGACGGCGCGTCAAGGTCGTGCTCAAGCCCTAAGTCGGCTAGCGCCGCGCTAGGCGCCCAGTTCGACCAGGACCCGCGGAAGTTCGTCGAGCAGTTCCCGGGCCAGGAAACCCATGGCGCCGACCGATACGGCCAACCGGTCTCCGGCGGCCGCGTGCACATGGCTGGCCCAGCACGCGGCCTGGGCCGGGCTCGGCCCCCCGAGCCAGCAATCCGGCCACGGCTCCGGCGAGCACGTCGCCGCTGCCCGAGGTGGCCAGCCCGCCGTGTCCCGAACCGATCCGCCAGACGCCGCCGCCGGGGTCGGCGATGATGCCCTTGCCGGTCACCACCGCCTGATAGCGCTCGGCGATCTCGGGCATGTCGGTCTCCGTCCGGTCAAGATCGCGACCCAGCAACCGCGATGCCTCTTCGGAGTTCGGCGTCAGGATCAGCCGGCCGCCCACCGCACCGGCGACATCGGAGAGTTTCGGCAGCACCCCCAGCGCGTACGCGTCCAGGATCAGCCAGGTCTCCCCACCGAGGGCCGGGACGGCCTGGCGCAGCAGCTCTTCGGTGTGGTCCGGGTCGTCGAGGCCAGGCCCGATCACCACCACGTCGGACTCCGCGAGCGGCTCGGCGATGGCGCTCAGGTCGGCCCCGCGTACCGATCCCTCGGCGGTCTGGGCCAGGCCGATCGACCCCGGCCTCGGGCGTCGCGACGGCGAGGGCCACGGCCACGGATTCGGCGACGGCCAAGGTGAGGTGGCCGGCCCCGACCCGCAGGGCGGCGAGTCCGGAGAGCGCAGCGGCACCCGGCGTGCGGGCCGCTCCGCCGACGACGAGCACCTGACCGCGCCCGTACTTCGAGTGGCCCACATCCGGGAGCGGCCAGTCGCGGAGCGTGGCCGGGGTGACGTCAACGATCGGGGTGGACATGGGGATCACCGCCGTGCCGGGTCACGGGAGCGTTGGCCGCCTCGAGATGGGACACGTCGTTGAAGCGCTGCAGCAGCCATCCGTTGGTGGCCGGGTCGCGCACGAGTTGGGTGAGCGAGACGTTCAGCACCGGCGTGGCGGAGCCGATGGCCAGCAGGTCGGCTTCGGTCAGGTGCTCGCAGACGTAGCGGATGATCAACACCAGCGCGTCGTGACAGACGAGCACCGCCCGACTCTGGTCCGGCAACGTCTCCAGTTCGTGCAGGAATGACCGGATCCGCAGCGCGACATCGGCCCAGGACTCGCCGCCCGGCGGCCGGTGGTAGAACTTGCCGAGCCATCGGCGGCGCTCGGCCTCGATCGGATAACGGTTCGCGACGCCTTGGGTGGTGAGCAGATCCAGGATGCCCAGCTCGCGGTCCCGGAGTCGCTCGTCGATGGCGATCGGCAGCGGCTGGCCGGCCGCCTCGAGGGCGAGCTGCGCGGTCTGCTGGGCGCGGACGTAGGGCGACGACCAGACGACCGTCGGCCGCTGATCCGCGAACAACATCTTGAACCCCAGCCCGAGCGCCTGCGCCTGCTCGACCCCCACCGGCGACAACGGCACATCGGCATCGCGCTGCCCGACTTCGATGACATCCGCAGCCGCCGCATGGGCCGCCGCCGCAGCCGCGTTTCCCATGCTTTCGCCGTGTCGAACCAGCACCAGCTCAGAGACGGCCATCGTTTGGCTCCTTCGGCACCTCCAGTGCGGGGTGGTCGGAACGGACGAGCGGGATACAGCGTAAACGGGCGCCCGTCGTGGCGAACAGACGGCTCAGATCGCCCGGGCGATCATGACCATCGGGGCCAGGATTCCGGCTCGGGTGGCGCTGATGTTGTTGGCGATCCGCTCGCTGAAGCTCGGCCCGAAGACCGCGGCCGGGCTCAACCGCGGCTCCGGCCCAGGGGGCCCGGCCGTCGCCCTCCTTCGGTCCTCGGTGCGCTCCACGACGAAGCCGGTCGACTCCAGAGCCGTGGCGTACGCCTCCGGGGTGCTCCACGAACGATGACCGCTCGTCCTCGGCCCACGGCAGCGGATAGGTCGGTGCGCCCGCTCCGACCTGCATCTGCTCGTACACGCCGAAGGTGCCGCCCGGCTTGAGCACCCGTCGGACCTCGGCGAACACCGCCGCCTTGTCCGGGATGTTCATTCCGACGTGGATGATCATGGCGCGGTCGAAGGACGCGTCGGCGAGTTCGACCCGATCACCGGAGGCGACTCGAAGATCAACCAGGTCCGCCAGCCCGACCCGCTCGGTCAGCTGCTGGCCGACCCGGATGAAGTCCGGTGACAGGTCGATCCCGACGACCGGGCAGCGGTAGGTTGCGGCGGCCACCCGAGAAGGTCCGCCGATGCCACATCCGACATCGAGCAGCCGGGTCTGATCGTCGAGTTCGAGTTGTTCGAGCAGGTAGCGGGTCGCCGGCAGGAATCCGGCGTGCAACTGGTCCAGTGCGGCCAGGTCCTCGATGGTCAGCTGATCGGTGTCGACGCCCGCGTCGCGCAGCCCGTCGAGGATGCGATCACCCAGATCGCCGTCGCCGTAGTGTTCCCGCACCAGGTCCTGCACGTCCATGATCGACCCCCTCCGGCCTGACCTTAGCCTGACCCGCAGTGCCCGGTGCCGGGAAGCGAAGGAGAGCTGGAAATGAGTCCGCAGATCCCACCCGGGCGCCGGCTCGCGGTGCGGGTCGGCCTGGCCGTGCTGGCCGCCACGCAGCTGATCATCGGTGGCTGGGCGCTGTTCGCACCAGCCGGCTTCTACAGCGGGTTTCCGTCAGCCGGTCACGCCTGGGTCGCGTTGCTGCCGCCGTACAACGAGCATCTGGTCCGCGACGTCGGTGCGCTGAGCCTCGCCTGTGCGGTGATCTTGGTCGGCGCGGCGATCTGGCCGCAGCGGCTGCTGGTCCGGCTGGCGATCCTGGCCTTCGCGGCGTACGCGGTGCCGCACACCCTCTTCCACGCGCTGCATCTCGAGGGCTTCAGCTCGGCCGACGCGGTGGCGCAGATGGTGGGGTTCGGGGTCCAGTTGATGTTGATCATCCTTCTCCTCGTCCTGTCGGCGGGTCATCCGGGCGATACTGAAGATCACGGGCTCAAGGAGGTCAGATGAGAACCGAGGAGATCAGCCGGCCGGCGCGGCTGGCCGAGGCGGGGGAGGCCATATCGGCCGAGGAACTGGGGCTGGCGGCGCGTAATCACGGGATGCCGCTGGAGTCGCTTCGCTACGACCTGACACCGCCGGGACTGCACTACCTGCTGATCCACTACGACATTCCGGCGATGGATCCGGCGCTCTGGCGGCTGCGGATCGGCGGTCTGGTCGAGCGCGGCCTCGAGCTGAGCCTGGATGATCTTGCTTCGATGCCGTCGCGGACGGTGCGGGTGACCATGGAGTGCGCCGGCAACGGCCGGGCCCGACTCGAGCCCCGGCCGATCAGCCAGCCGTGGCTGGTCGAGGCGGTCGGCACCGCCGACTGGACCGGCGTGCCCCTGGCGGACCTGCTCGACCAGGCCGGCGTCGACCACGCAGCGCTCGAGGCCGTCTTCACCGCTGCTGATCATGGATTCGAGCGCGGGGTCGAGCAGGACTACCAGCGCAGCCTGACCCTGGCCGACGCCCGTCATCCCGAGGTGCTGGTCGCGTACGCGATGAACGGCCAGCCGTTGCCGCCGCAGCACGGCTTCCCGGCCCGGCTGATCGTGCCGGGCTGGTACGGCATGGCGCAGGTGAAGTGGCTGACCGGAATCGAGCTGGTGATCAGCCGTTCGAGGGCTTCCAGCAGCTCGCCTACGCGTTCCGCGAGCAGCCGGGCGAACCCGGCACCCCGGTCACCCGGATCCGGCCGCGGGCCCTGCTCGATCCCGCCGGGCAGCCCCGACTTCATGTCCCGGGCTCGCGTCGTGCACCGCGGGCCGATGATCATCGAAGGCCGAGCCTGGTGCGGCTACGACCGGGTCAGCGAGGTCCAGGTCAGCGTCGACGGCGGTCAGAACTGGTCCGCCGCCACCCTGACCGCGGACGATGATCATGAATGGGCCTGGCGTCGCTGGGAGTTCGCCTGGGACGCGAGCCCGGCGACTACCTGCTGACCGCCCGAGCCGCGACTGCCTCCGGTGATCGACAACCGATGGACGGCTCCTGGAATCGTGGCGGCTTCGGCAACAACGGCGCGCAACTCGTGCCGGTGACCTGCCTCGACTGACGCAGAGGCCGTCATCCCCCACTTGTCCGGTCGTCCCCCACCTATAGCTGGGGGATCACCGGACATGTGGGGGGTGACGGCAGCAGCGGTGCGGGTCACGTTGATCAGCGGTCGGTTGCCGCTCGACTCCTGATGGTCAGACGGCGTAGGCCGGCACGCCGAGCAGCCGGTCGACGGTCGTGAAGATGTATCCCTGATCGCTGAGCCGGTCGATCAGCGGACCGATCGCGGCCACGCTCTGGTCGCGCGGACCGCCGCGGGCTTCCCGGCCGTCGTGGAAGATCAAGATCGTGCCCGGCCGGGTGATCCGGGCGGCGGCGGCCGTCATCATTTTCGCGGGCGGTTGGAACACTTCCAACGGGTGGGCGAAGGTGCCCGACACGACCTGGAGGTGGTGATCCTGCACGCTGCGCAACACCCAGGGCCAGTGGCAGAGCCACGGCGGACGGTAGAGCGCCGGCGTCAGACCGGTGATCGAGTGCAGGACGTCCTGCGATCGGCTGATCTCGCGCTGCTGACGCGGCTGGCTGAGATACCGGCGGAACGAGTGGCTGTAGCTGTGGTTGCCCAGCACGTGCCCGGTCTGGACGATCCGCCGGGTCGTCGACGGGAAGCGTTGGGCGCAGCGGCCGACCTGGAAGAACGTCGCCTTGACTCCGCGATCGTCCAGGGTGTCGAGCAGCCGGGACGTGTACGGCTCGTTGGGCCCGTCGTCGAAGCTGAGCGCGACGAGTTTGTCGGCCGTCGGGCCACGGAAGGGAAAGGAGCCGAACACCTGCGAGCGGGGGCGGAATCCGGTCCAGTACGCGACGGTGCCCGCCGCGGACAGGCCGAGGGCCACCGTACGGGCTCGCGCCGCAGCCGTCACGGACCGTTCCAGAACTCGCTCAGGCTGGCTGCCGCCGGACCGACGAACTGGGCGAGCCCCAGCGAGGTCAACGCCACCACGACGCCGATGCCGAAGAGGACGCGTCGTCGAGGACGCGGGAACGCAGCGCCGTCACCTGAGTCACCCGAGTCGGCCGAGTTCTCGCGTCCTGCCGGAAGGCCGGAGCCATGCCGATGGTCCGCCGGGCCGAGATCCGGTTCAACAGGTAGCCGAGGAAGTAGTAGACGAAGAGGGACACGAACAGGTTGTAGATCAGCCCGCGCTGCATCCGGCGGGCCGAGGTGACCACGACATTGCGCCGGTCCCAGACCACCTTCCCGCGCCGACGGAGCCGTCTCAGCAGATCGAATTCATCGCCGCCCTGGGTCAGTCGCAGGTCATAGCCGGGGAACGCCGACCGGCGCATCGCGATGTTCGTCGCGCTCACATAGGCGACGAACCCGGTCAGCGCGAACAGGCCCGCCACGATCCCGAACATCAGGGTGGGGAAGCTCTTCGACCACCACGACGGATTCCCGAAACGGCATGGGCCGGCGACGGCCACGATCTCCTCGGAACCGGTGAATCGCGCATCGATGGTGCTCAACCAGTCCGGCGGGTAGACGGTGTCGGCGTCGACGGAGACGATGATCTCTCCGTTCGAGACGTCGGCGCCGCGCTGCCGTGCCGAGCAGACCCCCTGCTCCGGTTCGTGGACGACCCGGACGCCGTAGCTCGCCGCGACCGCGGCCGTGTCGTCGGTGCTGTTGTTGTCGACCACGATGATCTCGTACGGACCGGCGAAGTCCTGCTGCTGCAGCGAGGTCAACGAGCAGCCCAGATAGCCGGCCTCGTTGTACGCCGGGACGACGATCGAGAACCGTATCCGATCGTGCTGGTGCATCCCACTCCTTCGCCGACACGTCGTGCCTGCCCGTCCGGCGGGCAACGCCTCGATGCGATCACCGCGCCGACGAACTGTGCCAACCCTAAGCGACGAAGCCGTCCCGCTGTCCAACCGAACTGCTGACACGGGCCGTGAATTGCCGTCAGCAACGATGAGGGGAGGCGGACTGAAGCGGTGAGGACGTCCAGATCTGGCACCGAAGTGTTCGCGATCGTCGGCGATTCGGCTACCATCTAGACACGCCGGACGGTACGCCATGAGCCTACCTCGCAGTGGATGAATGCGGGGATCTCGATCGGTGCGCACCAGGGTCACACCTCATTCGGCGCTCGGGGGACTTCGCGTCCAACAACTCCAGGAGTTTCGGTGCTCGCCCCCCGTCGCGCGCGCTCGTTTGCGCTGCTGGCCGCCACCAGCCTCGCCCTGCTGGTCGGTCCGCTCGTCCAGCCGGCCTCGGCTTCGGTCAGTGCAAAATATGAGAACAGCGCCATCGCGCACACGAACTCCGAACGCGCGCAGCGCGATCGAGTGAAGCTGAAGAAGTCGAAATGCCTCGATCGATTCGCTGAGCGGCAGGCTCGCGCGATGGCCGCCAGTCGCACCATTTATCACCAATCGATGAAACCGATTCTGGACAAATGCCACCTCCGTCAGGTCGGTGAGAATGTGGCATTCGGTTACCCCAAGCGGCAAGACCGTGGTAAATGCCTGGATGCACTCACCGGGCCACAAGAAGAATCTGCTCAACTCCCGGCATCGAGTGATCGGGCTGGGCGCCTATCAGGACTGCGGACGGCTATTGGTACGTCTCCCAGGTGCTCGGCCGCAAGCTCTGAGCCGGACCGGGTGCTCACGCCTGGAAGCATCGCTAGATCCAGCTCCGGAACCACATCCGGGACAGCCAGGCCGGGTAGGGCAGCAGTTGGTCGGTGAGGATCGGATACAGGTACGCGAAGTTCGCCGCGACCAGCGCCACGAAGGCCCCGGCGACGATGGCGCCGATCATCCGCCGGTCACCGTCACGGGCGTCACCCAGCAATCGGCCGATGCACAGCGCGACCGCCATCACCGAGAACGGGATCATCGCGATCGCGTAGAAGAAGAACAGCGGGCGGTCCGCGTACTGGAACCACGGCAGCCAGGCGGCCAGCACGCCCACCACCGGGATGCCGAACCGCCAGTCCCGGCCACCCACCCACAAGATCGCCGCGGCGATCAGGGCAACGATCGCCATCCACCACAGGGCCGGCGTGCCGACGCCACTGATCACCCGGATGCAGTTGTCCGGCCCGACGCAGCCGTCGGTGCCCGGCTTGATGGCATTCACCGCGTCGATGCCGATCGGCCGCGCGACCAGGGGCCAGCCGGCCGGGTTGGCCCGGTACGAGTGCTCGGCGTGGTTGATGAAGCTGCCGGTGTGGAAGTTCCAGATGTCCTTCTGATAGTGCAGCAGCGACGCGAGGGGCTGCCCGAACAGCTTGACGCTGAGCGCGTCCGGGTGCTTGGCTCCCCAGTCGCGGGCGTAGCCGCCGCTGGTCATCAGCCAGCCCGACCAGCTCAGCACGTACACGATCCCGCTGAGCACGACCAGCGACACGAAGGCGGGCACCCCGTCCCGGAGCACCGCGAGGTTGGCGCTGACGCCGGCGCCGGCCAGCCGGCGGGCGCCGACGTCCCAGGCCAGGGAGAGCAGGGCGAAGGCGGCCAGCAGGTAGAGCGCGTTCCACTTGGTGCCGAGCGCGAGCCCGAAACTGATCCCGGCCGCGATTCGCCAGGGGCGCAGCCAGAGCGCCGGTCCGAAGCGACCACCGAGATCGGCCAACTCGTGTCGCTCCAGATGGTCGGCGAGCCGATTGCGGAACCAGTCCCGGTCGGCGGCCAGGCAGGCGACTCCGGCGACCACGAAGAACGCGAGGAAGATGTCGAGCAGCGCGGTGCGAGACATCACGAACTCGAGTCCGTCGAGGGTCAGCAGCAGCCCGGCGAGACCGCCGATCAGCGTCGACCCCGAGACCCGCCGCACCAGCCGGATGGTGACGAGGATCAACAGCGTGCCGAAGACCAGCGGCGCCACCCGCCAGCCGAAGGAGTTCATCCCGAAGAAGTGCTCGCCGGCGGCGATCAGCCACTTTCCCACCGGCGGATGGACGATGAACGAGGCCGTCTTCTCCATCACGTCCACGTTGCCGGAGGTGATCTGCGCGTTGGCCTTGCTCGGCCAGTTCCGCTCGTAGCCGAACTTCAGCAGCGAGTAGGCGTCCTTGGCGTAGTAGGTCTCGTCGAAGACCAGCTTGTTGGGATAGCCGAGATTGACCACGCGCATCGCGAAGGCGATGCCGGTGATCACCAGCGTGACCACCCAGCCGTTGATCCGGTCGGTCGGCAATTGCACCCGCAGCCGCTGAACGGTGGTCTCGCTCGGGGGGACGGCGGCCGGGGCGGGGTCAGGTGGGGCGGGAGCGACGGCTGGGCCGGGTCCGCGGGTCCGGGCTCGACCTCGAGGACCTGGCGCGTCACCGGGCCATAGTAGGTGGCAGTAGCGGTGCAGCTGAGGATCCGGCGAGGTTCGGTCCGGGCGGTCTGGGAGGCTGAGCCGGTGAGCGAAGCCGACCGAGCGGGCGTCCTGGTGGTGGCGGCGACGCCCATCGGCGACGTCGCCGACGCCTCGCCGAGGCTCGTCGCGGAGCTCACCGGTGCCGATCTGATCGCGGCCGAGGACACCCGGCGGCTGCGCCGGCTGCTGGAACGGCTCGGCATCTCCACCACGGCTCGGATCGTCTCGTACTTCGAGGGCAACGAGGCGGCGCGCACCCCGGAACTGGTGAGCGCGCTGCTCGGAGGCGCCCGGGTGGTTCAGGTCACCGACGCCGGAATGCCGTCGGTCTCCGACCCCGGATATCGACTGGTGATCGCCGCGGCCGACGCGGGCATCCGGGTCACGGCGGTGCCCGGCCCTTCGGCGGTGCTGACCGCGCTGGCCGTCTCCGGTCTGGCCGTGGACCGCTTCTGCTTCGAGGGCTTCCTGCCGCGAAAGGCCGGTGAGCGGTCCCGGCGGCTCGACGAACTGGTCGACGAGCCACGCACCATGGTGTTCTTCGAGGCACCGCATCGCACGGCGGAGGCCTTGGCGGCGATGGCCGAGGCCTTCGGGCCGGATCGGCGGGCGGCGGCCTGCCGGGAACTCACCAAGACCTACGAGGAGATCCGTCGCGGGCCGCTGGCCGAGTTGGCGGCGTGGGCGACCGGCGAGGTGCGGGGCGAGGTGACCCTGGTGGTGGCCGGTGCCCCGCCGCGGACGGTCGATCTCGACACCGCGGTCGAAGAGGTGCGGGCCCTCACCGCGGGCGGCATGAAACGCAAGCCGGCCGTCGCCCAGGTGGCGGCCGCGTACGGCATCGCCAAGAACCTGCTCTACGAGGCCACCCTCCGCTGACCGGTCAGGCGAGAATGAGCCCGTGGAGTTGCCCGAAGCGCCTGAGCCGTTGCCGTCACCGGTGGTCGATTCGCACTGCCATCTGGACTCCACGATGCGGATGTCGGGGCTCGACCCGGCCGAGGCGATCGCCAGAGCCGCCGAGGTCGGGGTCACCCGGATCGTGCAGATCGGCTGCGACCCGGACGACTCGCGCTGGGCCGTCGAGGCGGCCGAGCGCTGGCCGAGTGTGGTCGCCGGGGTCGCCATCCATCCCAACGACGCGGCCCGGATGGGTGCGGATCTCGTCGACGGGCTCGAGGTGATCGAGGCGCTGGCGCAGCATCCGCGCGTCCGGGCCGTGGGGGAGACGCGGCCTGGACTACTTCCGGACGACCGACGCCCACGGCCGCGGCGTGCAGAAGGAGGCGTTCGCCGCCCACATCGCCTTCGCCAAGACCTACGACAAGACGCTGGTCATCCACGACCGGGATGCCCACGCCGAGGTGCTCGACGTGCTCGACGCCGAAGGACTCCCGGATCGCATCGTGATGCACTGCTTCTCCGGCGACGCCGCGTTCGCCAAGGAGTGCCTGAGTCGTGGCGCCCACCTGTCGTTCGCCGGAACCATCACCTTCAAGGCCAACGACCAACTCCGGCAGGCCCTCGGCGTGACTCCGCTCGACCGGATCCTGGTCGAGACCGATGCGCCCTATCTGACCCCGATGCCGCTCCGCGGGCGGCCCAACGCCTCCTACCTGATCCCGCACACCGCCCGCTTCATGGCCGACGTGCTCGGCCTCGACCTCGACCTCGTCTGCCACGCCCTGAACGACAATGCCGAGGCCGCGTTCGGCGGGGGCTGGTGATGGAGTTCGACGCTGTGCTGCGCCGTCGCCGGATGATCCGGGCGTACGACCCGACCCGACCGGTGCCCGACGCGGCGGTCGACGCCGTGCTGGCCGCGGCCGTACGCGCACCCTCGGCCGGATTCACCCAGGGCACCTCGTTCCTGGTGCTGTCCGCGCCCGAGGACCGCGCGGCGTACTGGGCGGCGACGGCGAACCGGGAATCCGGTTGGCTGCGCGGGATGCGGGCAGCGCCCCTGCTGATCCTCGTCTGGACCAGCCAGGAGGCCTATCTGGATCGCTATTCCGAGCCGGACAAGGGCTGGACCGATCGTGATCTTGCTCACTGGCCGGCCCCGTACTGGTACGTCGACGCCGGGATGGCCAGCATGGCCGCCCTGCTGAGCGCCGTGGACCAGGACCTGGGGGCCTGCTTCTTCGGCGTGCCCACCGCTCGAATAGGCGGCGTACGGGCGGTTTTCGGGGTGCCGGACGACCAGCTCAGCGTCGGCGTGATCAGCCTCGGTTACCCGGCGCCGACCGAGCGTCCGAGTGGTTCGCCCACCCGTCGGACCCGTCGTCCCGCCGGCCAATTGCTCCATCACGGCCGCTGGTAGCCGGTCCATCGTTTTGGCGCGTGTCGGGCCGACCGTTATGATTTCGTGACACTACGGGGCCTGACGCTGCGGTCTGCCCTGCCATCCAGATAGTCCAGTTTCACCGACTGGACCACCTTGGGAGACCTGTTGCGCAAGATCATTCCCGTTGTCGTCGCCGGAGCCACGGCGCTCGCCCTCGCCGGCGGCACCTTCGGCTATGCCACCCTGAGCAAGGCCGTGACGCTGTCCGTCGACGGCCAGGCCAGCGAGGTACGCACCGCGGCCGGCACGGTCGGCGACCTGCTGGAGAGCAAGGGCATCGAGGTCAGCGACCACGACGTCGTCGCCCCCGGCCTGACCGCCAAGATCGACGACGGGTCGCGGATCGCGGTCAGGTTCGGCCGTGAGGTGACCTTCAACGTCGACGGAAAGCCGCAGACCATCTGGACGACCGCAACCACGGTCGACCAGGCCGTGACCGCCCTCGGCATCGACACGGCGGGCGCCGAGCTGTCCACCAGCCGCAGCTCCAGCATCGGCCGCGAGGGCCTCGACCTGGACATCGCGACCGAGAAGAAGATCGTGATCAAGGTCGCCGGCAAGAAGCGCTCCCTCACCACCACCGCGCAGACCGTCGCCGAGGCACTGTCGGAGGCCAAGATCGCCGTCGACAGCGACGACAAGGTCAGCATCGCCAAGACCGCAGCCCTGGTGGACGGCGCGAAGTTCAGCTACACCCGCGTCGACGTGAAGCGGGTGACCAAGAAGCAGAAGGTCGCCTACAGCACGGTCCGCAAGGAATCCAGCAAGATCACCCAGGGTGTGACCAAGATCGACAAGGCCGGCGTCAGCGGCACCCGAGCCGTGACCTACCGGGTCGTCCGGCACAACGGCAAGATCACCAGCCGCAAGAAGGTCAGCTCCAAGATCACCAGGAAGCCCGTCGCCCAGATCGTCCTGGTCGGCACCAAGGCGCCGAAGAGCAGCGCGCCGAGCGTCGCATCGGGCAGCGTCTGGGACAAGCTCGCCCAGTGCGAGGCCGGCGGCAACTGGTCGATCAACACCGGCAACGGCTTCTACGGCGGGCTGCAGTTCACGCTGAGCACCTGGCGCGCGAACGGCGGGTCCGGCATGCCGCATCACGCCAGCCGCGCTCAGCAGATCGCCGTCGCCAAGAAGGTCCAGGCCTCCCAAGGCTGGGGAGCCTGGCCGGCCTGCACCAGCAAGCTGGGTCTTCGTTAGCGCCCATCCGTTCGGTCTGCTCGATCCCAGCTCGGTCCGCGAGCTGGTCGGGCGCCTCGGGCTGCGGCCCAGCAAGCAGCGCGGGCAGAACTTCGTCACCGACGCCAACACCGTGCGGCGCATCGTCGCTGCCTCGGGTGTCGGTCGCGACGACGTCGTGCTGGAGATCGGTCCGGGCCTCGGATCGCTGACCCTCGGACTGCTCGAGGCGGCCCGCCGGGTGATCGCCGTGGAGATCGATCCGCTGCTGTCCGGTGAACTCCAGGCGACCGTCACCGCCCGGATGCCGGACCGGGCGGACGCGCTGACGGTGATCACCGCCGACGCGCTCCGGATCGAGGACCTGCCGCTCCAGCCGACCGCCGTGGTGGCCAACCTGCCCTACAACGTCTCCGTCCCGGTCCTGCTGCACCTGCTGGCCACCTTCCCGAGCTGGCAGCGGGGACTGGTCATGGTGCAGGCCGAGGTGGCCGACCGGCTGGCGGCCAGCCCCGGGCTCGAAGATCTACGGCGTCCCCTCGGTCAAGATGGCCTGGTACGCCGACGTGACCCGGGTCGGCAGCGTGCCCGCCACGGTGTTCTGGCCGATGCCCAACGTCGAGTCGGGTCTGGTGTCGATCAGGCGCCGGCCCGCGCCGATCACCACCGTGACCCGAGCCGAGGTCTTCGCCATCGTCGATGCGGCCTTCGCCCAGCGACGCAAGATGTTGCGATCGGCGCTCTCCGGTCTGGTCGGCTCGTCGGCCGCCGCCAGCGACGCGATCGTGGCCGCCGGGCTCGATCCGCAGGCCCGCGGCGAGGTGCTCGACGTCGCCGACTTCGCCCGGCTCGCCGAACAGTTCGTCCCTCAGGCGTCGACGCCGCCCGCGATACCGGGTGACCGGAGCGATCGGTAGGGCAATAGCCTCGACCGCGTGGCCTCACCCCTCCCGCCGAGCCCGGTCGGCGTCCGAGTGCGCGTACCGGCCAAGATCAATCTCGCGCTGAAGGTCGGGCCGCCGCGTGCGGATGGCTACCATCCGCTGGCCACCGTCTACCAGGCGGTGTCGCTGTACGACGAGGTGCATGCCGCCTGGGCCGATCCCGACGAGTTCGAGGTCGTGGTCACCGGCGAAGGCGCCGACCTGGTGCCGCTCGACGACTCCAATCTCGCCGTCCGGGCGGCCCGGCTGCTCGCCCGCACGCACGGCGCCCACGACTCGCTCGGCGTCAGCCTGTCGATCAAGAAGTCCATCCCGGTCGCCGGCGGGCTCGCCGGAGGTTCGGCCAACGGGGCCGCGGCGTTGCTGGCCTGCGCCGCGCTGTGGGACATCGACGTGTCCGCGGAGAACCTGCGGGCGCTGGCCCAGGAGCTGGGCAGCGACGTGCCGTTCGCCCTGATGGGCGGCACCGCGGTCGGCAGCGGCCGGGGCGAGGAAGTCGCTCCGGCCCTGGCCCGTGGCACTTACCACTGGGTGCTCGCCTTCGGTCACCACGGGCTCTCCACCCCTGACGTCTACCGGCGATTCGACGACCTCAATCCCGACGCCGTCCAGCCCGAGATCCCCGCCGCGCTGATGAACGCGCTGCGCGGTGGCGATGCGCGCCAGCTCGGTGCCGCGTTGAGCAACGACCTGCAGCCGGCCGCCTTGGAGCTGCAGCCACGGCTCCGGCTGTTGCTGGAGGCCGGTCTGGAGTACGGCGCGCTGGGAGCGCTGGTCTCCGGCTCGGGCCCGACCTGCGCGTTCCTGACCGACAGCGAGTCCAACGCCGTCGACCTGAGTGTCGCGTTGAGCGCCGAGGGACTGTGCCGGACCGTACGCCGCGCGACCGGCCCGGTGGTCGGCGCGCGGGTCATCGGCTGACGACCGCGCTCGAGACCGTCAACCCGGTGAATTTGACCGGGTAGTCGCGGCCAAATTCACCGGATAACCTGGGGAGGTGGTCACTGGAGAATCGCGGTAGGGCAGCAGCAGCGCTGCGCAGCTGCCCGGCCAGGCGATCCTGCTCGGCCGGGTCCAGGGGCAGCAGCAGGGTGCGCTCCGCGTCGAGCAGGTCCGCCATCGTCGCATCGACGGCCGCTTTGCCCTCCGCGGTCAGCCGCACGAGGACGCCGCGGCGATCCTCGGGATGCTCCTCCCGACCGACGAATTCCGCGAGCCGTCAGGCGGTCGACCCGGTTGGTCATGGTGCCGGAGGTCACCATGGTCTCCTTCACCAGTTGACCGGGCGTCAGGTGGTAGGGAGCTGCCGGCCCGGCGCAGGGCGGCGAGCACGTCGAACTCCCAGTACTCGAGGTCATGCCGGCTGAAGGCGTCGGCCCGTTCCCGGTCAAGGTGCCAGGCGAGCCGGCTGATCCGGGACAGCACCTGCATCGGCGTGACATCGAGGTCGGGCCGCTCGCGCCGCCAGGCCTCGACGACGCCGTCGACCTCATCCTGCTCGTCACGCTCGGCCACGGGCCTGATCGTATGCCGGGGCTCGACGATCAGGGCAGGGCCGGGCTGAGGTCGTCGTCGGTGCGCGGCATGGTCGCCGCCAACCCGACGATGCCGGCACAGAGCACGGCCGGGACGATCATCGCGTGCTGGATGCCGAGTCGGTGAACCAGAAATCCCACGACGGCGGGGCCCATCAGGAACGCCGCGTAGCCGAACGTGACCACCACCGCCAGGACCCGACCGCCACCCATGTGGCCGGCCACGGCGTAGACCTGCGGGGCGATCATCCCGACCCCGAACCCGACCAGTGCCCAGCCGGCGACCAGCAGCGGCAGGCTGCTCACCAGGGTGACGGTCAGATAGCCGAGGCTGGCGCAGGCACCCCCGAAGCGGACGACGGCCCGGCGGCCGAACCGGGCGACCAGTCGATCACCGAGCAGCCGGATGACCACCATGAAGCCGCTGACCGCGATCAGCCCCAGCGCGCCGGTGGTGGGATCCACCCCGGCCACGTCGGTGACGTGCAGGGAAGACCAGTCGACCGCCGTGCCCTCCGACAAGCCGAAGGCGAGGGCCATCAGGCCCAGCACCCAGGCCGCGCGCGGGATGCGGGTCCGCACCCCGTCGACCTTGTGGTCGATCACCTCGGCCTCCGGGGCGATCTTGATCAGCAGGCCGAGCACGATGACGGCGACCACGGCCAGCGTGATCATCAACGGCGTGACGATGTCTCCGCCGGTGATGTCCAGCAGCTGGGCCAGCAGCAGCACTGCACCCGCTCCGACGAAGTTGCCGACCGAGAAGAAGGCGTGGAAGAAGCTCATGATCGGGCGCCGGCGGGCGCGCTCGACCTGGACGCCGAGTGCGTTCATCGCCACGTCCATCGCACCGTTGCCCAGCCCGATCAGGACTGCGCCCAGCACCGCCACGGCGAAATTGCCGGCCAGCCCGATCGTCACGGACGCGGCGATCAGGATCGGCAGCACCGACAGGGTCACCTTCCGCGCCCCGATCGCGTCGGCGAGCCGGCCACCGACCTGCATCGACAAGATCCCGGCCAGGCCACCGATGAACAGCATGATGGCAATCTGCGTGGCGTCGATGCCGATCTTCTCCCGCAGCGACGGCAGCGAACCGCCGTAGCCTCCGAGCAGCATGCCGTTCACGGCGAACATCACGGTCACGGCGGTGGCGGAGGTCCGCGTCGCCAGGGGCGTGGAGATACTCACAAGACTCAATCTGGGGCAGGATTTCGCAACGAGCGCGCGGTCGGCGCTGAGCCTACTCGTCGCGGGCCGGCCGGTGACCAGCCGGGCCGGCTTCGAGATGCGGCAGACGGAGCGGACCTCCGACCGGTCCGGCGGAGCGAGAGTGGCAACTCGGCAGCGGCGAAGGTGACGAGTGCGTACGCTGACCCGTGTGGACGCGTGCCGATCTCGACCTGCAGCCGCCCGCCCGGCGGGCGCGCTCGGATGCGAAGATGGGCCGCGTCTTGCATTCCCCGGTTGGTCTGCCGGCAGGGCCCGCCTGACTTTGAATCAGGACTAGCGACGTAGGTTCGACTCCTACCCGGGGAGCGGATCGTCACATTGGGCGAAGGAGCCAGTTGTTGCCTGAATACTCCGACCGCGCGCCAGCAGCGGTCGTCATCCTGGCAGCCGGCGAGGGCAAGCGGATGAAATCCTCGCGGTCCAAGCTGCTGCACGAGATCGCCGGCCATTCGATGCTCAGCTATGCGGTGACCGCGGCGACCAACGTGCGGCCGGAACACATCGTGGTGGTCGTCGGGCACCGGCGGGACCAGGTGGAGGCCCATCTGGCCGAGGTCGCGCCGCATGTGCTGACGGCGGTGCAGAGCGAACAGCTGGGCACCGGGCATGCCGTGCAGATCGCACTCGCCCAGCTGGAGGACGTGAGCGGTGAGGTCATCGTCACCCTCGGCGACGTCCCGATGCTCACGTCCGACACCCTCGCGGCGCTGCTCGTCGAGCACCGTCGGCAGCGAGGCGGCGATCACCGTGCTGACCGCCCGAGTGCCCGATCCGACCGGTTACGGCCGGATCCTGCGCGACGCCGACGGCCTGGTGACCGGCATCGTCGAGCATCGCGACGCCGACGACGTCCAACGGGCGATCGACGAGATCAACTCCGGCACGTTCGTCTTCGAGGCCGAGGTGCTGCGCGCCGCCCTCGCCCAGCTGGCCCCGACCAACGATCAGGGCGAGCTCTACCTCACCGACGTGCTGACGATCGCCCGGGAGGCCGGCCAGACCGTCGGCGCCTTCCTGATCGACGACCTGTGGCAGACCGAAGGGGTCAACGACCGGGTGCAGCTGTCCCGGATGAACGCCGAGGTCAACCGGCGGATCCTCGAGCACTGGATGCGCGAAGGCGTGACGATCGTCGATCCGGGGAGCACCTGGGTGCATGCCTCGGTCGATCTCGGGCCGGATGTCACGCTGCTGCCGGGTACGTCGCTCCAGGGCGCGACCTCGGTGGCCGCCGGGGCGACCATCGGCCCGGACACCACGCTGGTCGATGTCGAGATCGGCGAGAACGCGACGGTGACGCGTACCCACGGTTCGCTGAGCGTGATCGGCGCCGGCGCGAGCGTCGGGCCGTTCGCGTACCTGCGGCCCGGCACGACCTTGGGTGCGGGCGGCAAGATCGGCACCTTCGTGGAGACCAAGAACGCCCAGATCGGGGCGGGCGCGAAGGCCCCCCACCTGAGCTATCTGGGTGACGCGGTGGTCGGCGAAGGCGCCAACATCGGTGCCGGGGTGATCTTCGCCAACTACGACGGGGTCAACAAGTCCACGACGAGTGTGGGCGCGTTCTCCTTCGTCGGCAGCAACTCCGTGCTCGCCGCGCCGCTGGAGATCGCCGACGGCTCGTACGTGGCCGCCGGCTCGACCATCACCTCCGATGTCGGGAGCGGCGAGCTGGCCGTGAGTCGCGGCCGGCAGCGCAACGTGCCCGGCTGGGTGGCCCGGAAGCGCGCCGGCACCAAGACCGCCCGGGCCGCCGAGGCTGCGCTCGATCAGCGCCGGCTCGGCGAGACCGCGCTCGAAGATCAACAGACCGAGAGCGCCCCGCTCCAAGATCAACAGGTAACGTCGGAAGGCTCCCACCAGTGACGCGGCTTCAAACGTCCCAACGTCAAGCATCTGATGCTGTTCTCCGGGCGGGCCTACCCGGAGCTCGCGGCCGAGGTGGCGACGCTGCTGGAGGTCGACATCGTGCCGACCCGGGCGATCAGCTACGCCAACTCCGAGATCTACGTGCGGTTCGAGGAGTCGGTGCGCGGCTGCGACGCGTACGTGATCCAGAGCCACGCGGCGCCGGTCAACGAGTGGGTGATGGAACAGTTGATCATGGTCGACGCGCTGAAGCGGGCCTCGGCGAAGCGGATCACCGTCGTCGCCCCGTTCTATCCGTACGCCCGCCAGGACAAGAAGCACCGCGGCCGGGAGCCGATCTCGGCCCGGCTGATCGCCGACCTGTTCCGGGTCGCCGGGGCCAACCGGCTGATGTCGGTCGATCTGCACGCCGCCCAGATCCAGGGCTTCTTCGACGGCCCGGTCGACCACCTCTGGGCGCTGCCGGTGCTCTCGCAGTACGTCCAGGACAAGTACGACACCACGGAGATGACGGTCGTCTCGCCCGACGCCGGCCGGGTGCGGCTGGCCGACCTGTGGACCGACGAGCTGGGCTGCGCGCTGGCGATCATCCACAAGCGCCGTGATCCCAACATCGCCAACACCGTCGTGATGCACGAGGTGGTCGGCGACGTCGAAGGCCGGGTCTGCCTGCTGGTCGACGACATGATCGACACCGCCGGCACCATCTGCCAGGCCGCCGAAGCGCTGAGGGCCCGCGGAGCCAAAGCGGTGATCGCCGCCGCGACCCATGCCGTGCTCTCCGGACCGGCGATCGATCGGCTGAAGGCGACCGCCTTCCAGGAGGTGATCGTCACCAACACCCTGCCGATCCCCGAAGAGCGCCGCTTCGACTCCCTGACCGTGCTCTCGATCGGCCCGCTGATCGCCCGCGCGATCCGCGAAGTCTTCGAGGACGGCTCCGTGACCAGCCTCTTCGGCGGCCAGAGCTAACCGGCTCGAGGGCTGTCGGATTCCCACGTATACGTGGGAATCCGTCACTGTACCCAGGTAACTTCCTGGGTACAGCGCCAAGAAACTGGGTACAGCTAGGCGCAGAACGCGTCGTCAGCTCCGGAAACGGCTCTCAGTTGGCGGCGCAGGAGCCACTCGGCTAGAGTTGCCAGGTTGCCTCGGCGAGGGTCCGCAGGACCGTGATCGACAAGGTCGGACGTCTGCGTTCGTCCTCGCTGGGTCTCAGCTAGATCATCAATCGCCAGTTTCGAGGAGTTCGTTCGTGCCCGAGGTAAAGCTCACTGCTGAATTGCGTACGGAGTTCGGCAAGGGTGCTGCCCGCAGGATCCGCCGCGCCCAGAAGGTGCCCGCCGTCTTGTACGGCCACGGAACCGATCCGATCCATATCGCGCTGCCGGGTCACGAGACCCTGCTGGCGCTGCGTACCGCCAACGCCCTGCTGTCGATCAGCGTCGACGGCAAGTCCCAGCTCGCGCTGCCCAAGCAGGTGCAGCGTGACCCGCTGAAGCACACCATCGAGCACGTCGACCTGGTGATCGTGCGCTTCGGCGAGAAGGTCACCGTCGATGTGCCGCTGCAGGTCGAGGGCGAAGCCGCCTCGGAGACCCTGGTCGTGGTCGACCGCAACAGCATCACCATCGAGGCCGAGGCCACGCACATCCCGACGCAGATCGTGCTGTCCATCGAGGGTCTGCCCGCCGGCACCCAGATCCAGGCCAGCGATCTCAACCTGCCCGAGGGCTCGACGCTCGGCATGGAGCCCGACACGCTGATCGTCAACATCACCGCCGCGCAGTCGGCCGAGGCCGCCGAAGCCGAGCTGGCCGAGGCCGAGGCCGAGGCCGGCATCGAGCCGACGGTCGCGCGCGGAGACGAGTCGCCGGACGAGGCACCCGCCGAGTCCGAGCCCGAGGCCTAAACCGCCTGATCGACTCGTCATGCAGCCTTGGCTGGTGGTCGGGCTCGGCAATCCGGGCCCGACCTATGCGCTTCATCGGCACAACGTCGGCTACCGGGTGGTCGAGGAGTTGGCGACCCGGCTGTCGGCCCGCTTCACCGTGGCCCGCGGCATCCGGGCCGAGGTCGCCGAGGGTCGGCTCGGACCACTCGGCGCCGACGCCCGCCGGCTCATGCTGGTCAAGTCACGGACGTTCATGAACGAGACCGGCGGACCCGTGTCCAAGCTGCTTGGACTACTACAAGATCGACCTCACCCAGCTGGTCGTGATCCACGACGAGCTCGACATCGACCCCGGACAGCTGCGGGTCAAGTTCGGCGGCGGCGACAACGGCCACAACGGCCTCAAGTCCATCCGGAAGTCGCTCGGCACCGGTGACTACTTCCGAGTCCGGGTCGGGATCGGCCGACCGCCCGGTCGCCAGGATCCGGCCGACTTCCTGCTGAGCAACTTCCCGTCCAGTACCCGCGAGGAGGTCGCCATCGAGATCAGCCGCGCCGCCGATGCGGTCGAATCACTCGTCCAGGTCGGCCTCGAGACCACCCAGAGCGCCTTCAACTCATGATGCCCGTACCTGTTGTCGAGGCACGAAAGAACGTCGGTCCGCGCCGGTAGGTTGTGCCGGTGACCCTTTCGGGACTCGTCGACCTCTTCTGCACCGAACCCACCATCGTCCGCACCGTCGAGGATGCGCGCGGTGGCCGCCAGCCGGTGCTCGACCTCACCTCACCGCCCCCGATGCGCCCCTTCATCGCCGCGGCGCTGGCGGCGACCAAGAATCAAGGAGGCGCCGGTCGCCCGGTGCTGATCGTCACGTCCACCTTCCGTGAGGCCGAGGGCGTCACGGCGACGCTGGAGTCGCCTGCTCGGCGAGGACGAGGTCGCCTACTACCCGGCCTGGGAAACCCTCCCGCACGAGCGGTTGAGCCCCCGCTCGGACACCGTCGGCCGCCGGCTGGCCGTGCTCCGCCGGCTGGCCGGTCACGCCGGCGTGACGCCGCCGAAGATCATCGTGGCTCCGATCCGCAGCGTGCTGCAGCCCCAGGTCAAGGGGCTGGCCGACCTGTTGCCGGTCCGCCTCGCCGTCGGCGACGACTTCGATCTCGGTGACCTCGACCGCCGCGCTGGTCGGTGCCGCGTACGTCCGGGTCGATCTGGTCGAGCGGCGCGGGGAGTTCGCCGTCCGGGGTGGCATCGTCGACATCTTCCCGCCCACCGAGGAGCACCCGGTACGCGTCGACTTCTTCGGGGACACGGTGGAGGAGATCCACTACTTCTCGGTCGCCGACCAGCGATCCAGCGACCTGTCGCTGACCGAGGTCATCGCCTCGCCGTGCCGCGAACTGCTGCTGACCGACGAGGTACGCGCCCGAGCCGCCGCGCTCGCCGAGCAGCACCCCGAGCTGATCGAGATGCTCGACAAGATCGCCCAGGGCCACGCCGTCGACGGCATGGAGGCGCTCTCGCCCGCGCTGGTCGACGGCATGGAACTGCTGGTCGAGCTGCTTCCCGCCGGCACCCATGTGCTGATCTGCGACCCCGAGCTCGTCCGCGGCCGCGCGATCGATCTGGTCAAGACGAGCGAGGAGTTCCTCCACGCCTCCTGGGCCGCTGCGGCGGGCGGCGGTCAGGCACCGATCGATCTGGGCGCCTCCTCGTACCGTTCGCTGGCTGAGGTCCGCGCGACGGCGCTCGATCGGGGTCTGACCTGGTGGACGCTCTCGCCGTTCAGCGCGGCTCCCTCGGCGGAGGGTCCGGACGTCATCCGCACCGACGACGGCGAGATCATCGACTTCAGCGCCCGGATCAGCGGTGCCGGCGTCGAGTCCCGGACGGTCCCCGGCCGAGTGGCCGAGCTGTATCGCGGCGACACCGACGCGGCGATGCGTGACATCGCGGGCCGGGTCCGCGACGGCTGGCGGGTCGCCGTGGTCGCCGAGGGCCGCGGCACCAGCCAGCGGTTGTCCGAGGTGCTGATCGAACACGAGTTGCCGGTGCGGCTGGTCGACCGACTCGACGACCTGCCGGCGGCCGGCATCGTCTCGCTGGTCACCGGCGAGCTCGAGCACGGCTTCGTCGTCGACGAGATCAAGCTCGCCGTCTACACCACGGCCGACCTGTCCGGTCAGCGGTCCGCCGACAAGGCCAGCCGGAAGATGCCGGCGCGCCGCAAGAACCAGATCGATCCGCTCGAACTCTCCTCCGGGGACGCCGTGGTGCACAGCCAGCACGGTGTCGGCCGCTATGTCGAGATGGTCCAGCGGTCGGTCGCCGGCTCGGTGCGCGAGTACCTGGTGATCGAGTACGCGCCGTCGCGACGCGGCCAGCCGGGCGATCGGCTGTACGTGCCGATGGATGCCCTCGACCAGGTGACCCGCTACGTCGGTGGCGAGAATCCGACCCTGGACAAGATGGGCGGCGCGGACTGGACCAAGCGCAAGGGCCGCGCCCGCAAGGCGGTCCGCGAGATCGCCGCCGAGTTGATCAAGCTGTACGCGGCCCGCCAGGCCACCCGCGGCCACGCGTTCTCACCGGACACGACCTGGCAGCGCGAGCTCGAGGACGCCTTCAACTTCGTCGAGACCCCCGACCAGCTCGCGGCGGTCGAGGAGGTCAAACGCGACATGGAGCAGATCATCCCGATGGACCGGTTGATCTGCGGCGACGTCGGCTACGGCAAGACCGAGATCGCCGTACGCGCCGCGTTCAAGGCGGTGCAGGACGGCAAGCAGGTGGCGATCCTGGTGCCGACCACGCTGCTGGTCCAGCAGCACCACGCGACCTTCGCCGACCGCTACGCCGGCTTTCCGATCAACGTGGCGCCGCTCAGCCGCTTCCAGTCCGACTCGGAGACCAAGGCCACCATCTCCGGCCTCAAGGACGGTCAGGTCGATGTGGTGGTGGGCACGCATCGCCTGCTCAGTGGAGAGATCGCGTTCAAAGATCTTGGTCTGGTGATCATCGACGAGGAGCAGCGCTTCGGCGTCGAGCACAAGGAGCAGCTCAAACGGCTCCGCACCCACGTGGACGTGCTGGCCATGTCCGCCACCCCGATCCCGCGGACGCTGGAGATGGCGATCACCGGCATCCGTGAGATGAGCACGATCATGACTCCGCCGGAGGAGCGGCACCCGGTGCTCACCTTCGCCGGCCCGTACGACGAGAGCCAGGTGACCGCCGCCATCCGTCGCGAACTGCTCCGCGAGGGCCAGGTCTTCTATGTCCACAACCGGGTGCAGAGCATCGACAAGACCGCCCGGCGGATCTCCGAGCTCGTTCCCGAAGCCCGGGTGGTCACCGCCCACGGCCAGATGAGCGAGCAGCGGCTCGAGCAGGTCATGATCGACTTCTGGGAGCGGCGCGCGGACGTCCTGGTCTGCACCACGATCGTCGAAGCGGGCTTGGACATCGCGACCGCCAACACGTTGTTGATCGACCGCTCCGACCTGCTCGGCCTCTCCCAGTTGCACCAGCTCCGCGGCCGGGTCGGGCGCAGCCGGGAGCGCGGCTACGCCTACTTCCTCTATCCGCCGGAGAAGCCGCTGACCGAGACCGCCCATGATCGACTGGCCACGATCGCCGCCCATTCCGATCTTGGTGCCGGGATGGCGGTGGCGATGAAGGACCTGGAGATCCGCGGCGCCGGCAACCTGCTGGGCGGGGAGCAGTCCGGGCACATCGCCGACGTCGGCTTCGACCTCTACATCCGCCTGGTCGGGGAGGCGGTCGCGGAGTTCCGCGGCCACGACACCGAGCCGGACCCCGAGGTACGGATCGAGTTGCCGATCGATGCGCACCTGCCCACCGACTACGTCGAGTCCGAGCGGTTGCGGCTGGAGATGTACAAGCGGTTGGCCGAGGTACGCGCCGAAGCCGACGTCAAAGCGGTCGAGGCCGAGCTGCACGATCGATACGGTCCGCCGCCGGAGGAGGTCGGCAATCTGCTCGCGGTGGCCCGTTTCCGGCTGCTGGCCCGATCGGCCGGGCTGACCGAGATCGTCGGCGCAGGGCACGTTCATCCGCTTCGGACCCGCCAGCCTGCCCGAGTCGCGGGCGCTGCGGCTGCAGCGGCTCTATCCCCGCAGCGTGGTCAAGGAGGCCGCCGGACACATCCTGGTGCCGCGGCCGCTGAGCGCGGTGATCGGTGGTCCGCCGGTGAAGGACACCGAACTGCTGGATTGGTGTTCGCGGGTGATCGCCGACATCTTCAGCAGCGGCTGAGCCCGCCGGCTGTCGTAGGATCGGCCCCGATGATCGTGGAATACCGCAGGCAGGTGCAGATGGGATGGTCAATGAAGTCTCGGAATCGCCGGGCCGCTCGCTCGGCGAAGTTCACGGCCCGGCTCGCGGGGATGGCCGTGCTGGCCCTCGTGGCGTCGGGTTGCAGCGGGGCCGAGCCTGGTGTGGTCGCCTATGTCGGTGACACCAAGATCACCCAGCGCCAGTTGGACGAGGCCTTCGACGGCGTCACCGCGACCCTGCCGGATCAGCAGATTCCGAGCGCCGCGGTGGCCGACGCGATGATCCAGGGGGCCATCGCCGACCGGATCGCGGCGGCGAACAACATCGTGATCACCGACAGTGATCGGGACGCCCTGCTGAAGGGCAGCAATCTGGCCCCGCTCATCGATGACCCCAGGGCCAAGGTTGTCGCCTACGACGCCGTCGATCCCGAGCTGGTGGCCCGGCAACTCGGCGTCGAGGCCTACGTGGCTGCCCGCACCAAGGAGCCGGTGACCCTCAATCCACGCTTCGGCGTCCTCGACCCGGACCAGAAGACGATCGTCAGTGACCAGTCCGGTTCGCTCGCCAGACCGGTCGTTCCGCAGACTCCATAGATCGAGCAAGCCAGTGGTTGCGCCCGGAGATTCGTCGAGCGAGGTCGAACGACTCGTCGCGGTGATGGGCCGGCTTCGTCGGGAATGCCCGTGGGACGCCGAGCAGACCCACGAGTCCCTGGTGCAGTACCTGGTCGAGGAGACCTACGAGCTGGTCGAGGCGATCGAGAGCGGAGACCAAGATCATCTTCGGGAGGAGCTCGGCGACCTGCTGCTGCAGGTGATCTTCCACTCCGAGATCGCCTCCGAGGCCGAGGACGGCTTCAGCGTCGAGGAGGTCGCGGGCGGGATCGCCGACAAGCTGATCTCGCGCCACCCGTACGTCTTCGGCACTGATCGCGTCCCCGACGACCTCAACTTCACCTGGGAGCAGCGCAAGGCGACCGAGAAGGGACGGACCTCGGTGCTGCAGGGCATCCCGGATCAGCTCTCCGCGCTGGCGCGGGCGAACAAGATCATCAGCCGGGTGCGGTCCCGGCGGCACGAGGTGGATCTTCCGGACGACGTGATCACCGCCGACCAGGTCGGTCAGCAGTTGCTCGCGCTGGTGGCCCGGGCCCACCGTCACGGGATCGATCCCGATCAGGCCCTGCGGGCGGCGGTACGCGGGCTGGAGTCCGACATTCGCCGTGTCGAAGGTCCTCAGCCCGCAGATAGTGGTCACGCCTGCATGACCACTAGCCGAGCTAAGGTGTGCTCATGTCGCAGCCTGCGGTGCCACCCCGACCAGGGCCGCCGCCGTCCTACGGGCCGGGACCGTACCCACCTCAGCCGCAGTACCCGAACCAGCCCCCGCCGCAGCAGTTCCATCAGCCGCCGCAGCAGTTCCATCAGCCGCACCGCAGCAGTTCCATCAGCCGCAGCCCAGCCCGGAAACCCGCAAGGACGTCGCCGCCGCCTGGGCGGCGCGCCTCGAACTCGGCGATGGACTACGAGGAGCACATCGCCGCCGGCCTGGCCCAACGCGTGGAGGAACTCGCCGCCTTCCGGGCCGGGGAGTTGCGCTATCAGGCCGAGGCCGCGCGACGGGAGGAGACCGGCGAGCAGTCCGGCCGCGGGAAGCAGTTCGCGCTCGGCATCGTCTCGCTCTCGCTGGGGGTGCCGATCACCGCAATCACCGCGACCGGCATGGAATCGGGCAACCTGATCGGGGATGGCCATCGCGTGGGCCGGCATCGTCGGGGTCAATGTCGCGCACGCGCTGAGCATACCGCAAGCGCCGGTCCTGACCGACCGCCCGGGACTTACCGGCCTCAGCAGCGGAGTGCCTGGGTGGCAGCCGCCCCCCGCGCCGATAGGCTGATCGCACCATTCGACTCACGTGCCCAAAGGGCCCTCGCGAAGCCGCGAGTCCGGGCAGCAGCGGAAAGGCAGCACACTCGTGGCCAGTATTGAGTTCATCGGCGCGCGCGAAATCCTGGACTCGCGCGGCAACCCGACTGTGGAGGTCGAGGTCATCCTCGACGACAATTCCGAGGGCCGCGCAGCCGTACCCTCCGGTGCCTCCACCGGCGCCTTCGAGGCCGTCGAGTTGCGCGACGGTGAGGCCCGGTACGGCGGCAAGGGCGTCAGCAAGGCCGTGCTCGGCGTCGTCGAGACGCTCGGCCCCGAGTTGATCGGCTACGAGGCGAGCGAGCAGCGGCTCATCGATCAGGCCATGCTCGACCTGGACGGCACCGACAACAAGGCCAAGATCGGCGCCAACGCGATTCTCGGTGTCTCCCTGGCCGTGGCGCATGCCGCCGCGAACTCCGCCGACCTTCCGCTGTACCGCTATGTCGGCGGCCCGAACGCCCACACGCTGCCGGTACCGATGATGAACATCGTCAACGGCGGGTCGCACGCCGACTCCGACGTCGACGTGCAGGAGTTCATGATCGCCCCGATCGGCGCGACCACCTTCCGCGACGCCCTCGAGCAGGGAGCGACCGTCTACCACGCGCTGAAGTCCGTGCTGAAGAAGCAGGGCCTCTCGACCGGCCTCGGTGACGAGGGCGGCTTCGCCCCGAACCTGCCGGCCAACGTCGCCGCGCTCGAGCTCATCTCCACGGCCATCGAGTCGACCGGCCTGAAGCTCGGCACCGACATCGCCCTGGCCCTCGACGTCGCCAGCACCGAGTTCTTCACCGAGGGCACCGGGCTCTACAGCTGGGAGGGCGGCACCAAGTCCGCCGACGAGATGACCGCGATCTACGAGCAGTGGATCACCGACTTCCCGATCGTCTCCATCGAGGATCCGCTGGCCGAGGACGACTGGCCCGGTTGGAGTGCGTTGATGGGCAAGATCGGCGACAAGGTGCAGATCGTCGGCGACGACCTGTTCGTCACCAACGTCACCCGCCTGCGGCGGGGCATCGCCGAGAAGGCGGCCAGCGCCCTGCTGGTCAAGGTCAACCAGATCGGCTCGCTGACCGAGACCCTGGATGCCGTGGACCTCGCGCACCGCGCCGGCTTCCGCTGCATGATGAGCCATCGCTCCGGTGAGACCGAGGACACCACGATCGCCGACCTCGCGGTGGCCACCAACTGCGGTCAGATCAAGTCGGGCGCTCCGGCGCGGACGGATCGGGTGGCCAAGTACAACCAGCTGCTGCGGATCGAGGAGGATCTCGACGACGCGGCCCGCTATGCGGGTGCCTCGGCCTTCCCGAGGTTCGCGGGCTGATGGCGGCGGGACCACGGTCCACCTCTCGACCGGGTGCAGGTCCCGGTCGAGGGAAGCCGCGCGTCCGAAACCAGGCCCGCGGGGCGGCGGCCGGTCCGCCGCCCAGCTCCGAGAAGCAGGATGCGGCCGAGCAGCGAGCGGCGACCGCAGCCAGTCGGCAGCGGACCAGTTTCACCGCCCGCGCCATCGCACTGGCCGTGGTCCTGCTGATCTTGACCATCTCGTACGCGACCTCGTTGCGGATCTACTTCGCGCAGGCGCACGAGATCGCCGCGACCCAGGCGGAGATCGCCCAACGGCAACAGCGGATCGAAGACCTTCAAGCCGAGATGAGCGCGCTGGGAGGATCCCGACTACGTCCGGACCCAGGCCCGTGAGCGGCTCGGCTGGGTCGTACCCGGCGAGACCGGCTACCGGGTCGTGGGCGCAGACGGCAAGCCGCTGGGCGGGGGTTCTGAGATCACCGCCCAGAACAAGCCGGAGGGACCGGCGCCGGTGGCCTGGTGGTCGAAGCTCTGGGGCTCGGTCGAGGCCGCGGACAAGCCCGCGCCACCCAAGCCGAAGGCCAAGGCGCCGAAGCCGATCACCCCGGACACGAAGCCGAACAACACGGCGCCGACTCCGACCCCGACGCCGACGCCGATCCGTCGGCACCCCCCGCTAGGACCGCTACGGCGACCCGGCGAGGAAATCGTCGACCGCGCGGGCGGTCGGCAGGCTCGGGCTGGCCCCGCGGACGGTCACCGCCAGCGCACCGGCCGCGAGTCCGCGCCGCACCGCCGCCGGCAACGGCAGGCCCCAGGCGAGACTGGCGCCCAGCATCCCGGCAAAGGCGTCGCCGGCCGCTGTCGTGTCGACCGCTTCGACGGAGAAGGCCGGATGCTCCGAGACGGTCTCGCCGTCGATGATCAGCAGTCCGCGCTCGGCCAGCGTGATCATCGCCGTCTGGACACCGCGGTCGAGAAACCACCGACCCGCGCGCTCGGCCGACTCCCGGTCACCGGTGCGGATTCCGGTCAACACCTCGGCCTCGGTCTCGTTGGGCACCACGACCGAGACTCCCCGCCACGCGTCGGCGGGCAGCGGCTGGGCGGGAGCCGGATCCACGATCAACTGCAGACCGAGGGCGCGGCAGGTCTCGATGACCCGACTGACCACCGGCAGCGGAATCTCCAGCTGGATCAGGACGACCGACACCTCCCCGGCGAGCTCGCGCAAGCTCCGTTCCACCGCGTCCGGCAACAGCCGGTGGTTGGCGTTCGGGACGATCGCGATGTCGTTCTGCCCGGTGGCGGTGTCGACCCGGATGTGCGCGATACCGGTGTTCCCGTCGACCACCTGCACCGCTGAGGTGTCGATGCCCTCTCCGGTGAGCGTGTCGAGGGTCAGTTCGCGGAACACGTCGTCGCCGACGGCTCCGACCATGAAGGTCCGGGCACCGGCGCGCACCGCAGCCAGGGCCTGGTTGGCCCCCTTCCCGCCCAGCACCATCGAGAAGGCCTCGGCGATCACCGTCTCGCCCGGCCGCGGCAACGGATGGGCGAAGACGGTCAGATCCGCGCTGATACTGCCGACCACAGCTACTCCGCCTGTCATGCGCGCGAGCCTATCGATGACGAGGCCTGACAGGATGGGAGCCGTGATCGAACCGATGACCGCCCGGGACGAGTCGATCATCGCCGCTCAGCTCGGCCGCCCGCCGCGTGCGGTGGTCGGCGTCGCGCACCGCTGCCGATGTGGCAAGCCCGCGGTCGTCGCCACCCAACCGGTGCTCGCGGACGGCACCCCGTTCCCGACGACCTACTACCTGACCTGCCCGCGGGCCAGCGCCGCCTGCTCGACGCTGGAGTCGGAGGGCACCATGGCCGCCATGGCCGGCCGGCTCGCTGCGGATGCTGATCTTGCGGCCGCGTACCGGCGCGCCCATCACGCCTACCTGGCCGATCGCCGCCGTCTCGGCGAGGTCGCCCAGATCGCCGGCGTCAGTGCGGGAGGGATGCCGGATCGGGTGAAGTGCCTGCATGCCCTCGTCGCCCACGCGCTGGCCGCCGGTCCGGGAGTGAATCCGCTCGGGGATGAGGCGCTGGCGATGATCGGCGAATTCTGGACCCGACCGTGCCTGACCGACCAACCAGTGCGGGGGGAATCATGACGACAGTGGCCGCGATCGACTGCGGAACGAATTCGATCAGGTTGCTCATCGCCAAGCCGCAGCCCGGCGGCGGCCTCGAGGATCTCGATCGCCGCACCGAGATCGTCCGGCTCGGCCAGGGCGTGGACGCGACGGGGGAGTTCCATCCCGATGCGCTGCGCCGGACGTTCGCCGTCGTCGAGCAGTACGCGAAGTTGATCAACGAAGCCGGCGTGCCGACCGACCACGTGCACTTCGTCGCCACCTCGGCATCCCGGGACGCCAAGAACCGCGACGAGTTCTTCGACGGCGTGCAACGGCGGCTCGGCGTGCAGCCCGACGTGATCAGCGGTGACAAGGAGGCCCAGCTGTCCTTCCTCGGCGCGCTCAGCCGGGTGCGCCCCACCGGCGAACCGGTGCTGGTGATGGATATCGGCGGCGGCTCCACCGAGTTGATCACCGGTTCCGCGCAGGGCGATCTGCAATCGGCCATCTCACTCGACATCGGGTCGGTACGACTGACCGAGCGGTTTCTCAAGATCAGCCCGCCGGCTCCAGATGATCTTGAGCGGGCGGCGCACTATGTCGATCAGCTGCTGGACGGCGCGGGCGTCGACTTCGGATCGATCGGCACCTGGATCGGCGTGGCCGGCACCGCCACCACCCTGGCCGGTGTCTACCTGCAGCTTCCAGCACTACGATCGCGAGCGGGTGCACGGTTCGACGATTCCGCTGCCGGGCATCGCTGATCTGCTGCGACACACTGCGCAGCCTGACCGTCGAGCAGATCCGTGCCCTGCCATCGATGCATCCGCAGCGGGCCGACGTGATCACCGGCGGTGCGCTGATCGTGGAACGGATCGCCGCCCGGACCCCGGTCAAGGAACTGATCATCAGCGAATCCGACATCCTGGACGGCATCGCGCTGGAGCTGATGAGCTCGCTGACTCAGGACCCAAGGATGCGCGAGAATGTCGCAGGTGACTTTCCTCGCCATCACCGTCGTCGGACATGACCGGCCGGGCATCATCGCCCAGGCCGCGGAGATCCTCGCCGACTGCGGGATGAATCTCGAAGACTCCTCGATGACCCTGCTCCGCGGCCATTTCGCGATGACCTTGATCTGCGCCGGGGACGCCGAGGTCGGTCTCGTCGAGGCGGCTCTGCAGCCGTTGGCCAACGGCTCGCTCGACGTGACCGTACGCGAGGTGCCGAGCGATCACGATCAGCTCCCGCTCGGCGACAGCTATCTGGTGACGGTGCACGGAGCCGACCGGCTCGGGATCGTGGCGCGGCTGGCCGGCGTCATCGCGGCGGCGGGCGGGAACATCACCGACCTGACGACCCGGCTCTCCGGCGGGCTCTACCTGCTGCTGGCCGAGGTGGACCTGCCGGCGTCGGCAGAGGTCGACGCGCTGCGTGCGCGGCTGGCCGAGGTGTCCGCCGAGCTCGGCGTCGACGCCGGACTGCGACTGCTGGAGAACGACGAGCTGTGAGTCTCAGCCTTCCCGAGCTGCCGGAGGGCCGGGTCCTGGAGGTCGTGCGCGCACCCAGTGCCGTGCTGTCGGCGCACGGTCCCGACGTGGACCCGGCCGACCCGACGATCGTCCAGCTCTGCGCCGATCTCGTGGCGACCATGCAGGTCTCGCCCGGCTGCGTCGGGTTGGCGGCTCCTCAGGTCGGGGTGGCCGCGAAGGCGTTCTGTGTCGACGTCTCCGCACATCCGAAGGCCCGGACCAAGCACGGTCTGATCGTGCTGGTCAACGCCGAGGTCGTCGAGGCCAGTCGTCAGGAGAAGGGCCGCGAGGGCTGCATGTCGGTGCCCGATCTCACCGGCGACGTGAAGCGCGCGACCAAGATCACCGTGGCCGGCCAGCTCCCGGGATCGGGCGAGCGGGTGATGATCGAGACCGATGCGTTCGAGGCCCGGGCCCTGCAGCACGAGATCGACCACTGCGACGGAATGCTCTTCCTGGACCGGGTGGCCGGTGCGCACGCCGTCCATCCGCGCAAGATCTACCTCGACTGATCGCTCGTTCCCCCGGGCCCGACGGTCGGCTCCAATCGCTGCAATGCCGCCCTGAGGTGGGACAACGCGGGTAATGTCGACGGCCTATGGAGCATCCGGTAACCGGTCGGCGCCGAACGCTGCCCATGGTGCTCGCACGGCACGTCGCGCGCGTCCGGTCCCGGCGCACCTTATTCAGTGGACTGGCCAGGGCAGTGCTGGTGACTGTCCTCGCGGCCGTCGCCGCCCTGCCCTTGGCGGCCGTCTGGGGCATCGGCCACGCTGACGTCGACGACTATCTGGGGCCGCACCGGGTGAACATCGCCAGCAGCTTCTCCGGTGAGGTGGAGATCGATCTTGGTCCGATCGGCAACGCCTATCTGATCAGTCCCGTGCGGCCGATCGGATTGACGATCACCGTCGGCGGGGTGGGCTCGGCGGCGGGGACGCTGAACGATCTCTTCTCCGAACAGACACTGGCCGCGTACGCCGCCCTCTATGCCGAGCCCGAGGAAGCCGTCGCGGGCATCGTCGAGCGGCTCGAAGCGGATGCGGTGCAGCACGGCTTTCTCGCCGAAGCCGTTCTGGTGCTGGCCTTCGGACTGTTCAAACTGCGCGGTCGGTTGCTCGCGCCGTGGGTGGTCCCGCACCTGACCCGGCGGCGCACGGCGGTCGCGTACCTGGTGGTCCTCGCGGTGATCGGCGGCTCGATCCTGGTACCCAGGGAACCCGAGGGTGTGCGGATCCCGGTTGATCTTGGTGCCGGCAGCCGGTTCGATGCCGTCACCGTGGACAGCGTGCTGCTGGCCGACCTGCTGGATCGTGGCCTCAAAGGGGTCACCTTGCTCACCGCGCGGCAGCAGAAGGCCGTCGACAGCTACGTCCGGATGTCCTTGGAGAGTCTTGCCAGGCAGGAGCGCCGGCGGCCGAGGCCGGGTCTCGACGAGACGATGATCATGGGATTCAGTGACCTGCACTGCAACCAGGCCACCACCGAGTTGATCAAGATCCTGGCCGGGGCGACGGAACCGTCGCTGATCATCAGCTCCGGCGACGACACCGTCAACGGCACGGCGGTGGAGCGCGGCTGCATCCGCCGCGAAGCCGCGATCGCCGGCGAGACTCCGTTCCTGGTGTCGACCGGCAACCACGATTCCGATGTCACCGAAGCCCAGATGAAGGGCGCCGGCATGACCGTGCTGGACGGATCGGTGGTGCGGGCCGCGGAGATCGACGTGCTCGGTGACGATGATCCCGAACACAACATCCCGTTCAGTGTCGAGCGCACCAAGGATCGGCCCGAGACCGAGGAAGAGTTGGGACAGCGGATGGTCGATGTCGCGCGCGGTCGGCGAACCGATGTGATCACCGTGCATCAGCCCGCGGCCTCCGTGATGATCATGAGTACGCCGAACCCACCGGCCCGCCTGGTCCTGTGGGGTCATTTCCACTCCCAGTCGGGTCCGACCGTGATCATGCACGATGACGGTTCCTGGACGGTCGGCATGCAGCAGGGCACGGCGGGCGGCGTGCGGCAACCGACGATCACCTCGTTCAGCACGCCGTTCTCGCCCCCGCTGATCAGTGCCGACGTGTACTTCTACTTCCGCGACAACGCGACCGGGCTGATCACCGGCGTCCAACCGGTGCACTTCGAGCCCGACGCGAGGGTGGTGATCGACGACCGGATCCCCACTCGTGATCTTGCCGAACTGCCCGAAGAGACGCGGGTCAGGCTCGGCGGCGCGGCCACGCCGACACCGTCGGCGTCCATCGAGCGGGACCCCGGTGCCTTCCGAAGCGCCGTCGCGGTGAGCCCGAGGTCAGACCGCGGTCGGCCGGAGAAGGTTAGGATCGCAGCGGTCCGACCGGTCCGGGCCCCCGTAGCCCAATGGCAGAGGCAGGCGGCTTAAACCCGCTCCAGCATGGGTTCGAATCCCATCGGGGGCACGTCCCTGCCTCGCGGCAGTGGAAGTCGATACCAGCCCGAGCGTGACCCTCGAGTGGCCCGCAGAGGGCGGCGTTCTGAGCCGATCCGCGGCTGATGCGGCCCGTGGCGGATCGCTCGTGAGCCAACACCGGCCCATCCGTCCGCCGAGCCGCTCGACCTGATCCATTGACCGCAACACGCCCGGTGCCGCTCATTCTCCTCCTCATCCGCTACGGTGCTCGGCGCACGGAGTGCACCCGAGTAGGCCGCAGCGCGAAGGAAAGTCGAGCGGAACATCAACATCCCTCACGACACATGAGCGAATTCCCAGACGGCCGTTACGTTTCCGCGGTCGGTGTGCTGGGACGCCGGCTTGGGCGGCCAGACCGCAGCGATGCTGATGCGCAGTCGGATCCTCACCGCGGCACGCGGTGAGCCGGTGGACATCTTGACGTTCAACCCATCAGCCCAACTACGACGCGACTCGAGCCGAACTGACTCGTACTGGACAGACTCACCGGCGGGATGCGGGTCCTGAACCTGTACGAGCATTACCGCGAGCACGGCTGGGGCGACGAGGTGCCCACCGGAGAGACGTTGCCGGAACTGTCGGACCTGCAGCCGATCGAGGTCAACCAAGCGGATGGAAGCCCCTGGCGCACGTCGTACGTGGCAGCAGACGGTGAGGTTGCGGTCGACGACTTCCGCCGGCAGCGACGGCTCGGTCTACCTTCGGGCGCCGCGCTACAACACGACGAATCCGACGAGTCGCCGCGCGAGCTCGTCCGAGTCGACCCCGACGGCCAGGTAGCTCGGCCGCTTCACCAGCCTGACCGAGCTCGTACCAGCGGTGGTTGGCCGAGCTGACGCCGCCCGGCCGGCCGCTGTTCGTCTTCATCGACTCTCGCTTCGTGGTGCCGGTCGTGGCCCCGATCAACAATCCGTCGATCTACCTGATCTACGTCATGCACAACTGCCACTTGGCTCCGCCCCGAACCTGGACCTCGACGGTGTACCGGAGCGTACCGGCGGCTCCTCGATCGGATCGGCGACGTCGACGCGTTCGTCACCTTGACCAGTCGCCAGCGCGACGACATCGCCCGCCGCTGGGGGGCGCGTTCGACCCTCGAAGTGGTGCCCAATCCCGTCGAAACCCCAGCGTGGCCCGATCCGGCCCCGGCACGGGACCCGTTCCGGGTGGTCGTCGTGTCTCGGCTCGAGCGGCAGAAGCGACTCGACCATGCGGTTCTGGTGTTCGCGCAGGTACTGGCCGCCGTGCCGAATGCCCATCTCGACATCTACGGGACGGGCTCGAAGCAGGCCGAGCTGCAGCACTTGATCGACGAACAAGGTCTCACCGACCACGTGACAATGCACGGCTATGACCGAAACGCCCGAGAGACCCTGTGGACGGCCAGCGCGTTCTTGCTCACCAGCCGGTACGAGGGATACCCGCTTATCCACCCTGGAGAGCCTGAGTCGCGGCTGCCCTGTGGTGAGCTACGACGTCCCGTACGGTCCCCGGGAACAGATCAGCGATGGCGTTGACGGCTTCATCGTGCCCGATTCCGACATAGACGGCGCCGCTGCTCGCGTCATCCAACTGCTGGACGATCCCGATCTGGTCGTCCGGATGGGCGCGGAGGGGCGCCGCAAGGCGCTCTTGCACGACGAGAACCACTTCCTGGCGGACTGGGCTCAGGTGCTGAACCGCGTCGAGGAACGCGCCCCGCGACGGCTCCAGCTGACCAGCCTCACAGCTCGAGCTGAACGTTCGTCCGCGCGGCCGATCGGTTCCGCAGCCCTCGAGCTGAGCGGTCGGTTGCGGGTCGACTCGAATCCCGCCTCGGCCGACCCGTCGAACGCCAGGCTCTCACTGGTCGCCGTCGACAGCACGCGGGGTGGGTTCGTCGAGCTACCCCTCTCGGTCCAGCACCGTGACCGCGACTTCGATCTGAGCGCCACCGTCGCCGTCCGCGCACTGATGCGCTCGAGGAAGGACTTGCGGCGGGCGACGCTGCAGCTGCGTCTGGACTGGGAGAACGCTCACTGGCGCACGGTGGTGTCGAGCCCGGAGCCGGTCGACGGGCGGGGGGTGAAGCAGAACCGGCGGGGCGTCGTCGTCCTGCGGAGGGTCCGGGCCAAGAAGCGGGCCGCGCCGGCCAAGCCTCCACCGCGCCGTCGGAGCCCGATGGAGAAGGTGGTCGGCCGGTTGACGGCGGATCGCCGGCACGCTTGGCCGCGGCCGCTCCCGATAGGGTTTGGCCCGGCAGAGGATGTCCTCAGATCGGATGCGCCATGGCCGCCCATGACCCCGATCTGCCGCACCGAGCTGTCGTCGGCGGTCCTCACACAGAGCTCCCGATGAGACTCTCTTAGCCGTTTCAAAGAGTGGAAGAAAGAGTCTTTGGTGTGCGTTCAGTAGAATGACCACAGCGCACCGGACCCGGTGCACCATCCAGGAGGACATTTTCATGTTGCGCAGTTCGAACCCGATCCTCTCCAAGAAGGACGCGTTCACGCCCGCAGCTCCCCAGTACGGCTCGCCCTATTCACCCGGCGGCTACGGTCAGTCGCCGCATGGCTACCACCAGGTGCCCGAGCCCGGCTACCGGCAGCCGCCGGTCGATTCCGGCGCGCGGATGACCTTCGACGACGTGGTCACCAAGACGGCGATCACCATGGCTGTGCTGGTCCTGACGGCCGCATTCGCCTGGTTCGCGATCCCGACCACGCTGATGTTCCCGGCCCTCGTCGCGTCGGGTCTCGTCGGCTTCCTCGTCGTGATGGTCGTCTCGTTCCGCCGGACGATCAACCCGGCACTGGTGCTGCTGTACGCCGCGATCGAGGGCATCTTCATCGGCATGATCAGCAAGTACTTCGAGTACCTGTACAGCGGGATCGTGGCCCAGGCGGTGCTCGGCACCTTCGCTGCCGCTGGTGTGACGCTCGCGGCGTACAAGTTCTTCAACATCCGGGTGACCCCGAAGTTCCAGAAGGTCGTGATCATCGCGACCATCGGGTTCGCGGTGGCCATGCTGCTGAACTTCCTGCTCTCGCTCGCCGGCATCAACCTCGGCCTGCGCGATGACGGCACCGGCTCGGTCAGCCTGCTGGCCATCGGCGTTTCGCTGCTCGGCGTGGTCCTCGCGGTGCTGAACCTGGTGCTCGACTTCGACTACATCGAGCAGGGCGTCGCGATGGGCGCTCCGGCCAAGGAATCCTGGCGCGGCGCGTTCGGCCTGACCGTCACCATGGTCTGGCTCTACATCGAGATCCTGCGCATCCTGTCCTATCTGCGCAGGTAGTCAGTCACCGAAAGCTGGACTTGAGGGCCGCGTCTCCGACCAGGAGACGACGGCCCTCGCCAGTTTGTGCTGGCCACGCGCGTGTCATCTTTCTTCGCTTCACCGCGCGCTAGCGCACAAACTTCTTCATCTCCTACACCGGTGCCGACGTCGGTGGCGCAGTGGCTCCTTCCTGACGAGGAGGGACATTCGGTCCATGTCCAGCCTGGACTTCGTGCCGGGAACCAATTGGGTCGCGCAGATGCAGGAAGGTACCCGGGCCGAGCGCACCATTGTGCTGCTCTCCGACGCGTATCTCCACGGGTCGGAGTTCGGCGCGGCCGAGTGGTACGCCGCGTTTCGTGAGGATCCGGTAGGGGCACAGCGCAAGCTGATCCCCATCCGGATCGAGCCGTGCGAGCGTCCAGGTCTGCTCGGACCGCTGACTGGCTTCGACCTGTTCGATCTTGAGGAGGCCGCTGCCAAGCAAATCCTCATCGACAAGATAGACACCGCGATCAGGGCAGCGCTGAGCCCGCTCGTAAGCCGACCTTCCCTGGAGCGACGGGAAGGCATCCGTCAGTTCACCTCTTCGCGTGCCTTTCCCTGGAGACGTGTCGCGCATCTGGCAGGTACCGCCGCGCAGTCCGAACTTCGTCGGACGGCTCGAGCAACTGAGCCGTCTGCGGCACGCGCTGGCCTCGACATCGCAGGTGACCGTCCAGCCGTTCGCGGCATGGGTGGTGTGGCGACGCAGTTGCGATCGATACGCGCACCAGCGGTCGACCGATTACGACCTCGTGTGGTTCATCGCCTCCGAGAGTCACCGTGCTCCCCGATGAGTTCGCCGCTCTCGGTGCCGCACTCGGACTGGCCTCGCGCGACCCCGACGGCATCCGCCTCGCTGTGCAGCGGCACTCCAGACGTCCAGCGCTGGCTCATCATCTTCGACACGCCGACGGGTCCGCGACGTAGCCAGCTGGTCCCGCATCAGCCGCTCGTCCGGCCGGTACGGCTGTGCTCGTCACCACCCGACGGGTGCTTCGGCGCTCGGGTCGGTCGTCGACCTCGTGTGATCACCGCTGGGCGGTCGCCCTGTGCGCACCCGAGTGCCATCGATCGACCTCAGTCGCGACGCATCGCTGACAGCTTGCTTCTTGCCCCTCGCGTTGGGCAGGCCGCCGCTTATCTTGACCGCAGTCAGCAGCCGCCGTCGGAGTCGCGCTGTTCCCCCGCGTTCGCTTCCCCGACATGCTGGATTCGGGCGCGAGAGCACCGCGCCGAGACCACCGTCGCGACTCTGTGGTCGCTGAGCCTCGCCCAGCTTCCGAGCACCACCAGCATCCGTCCAGCTGATTGAGATCTGCGCCGCTGCTCCCGCCGATCCCGCTCGACCTTTTCAGCGGCCATCCCGAGCTTCTCCCGAGCCGCTGCAGAGCGCTGCCCGCGATCCGCTGGACTTCAACGACGCGCAGCTGGTCTCGCCGACCTCTCCCTCGCGCGGCGCACGCCGAACGGGCTGGTGATCCACCGACTGTCCGCGGCGGTTCGAGCCGAGCCGACATCGGGTCATGACTCGCGCATCATCGTGCTGGCGCTGCTGGAGCGGATTTACCGGCGGAGATCATGGACCTGCCGGAAAGCTGGCCGCGCTGGCTCAGCTCTTGACGCACGTGTTGCGGCCACCGCACGGAGTCCTCGCAGGATCTCGACGATGACAGCAGTTCAGCGGCCGCCTGGTTGCTCGACCGAGCCGGCACCTACCTCCAGGTGCAGGGTCGGCGCGAGCAGCAGGATTGATGCGAAAAGCAGTGCAGATCGATGAGTCGACGTATGCCCGATGATCCGAGGTGGCGTCGATCTGAGCATCTGGCGACGGTGTTGACGATCTGGGATGCGCGGGGCACGCCGTTGTTAGCGCGTTGCGGATCGATGAGTCGACGTATGCCCGATCATCCGAGTGGCGACCGATTTGGCAATCTGGCGATCGTGTTGCGGATCTGGGGAGCGGCGGGGCGCGGCCGTTGTGGAGCGGGCGTGCGGATCGTGAGTCGACGGACAGCCCAGTCATCCGCTCGTCGCGATCCGCTGAGCAATCTGCAATGGTCTTGAGGATCTGGAGATGCGGCGGGGCGCAGCAGTTGTTGAGCGGGCGTTGCCGATCGATGAGTCGACGTATGGCCCGGATCATCCGACGGTGGCGATCCAGCTGAGCGGTCTGGCGATAGTCTTGAAGAATCTGGGGATGCGGCGGGGCGCGGCCGTTGTTGGAGCGGGCGTTGCGGATCAATGGGTCGACCTATGGCCCGGATCATCCGACGGTGCGAGCGACCTGAGCAATATGGCGATCGTGTTGCAGGATCTGGGGATGCGGCCGAGGCGCTGCCGTTGTTGGAGCGGGCGCTGCGGATCGATGAGTCACGATGGCCCCGATCACCCACACGTGGCGATCCGGCTGAGCAACCTGGCGACGGTGTTGCAGGATCTGGGATGCGGCGGGGGCGCGCCGTTGTTGGAGCGTGCGTTGCGGATCGATGAGTCGACCTATGGCCCGATCATCCGAGGTGGCGAGCGATCTGAGCAATCTGGCGATCGTGTTGCAGGATCTGGGGGATGCGGCGGGGCGCGGCCGTTGTTGGAGCGGCGTTGGATCGATGAGTCGACATATGGCCCAGATCATCCGCATGTGGCGAGTGATTTGAGCAATCTGGCGATGGTCTTGCAGGATTTGGCGGACGTGGCGGGGCGCGGCCGTTGTTGGAGCGGGCGTTGCGGATCGATGAGGCGATGTACGGCCCCAACCATCGGTCAACTGAACTCGTCCGCTCAAATCTCGAGAGTCTCCGATAGGCTCACGCCCGGGTGGCGAGACCGCCTCGTCGTTGCGAAGCGCGGCCTCGGCGATCGCCGACCACGATAGAGTCGGCCCGTGCAGTACGTCGAATCGCTGATCGATCTCGTCGGCAACACGCCGCTGCTCAAGCTGTCCCGGGTGACCGGTGGGGCGAAGCCGTTGATCCTGGCCAAGGTCGAATACCTCAATCCCGGCGGGTCGGTGAAGGACCGGATCGCGGTCAAGATGATCGAGGCGGCCGAGCGGGAAGGCAAGCTCAAGCCGGGCGGCACGATCGTCGAACCGACCAGCGGCAACACCGGCGTCGGCCTGGCCATGGTCGCCCAGGCCAAGGGCTACAAGTGTGTCTTCGTCTGCCCGGACAAGGTCAGCGAGGACAAGCGGAACGTGCTCGCCGCGTACGGCGCTCAGGTGGTCGTCTGCCCGACGGCGGTCGAGCCTGAGCACCCCAACTCGTACTACTCGACCTCGGACCGGCTGGTCCGTGAGATCGAGGGCGCCTGGAAGCCCGACCAGTACTCCAATCCGAACAATCCGGCGAGCCACTACGAGACCACCGGCCCCGAGATCTGGGCGCAGACCGACGGCAGGATCACCCACTTCGTCACCGGGATGGGCACCGGCGGCACGATCAGCGGCGCCGGACGCTATCTCAAGGAAATCTCCGACGGCCGGGTCCAGGTGGTCGGCGCCGACCCGTCCGGCTCGGTGTACTCCGGCGGCGACGGTCGCCCCTATCTCGTCGAGGGTGTCGGCGAGGACTTCTGGCCGGAGAACTACGACCCGAGCGTGTGCGATCGGGTGATCGAGGTCTCCGATGCCGACTCCTTCGCCATGACCCGCCGGCTGGCCCGCGAGGAAGCCCTGCTGGTCGGCGGCTCCTCCGGGATGGCCGCCGCAGCGGCGATCCGGCTCGCCCACGAACTCGACGACCCCGACGCCGTCATCGTCGTGCTGCTGCCCGATTCCGGCCGCGGCTATCTGACCAAGGTGTTCAGCGACGCCTGGCTGACCCGCTACGGTTTCGCACCCCGCCCGACCGAGTCGGTGCGGGTCGTCGGCGACGTGCTCCGGGAGAAGTCCGGCGCCCTGCCGTCCCTGGTCCACACCCATCCGAACGAGACCATCGCGGAGGCCGTCGCGATCCTGCGCGAGTACGGCGTCAGCCAGATGCCGGTGGTCCGGGCCGAGCCGCCGGTGATGGCGGCCGAGGTTGTCGGCTCGGTCAGTGAACGCGGCCTGCTCGGCGCCCTCTTCGGCCAGCGGGTGCGGCCGGCCGACGCTGTCGCCGCGGTGATGGAGGAGCCGCTGCCGATGCTCGGCGCGACCGAGTCCGTGGCCAAGGCCGTCGAGGTGCTCGTCGACGGCGATGCCCTGCTGGTTCTCGACGACGGCAAACCGGTCGGCGTGCTCACCCGGCAGGACCTGCTCGGCGACATCGGCTGACCGGTAGCCCGCGACGGGTCAGTCGGCGGTGCTCAGTCTCCAGGGGTCAGGAGTTCGCCGAGGATCTGTTGCCAGTTGATCGTCCACCGCAACCGCCGCCACTCGGCGAGCGGCACCCAGCGCGCCGATTCCGTCGTCCCACCGTGATCGACGACCACCGGTTCCGTCGGTGCGGCGCAGGTGCCGCGGTAGATCAACCGGATCGCGTGGAAGTCCTCGATCTCGGCCCGCGGGCTCCGGCCGATCCAGTGCGAGGTCTGGATCTTGATCAACCCGCCGAGGTCGATCAGCTGCGATGTCTCCTCAGCCACCTCCCTGAGCACCGCCCTGGCCGGCTCCTCGTGATCATCGATCCCGCCGCCCGGCATGCCCCAGCGCTCAGCCACCGCCGTCCGATCGGAGTACTCCGTCGCCAGCAGCCCGCGGTCGGAGACCACGACCGCGTACGCGGCCACCCGCTGCCGGACGACCGGGTCGATCTCGTCCAGGACCAGGCCCTTGTCCAACCCGCGGAGTCGCGGTTCCGGCCGGGCCTGGCCGCTCAGCGGCTCGACCTGAACCCGCAGCACGATGTCGAGATCCGGTCCACGGTTGGCATCGAGCGGCCGCTCGATCGCGTACCCCAGGTCGAAGGCCAGCACCTCGGGATCTTGGCCGTGGGCCAGCGGCGCAGAGAACACCGCCGAACCGTCAGGCGTGACGCCAATGACCTTCATCGGGGTCATCGCCATGATCAACTCCGGACGGCCGAGACGATCATGAACCCGCCGGCCGCCGCGATGCCGGTGCCGTCGTGGTGCGAAGCGAGCTCGGACCGCAACGCATCCCGGGCGATGGACAACTCGGCCGCGGAATGGCCTTCGAGCAGGAGTCGTACCGGCCCGAAATCCATCACGGCATCCAGCGCCTGCTCCAGCGGGGCGGGTCCGCCGAGATAGAGCCGATCGGACCGCCGGTCGAAGCCGACCTCCCGCCAGCCGGCGGATTCGAGCATGGCCTTGGTGCGTGCGCGATTTCCCAGGCTGGGTGCCCCGACATCCGTCGGCGGGTCGACGTAGGGGATCCCGGCGTCGCGGAAGGCCGAGGTGACGACATCGAACGGCAGGTCGAAGGCCGCCGATTCGCCCAGCGTGCCCCACACGGCCAGACACAGGCGCCCGCCCGGACGCGTGGCGGCGGCCAGGTGCGTGAAGGCTCGGCGAGGATCACGGAAGAACATCACGCCGAAGCGGGAGATGATCACGTCGAACTGAGCGGGTTCGAAGGTGTGGTCGACGACGTCGGCCACCACCCACTCGATGGCGGTGCCCGCGCGACTGTCGGGAGGCTTCGGCGATCATGGCCGGCGCGATGTCGATTCCGGTCACCCGGCCCCCCGGCGCCACCGCCTCCGCGGCGCGCCGGGTGGTCGATCCGGCGCCGCAGCCGACATCGAGCACCGCCATCCCGGGCGCCAGTCCGCGCGGCGTCGAACAGTGCCTCCGAGACCGGCTGCAACTCGGCTTCCAACGCGTCGAGCTTTCCGAGCCACCGGGCGACCCGCAGCGTCATCCCATTGCAGCTGGGTCATGGCACCTCCTCGGGCAACTCGCCTTGAAGATAGCGCTGCAGGGTCGGTCCGATGGCGGCGACCAGCGACTCCGAACTCTGCGCCACGAGCGGCGGCAACTGGAGCACGTAGCGCCCCACCACCACGCCGAGGACCTGCGAGGCCATCAGACCGGCCCGGCGTTCGGCCTCGGGTTCAGGCAGATCCAGGGTGTGCAGGATCCGGCCGATCACCTCGAGGGTGAGGAACTCGCTGATCGAGCGCAACATGCTCGGATCGGTCAGGCTGGTCCGGATCGCCGCGATCAGCGACGGCTGCAGGTCGGAGTCCCAGATGCCCAGAATCGTCCGGATCAGCCGCTCGCCGAGCCCATCGATGCCGTCCTCGCCGATGTGCTCGGCGATGTCGCCGATCGGCACCGGGATCTGCACCGTGGCCAGGAAGAGTTGTTGCTTGCTGTCGAAGTAGTGGTGGATCAGGGCGGCGTCGACGCTGGCGTCGGCAGCGATGGCCCGCATCGAGGTGCCGGCGAAGCCCTTCGTCGCGAAGGCGTCGCGAGCGGCATCCAGGATCTTGCCTCGAGTGTCCTGATTGCCCGGGCGGCGACCCGCCTTCGATGTCCGTGAGGCACCCACGCGCTCTCCTTCGCGCCGCGTCTCGGCAACGCCCGCGCCGGTCCCAGTCTGTCAGGCATCGGTCGATCTGGGCGGTAACGTTGGGCCGCGTGCGGACCCCCATCTCTCGAACTGCTCGAGCCGGCTCATGATCACCGTGCTCGCGTACGCGGTGCTGGCGCTGGCCGGCATCGGCGTGATCTGGGGACTGATCACCGCGATCGCCGACAAGCCGCCCGGCAAGGCGCAGTTGCTGTACGCGGCCGGGGTCGAGGTCGTCGTGGTCGTGCAGTCGATCATCGCCTTCGTCCGGCTCGCCGGCGGCTTCCAGCCGGTCGAGCGGGCCACCACGATCGGCTACCTGATCGGCATCGTGATCTTGATCCCGGTCGCCTGGCTCTGGGCGAACGCCGAGCGCACCCGGTTCTCCGGGGTGGTGCTGGCCATCGCCGCGTTCGCCGTGCTCGCCATGACCCTTCGCCTGCTGGCGCTGTGGACGCCCGCCGGGTGAGCGAGCCGACACGGCGGACCAACAGCGGTCCGGGTCGCGCCCTGGTGGCGGTGTACGGCATCTTCGCGCTGGCCGCGACGGCGCGGGCGGCCGTGCAACTGGCGACCAGATTCGACGAGGCTCCGCTGGCGTACCTGCTGTCGGCCTTCGCGGCACTCGTCTACATCGTCGCCACGGTGACCCTGGGTCGCGGCAGCCGGGCGTCCCGCCGGGTCGCGATCGTCGCGGTCACCATCGAGCTGATCGGCGTGCTCATCGTGGGCACGGCGAGCGTGGTCGATCCGGCCGCCTTCCCCCGGGCGACGGTGTGGTCCAGCTACGGCATCGGGTACGGGTTCGTTCCGCTGCTGCTGCCGATCCTCGGACTGATCTGGCTCTGGCGTACCGGCCGATCGCGTAGCCCGGTCTCGACCGCGCTAGACCAGCACGCCGAGCCGGGCGAGCGGCTCGACCAACTCGCGCTCCTCGTACGACAGGTGGGAGAGCAGGGTGTCGGTCAGCTCGTCCGCGGCGCGGCGGAGCTGGATGCCGGACGCTGGATCGCTGACGAAGTCGACCAGGGCGCGGTCCAGCGAGTCGAGCACCCGGTGGATGACCACGTGTTCGGAGGCGAGCCGGTCGACGACCGCTCCGAGCCGCGGATCCGCGCGGCGCAACCGGGGGAACAACGCCTGGTCCTCGATCGCGTGATGGGTGGTGACCACGCGGCAGTAGGCCGCGCAGTAGGCCCCGACGGTCCAGTTGTTCTGCCGCATCGTCATCTCGTTGATCGCGGAACGGGCCGAGCCCGGACCGACCGACCCGTCGAGCACCTGGTGGATCAGGTCGCGCACCTGGGTCAGCTCGGCGCGTAGATGATCATGAATGTCGACGAGCTGCTGGCTGGCGGCAAGCTCGGCGGGGGAGTACTGCCGGCCGGGATCCGGCGACGGCCCGGTCGGCCGCTCCTTCTCGTCCCACAAGGACACCGGACTGAGCCGGCTGCCGTCGTCCGGCGTCGGTACGACGGTGAAGTTGCCGGAGCCGGGGTCGGCCGCCGGCGCCGGCGGCAGTCAGTCGGATGATCATGATCGCTGGTCGGCCGGCTGCGCTCGTCGGCCACGGCCTCGCGTACGGCGGGAACCACCTCGGCGGCGAAGATCGTGATCATCTCCGGGTCGTCGGAGCCGAGGATGAACGTGCCGATGCCTTCGGTGATCGCCAGCTCGGTCAGCTGTTCCACCCACTGCCGCGGCGGCCCGTTGAGGAAGTCGCCGGATCCGGTGAAGGAGCCGGTGATGTTGTAGAGCCGGCGCACGTCGGCGGGCACCCGGCCGGCGCTCGGCGGCCGCCTCGTCGATGATCAGGTTCGCCTCGGCGAGCGCGTCCGGTCCGAGATAGCCGCTCGACGGCAACCAGCCGTCGGCGACCCTCCCGGTCAGCCTGAGCATCCGCGGCTTGTACGCCCCGACCCAGATGCCGATCGGGTGGGCGGGGGCGGGACCGCGCTTGGCCCCTTCGAGCACGTAGTGCTTTCCCGCCAGCCGGGCGCCGCCGCGGGTGTCGGTGTCCCAGAGCTGACGGAGGACCGTGATCGCCTCCTCCAGCGCCTCGACCGCCTCGCCGGGCGTACGCCGAGGTCCGCCCATGGCGGCAACCGCGTCGCCGAAGGCGCCGGCGCCGAGGCCGAGGTCGACCCGACCACCGCTGAGCAGGTCCAGGCTGGCCGCGGCGCGGGCCACCACGGCCGGAGGTCGCAGCGGCAGATTGAGCACGTTGGGGGCCAGCCCGATCTGCACCGTCGAGGCGGCGACATAGGACAGCAGCGTCCAGGTGTCGAGGAACCTCGGCTGGTACGGATGATCTTGGAAGGTCACCAGGTCCAGCCCCAGCTGCTCCGACAGCTGCGCCAGCCCGACCACCGCCTCCGGCTCGAGCGTTCGCTCGGGGTCAGGAAGGTGCCGAAGCGCAGTTCGTGTCCGTAGTCCGCCACGGGCTCACCCTATGAGGTCGTCTGGTGCGAAGACTCTCAACTCGACGTCGTTGGCGAAGTGCACCGGCCACATCCGGATGCCCTGTCGCTCGGCGGCGTCGGTGAGGCCGCGGGCCCAGCTCCGGTCGTCGGCGGTGACCGGGTCGCTGCCGGCTCGGCTGAGCAGGATCGCGAGCGAACCGGCTTCGGGCACGACGTGGCCGGCCATCTCCAGCAGCGGCAGGCAGTCCGCGGCACTCGGTACGGGGCGGGATGTCGTCGATCTGCACCACGTGGGGGACGACCCAGCCGTCGGGGTCGAGCAGCAGGAGCCACAGCCGGTGGTGGCTGAAGCCGAGCGGCCCCATCAGGGCGCGCCAATGCTGGGTCAGTTCGTGGACGGTGTCGATGGTGGGGCTCTCGTGCGGAGGCCGCAGGGCAGGAATACCAGTCATGCCGCACAGCGTGCGGCGGCACCATGCCCGCTCGCATCCCGTCGGCGACGTTATCCCCAGAATCTGGGGATAACTTCCGAAATCTCTTCAGTCGACGAGGTCGGCGTACTCCGGATGCCGGTCGATCCAACTGCGGATGAACGGGCAGAGTGGCCGCACCCGCAACCCTCGTGACCGGGCATCGTCCAGGGCGTACCTCGCCAGGGCGCCGCCCACACCTTGGCCCTCGAACCCCTCGCCGACGACCGTGTGGGTGAAGATGATCATGGAGTCGGTCAGCTCGTAGGCAGCCGTGCCGGCCAACGTGCCGTCCACGCGCGCCTCGTACCGGAACTCGGTCAGATGATCATGCAGGGTGACGCTCATGGCGCCACTGTGCCAGATCGCCGGCCTCCAGCGGCTCAGTGCCCAAGCGCCAGAATCGGAGTGCGGCGCCATCCCGCTGTACCCACTTTCCTGGCAGGCCGCGTCGAGGCTAGTCGCGGCCGCGGGCCAGGAGCTCGGCGAACGGGGTGACGGCGGTTTCGGACTGCCTTCGCGGGATTGGTCCGGGGAGTGGCGGGTGCGATCAGCGAGGCCAGTTCGTCGGCCGCGCGGTCGATGCGCTCGGCCAGCGAACGTCCGGCGCCGGAGGTCTGGCCGAAGTCCTCGGTCGCGGCGAAGACCGCCGTCGGCACCACGATCGTGCGCAGGTAGGTGAACAGCGGCCGCATGGCGTGTTCGAGCATCAGCGAGTGCCGGGCGGTCCCGCCGGTCGCCGCGAGCAGGGCCGGCTTGCCGGCCAGCGACTCGGGCTGGAGCACGTCGAAGAACATCTTGAACAGCCCGCTGTACGAGGCGCTGAACACCGGCGTGACCGCGATCAGTCCGTCGGCGTCGATCACCCGCTCGATCAGCCCGGCCAGCCGGGCGCTCGGGAATCCGGTCACCAGGCTGTTGGCCAGGTCCTGCGCGTAGTCGCGCAACTCGACGACCTCGATCGTGGCTTCGGCGCGCCGGTCGCGCAACGCGGCGATGGTGGCCGCGCCGAGCCGATCACCGAGCAGTCGGGTGGCCGATGGCTGGCCCAGCCCGCCGCTGATGATGATGATCTTGTTCATCGCACGGTCTCCAGTTCGGTCGGTCTCGATGAGCTGATGATCGGCAACGATCGGCTGCATCGCGCTCAGCCGACTCTGGTGCGTCGGACCGTCGGGCACATGAGCCGGCCGCAGCGCGTCGAACTCCTTGCGCAGAACGGGAATCACCTGCTCGCCGAGCAGATCCAACTGCTCCAGGACCGTCTTGAGCGGCAGCCCGGCGTGATCGGCCAGGAAGAGTTGTCGTTGGTAGTCGCCGAAGTTCTCCCGGAAGGTGAGCGTCCGTTCGATGACCTCCTGCGGGCTCCCCACCGTGAGCGGCGTCTCCCGCATGAAGTCCTCCAGGGCCGGGCCGTGACCGTACACGGGCGCGTTGTCGAAGTACGGCCGGAACTCCTTGATCGCATCCTGGGAGTTGGGCCGGATGAAGACCTGGCCGCCGAGCCCGACGATCGCCTGATCGGCCGTGCCGTGGCCGTAGTGCTCGAACCGCGTCCGGTACAGGTTGATCAACTGCTGGAAGTGGTGGGTCGGCCAGAAGATGTGGTTGGCGAAGAATCCGTCGCCGTAGTAGGCGGCCTGCTCGGCGATCTCGGGGCTCCGGATGGAGCCGTGCCAGACGAACGGCGGCAGCCCGTCGAGCGGGCGCGGGGTGGCGGTGAAGGACTGCAGCGGGGTGCGGAACTTGCCCTCCCAATCGACCACATCCTCGCGCCACAAGCGATGCAGCAGGTGATAGTTCTCGACGGCGAGGGAGATTCCGTTGCGGATGTCCTGACCGAACCACGGATACACCGGCCCGGTGTTGCCGCGGCCCATCATCAGATCGACCCGGCCGTCGGCCAGGTGTTGCAGCATGGCGAAGTCCTCGGCGATCTTGACCGGATCGTTCGTGGTGATCAAGGTCGTCGACGTGGACAAGATGATCTTGCTCGTCTGGGCCGCGATGTAGCCGAGCATGGTGGTCGGCGAGGAGGGGACGAACGGCGGGTTGTGATGCTCGCCGCTGGCGAAGACGTCCAGCCCGACCTCCTCGGCCTTGAGCGCGATGGTCACCATCGCCTTGATCCGCTCGGCCTCGGTCGGCGTGCGTCCCGTCGTCGGGTCGGTCGTCACGTCACCGACGCTGAAGATTCCGAACTGCATGTCTGTCGCTCCTCAGATCTCAGGAAAGTTTAGCATTCAACTATCTGTGCGGTGCAACGCGGCGGTACCGGCCGGATATTCCGACGCCGACGGCGCAGGTCCGAGGTATCTCGGCGGCTTGCGGCCGACTCCTATGCCTTGTATGCCGGAACGGCATCGCCGCTCGGCGGCTTCGCCGAACGGAGAGGACGCATCATGGCCTCAGCTTCTGACCCATCTCGGTGGGCAGCGACCGGTGCGCCTGATCGGCGCGATCGCGCTGCGGACCGCGATCAGGCCTGCTCCTGCTGGTCCTGCTGATGGTGCTCGCCGAGGCCTGGGCGCCGTGGCTGGTCGATCCGGTCCTGATTCGGCTCGGTCTCTGAACCCGTCCTGGTTCGAGATCGTCTGCGCCCACCGCCTCGCTGGGTATGCTTCGCGGCAGGTGGACGGGGGAGTCCGCCGGACAGGCGGATGCGCGTGAAGTACAACGATCAGGCCCAGCTCGACCCGTCGCAGATGGGCGGCGGTGGCCGCGGCGGCGGCGGCAAGATCGCCCTCGGCGGCGGTGCCGGGCTGATCGTGGTCGTCCTCGCCCTGCTGTTCGGCATCAACCCGGGCGACATCCTCGGCGGGCAGCCGGCCGGCCCCGAGCAGACCTCCGGATCGAGCCCCTTCGCGCAGTGCACCCGGGGCTCCGACATCGACAAGGATCGCAACTGCCGGTTCGTGGCGTACACCAACTCGATCCAGGACTACTGGAACGACACCCTGCAGGACTACCAGGTGATCAAGGTCAAGACGTTCACCGGCAGCGTCGACACCGCCTGCGGCAACGCCACCTCCGCCGTCGGGCCGTTCTACTGCCCCGGCTGACACCTCGGTGTATCTCGATCTCGAGTTCTTCGACCAGCTGACCGGCCAGCTCGGTGCCGAGGGCGGCGACGCGGCCGAGGCGTACGTGCTCGCCCACGAGTTCGGCCACCACATCCAGAACCTGACCGGCACGATGCGCCAGGTGCAGGGCTCTGGTCAGGGGACGGGCGCCAAGTCGCCGCAGGTCCGACTGGAGCTGCAAGCCGACTGCTACGCCGGGGTGTGGTTCAAGCACGCGACCGAGGACGCGTCGAGCCCGATCACCGAGGTCAGTCAAGATGATCTTGATCGGGCGGTCGATGCGGCCGCCGCGGTCGGCGACGACCGGATCCAGGAGAAGACCCAGGGTCAGGTGAACCCGGAGCGCTGGACCCACGGCTCGGCCGCGATGCGGCAGAAGTGGCTCGGGCAGGGCTTCGACAGCGGCGACCCGAACAAGTGCGACACGTTCGCCGCCGGCGCTTTGTGAGGGAGTGAGATGGCCGATCGGACGGTGGTGGTCACCGGGGCATCGACCGGAATCGGCCGGGCCACGGTCGCCATGCTGGTCGCGGCCGGATTCCAGGTGTACGCCACCGTCCGGACCGAGGACGACCGCGACGGCCTGATCGCGGAGTTCGGCCCGCCGGTCACCCCGCTGATCATGGATCTGCTGGACGAGGATTCGGTACGCGCGGCCGGAGCCGAGGTCTGCGCGGCCGGGCCGCTGTTCGGGCTGATCAACAACGCCGGTGCGGCGTTGCCCGGCCCGCTGGAGTATCTGCCGATCGAGGTCTTCCGACGTCAGCTGGAGATCGGCCTCACCGGCCAGTTGCTGGTCACCCAGGTGATGCTGCCGGCGTTGCGCCGGTCGGCGGAGGAGACCGGCGACGCGCGGATCGTGATGATCGGCTCGGTCGGTGGCCGGATCAGCCGGGCCCATCCTCGGCGCGTACCAGGCGGCCAAGCACGGGCTGGTCGGCCTCACCGGAGCGCTGCGGGCCGAATTGGCGCCGTCCGGGATCAAGGTGATTTTGATCGAGCCGGGCGCCGTCGCCACCCCGATCTGGAATCGCGGAGCCGCGGCCGGTGAGGAACTGCGAGCCGACAGACCGGAGATCGCGGCCCGCTACGGCCGCCAGCTCGCCGGCTCGGCAGCGATGGTCGGCCCGGGGGAACCGGTCCGGGCTGGATCCGCGGGTGCCCGCGGCGGTGATCGTGGATGCGCTGCAGAGCCGCAATCCCGCGCCCCGGCGGGTGGTCGGCCGGGACGCGAAGATCGTCGCCGCGATGGTTCGGGTGCTGCCGTTCCGCGCCGTCTACCGGATGACCCGCGGAAAGTAGCGTCGAGCGCTGGCCCGAGTCGATCAGGACGGGTTGCAGGTCACGCCGGTCGAATGGATCGGGCAGTAACCGCGCGGGTTCTTGTCCAGGTACTGCTGGTGGTAGTCCTCGGCGTAGAAGAAGTCCGGCGCCGACTTGATCTCGCTGGTGATCCGGCCGAAGCCCGCGCGGGCGAACTCGGTCTGGAACTCATCGCGGACCCGCTCGGCGGTGGCCAGTTGCTCCGGCGTGGTGGCATAGATCGCCGACCGGTACTGGGTGCCCACGTCGTTGCCCTGGCGCATCCCCTGGGTCGGGTCATGGTTCTCGAAGAAGACCTTCAGCAGCTTCTCGAAGCTGGTCTTGGCCGGGTCGTAGCTGACCTTGACGATCTCGGTGTGACCGGTGCGCGCGCTGCACACCTCCTCGTACGTGGGGTTGGGGGTGTAGCCGCCGGCGTAACCGACCGCGGTATTCGTGACTCCGGGGGTGTTCCAGAACAGCTTCTCGGCGCCCCAGAAACAGCCGAGAGCGAAGTAGGCGACCTCGGAGCCCTCCGGAACCTTCTGGACCGGGATGCCGAAGACGTCGTGGAAGGTCGGATTGACCAGCACGGAGGAATCGCGGCCGCGGAGGGCCTGCTCGGGCTCGACCAGCGTCGACTTCATGCGGGAGAACAACATGTTTTCAGTCTGCCTCTCTGCACGACCGTTACGGAACGGCCGGCGGTTACGCAACGCTGACCACGTACGCGGTTGTTCCCTCGTTAGGCTCGGCCCATGAGTGAACCCCAGGGCTTTTCCACCCGCGCCATCCACGCCGGCCAGGAGCCTGATGCCGCCACCGGATCGGTGGTCCCGCCGATCTACGCCACCTCGACCTACATCCAAGACGGCGTCGGCACGACGCGCGGCGGCTACGAGTACTCGCGCTCGGCCAACCCGACCCGCACCGCGCTCGAGGAGTGCCTGGCCGCGCTCGAGGGCGGCAAGCACGGCTTGGCCTTCGCCAGCGGGCTGGCGGCCGAGGACACGCTGCTGCGCACCATCGCCTCGCCGGGCAGCCACTTCGTGGTGCCCGACGACGCGTACGGCGGCACCTACCGGCTGTTCGTGCGCGTTCACGAGCGCTGGGGCGTGACGACCGATCCGGCGCACCTGACCGACCTGGACTCGGTGGCGGCGGCCATCGTGCCGGGCGAGACCCGCGGGGTCTGGATCGAGACGCCGACCAACCCGCTGCTGAACATCGCCGACATCGCCGCGATCACCGAGATGGCGCACGAGGCCGGGGCGCTGGTCATCGTCGACAACACCTTCGCCACCCCCTACCTGCAGCAGCCGCTGGCCCTGGGCGCCGATGTCGTCGTGCATTCGACCACCAAGTACTGCGGCGGCCACTCCGATGTGATCGGGGGTGCGCTGGTGGTGAACGACGACGATCTTGCCGAGCAACTGAGGTTCCACCACAACGCCATCGGTGCGGTCGCCAGCCCGTTCGACTCCTGGCTGGTGCTGCGCGGACTGCGAACCCTGGCGGTGCGGATGGAGCGGCACTGCGACAACGCCGAACGGGTGGCGGCGTTCCTCGACGATCATCCGCGGGTCGAGGAGGTCTTCTTCCCCGGGTCTGGCGTCGCATCCGGCTCATGAGCTCGCCTCCCGGCAGATGCGCCGGTTCGGCGGCATGGTCAGCTTCCGGGTCGCCGGGGGAGAGGCGGCCGCCCTCGACCTGTGTGCCCGGACCAAGGTCATCATCCTCGGCGAGTCCCTCGGCGGGGTCGAGTCCTTGATCGAGCACCCGGGCAAGATGACCCACGCCTCGGTGGCCGGCACCCGGCTGGAAGTCCCGGGCGACCTGGTACGGCTCAGCGTCGGGATCGAGGACGCCGACGACCTGATCGCCGACCTCGACGCCGCCCTCGGCTGAGCCGACCCCCTAACTCGCCGGGCTGCGGCGACGATCAGAGCCGCCAGTCGACGGGGGTGCCGCCGGCGCGGAGCAGGAGGTCGTTGGCGCGGCTGAAGGGTCGGGAGCCGAAGAAGCCGGATCGGGCCGAGAGCGGCGACGGGTGCGCGGAGGCCAGATAGGGGACCGGGCCGAGCATCGGGATCAGCGACTGGGCGTCACGGCCCCACAAGATCGCGACCAGCGGTCCGCCGCGTGCGACCAGAGCCTCGATCGCGCACTGGGTGATCGACTCCCAGCCCTTGCCGCGGTGGGATCCCGAGCGTCCCGGCTGGACGGTGAGCACCCGGTTCAGCAGCAGGACGCCCTGTTCGAACCACGGCGTCAGGTCGCCGGTCTCCGCCGGTGGAATGTCGAGGTCGACCTGTAGCTCGGCGTAGATGTTCTGCAAGGACCGGGGGATCGGGCGTACGCCGGGGTCCACCGAGAAGGACAGGCCGACCGGGTGGCCGGGGGTCGGATAGGGATCCTGGCCGACGATCAAGATCTTCACGTCATGGAGCGGGCGGCTGAACGCCCGCAGCACCTGACCGCCGGCGGGCAGATACTGCCGACCCGCGGCCAGTTCGGCCCGCAGGAAGTCGCCCATCCCGGCGATTCCGTCTGCGACCGGCTGCAAGGCTTCGGCCCAGTCCGGGCTGACCAGCTCAGCCAAGGGTTTCGGGCTCAACGGCCTCCTCCTTCGCTACCGGGCGACCTCGCGGCATCCGCCAGGCCAGCAGCGCTCCACCGAGCATCAGCGCCGCACCGACTCCGAAGGCCGCTGGATAGGACCACGTGTCGGCGAGCCAGCCCGCGACGAGCGGCCCGACGATCGCACCGATGTCAGCACACATGGAGAACACGGCCACGGCCGTACCGGTGCGCCCACCCGCCGCATCTCCGACGGTCGCGGCCGGTGCCGTGCCGAGGAAGGCCGCGGCCACTCCGAACACGCAGAGCGCGACGATCAACAACCAGATGTTGGTCGCGAACGGCACGGCGGCGATCGACAGCCCGCCCAGAGTTCCGCCGATGATCATGGCCGGCCGGCGGCCCACGGTGTCGACGAACCTTCCGGCCGGCGCCAGGGCGACGCGTCTGCACCACAGCGGCGATGGCGAAGCTGACCCCGGTCCACGACGCCGGGCGATGGAGCACCTCGACCACCAACACCGGGACGAGCGACGACCGGACTCCGAACGAGGTCCAGCCCTGAGCCAGGTTGGTGAAGCACGCCGCTTGGTACCGCGCGTCTCGGACCAGGGACCGGAAAGAGATGGCGGGTGTATCGGACTTCTCCTCGGGCCGCGTGCCGTGCGGATGCAGCATCAGCAGCCCGACGGTGCCGGCGACCGCGAGCGTGCCGGCGTAGAAGAAGAAGGGCGCGGTCAGCGAGATCGACGAGAGCACCCCGCCCACGGCCGGGCCGGTCATCCCGCCGATCAAGAAGCCGCCCTGGAAGAAGCCGGCTGCCCGGCCGCGTACGCCGGAGTCGACCGAGGTGAGCAACAGCGTGAACGCCGACACGGTGAACATGGCCGACCCGATGCCGCCGAGCCCGCGCAGCAACAGCAGTTGCTCGTAGCTCTGCGAGATCCCGGCGAGACCGCTGGACACGGCGACGATGTAGATCCCGACCGCCATCACCAGACGCTCGCCGAAGATGGTGATCAGGCGTCCGCAGAACGGGCTGGACACCAATCGCATCAGGGCGAACGCCGAGATGACCGCGCCCACCTGGAGATTGTTCACCCCGAAGCTGCGGGCGAACACCGGAAGCACCGGCACCAGAACGCCGAACCCCACCGCAACGCAGAAGGCGACCAGCCCGAGCACGTAGACCTCGCGCGGTAACGGGCTGCTGCCGCGGACCCGATCCCGCAACGCCGCCAGTCTGCTCACCGGCACAGTCTCGCAGCCTGCCGTTCATGTGGCGTCTCGTCTCGCTCGCAGCCGCGGCCTATCGGCCCGCGTCCGTTTGCGACCAGCGGGTGCGAAACGTACGCATCCCAGGGCGAAAGATCGCCTCTCGTTTGAGCCTGTCGAGACCAGCGGGTGCCCTCGACACTGAACGCAGCCTCAGGTGCGGGATTCGTGGCCGGAGCGGCGGCTCCGTTCCCATGGTCGGCGCAAAAAGCGGATCCCGGGTCCGATCGCCTCGGTCCGCTACGGTTGTGGCGTCGTGATCGCAGACCAGGAGGCAGTGCGTGGGACTCTCCAGCAGGATCCGGGCCCAGATGGCCCGTCGGCGTGAACGGGTGGTGCCGGAACCGGCGCCAGCGTTGACGCCGGATCCGGCGATCACCACGACCGCCGGTCACACGCCGCCGTCCGCAACACCGCCCGCGCTCCGCCGGTGGCCGAGCCGGAGGTCGAGGTCGCGACCACCACGACCCCTGAGTTCGACCGTGCCGTGCCGCGCGGCCTGCAGATCGCCGCCGCCTGGTCCTGGCGGGTGATCCTGGTCGTGGTCATCCTCTGGGGCCTCGTCTGGCTGTCCCGTTACCTCTCCGAGGTCTTCGTCCCGCTCGCGATCGCGATTCTGCTCGCCGCGATGTTGTCGCCCGTGGCCAATCGGTTGAGCTCCTGGGGTCTGCCCCGTGGCGCCGCGACCGCGATCACGGTGCTCGGTGGTCTGGCCCTGATCGCCGGTGCCCTGACCTTGATCGGCACGCAGATCGCGTCGCAGGGCTCTGAGCTGTCGACGAACGTGGTGCAGGGCTTCAACCAGTTGATCGACTGGCTGCGCAACGGGCCCCTGCATCTGACGTCGGCCTGGGTCGACTCGTCGCAGTGGTCCACCAAGATCACCCAGCTCCTGCAGGACAGCAGTGGCGCGATCGCCACGTACGCCGCCGAGATCGGCACCCAGGTCGGGCACTTCCTCGCGGGCTTCGCCATCACCCTCTTCGCCCTCTTCTACTTCCTGTACGAGGGCCGGAGCATCTTCACCTTCCTGCTGAAGTTCATCCCGTCATCGCCCCGAGGGCAGGTCGACCAGGCCGCGCTGAAGGGCTGGCGGTCCCTCTCGTCCTATGTCCGGGCCACCATCCTGGTCGCACTGGCCGACAGCGTGGGCGTGCTCATCGTCGCCCTGATCCTGGGCGTACCGGTCGCCCCCGCCCTGGCTGCGCTGGTCTTCATCGGCGCCTTCATCCCGCTCGTCGGTGCTTTCGTCTCCGGCTTCGTCGCTGTGCTGGTCGCGCTCGTGGCCCTCGGCCCGATCAAGGCGCTGATCATGCTGGCCGGCATCATCGCGGTGATGCAGATCGAGGGACACATCCTGCAACCCCTCCTGCTCGGCCGTGCGGTCAAGCTGCACCCGTTGGCGGTGTTGCTGGCGATCGCGATCGGCATCACTGTCGGCGGCATCGTCGGGGCGTTGATGGCCGTGCCGATCCTGGCGTTCACCAAGTCGTTCATCCAGTACCTGGCCGGGGCGGCCGAACCGCCGATCACCCGGGTCCGGTGGCCGTCCGGTCACCGCCGCAGCTAGACCGGAGATCGCCGGACATGAGCCTGAGGTTCGCCGAACTCGAGCTCGACCTCGCCCTGTTCGAGCTGCGCCGAGACGGTGCCCGGGTCCCGCTGGAACCCCAGGCGTTCGACGTCCTGGTCTACCTGATCAATCACCGGGACCGGATCGTCAGCAAGGAAGAGCTGATGGACCAGATCTGGGGCGGCCGGTTTGTCAGCGAGGCAGCGGTGACCAGCCGGATCAAGCAGGCCCGGCGGGCGGTCGGCGACGACGGCCAGGCTCAGCGGGTGATCAAGACCCTGCACGGCCGGGGTTACCACTTCGTCGCACCGGTCACCGAGGGCGCGGCGGGCCGGCCGCCCGACGACGACCTGCCGGTCCGAGTCTTCGCTCGCGCCGACGTCCAGCAGAAGCCGCTGCAGCGGGTGGTGTCGAGTCCGGCCGACCGCACCGTCCCGGCGCCCCTGGTCGGCCGCGACAGCGAGACCGGGCTGCTCCGCCGGCTCTTCGACCAGACCCGGATCGGCCGCGGCCACACGGTGCTGGTGGCCGGCGAACCGGGGATCGGCAAGTCGGCGCTGCTGACCGACCTCACCCGGTACGCCGAGGCCGGCGGCGGACTGGTGCTCACCGGCCGGGCCGCACCGGGCGCCGGGATCTACCGACCGTTCACCGAGGCACTGATGACACCGCTGCGGGCCGGACTGATCACCGACTCGGCTGAGCTTCGACCCTTTCGCGCGGCCCTGGGCCGGATCCTTCCGGGCTGGTCGGCTGGGGCGCGCCAGAGCCCGGCATCGACCCGCTGCTGATGCTGGGAGAGGGCGTTCTCCGGCTGCTCCTGTCGCTCGATCGACCCGGGTACGTGCTGGCCCTGGAAGATCTGCATGACGCCGACGCGGACACGCTGTCGCTCGTCGACTACCTCGCCGCCGCCGTGACCACGCTGCCCATCCTGATCGTCGGCACGCATCGCGACTGGCCGCGGGTGCCCCAGCTCGACCGGCTGGCGCAGGCCCGTACGCGGACCGGATCCAGCTTCCGCGACTGACCGCCGCCGCTGTCGCGCAGCTCGTCGACACGCTGCGCCCGTTGCCGCCGGACGTGCGAGAACTCGTGGTTCAGCGGGCTGAGGGATTGCCGCTGGTGGTCGGCGAGCTGGTCACCGGTGTCGGGCATCAGCCGACCGACTCGGACACGTGGCTGGTCCCGGAGAGCTTTGCCGCGTTGATCGACGCCAGGATGGCGACCCTGAATCTGCCGGAACGCAAGCTGCTCGCAGCGGCGTCGGTCCTGGGTGCCGAGCCGGAATGGGACCTGGTGCCCGCGATCGCCGGCGTCGGGGACGAGGCAGCGGTCGAAGGCTTCCAGCGCGCCATCCAGGTGCAGCTGCTGGCCGCGTCCGGTGCTGGCCTGCGCTGGCGGCACGGTCTGGTTCGGCAGGCCGTCTGGGCCGGGCTGCTCCCTCTCGAGCGTCGAGCACTCGCCCGGCGAGCGGCCGAGCTGCTCCTCGCCCGCGACACCGATTCGACCAACGCTGCTGCGGTCGAGCTGCTCCTGACGATCGGCGACAGCGTCCGCGCGGCCGAGATCCTGCTCGGCCTGGCCCGCACAGCGATCGCTGTCGGAGCCCTCCGCAGCGCCGACGAGTTGATCCAGCGGGCGGCCGCAACCGGTCAGCAGCGGCCTCAGGTGGCCATCCTCCAGGTGCAGCTGATGACCCTTGACGGACGGGTCGAGCAGGCCCTCGAGGTCGGCGTCGCCGGGCTCGAGGATGCCCTCGCTGATGATCACGCCGAACTCTGCCTGCACCTGGCTCGCGCCGCCATCGCCGGCGGCCGCTGGTCGCTGGCTGAGGGCTTCGTCGAACGCGGCGGCCGCTCACAGCAGGCGCGATCGCTGATCGTGCTCACCGATGCCGCCCATGGCGAGGGCCGGATCGAGGAGGCGGCTCGCCTGGCTGCGGCTGCGGTGTCGGCCGCCCGGGACGGCGAGCCGGCCGAGGTGCTCTGCGAAGCCTTGTGCGCGCAGGCGCGGATCCACCGGCTGGCCGACCCGCCGGCCGCAGCCGGCGCCTTTCGCGAGGCGGCCCAGGTGGCGAGCGAACACGGCTTGCGACCGTGGCGGGTGGAGTCGCTCTTCGGCCTCGGCACCATCGAACTGCTGCTGAACGAGGACTCGCCGGCCTTTCTCGAGGCCCGCGAGCTGGCCATCCAGCTCGGCTTGTCGATCAAGGTCGGCCAGGCCGACATGCTGCTGGCCGATCATCAGTTGGTCGTCGAAGGACCAGCCGCTCTCGACCGCCCCGCGCGGCGTCTGATCGAGAACGGCGATCTGCTTCGCTTGGGCATGTTCGGATTCGTCGGCCGGCAGCTGCTCGCGGTCCGGCTCGCGCTGGCCGGGGAGCAACGCGGGGCGGAGGATCAGTTGCGTGAGATGGCGGTGGTGGCCCATCTGCCGCCGGACACACTCGGTCTGGCCCAGTCCGTGCGCGCCTACGGTGCCCTCGCCGCCCACGACCTGGATTCGGCGGTGAGCCACCTCGACGGCGGCCTGCGGCCGCTGCTCAGTCACGGCTCGACGGCCCCGCTGGCCGACTTCGGCCTGTGGGCAGTGGCCTCAGCGGCCCGCCGCGGCGACCAGGACCAGGTCCGTGCCGAGTTGCGCGCGCATCCGGTGCTGCTGCGTCGAGCCAATCGGGGCGCGCTCGCCTATGCCGACGCGATCGTCGCCGGGCGGCGCAAGGACGCCGAGTCGGCGGTGCAGCTCTTCGCGGCGGGCAGCGAGTTGCTGGCCGCCACCCCGTGGTGGGCGCGTTTCCTGCGGTTGATCGCCCTCGAGGCGGCGATCGCCGACGGCTGGGGCGATCCGGTCCCTCAGCTTCGGGCCGACCTGGCCGCGTACGAGGTGGCCGGAGATGTCGCACTGGGCCGCATCTGCCGCGAACTGCTGCGCCGGGCCGGTGCCGAGACCCGCCGGGGCCGGGGCGACTCGGTGGTCCCGGCCCGATTGCGGGCGCTCGGCGTCACCAGCCGGGAACTCGACGTACTCCGGCTGATCGACGCCGGGATGACGAACGCGGCGATCTCCGCACAGCTCTTCCTGTCCCCGCGCACCGTCGAGACGCACGTGACCAACCTGCTCACCAAGTCGGGAGCGGCGAACCGGCAGGCCCTCCGCGTCTGGTACCTCGGTCAGAGCCCAGACTGCGGGCAACCCCTTAACTCCGTAGCCGGCACGGATCTGCGGCGGAGCGACTTCTCGCAGAGTGGAGGACACCACCATCCACTGCTCACGAGGAGCGCTGAAGATCATGACGAACAACCACCCATCCATCAGCTACGACGTGCTGGTCGTCGGCGCCGGGCCGTCCGGCCTGACCACCGCGATCGCCCTGGCCCGGTCCGGTGTCCGGACCCTGCTGGTCGAGAAGCATCCAGGTCTTTCCGTCTTCCCCAAGGCGACCGGCCTGCGTCCCCGCACCATGGAGATCCTTCGCGGCTGGGGACTCGAGCAGACGGTGCTCAGCCAGTCCCAGCCGACCCGGCTGAGCATGGCCATCAAGCCGATGCTGTCGGTCGCCGGGTCCGAGGTGTCGTTGGGACTGCCCGAGCCCGACGAGCTCCGGGTCGCCAGCCCGTCGCCGATCGCGGTCTGCCCGCAGGACCGGCTCGAGGCGATCCTGCTGGATCACCTGCTCGAGCGCGGCGGCGAAGTCCGGTTCTCGACCGCACTGACCGAATTGACCGTCGACGACGCCGGAGTCACCGCCGTGATCACGTCGAGGGCCGACGGCCGGGTCGAGGAGATCCGCGCCCGGTACGTCGTCGGTGCCGACGGTGCGCACAGCACCGTGCGCGAGATCCTCGGCATCCCGTACGACAGCCTGGGCTCCGAGGGCGATCATCTGGCCACGTTGTTCCGGGCCGACCTCTCGGCCGTCGTCTCGGGGATGCCGTACGCGCTGACCGCGATCGTGGCGCCGGGCCTCGAGGGGATGTTCGTGCCGACCGGGGAATCCGACCGATGGATCTACGACATCGAGTGGCATCCCGAGACCGGGGAGACGCTGGCCGACTGGCCGGTCCAGCGGATCGGCGGCGCGGATCCGCGCCGCGGCCGGCGTGCCCGGACCTCACAGCCGGACGTGATCGGGATGTTCCCTTGGGACTTCGGAGCGGCGGTCGCGCGGCGGCAGCGTTCCGGCCGGGCCTTCCTGGTCGGCGATGCCGCGCACCGCACGACCCCGCGCGGTGCGACCGGGATGAACACCGGCATCGCCGACGGGCACAACCTGGGCTGGAAACTGGCCTGGGTCGTTCGCGGCTGGGCCGGCGAGGCGCTGCTGGACAGCTACGAGGCCGAACGCGCCGGGGTCGGGCGGGCCAACGCCCAGGCCTCGCTGCAGACCGGTCTGGGCGCCCCGCCGGCCACTCGCTCGCTCAGGACTTCGGCGTGGTCTATCAGTCGGCGTGCGACGCTCGGGCCGGGGCCGCTGGTCGGGCACCGTGCCCCGCATGCCTGGATCACCGTGAACGGTCGCTCGGCGTCCAGCCTTGATCTGTTCGACGGGCGGCTGACCGTGCTGACCGGGCCGGCCGGGCGCGGGTGGCGGACACCGGTCGCGGAACTGGCCTTGGCCGGGATTCCGGTCGCCGTGCTGGGGCTCGGTCAGGAACTGGCTGATCCGACCGGCGAGCTCGCGGCCCGGTACGGGTTGGATGCCGACGGCTGTGTGCTGGTCCGGCCCGACGGGTACGTCAGCTGGATGTCCGGTCCCGCCAGCACGCCGGACGACCTGACCAGCGCGATCCTGGCGGTCACGGCCCGAGTGCTCGATCCGGTCGAACTGGTCGCCTGACCCGGCCCTGCAGGCTCCAGGACGCTTCGACCCGAGGCAGCCAGAAGCACATTGGGGAGTCTCGGCCACCGTGAGGTGGCTGAGACTCCCCGATGAGCAGGAGTTGCCGAGGCTTAGAGCGCGCTGCCCTGCTTGTACTTGCCGTAGGACAGGTTCCAGTCGCCGTAGCCGTTCCCGATCTCCATCTGCCGGCTGGTGCCGGTGGTGATCACGGGATCGCCGACCAGGGTGCGGGCGTAGAGCCAGCCGGCATCGGCGTTGCTCATCCCGGTACAGCCATGGCTGGCGTTGCTGCGGCCGAAGTAGCCGGCGTTCCAGGGCGCGGAGTGGATGAACTCACCCGAGTTGGTGATCCGCATCGCGTACTGAGAGACCAGGGTGTAGTCCTCCTTGGCGCCGATCATCTCGTTGGTCATCTTCTTGTTGTATTCCTTGCCCATGATCAACTTCACGCCGCTGCGGGTCTGCCAGCCGGGCTTGCCGGCGCTGACGTAGATCGTGCGCACCACCTTGCCGTTGCGATAGACCTTCGCGACGTCGCTGGCCAGGTTGATCCTGATCTTCATCGAGCGGCCGACCTCGAAGGAGGTCTTCGCCGAGCTCTGGCCGTAGATCCCGTTGCCGGCGTTGACGCCGTTGACGTTCGCCCACGCCGTGACCTTGGTGCCCGGCTTCCAGTAGTTCTTCGGCCGGAAGCGAACCTCGGTGTCGCTGAACCAGCGCCAGCTGCCCGCCTGAGCCGGTGAGGAGGTGACGTGCAGGTTCTTCTCGAACTCGTGCTTGTTCTTGACCGGTACGTCGAAGTTCAGCACGACCGGCATGCCGATGCCGACCTCCATGCCCTTGAGCGGATACATCGTCGGGAAGGTCTGCTGGGACAAGCTGAGCGAACGGGTCTTGAACTTCGTCGTCGTCGTGGTCTTCGCGTTCTCCGAGTTCTTGCCCGACATCGTCAGCTTGTACGCGGCGGCGGGATCGAGCCGACTGGCCGCAGTCCAGGTCGTCTTGTTCTTGCTGAGCTTGCCGGCGACCGAGCCCTTGTGCTTGCGGCCGTCCCGGTCCTTGTCGGTGTAGGTGAGCTTGACCTTGGTCAACGTCCCGCCGTCCGCGGCAACCTTGACGAGCGTGTCGACCCCGACGCCGGACGCGCCGTTCTTCACGTTCGCGGTCAGCTTGACCGGGTCGGGCTGGGTCGGAGTCGAGGTTGAGGTCGGCGACGACGAGGCTGGGACGCCGACGTCGCGGGGCCACCGGGCTGCTGTGAGCTCGACTGGTTGCCCACGCTGCTGGGCGTGGCTCCGCAGGCGGCGAGTACTGTCGCCAGAAGCACGGTCCCGGCGGCTCCGGACAGCGCGAGCATTCTGCTGGTCGGCATGAGATTCCTCTACTTGAATACGTCAACAATTGGGCATCGTCACGACACCCTTGTCCTACTTAACGCCTGACACCTGGCCCCGGTTGCATCGTGATTGTTCAGCCCGGCTATCCTGCGCGCCCGAGCTACTAATCTGCCATCCGTGTCCGACGTTTCCTAATCGTGCGGCGTGCCGGTCGCGGCTCGAGGGATTTCCTCGCGCGTCGGCGCGTTTGGTACCGGAACGTGTTCTTCCCGGGTGATTAATGTGCCGCTGAGACGAGTTCAGCCTGGTCAGACGCGCTAGCACTGCTGGGCGCGGGCGGTCTCGCCGCGTCCGGCCAGCGGCTTCTCACGCATGGTCAGCGCGATGACGAGGGCCACGGCCATGAACGGCACTGCGATCAAGAACACATCGTCCATCGACCGGGTGAAGGCCTCGAGGACCCAGCCCTTGACCGGCTCCGGCAGCGACTGGATCGCGGTCACATCATTGATCGAGCTCGACGCCGCGCCCAGTTGAGACTGGGCCTGGGCCGGCACGACCTCCTTCAGGTGGTGGGGCAGCTTGATGTTCAAGATGGCACCGAACAGGGCCATGCCGACGGCGCCGCCCATCGAGCGGAAGAAGGTGACCGACGAGGTCGCCACGCCCATGTTCTTGCGGTCCACGCTGTTCTGCACCGCGGTCACCACGACCTGCATGGTCATGCCGAGGCCGGCGCCGAAGAAGAACATGATCAGCGCGATGGTCCAGTAGGGGGTGTCGACCGCGAGGCTGGAGAAGGCGAAGAGCGCGGCGCCGACCAGGATGGCGCCGGTGATCGGCATCCACTTGTAGCGGCCGGTCCGGACCATGATCTGCCCGCCGCTGATCGAGGTGGAGAAGATGCCGATCACCAGTGGCAGCATGGCCAGGCCCGACTCGGTCGCCGTCATGCCCTTGACCGCCTGGAGGTAGATCGGCAGGTAGATCAGGCCGCCGAACATGCCGACGCCCATGATCATGGCGAAGGTGATGTTGGAGACGAAGGTCCAGTGCTTGAAGAGTTCGAGCGGAATGATCGGCTCCGCGGCCTTGCGCTCCACCAGGATGAAGAGTCCGGCCAGGACGACGGTCGCGGCCAGCAGACCGAGACCCGTCGGCGACGTCCAGCCCACGTCCGGACCGCCCCAGCTCAGGTACAGCACCAGGCTGGTCACCGAGCCGACGATGGTGGCGGCGCCGAGGTAGTCCACCTTGGCCTCGCGGCGTACGTGGTGCAGCTTGAGCGCCATCGACGTGATCACGAGGGCGGCGATACCGATCGGGATGTTGATGAAGAAGATCCAGGCCCAGCCGAGGTGGTCGGTGAACAAGCCTCCGAGCAGCGGGCCGGCGACCGAAGAGACGCCGAAGACGGCGCCGAACAGGCCCTGGTACTTGCCGCGTTCCCGCGGCGGGATCACGTCGCCGATCACGGCGAGCGCGAGCGACATCAGGCCGCCGCCGCCGAGACCTTGGACCGCACGCCCGGCGATCATGATGTCGATGCCGGAGACGTTCATCCAGTCGGCGATCTCGGCGGAGAAGCCGCAGATGATCGAGCCGATCAGGAAGACCACGATCGCGGCCTGGAAGATCGGCCGTCGGCCGCGCAGGTCGGAGATCTTGCCCCAGAGGGGAGTGGCGGCCGTCGAGGTCAGCAGGTACGCGGTGACGACCCAGGACAGCTTGTCCAGTCCGCCGAGCTCTGAGGTGATCTTGGGCAGCGCCACACCGACGATGCTCTGGTCCAGTGCGGCCAGGAACATGCCGGCCATCAGGCCGCTCATGACGACGAGGATCTGCCGGTGGCTCAGGTAGTCGCCGCTCGGCGTGAGGTCGGCCGACGAGGGGCCGGGGGCGGGGTGCGGTGCCGTCGGCCTTGTCGACCGAGTGCCGCGGGTCGGGCCCGTCCTCGATCAGCGCTCGTCGAGGTAGGTGCTTGGTCATGCGCGCTCCAGATCTTTGTTCACGGCTTCGATGTTGGTGACGAACCGAGCCAGCAGGTCGCCGAGTTGCTCGATGTCGGCGGGGGCCCAGTCGGCCATGCCCTCGCGCAGCAGCGTTCGCCGGCGTTCGTAGGCTCGGCGCAGCTGGTCCTCACCCACCTGGGTGAGCTCGACCCGCTGCGCGCGGCGATCGTCGGGGTCGGGCGTGCGCTCGATCAGACCGCTTCGCTGGAGCTGGGCCACATGCCGGGAGACCGTGGAGATGTCCAGGTTGGCGCAGCCGGCCAGGTCGGTGACGCGCATCGCGCCCTGGCTGTGCAGATTCTTGAGCAGCCAGAAGTTGCCGGACTCGAGCGTGTCGCCGGTGACCGGCTGACGGAGCTGACGCCCGATGCTCATCAAGGCATGCAGCACCCCGTCGACGGGCGAACGATCGTCACCCTCGTGATCGGTGCCGCCGGCCCCGGTCAGCAGGCGGCGGAGCAGTTGTTTGCATGCCGCAACGATATAACTGTTTGTATGCTGCACGCAAATGGTGTGTCGCGATTCACTGTCGTCGACAGCCGTGTCAGGTGAACGTGGCGGTGGCGTGTCAGGGCAAACCCTGAAAATGTAAACGCGTCCTTCCATTGTGGAAGGTTCCGCTTTACATTTCATGCATGACGACTCCCAGCATGGCCTCCATCCTCGAAGATCTCGCCGCCGGCCGGATCGACGCCGCCGAAGCGGCGCGCCGGATCGACGCGCTCAACGCCGAGCCGGCGCCGCGCGAACCGAGCAACGAGGAACTGGCCGCCGCGGCTCCCGGCAGCACCGATCCGTGGGCGGCCGAGACCGACCGGCCGCAGTTCACCACCCATCCGACCGAAAGCTTCCGAAACGGTGCCAGTGAGCCGGAACCGACGGATCCGGAACCCGCCCCGGAGCCGGTACGCGCCAAGCCGGTGAACACCAGCGGGGTCGAGCGGATCTCGGTGCGCGCCGTCGGCCGCCGGGTGCGCATCCTCGGCGAGACGGCCGTCGCCACGCTGTCGGCCGATGGGCCGCACGTGCTGCGCCGCAACGGTTCGGTGCTCGAGGTCTCCAGCGACGGCGAGCTCGGCGCCTCGCTCGACGGCTTCAGCATCCTGCGCGGGGCTCCGCGCAACCTGGACGACATCCGCGCGCTGGGTCTCGGCAAGGAGCTGCTGCTCAAGGTCAACCCGAACATCGTGGTCGACGTCGAGGTGACCGCCGGCAGCCTGCACACCGAACGGGTACCGCATCTCGGCAAGGTCCGGGTGACCGCCGGCGGGGCGAAGCTGCTCGACGTCACCGAGATCAATGACGCGCTCATCCAGGCCGGTCAGGCGACGATCAAAGGCGCCATCAAGTCCGGCCGCAACCGCATCCGCGCCGAATCCGGCTCCCTCTCGATCACGCTCGCCGACGACTCGAACGTCACCATCAAGGGCGAGTCGCAGCTGGGCAAGGTGAGCTGGTCCGGTGGCCACAGCGGCAACGTGGACGAGGTCGTGATGGGCAACGGCAGCGCCCGGCTCGACGTCGAGGTGGTCATGGGCCACGCCCAGGTCCGCGTCGGTTCGGATCGTCAGGCCGAAGCGGCCGCCTCGTGACCGACCGGGTACGCCGTACGGCCGACGTACACGAACACCGGGCGCCGAGCGACTGCCCGGTGTGCGGCGATCCGCTGGCGGTCACCCGGCTCGGCTGCCCGTCCTGCGGCAGCGAACTCGCCGGCGTCTTCCGATCCTGCGAATTCTGTGCCCTGAACACCGGCGAGATCGAGATGCTCCGGGTGTTCCTCAGCTCACGCGGCAACCTGCGCGAGGTGGAGAAACATCTGGGCGTCTCCTACCCGACGGCCCGGCTGCGGTTCGCCGCCCTGCTGACCAAGCTGGGTCTGGGCGACGAGCCCGAGCCGGCCGGTGAACTGACCCGCGAACAGATCCTGGCCGAGGTGGCCTCCGGCGCCCTCACCCCGGGCGAGGCCCAGACCCTGCTGGCCAATCTCGCCTGACTCCTCGCCGATCGGCAGAAGCTCAGCACCGGATCCGGAGCGAGCTTCTGGGAAGTGGGAGTCGCATGACGCTGTTCAGTGCGAGTCGGGCCGTTCAGCTGTGGAACGGTTCGACCTTGACCACCGTGACATTGATCGAGCGGCCGTTCGGGGCGACGTAGGAGACTGCGTCGCCCTTCTTCTTGCCCACGATCGCCGAACCGAGCGGCGACTGCGGGCTGTAGACGTTGGTGTCGACGGTGTCGTCCAGGCCGAGCAGCTCGCGAGAGCCGAGGATGAAGGTGTCGGTGTCTGATTCGTCGCCGTCGAAGGCGATGGTCACCTGGGTGCCGGGGGCGACCACATCGGTGTTGGTCGGCGCCTCGCCGACCTCGGCGCGTCGGAGCATGTCGGCGAGCTGACGGATCCGGGCCTCCTGCTTGCCCTGCTCTTCCCGGGCCGCGTGGTAGCCGCCGTTCTCCCGGAGGTCGCCCTCCTCACGGGCCGCAGCGATCTTGGCGGTGACGTCGGCGCGCCCGGCCCCGGAAAGGTGATCAAGCTCCGATCGCAGCTTGTCGTACGCCTCCTGGGTGAGCCAGATGGCCTGCGTCGCGTTTTCAGACATCTCGGGAGTTTATCAACTGATGCGGGTGAGACGGCAGCTCAAACCAGGGTCACGACCCGCGCTCGATCAATCGACGACGCAACCCTTGACGCTCGCCGATGTCGCCCGGCGGATCGTCGTCAGCACGATCCGCTTGTCGACCACCCGTGCTGTGCTCGCTTCGATGCGCGACCTGCTGCTCGGCGACCGGCTGGAAATCCGCCGCCTGGGCGATCAGTCGGCAGGTGACCGGGACGGACGGGTCGCGGCGGTCCACCGAGATCGTCACGCTGATCGCCGTGTCCGAGGTGACCGTGTACGCCGCGACCTGCGCCGCCACGGCCGGTCGGCTGTGCACCAGCGCCGCCCAGATCAGCCAGCTCATCGCGATCGCCACCCCGAGCCCGACGAGGGCGACCTTGGCCGGCCGGGGCACCCGCGGTTTCGGGTATCGGCGTCGCAGGCGTTCGGCGGCATCGGTCACCCCCACAGTCTCCCCTGACAACTCGCTGTGCCATCCACTGCAGCCTGACGCTGTCCTTCGACGGGCTCAGGACGCAGGTGCGGCCGCAGACGTGGCAGCATGACCGCATGGCCCATCCCGCGCTCAGGGTGGACAGCCGGGGCGAGCGCCTGAGGCTGCTCCACGTACACGCGCATCCTGACGACGAATCCAGCAAGGGAGCGGCGACGACGGCGAAGTACGTCGCCGAGGGCGTCGATGTCGTGGTCGCCACCTGCACCGGCGGCGAGCGCGGCTCCATCCTCAATCCGTCGATGGACCGGGCCGACATCTTGGCCAACATCGCCGAGGTGCGGCGGCAGGAGATGGATCGGGCCCGGGCCATCCTCGGTGTCGAACAGGTCTGGCTCGGGTTCGTGGACTCCGGGCTTCCCGAGGGAGATCCGCTGCCGCCGCTGCCCGAGGGCTCCTTCGCCACCCTCGATCCGGAGATCGCGGTGCTGCCGTTGATCAAGATCATCCGCGACTTCCAGCCGCACGTGATCACCACCTACGACGAGAACGGCGGCTACCCGCACCCCGACCACATCATGTGCCACAACATCAGCGTCGCCGCGTTCGATCTGGCCGCAGACCCGGCCGTGCATCCCGAGCTGGGCACGGCCTGGCAGGCATCGAAGCTCTACTACTCCTTCACTTTCCACCGGGCCCGGTTCGCGGCGCTCGACAAGGCGATGACCGAACGCGGCCTGGAGTCGCCCTACACCGAGCGGCTCACGGAGTGGCCGGACGATCCCGAGCAGGCGGCCCGGATCACCACCCAGGTCGAATGCGCCGCCTACTACCACCTGAGGGATCAGGCGTTGCTGGCCCACGCGACGCAGGTCGATCCG
>CAVXYL010000004.1:0-31401 GCA_963765975.1 uncultured Actinomycetota bacterium | reverse complement strand
CGCTCCCCCAGATCCGATTGCGTCTCCCCCACGTCAGCGAGCGCGTCGACCTCGCGTCGGAGCTGGGTCACCTGCCGGGTGAGTTCGGTGTTGCGACGGGACTGCGCCTGGACCAGGCTGACCAGATCGGTGTTCCGTCCCGGCCGCAGGTCGGTGCCGCGCGCGTTCAGCGCGCTGACCATGATCATCAGACCGGCGAGCACGCAGACGGCCGCCGTCAGCGCCCGACCGAGCGGCCGCCGCCCTCGATTGCGACGTCGCTGCCGCTGCCGCGCCCGGCGAAGCACCCCGACGACGGCGCCGGCCGCCTCGGCGGGACTACGTCCGCGCATGGGTGTCCTTCCCGGTGATCCAGCCGCGGCCGAAAGTGGAGAAATGGCTCGGGGGCGGGTCAGTGACCTAGGCTACCTACCCTGAACCTCTAGGAGAGTGTGTGCCCGAGTCAAGAGGACGGAAGTCCGCCGCTGACAAGCAGAAGCTGAAGTCTCAGCGCGAGTCGAAGCCGAAGAAGGTCAAGTCTCCGTCGAGCCGGCGGTGGGTGCCGCCCACCTTCATCACCGTCGGCCTGCTCGGGGTGGCCTGGCTGATCGTCTTCTACGTGGCCGGCCCATCCATTCCGCTGATGAGCGACCTGGGCAACTGGAACATTCTGATCGGCATGGGCGGCATGGCCGCCGCCTTCGGGATCGCCACCCTCTGGAAGTAGCAGCGCGACCGGCCAGGATCCCACCGGCACCGAATGCGAGCGCCTCGACGCAGCGGAATGACACCGATGTGATTCATCCACAATGTGGATAACTCCTGTGGACAACCGGTGAGGCGCCGCTCCGAGTCGGTTCGCCTGTCTCGACCGGGAGATCTTTCGGCTGGCGCTCCCGGCGCTGGCCACGCTGATCTCCGAGCCGCTGCTGCTGCTCGCCGATTCGGCGATCGTCGGCCATCTCGGCACGGATCAACTGGCCGGCCTGGCGATCGCCGCGAACCTGCTCGGCATCCTGACCGGCCTCTGCATCTTTCTCGCGTACGGCACGACGGGCACCGTCGCCCGCCGGCTGGGCGCCGGTGATCACGAGGGGGCCATGGCCGGCGGGTTCGACGGACTCGCGCTCGCGCTGATCCTCGGCATCGCCCTCAGCGCGCTGCTCGAACTGTTCCTGGTGCCGGTGGTCGGCGCCTACGGGGCGTCGCCGACGGTGACCGAGGCCGCGCTGGCCTATCTGCGGATCGCCGCCCTCGGGCTGCCTTCGATCTTGATCTTGCTCGCCGGGACCGGTGTGCTGCGCGGGTTGCAGGACACGAAGACCCCGCTCTACGTGGTGATCGCCGCCAACGTGATCAACATCGGACTCAACTTCGCGCTGGTCTACGGCGCTGGGCTCGGTATCGCCGGCTCGGCGTTGGGGACCTTGATTGCGCAGACCGCCGCGGCCGCGGTCCTCGTCGCGGTGATCTGGACCCGAGCACGCCGAGCCCGGACCAGTTGGCGGTTCCGGCCGCGAGGCGTGCTCACCGCGGCCCGGTCCGGTTTGTGGCTGGTGCTGCGGACCGCGGCCCTGCAGACCGGCATCACGCTCACCACCTTCGTCGCGGCGGCGGGTGGGGTGGTCGCGCTGGCCGCCCATCAGGTGGTGAACAGCCTGTGGATCCTGCTGGCGTTCGCCCTGGATGCGATCGCCATCGCCGGCCAGGCGATCATCGGCCGGGCGCTGGGCGCCGGGGACGTGGCACTCGGTCGAGCGATGACCACCCGGATGATCGGTTGGGGAGTGGTCTGCGGAGTCGGGTTCGGGCTGGTCCTCTGGCTCGGCCGGCCGCTCTACGTCGGCCTGTTCAGTCCCGACCCGGAGGTGCAGGCCCTGGTCTCCCGCGTGCTGGTGGTCGTCGCGCTGGTCACCCCGCTCGCCGGCATCGTCTACGTGCTCGACGGGGTGCTGATCGGCGCCGGCGACAGCCGCTACCTGGCGCTGGCCGGCGTCCTCGCGCTGATCGCGTACGCGCCGCTGGCCTTGATCGTCGGCGCCCGGCAGAGCGGACTGGTCTGGCTGTGGGTGGCGTACGGCGGATACGTGATCGCGCGGTTGATCACTCTCGTGCTGCGGGTGCGCGGCACCGCGTGGATCAGGGTGGGCGCCTCGGTCTGACCGGCCGCGATCAGGGCTGGAGGAGTCTCCGGTGCTCTCCAAGAACCAGGTGCTGGACAGCCGACGGCGGGCGACGTGGGCGCCGATCATCATCGTCAGCCCGGCCAGCAGGGTAGGCAGCCACGCGACGCCGAGGAGGGTGGGCACGCCGGCCACCCAAAGCTGCTGGAAACCGAGCACCACCGTCGCGGAACTGAGCGTCAGCAGCACTCCCGAGACCATGGCGAAGCGCCGCACCCAGCGGCCGACGTCCTCGGCGATCAGCACCCAGAAGGTGCCGATGCCGATCAGAACGCCGACCTGCTGCATGCGCGAGTCCGAGGTAGGTGACGCTGATGCCGAAGCCGACCGCGCCGTAACTCGTCGCCCCCAGAAAGGCCTCGCCGCCGGGCGTGGCCCTCAGGAAGAACCTGGTCACCGAGAGCAGCGAGCGGCCGGGATAGATCGTGGCCGCCTCGACCATCACGTGCGGCACAGTGACGCTGGCGATGATCAGGCCCAGCGCCAGCAACGCGAAGGGCGTGCGCCGGAGATAGCCGCGACGGCGGGTCGCTGCCATCTCCGCGGTGGGCAGGATCATGATCGAGAGGCTACTCGAATTCGGCAACGTGGCCGGTCAGGCTCAGGACTGAGCCACGACCGAGAGCTGGACGTGCGCGGTGACCGCGTCGTGCAGCTTGACGCCGACGGTGTGTGAACCGACCGTCTTGATCGGCTTGCCGATCTGCACGGCCCGCTTGTCGACCGACGGACCCCCGGCTCGCTTGACGGCCAGAGCAACGTCGCTGGGCGTGACCGCACCGAACAGCTTGCCGGTGTCGCCGGCGCGGACGGGCAGCTCGATGGTCAGCCCTTCGAGCTCGGTGCGCACCTCGGAGGCATGGTCGAGACCGCGGATCTCCCGCGCGTCGCGGCTGCGCTGGATGCCCGAGATCTGCTTCTCGCCGCCCCGGGTCCAGCGGATCGCGAAACCGCGCGGCACGAGGAAGTTCCGGCCGTAGCCGTCCTTCACCTCGACCACGTCGCCGGCCACGCCGAGCTTGTCCACGGCAGCGGTCAGAATGAGCTTCATGGCGACCCTGCTCCTTTAGCGAGCCGTCGAGGCGTACGGCAGCAGCGCAACCTCGCGGGCATTCTTGATGGCGATGGCGACCTTGCGCTGCTCCTGGACGGAGAGCCCGGTCACCCGGCGGGCGCGGATCTTGCCGCGCTCGGAGATGAACTTCCGCAGAGTTGCGGTGTCCTTGTAGTCGATGTGCTGGCCCTGGCGAAGCGGATTCGACTTCTTCTTCGGTACCCGCTTGGCGGGTGGGGTGTTGGCCATTGTGGTGCTCTCCTTCCGAGCCCGGCGCGGTGCAGACCGCTAGCCGGAATGTGCCGATGGATAGTGGGGTGTTCTGTCGATCAGAACGGAGGCTCTTCGCTCTGGGCCGCGGCCCAGGGGTCATTGCCTGCGCTGGACGGCTTCCGCCGCCGGAGTTGCCGCTGGCCCACGGGTCGTCGCTGTGGCCGCGGCACCACCCTGGCTGCCGCCACCCTGACCGCCACCGGAGGGACGGCTGCCGCCGCCCTGACCGCTGGCGTTGCGGGAGACCTTGGCCGTCGCATAGCGCAGCGCCGGACCGATCTCGTCCACGTCGATCTCGAAGACCGTGCGCCGCTCGCCCTCACGGGTCTCGTAGGTCCGGGACTTCAGCCGGCCCTGGACCAGCACCCGCATGCCCTTCTGCAGGGACTCGGCCACATTCTCTGCCGCCTGTCGCCAGACCGCGCAGTTCAGGAACATCGCGTCACCGTCGCGCCACTCGTTGGTCTGACGGTCGAACGTGCGGGGGGTTGACGCAACGGTGAAGTTAGCGACCGCCGCCCCCGAGGGGGTGAAGCGCAGTTCCGGGTCAGCGGTGAGGTTGCCAACCAGGGTGATGGTGGTTTCGCCTGCCATGAAGGTCTCCGTCTAGTGAGCCGTGTTGATGTCTTCGATTAGCCTGCCAGCCAGCACTGACAGTGGGAATCGACTCCGAGTGATCTGTGGACAACTCGGCGCCGAGATTCCCGGCTCGGTGCTCGCTGGGATGCTCAGTGCTGGTCGGTGCGGATGACCTTGGTCCGCATGATCGACTCGTTGATCGAGAACTGGCGGTCCAGTTCCTTCACATCGGCCGGATTCGCGGTCAGGTTGATCACCGCGTAGATGCCCTCGGACTTCTTCTGGATCTCGTACGCGAAACGGCGACGACCCCAGATGTCCAGGGTGTCCACGGTGCCACCACCCTTGGTGATGACGGTCAGGAACTGCTCGAGTGTCGGTTGGACCTGACGCTCGTCAGTGGCGTCGGGGTCGAGAATGACCATGACTTCGTATTTACGCATGCGCGAACTCCACCTCCTCTGGTCTAGAGCGGCTATGGGACGTCCCCATAGCAGGAGGGCGAATGCTGCCGGCCGGAGCCGGACGGTTCGGTCCGACACCAGGTGGCGACAGACCAAGGGGAGACTCTACCTGCTGGACGACGCCTGCCGCGAATCGCGGACGATGCCGCGACGTGCCCCGCAGAGTGCGATCCGCGCTTGCGGCGACCGCTCCGGACTCAGCTCGGTCGGGCCACCAGCACCGCTTCACGCTCAGTGCGCGACGGCTCAGCGATCGCCGTCAGAGCACAGACCAGACGCCGGCCCCCCTCGCTCAGCATTCAAGAGGGACCGGCGTCGGTGTCAGGCGACAGTTGGTCAGAAGGTACCTGGTGCGGCCAGGTGCACTGGACATTTAACTCCCCTGCCGAGCCGCAATCGGAACAGAAAGTCCCCGGTTTGTCACCCGTCCGGGTGGCCAATTCCGCCGACGGAGCGAGAAATCGATCACGATTCCGGCTCGCCTGCGTGAACCAAGCGTCCTCGACCCTGGGCAGGGTTACGCTCGCCTGGCATCTGATCATCAGACTTCATCAAGGAGTATCTCCATGGCCAACTACCAGGCCGCACCTACGCCCGCCGCCGACTACCCGGGCAAGACGCTCGGACTGGTGGGCATGATCCTCGCGATCATCCCGTGCACCTCGGGTATCGGCCTGATCCTCAGCATCGTGGCGTTCATCCAGTCGCGCGGGGTGGGCATCAGGAACCAGAAGGCGTTCATCGGCATCATCGTCGGCGTCGCGTACATCGCCATCGGGATCGTCCTGCAGATCACCGGCGCTCTCGCCAACCTTCTCGCGGGGATCTTCAGCGGATAGCAGCCAAAACTCGGGGCGGCAACCGACTGGTTGCCGCCCCGACGCATGTCCGGGGGAACCCAGCGCGGGCATACCCTCGGCTCATGCCCAAGGAGTCTCGTCCCGCGTTGCCCAGAGGTCGCATCCGGTTCCCCGACATCAGCCCGCGGGCGTACGAGCACCCGGCGGACCGCGGCGCCCTGGTCGCCCTGCGCGCGATTCCCGGCTTCGACTCGGTGCTCAAGGTGATCTCGGCCGCCATCGGTGAGCGAAGCGTGCGGCTGCTCTATCTGGCGACGTCGATCCGGGTCTCGCCCAGGCAGTACCCGGAGATCCACCACCTCCTCAACGAGTGCGCCACCACGCTCGATCTGCAACCGATTCCTGAGCTCTACATCCAGCGCGACCCACGTCCGAACGCGATGACCATCGGCCTGGACAAGCCGATCATCGTGATCAGCACCGGCACTCTCGATCTGGTGGACGACGAGGGACTGCGCTTCGTCCTCGGCCACGAAGTCGGTCATGTGCTCTCCGGTCACGCCGTCTACCGCACGATGCTGCTGCAACTGATCAACATCGCCACCGCGATCCAGTGGCTGCCGATCGGCGCCTGGGGCGTACGCGCGATCATCTTCGGCCTGAACGAGTGGTTCCGGAAGTCGGAGCTGTCCTGCGATCGCGCCGGATTGCTGTGCTCGCAGGACCCTCGGGCCGCGCTGCGGGTGCATGCATCGCTGGCCGGTGCGGAGAATCCCGACGAGATGGATGTCGCGGCGTTCCTCGACCAGGCCGAGGAGTACGAGTCGAAGGGCGACGTCCGCGACAGCTTGATCAAGATCCTGCAGATCAGCGGCCAGACCCATCCGCTCGCCGCGATGCGCGCCGCCGAGTTGCAGAAGTGGGCCGCCGGGCCGGGATACGCCGAGATCCTGGCCGGGAACTATCCACGACGCTCCGAGGACAAGGACGCGCCGATCAGCGAGGACGTCAAGTCCGCCGCCAACTCCTACAAGGAGGACTTCACCACCTCCGGTGATCCGCTGGTCAAGCTGGTCGGTCGGATCGGCTCGGTGGCCGGCACCGTCGGCGGCAGCGCGGCCAATCGGATGCGGGACCGGTGGAAGGCAGCGGCACCGACAAGAAGGACGAGTCGGGTCATTCGTGACCGCTACGTGAGTGTCGGAGCGCCCGGCTAAGGTCGCGTCCATGACCAGTTTGGCAATCGGTGGGCACGGCGACCAGGTGGATCCGATCGCGGAGGCCAAAGCGCGCAAGGCGACGCTCGCGCAGTTCTTCCTCGGCGATCCGCAGGCCTGGAAGGGCCCGGAGTTCGCGTACGCCGGGGGCGCGGCGGCGCTCAAGGCCGCGGCCGAGGAGGCCGGCATCGCGCTCTACGTCCATGCGCCGTATGTGCTGAACGTGGCCACGACCAACAACCGGATCCGGATCCCGAGCCGGAAGTTCCTGCAGCAGTATCTGCACGCCGCCGCCGAGGTGGGGGCGGCCGGGGTGATCGTGCACGGCGGCCACGTACTGAAGAACGACGACCCGGCGATCGGCTTCGACAACTGGCGCAAGTGCATCGACGGGCTGGAGATGCCGGTGCCGCTGCTGATCGAGAACACCGCCGGTGGTGACAATGCGATGGCCCGGCGGCTCGAGCGCATCGCGATGCTGTGGGACGCGGTCGGAGCCGCCAAGGGCGGTGACACCGTCGGTTTCTGCCTCGACACCTGTCATGCGCACGCCGGTGGTGAGGAACTGGTCGGGCTCGTCGATCGGGTGAAGGCGATCACCGGCCGCATCGACCTCGTGCACGCCAACGACTCCCGCGACGCCTTCGACTCCGGCGCCGACCGGCACGCCAACTTCGGCGAAGGTCAGGTCGGCACCGACGCGCTGGCCGAGGTGGTGCGGACGGCCGCGGTGCCGGTGGTCGTGGAGACCCCCGGCGGCCGCGACGGTCAGGGCTCGGACATCGCCTGGCTCAAGGAGAACGTCTAGGAAGCTCGGTCCGGCGAAACCGGACCGAGCCCTCACGCCTCAGCTGGTGCTCTTGGCGACCTGGCGGACGCCGACCCAGAGCCCGACCACGCAGGTGAGCACCGCCGCGAGGACGGCCCAGCCGATCGCCGGATCGGTCCACGAGCCGGAGAACAGCGCCCGCTCGGCGTCGACGATGTAGGTGAGCGGGTTGAAGCGGCCGACCACCTGGATCCAGCGCGGACCGGCCTCGAGCGGCAGCATCATCCCGGACAAGATCAACAACGGGAACAGCAGCGACTGTTGCACCGCCCAGAACATCCACTCCCGCTTTCGCGACGCGATGGCCAGCGCATTGGAGAACGCGCCCATCCCGACCCCGAAGACGCCGAGCAACAACAGACCGGCCAGCACGTGCAGCGGATAGAGCACGAACCCGAACGGGATCGACACCACCGTGATCAACGCCGCCTGGACGACCAGCGGAGCCAGTTCCTTGAGCGACTTGCCGATCAGGATCGCCGGCCGCCGCAAGGGACTGGCCAGCACCCGCTCGTACGAGCCGAGGCTGATCTCGAAGAGCAGGTTCGACCCACTGGCGCCCGTGCCGAACAGGCAGATCATCACGATCACCCCGGGCAGGAACCACTGCAGGGGTGACGCGCCGCCCAGTGCGGCCGGATCGACCGACCCGGCCAGCAACGGACCGAACAGGGCCAGGAAGACCAGCGGCTGAACCAGGGAGAAGATCACCGAGAACGGATCGCGGAGCACCAGCGACATCTCCCGGAGGAACACCGCCCGGGTGTCGGAGACGATGTTTCCCGCGTAGGTTTTCCCGCGTACTGTTTCCCGCGTACGCCGTGCTCATGCCGCCACCTCGCTTTCCTCGCGCAGGCTTCGTCCGGTGAGGCTGAGGAACACGTCATCCAGCGTCGGTACCCGGACGTCGGCGGCGAGCACCGTGATCCCGGCATGGTCAAGCTCGCGCAGCAGCACGGGAAGCGCCCGGGTGCCATGCTCGAAGCGGCCGCTGAGCGCGACCCCCCAGGCATCCGAGGTCCGGCTCAGGTCGGCGCCCCGGTCGCCCAGCACCGCGGCGGCCGCGTCCACCGCACCTGGCGTCCACCGTGACCGTGATCCGGTCCCCGGCCAGCGTCGCCTTGAGATTGGCCGCCGTGTCGTCGGCGATGATCGTTCCGTGGTCGATGACCACCACGCGTTCGGCCTGTGAGTCGGCTTCCTCGAGATAGTGGGTGGTCAGCACGATGGTGGTCTCCTGCCGTTCCCGAAGCCGGCCGATGTGCTCCCACAGATTGGCGCGATTCTGTGGGTCCATCCCGGTCGACGGCTCGTCGAGGAAGATCAACGACGGGTTGTGCATCAGGCCGAGCGCGATGTCCAGCCGCCGCTTCTGACCGCCGGACAACGTGCTGACCCGCCGCTTCAGCAGACTCGCCAGGTCGAGAACTCCCGCCAGCTCCTGGGCGCGGGCATGCGCGTCGGAGGAGTTCATCCCGTAGAACTTGCCCTGGCTGACCAGCTCGTCGATCACCCGGAAGCTGTGGCCCGCGCCGTCGCCCTGGCCGATGTACCCGATCCGCGAGCGGACCGCCGCCGGCTCCTCGGTGATGCTCGCACCCGCGACCCACGCCTTGCCCGAGGTGGGCGGCAGCAGCGTGGTCAGCATCCGCAGGGTGGTCGACTTTCCCGCCCCGTTCGGTCCGAGGAAGGCGACGAGCTCCCCGGCCGCGACGTCGATGTCGACCCCCTTGACCGCCTCGACGGTCTCCTTCTTGCTGACGAAGTTCCTGGTCAGCTGCTCTGTGTGGATCATCTCCACCGATCCTCCCTAATCCCGTACGCCGTACTGAATTGAATCACCATACACTGTACGAAGTTGATTCAAGCGCGTCCCACTGACAGTTTTCGAAGCGAGGCCCAGGTGAGCGAGAGCACTGAACCCGGCACCGGGTCCGTGCCTGCGGAGGCGTCCGACTGGCCGCAGGGCACACCCGAAGGCCGACGGATCATCCAGCTGCTCTGGGACCCCGACGTCACCGCACCCGTACGCGGCCCCAAGCCGCGCACCAGTCTCGCCGAGATCGTCGCCGCCGGCGTATCGATCGCCGACGCCGAAGGCCTCGAGGCCCTCTCCATGCGCAAGGTCGCCCAGCATCTCGGCATCGGCGCGATGTCGGTCTACACCTACGTGCCGGGACGCTCCGAGCTGATCGAGCTGATGATCAACCAGGTGTACGCCGAGCACACCCTGCCCGACCCCGCGAAGCCCTGGCGGGCCCGGATCGAGCACTGGAGCCGCGAGGCCTGGCGGATCTACGGATTGCATCCGTGGCTGCTCGACTACAACGTGGCCCGGCTGCCGATCGGGCCGCACGTCCTCGATGTCGAGGAGGCGCTGTACGCCGCGCTGCTGGCCGCCGGCTTCACCGGAGCGCAGAACGTGGCCGTGTCCAACCTCATCCAGTGGCAGCTGCTCGGCGCCGCGCGGGCGACCATCAGTGACGCCGATGAAGCCCGGCACACCGGCATCTCGACTGAGGCGTACTGGGAATCCCGGGCCAGCTTCTGGGTGACCTACTTCGACCCGGACCGCTTCCCGGCGATGGCCGCGGTGCACTGGGCCGGCGGCTTCGACGACCCCGCCGGCTGGGACTTCGACCAGCTGCTGAGCCGCCTGCTCGACGGGATCGAGCGGCTCGCCAACGGCTGAGGTCGACGCCGTCGCGACCTCACCCCTGCTGGTCGGTTTTGCACGGACCGTGCAAAACCGTCGCCTACCGCACGGAATTCCCCACGGTGAGCGGCAAGTTCGTGTGGCAGGTGTGACGCGGTGCTGCTCGTGGCCGCGTCGCGTCGCGGTCAGGGCGGGCTCAACGGGTACGCCTTGGAGGAGTAGCCGCGGCCGAAGAGGCACCGGTAGAAGTTCTCGTCGGTCAGCTGGGGGCCGATCACCAGGACCTCCCAGTCGGAGCGCCGATCCTGCTTGCGGAGCATCGAGTTGACCACCTCCACCGTGCAGACCTTGCGGATCTTCCGATCGGCCTCGAGCTTGGACTGCCGCCGCAATTCGTAGCCCAGCTTGCCGGCGGCGAAGGTCTGATAGACGTGTCGCTTCGGACACGTCCTGGGCGGTCGCCACCGACGGGACGTCGGAGACCGAGATGATCCCGGCCCAGCATTCGGGAGTGGCGGCGCAGAACGTCGCCGCACCCAGCTGGTTCGAGCAGTCGGTGAAACCGTTGGGGATGGGTGGCGGTGTCGCACTCGGCGTGTCCGGGCGTGGCCGACGGCGTCGACTGCGGAGCCGCATTGCTGGCCGACGCGGTGCCCGGTCCCCCCGCCGTCTCCACCGGCCGGCTACGCAGGTTGACCACGGTGACGATCAGCGCGATCACCAGGACCACAAGCACCATTCCGAGCACCAGAAGGGAGCGGCTTCGCTCACCGCGGCCCGTCGGCTGGGCACGCACGACGGCCGGCCCGGTGACCGGATGGGGTGCGGAGGCCACGCGTTCAGCCTTCGACGGCAATCCCGGCATCACTCAGCGACAGAGCCGCAAGCCGATCCCGGAACTGCGCAGCCGAGGGCCGATCGGTAGGCACGTCGGCGAGAGCCGCCAGCAGCTGGTCCATGAACTTCGGGTCGACGCCCGGGATCCGCGCGATCGGCTCCTTCTGGAGTTCCATGATCTCGGCGATGCTGGGCGTCTTGCCGTCCAACGCCCGCGGCGGCCGTCCGCTGAGCAGCGCGTAGAGCGTGGCGGCGAGTGAGTACACGTCGCCGTACTCGGTCAGCGGCTGTCGTCGGAAGACCTCGGGTGGCGCGTACGCCGGGGTGATCGCCTCGATCGTCTCGCTCAGTCCCATGCCGGGATCGGGCAGTGCGGCGAGGCCGAAGTCGGCCAGGCCGGGATTGTCGTACGCGTCGATCAAGATGTTGGCCGGCTTCACATCGCGGTGCAGCACGCCGCGGACGTGAGCGGCGGCCAACGCGTCGGCCACCCGGACGCCGACATCGCGGACGCGCTTCTGGCTCGGCCGGGGGTCGGCCGTCAGCCACTTGGTCAACGAGCCACCCGGACAGAGCTCCATCACCAGGAACGGCCGATCATCGGCGAGGATGCCGGCGTCGTGCACCGTCACGATGCCCGGATGACCGGAAAGCCGCCCGGCAGCCCCCGCCTCACGGAGAAATCGGCGCTGCTCGGTCTCCACGTCGAGCGGCCGCTGGTCGACCTTCACCGCGACGAACCGGTTGAGGGACTCCTGCTTCGCCTGCCACACGGTGGCGAATCCACCTCGCGCGAGGGCGCGCCAATCCGACAGCCCGGGAATTTGGGGCGGTGCGGTGGCCACGCGCTCCAACATAGTTGGGCGGCCAGGGCGGCTGTGCGCCCTTTCACGGACCCCAACCGATATTCACCAGATCGTGTCCGGCCCTGCATGACTGGCTCGAGCGGGCGGATCCGGCGCTCACAGGGTGGTTTCGGCACCGGCGAGTCCAGATCCGGAGCATCAGATCACCTTCCATGTTCAGCACCGGCGCCGGGGCCGCTAGGGTCGCCCTGTGAGTCGCAGCGTCTATGTCGCATCACCCGAAGGCCTCACCGGAAAGTCGGCCGTCGCGCTCGGCTTGCTGGACGCGCTGACCCGCGAGGTCGGCTCGGTGGGGATCTTCCGCCCGCTGACCACCGCCGGTTCCGACGACGAGGTCGACCTGATCGTCGATCTGCTCGTCAACCAACCGGGCATCAAGCAGACCTACGACGAGGCGCTCGGCGTGACCTACGACGCCGCCCGCGGAGACGTCGACGAGGCCCTGCACATCATCGTCGAGCGGTTCGGGCAGCTCACCGATCGCTTCGAGGTGATCTTGGTGCTGGGGTCGGACTACACCGACGTGTCCACCGGCACCGAGCTGTCGTTCAACGCCAAGATCGCCGCCAACCTCGGGTCGCCGGTGGTGTTGGTGGTGCACGGCCGGCAGCGGACCCCGGAGCAGATCCGGGCGGCGGCCGACGGCGCCATCGCCGAACTGCGGGCCAACCACGCGCAGACCGTCGCGGTGATCGCCAACCGGGTGCAGGAGTCGGAGGTGGACGACATCCGGGCCGCACTCGCCGATCTGCCCGACATCGTGACCGCGGCCATCGCGGAGAGTCCGGTGCTGTCGGCGCCGACCTTCCGTGCCCTGGTCGAGGCCGGCGACGGTCGGCTGGTGCTCGGCAACGAGTCGTGGATGGATCGCGAGGCGCTCGGCATCATCGTCGCCGCGATGAGCCTGCCGAACGTCTTGGACCGGCTGCGGCCCGACGTGGCGGTGATCGCGCCGAGCGACCGGACCGACCTCATCCCCGGCCTGATGTTGGCCCACCAGTCCGGCACCTTCCCCACCCTGGCCGGGATCCTGCTGACCGGCGGCTATCAGATCCCGGAGACCATCAGCCGGCTCTCCGAGGGCGTGCAGCAGGACCTGCCCATCGCCTTGACCGATGCCGGCACCTTCACCACCGCCGAACGGTTGATGCGGGTCCGCGGTCCGATGACCAAGGAGTCGAAGATCAAGATCGAGACGGCCCGGCGGATCTTCGCCGAGCAGGTCGATCAGGCGGCCCTGCTGGCCGCGATCAACGTCTCCGCGTCCGAGGTGCGGACGCCGCTGATGTTCGAGTACCAGTTGATGGAACGGGCCCGAGCCAACCGGCAGCGGATCGTGCTGCCCGAGAGCACCGACGACCGGATCCTCGAAGCGGCAGCGATCCTGCTGCGCCGCGGCGTCGCCGATCTGATCTTGCTCGGCGACGAGAACAAGGTCCGGGCCCGCGCCTCGGCCCTCGGTCTTGATCTTGATGAAGCCGACGATCATCTCGCCGACCGACCCGGCCCATGTCGAACGGTTCGCGCGCGCGTACGCCGAGGCCCGGGCGCACAAGGGCATGACGGTGGAGCGGGCGCGGGAGATCGTCACCGACGTCTCGTACTTCGGCACCATGATGGTGCATCTCGGACTGGCCGACGGCATGGTCTCCGGAGCGGTGAACACCACGGCGCACACCATCCGGCCGGCGCTGGAGTTCGTGAAGACCAAGCCGGGCGTGAACACCGTGTCGAGTGTCTTCCTGATGTGCCTGGCCGATCGGGTGCTGGTCTACGGCGACTGCGCCGTGATCCCCGAGCCGACCACCGAGCAGTTGGCCGACATCGCGGTCTCGTCCGCGGAGACCGCGCGGCAGTTCGGCATCGACCCGCGGGTGGCGATGCTGTCCTACTCGACCGGCAGTTCCGGATCGGGTGCCGAGGTGGAGAAGGTGCGGGCCGCGACCGCCCTGGTCGCCGAACGGGCCCCGGACCTGGCGCTCGAGGGGCCGATCCAGTACGACGCGGCCGTCGATCCCGAGGTGGCCCGGACCAAGCTGCCGGACTCCGCCGTCGCCGGGCGGGCGACGGTGTTCATCTTCCCGGACCTGAACACCGGCAACAACACCTACAAGGCGGTCCAGCGCAGTGCGCACGCGGTGGCGATCGGCCCGGTGCTGCAGGGTCTGCGCAAGCCGGTGAATGATCTTTCCCGAGGAGCGCTGGTGGAGGACATCGTGAACACCGTGGCGATCACCGCGGTGCAGGCCCAGGCGATCAAGGCCGCCAGACGCAGGGAGCGTCGGCATGATCGAATCCCCCGTCCTGGTGCTGAACGCCGGATCGTCGTCGCTGAAGTATCAGGTGGTCGTCCCCGAGACCGCAGCGTGCAGGCCAAAGGCACGTCGAGCGGATCGGCGAGGACGGGAGCGGCGGTCGCCGACCATGCGTGCGGCCATGCAGGCGATGGCCGCCGAGCTGGCCGAGGCCGGTGTTGATCTTGACACGGTCGGGCTCCGCGCGGTCGGGCACCGGGTCGTGCACGGCGGGCCGGACTTCTCCGACCCGGTGATCATCGACGACGCCGCGGTCGCGGAGATCCGCGACCTGATTCCCGCTGGCACCGCTGCACAACCCGGGTGCGGTCGCCGGCATCGAAGCGGCCCGGGCGCGCTTCGACGTGCCGCATGTCGCGGTCTTCGACACCGCCTTCTTCGCCACCTTGCCGGCGCGGCCGCCACCTACGCGATCCCTCGTGATCTTGCCGCAGCAGTACCGGATCCGGCGCTACGGCTTCCACGGCACCTCGCACCGCTACGTGTCCCGGGCCGGCGCCGAGCTCGTCGGTCGCGACCTCGGCGAGCTCAACCAGATCGTGCTGCACCTGGGCAACGGCTGCTCGGCCTCGGCCGTGCGCGGCGGGGTGGCGGTCGAGACGTCGATGGGCCTGACCCCGCTGCAGGGCTTGGTGATGGGCACCCGGTCCGGCGATGTCGATCCCGGGCTGCACACCTTCCTGCACAACGAGCTCGGCATGTCGGTCGGCGACATCGACACCCTGCTGAACAAGCAGTCCGGGCTCAAGGGCATGGCCGGCGTCAACGACTTCCGCGAGCTCGAGCAGCGCCGAGCGGCCGGCGACGCGTCGGCGCAGCTGGCCTTCGACGTCTACGTGCACCGGCTCAAGCACTACGTCGGCGCGTACCTGGCCATTCTCGGCCGGCTCGATCTGCTGACCTTCACCGCCGGCGTCGGCGAGAACAACCCCGCCCTGCGCGCCGCCGTCGTCGAGGGCCTGGACGGCCTCGGCCTCGTCGTCGACGCCGAGCTGAACGAGGCCCCGTCCAGGGTGGCCCGGGTGATCTCCCCCGACGGTCCACCGATCACGGTCGCGGTGATCCCGACGAACGAGGAGCTGGCCATCGCCCGCCAGGCGGCGCCCTGCTGACGCCCGCTGACCGCCGGCCGCGACCGACCGCTGCTGGAGGTGTCGGACGCGTCCAGCCGGGACGGCCTCGGGCTCTCCTCGCGCGCTGGCACGCTGGGATCTACGGGCCGTCGTCCCGTCGCCACCAGTAGGGGCTGGTGACGCATGACGACGGCGTTGGTCACCGGACGGCACCTCGGGCATCGGGGCGGCGTTCGCGCGCGGCCCTGGCGGCGCCCGCGGCGACGACCTGGTGCTGGTCGCCCGCAACGCCGACCGGCTGACCGAGACCGCGGCCGTCGCTGACAGGAGCGAGTACGGCGTCGGCGTCGAGACGCTCGTCCGCCGACCTCGGCCGTACGCGAGGACGTCCTCCGGGTCGCCGAGCGGCTCGCCGAGCGCGGCCCAGCCGATCGATCTCTTGTCAACAACGCCGGCTTCGGCGTCCGGGCCAAGCTGCTCAGCGAAGACATCGCGCGTCCACGAGCACGGGATCGACGTGATGGTCACGCGGCGGTGCTGATCTCGAGCGGCGCGGCCGGCCGGGCGATGCGCGAACGCGGCACGGCGCAGATCCTCAACGTCTCCAGTTCGGCCGGCTTCTTGACCATGGGCTCGTACTCGGCGATCAAGGCCTGGGTCGACGTCTACAGCGAGGGCCTGGCCAACGAGCTGCGCGGCACCGGCGTCACCGTCACCGCGCTGTGCCCCGGGCTGGGTGCGGACCGAGTTCCACGAGCGCGCCGACATCAGCACCCGCGCCATCCCCGACGTGCTCTGGCTCGACGCCGACGCCCTGGTCGCCGAGTGCCTGGCCGACGCCGCACGCCGGCAAGGTGATCTCGATCCCGTCGAAGCGCTACGCGGTGCTGATGGGCCTGCTGCGCCAACTGCCCCGCGGAGCCGTGCGGGCCATCTCGCGCAAGTGTCACCTCCAGCCGGCACTGACTCGGCGTCCGCGTCCGTCGAGCGACGGCGAGCGGAACCGATCCGCGATCGCCGGCCCGGTGCCGGTCGACGGACGTGGAACGAGGTCGGCGTGAACGGACGAGCTCCGATACGGCGTGATCGACGTGTCGAGCCGAAGCCGCTACACCTCGCCGCGTGCACGCCGGGGCGCGGTTCGTCGCGCAGCGGGGGATCCTCAAACCGGCGATCTGGCGGATGGTCAACGTCACCGTGCTCGGCCGGGAGAACCTCGACGGCGGTCACGCGGTCCGTTCGTGGTGGTGTCCAACCACACCAGCCATCTCGACGCCCCGCTGATCATCGGCGCCCTGCCGCGGCAAGCTGTCGCGCTACGTCGCCGCCGGCGCGGCCGCCGACTACTTCTTCGACGTCTGGTGGCGCAAGGGCCTGACCTCGCTGTTCTTCAACGCCTTCCCGGTCGACCGCACCGGCCTGCGCGGCCGCCACGGACTGGCCACCAGCCTGCTCGACGACGGCGTGCCGCTGCTGCTGTTCCCCGAAGGGCACCCGCTCGCGGACCGGCGAGATGGGCAGCTTCAAGCCCGGCGCCGCCGCGCTCTGCATCAGCCGCGACGTCCCCTGCCTGCCGGTGGCCATCGTCGGCGCCGCTCGAGGCCATGCCGTACGGGAAGAACTGGCCGGACCGCGGCCGGCCGCCGGTCTATGTGACCTTCGGCGAGCCGATGCGCGCCGAGGACGGCGAGACGGTCGCGCAGTTCTCCGAGCGGATCGCCAAAGAGGTCTCGCGGCCTGTATCGACTACACCAACGACTATCGGGCGGCCGACCAGCGCCCGCGGGGACGACCGCGCCCGCGAGGGCTGACGCCCGGCGCGGCTCTGCGAACAGAAGGAGACGAGGATGCCTGCGGTCAAGCACATGAAGTGGTGGGGCTGGGGCGTCGACGGCGTCAGCTTCCACCACGAGGACAAGCCGGCGCTCGGCCCGTTCGTCCGCGAAGCCGTCGACGTCGACGTCTGGTCGGCCAGCCGACAGCGGCGCCTGAAGCTCGAGGACCTCGACATCCACCGCGCCCGAGATCGGCGACGAGCTGCGCGGCGCACTGATCGACGCGGTCGGCGCCGAGAACGTCGCTCGACGACGACCTCGAACGGATCGTGCACACCTACGGCAAGAGCGTCCGCGACCTGCTCCGGCTGCGCGCCGGCGACATCCCGCGGGTGCCCGACGTGGTCGTCTATCCCGGCCGACGAGGCCGAGGTCCAGGCGATCGTCGACCGGGCCGTCGAGGCCGACGCGGTGCTGATCCCCTTCGGCGGCGGCAGCAACATCTCCGGCAGCCTGCAGGCTCCCGAGGACGAGACCCGCCCGGTGATCTCGGTCGATCTTGGTCGGCTCAACCAGGTGCTCGACATCGACGAGGAGTCCGGGCTGGCCCGGATCCAGGCCGGCGCCCTCGGACCCGACATCGAGGATCAACTCCGGCCCACGCGGCTGGACGCTCGGCCACTTCCCCGACAGCTTCAGCCACAGCACGCTCGGCGGCTGGGTCGCGACCCGCTCCTCGGGCATGCAGTCGGACAAGTACGGCGACATCGCCGACATCACCCGCGGCCTGCGGGTCGTGCATGCCCGGTCAGGTGCTGGAGCTCGCGGCCGTTGCCCGCCACCTCCACCGGCCCGAGCGTCCGCGAGATGATCTTGGGCTCCGAGGGCCGGCTCGGCGTGATCACCGAGGTGACCGTCCAGGTGCACCGGATCCCCGAGGAGCGGCAGATCATCGGCTACCTGTTCCCCAACTGGGAAGCGGGCCTGGCCGCCATGCAGGACATCTCCACCAGCGACGCTCGGCCCTCGGTCACCCGGGTCTCCGACGCGAAGGAGACCCGGTTCTCCTTCGCCACCCGGAAGAAGAGCAAGGGCCCGTCGATCTCCTCGCTGGTCAGCAAGGGCCTGATGAAGGTGCTGGAGAAGCGCGGCTGGGATCTCGACGAGGTCTGCCTGTCGTTCGTCGGGTACGAGGGCGGCAAGAGCCACGTGGCGCGCGAGAAGTCGATCGTCAAGGACATCATCGGCAAGCACGGCGGCATCGCGCTCGGCAAGGGCCCGGGCGCGCTCTACGACCAGAAGAAGTTCGACACCCCGTACATCCGCGACTTCCTGCTCGACCGGGGCGCGGCCGCGGACGTCTCGGAGACCGCCGCTCCGTGGTCCAAGCTGCTGCCGCTGTACACGAACGTGATCGCGGCCGGCGGAGAAGGTCGTACGCGCAACTCGGCACGACCGGCTATCATGTGCCACCTGTCGCACTCCTACCACTCCGGCGCCTGCCTCTACTTCACGTTCGCCTTCCGGCACGACGGCGTCGACCCGCTCGCCCAGTACGACCAGCTGAAGTCGGCGATCCAGCAGCAGTTCGTCGACTCCGACGCCACGCTGTCGCACCACCACGCGGTCGGCACCGAGCACGCGCGCTGGCTGGAGGAGGACATCTCCGCCCCGGGCGTGCGCGATGATCGACGGGCTCTTCGCCGCCGTCGACCCGGGCCGCAACTTCAACCCGGGCAAGATCACCCCGACTGAGTCCGGCTTCGCCCCCACTTGTCCGGTCGTCCCCCACCTATGGTGGGGGACGACCGGACAAGTGGGGGATCGACGGTGCTTAGCGGGTCTATGCAGCAGGATGGGGCGGGTGCCGCTCCGTGACCGCCTGCTCGCGCTGCTGGTCGCCGTCGTCTGGGGCGTGAACTTCCCGGCCACCGCGATCGCGCTGGAGCACTTCCCGCCGCTGCTCATGGTGGCGTTGCGGTTCAGCGTGGTCGCGATCCCGACGCTGCTGCTGGTGCCGCGGCCCCAGGTTCCGGTGCGCTGGCTGGTCGGCGTGGGGCTGGGGATCGGGCTGATGCAGTTCACGTTCTTCTATCTCGGGATGGCAGCCGGGATGCCGAGCGGGCTGGCCTCGCTGGTCCTGCAGGCCTCAGCACCGTTCACCGTGCTGATCGCCGGCATCTGGTTGCACGAGCGGCTGAGCCGGCGGCAGGCGATCGGCATCGGCATCGCCGTCGCCGGACTGATCGCCATCGCCGTACACCGCGCCCAGGTCGCCGCCGCGCTGCCGGTGATCCTGACGCTCTGCGGTGCTCTCGGCTGGGCCATCGGCAACATCTGCAGTCGCCAGGCCCGAGCTCCGAAGCCGTTCCACCTGACGCTGTGGATGTCGGTCGTGCCGCCGATCCCGATGCTGATCTTGTCGCTGCTGATCGAAGGACCGGCCCGGATCGGCCACGCGCTGAGCACGAGCCTGACCCTCGAGGCGTTGCCGTCGGTCCTGGGGCTGCTCTACATCGTGGTGCTGGCCACTCTGCTGGGCTACGGGCTGTGGAACTCCCTGCTCAGTCGCCACCCCTCGAGCGTCGTGGCCCCGTTCTCGATGATGGTTCCGGTCGCCGGCGTACTGAGTTCCTGGCTGTTCTTCGACGAGATCCCGGACCTGGTCGAACTGGTCGCCGGCGTCGCGGTGATCGCCGGCGTGCTGTACGCGTCCCGCCCGCCGGCCGCCCGAGTCGATGCGCCCTCGGTGACCCTTGATGACGCGACGCCGGATGCGGACGTTTCAGCCCGGATGGTCGAAACGCACGCTCCGAGCCGCCAGACGCGCGCGGATGAGACCAACCGGTGCCAAACGTACGGAACACCGGCGAAGCTCAGGGCACGACGTCCCGCGAGGCAAGCCGTAACACGACCGATGCGACCGGGCGGCTTGACAGCCCGACATTTCTGCCGGGGGCGAGTAACGTAATTGAGGGGGTTGTCCCTCCTGCCCGGGATAGGCCAATCGCATCCGGCCCTCTCGCGTTCCCCGCGCGGATGGGCCCATCCCCTGTGCGGTCGCCTATTCCGGGTATCCAAACCGGTACGGCCTACCTCAGCTTCAGCGCCAGATACAGGTCGACCCGATCGGCGGTGCTGCTCAGATCCCGGCCGGTCAGCTCCTCGATCCGCCCGATCCGGTAGCGCACGGTGTTCAGGTGCAGATGGGTCAGCTCCGCCGTCCGGACCCAGGATCCGTCACAGTCCAGGAACGCCGTCAGGGTGGCCAGCAGCTGGCTGTTGTAGCGGTTGTCGTGCTCGATCACCGGCCGAGCGCGAGCTCGGTGAAGACCCGCCGCAGGTGGTCCGGCACCGTCGCGAGCAGCTGGACGGCCGAGGTGAGTTCGTCGGAGTCGTTCACCTGAACCGAGTCGGCCTCGACGCCGGCGGCGTTCGGCATCGCCAGCGCGAACCGGGCCGAGCGCAGTGCCCCGCCCAGTTCAGCGACCGTTGCCGACCGAGCTGAATCCGACCCGGAGTACGTCGTCGCCGAGCCCCGGAGCGATCCGGCGCAGGGCCCGCTCGACCGCGTCCAGTTCGGCGCGGCCGGACCGCCGGTGGGCTGCGGCTCGACGGCCAGGAAGGCGATCGCCCGGCCCGAGTCGTCGCGGCCGACCACCGGCGCGCTGACGCTGGCTGATCGCGTCGCTCAACAACTCGACCGCGAGATCCTGCCAGCCGGGTCGGTCGGCGAATTCGGCCATCATCATGACCGTCTGCTGATCGGCCGCGATCCCGGCCTGGCGCAGGTAGACGCCCGCTTCGGGCTGCTCGGCGTCGGCTTCGATCAAGCTGATCAGCCGGTCGACCAGCGCGGTGCCCTCGTCGTCCCGGGCGGCGCTCTGCATCCGGTACAGCCCGGCGACCGCGGTCAGTTCGTTGGCCGTGTCCAAGATCAACGGGTGCCACTCGTTCCAGTCCCCCGCCACGACCAGGAACCAGGCCCTGGTCCGATGGTCATCCGGGGCCGGCCACGGAGAAGACGATCAGCCGCCCGCCCCGCGAGTCGGTGATCGTCACCGGGAACCGGGGGCCGACAGGGCCGTCGACACGACCAGATCCAGGTCGGCCTCGGCCAGTGGCTCGACCGGTCGGATCACGTGCCGGCCGGTCGCGGTGACCATCCAGATCGGCCGCCCCAGCTCCGGCGGCGATCCGACCGACCAGATCGTCGAGCAGGTGCCCTTGGTAGACGGCGGTCAGCAGTTCACGCTGCCGCGACAGGCCGGCCATCGCCCGGGCCACCCGGTCGTTGGCCAAGGCGTTGGAGATGTACGCGGTGATCGAGGCGAACGACACCTCGGCGGGCACCGCGAACAGCGGCAGCTCGTGCCGCCGGCACGCTTCGACCACATCGGCCGGCACCTGCCCGTAGAGTCCCTCGCCGGCCAGCAGGGCCACCGCCCCGTGACCGGGCGACCGTCGAGACGAAAGCCTCGCTGTCGTCCGGCGTGCGCCGCCACATGAGTCCCGTCATCACCAGCTGGCCGCGGATCAGATAGCGGTGCGGATCGAGCAGATCGGTGGTGAAGGTCCAGTTGACCGTCCGCGTCAGCGATTCGGCCGGCACGTACAGCGACCGAATCCCCAGTTGCGCTGCGTCCAGTACGTCTTGGAGCAACACGGCCGGGAGACCTCCGGCTAACTGCCGCGGTAGGTGGAGAACGCGTACGGGCTGAGCAGCAGCGGTACGTGGTAGTGCGCGTCCGGGTCGGCGAGGTTGAACGGGATGATCACCTCGGGATAGAAGGTCGGCTGACCGAGGGAGGCGAAGTAGGCCGCGGTGCCGAAGCTCACCCGATAGACGCCCGGCTCGAGGTCGACGGGTCCGAAGTCGGAGATCCGCCCGTCGTTGTCCGTGGTGCCGGCGACGACCGGCTGCCAACCGTCCGTACCCTGCTGCTCCAGGGTGACCTCGACCCCGGACGCCGGCCGCCCGGTGACGGCGTCCAGGACGTGGGTGGTGACCCGGCTGCGCTGGTTGCTCATCGGGCCGCCTCGCTCTCGTCGTAGCCGGAATGCCGGTCGAGATGGCTGAAGAGCTGCGGGATCCGCAGCAGCGCGATGTCGCGGAGCTCGGAGCCCACGACGGCGATCTCGACCTCGGGATCGAGTTCGAGCCGGCGGGTCAGCTCGGCGAGGATCTGCTGCCGGGTGCGACCCGCGGCCCGGATCAGGAAGACCCGGCCGAACTTCTCCTCGTAGGCCCGGTTCCCGGCCGCGAGTGCGGCGGCCAGATCCGGATCGTCGGAGGCGCTGGACGCCTGCTCGGCCTTCGAGAAGTTCTGCGCGATACCCTGGCCTTCGGCCTTCTCACCGATCCGGGGATGGTCGCGCGAGCGCCTGGTCGACCTCGTCGGGGCTGAGCGGGGTGGCCGCGGCCCCGGCGGTCTCGAGCAGTTGATCCAGCGAGCGGTACGGGCCCGCTGCGATCACGTCGTCGACCCAGCGCGGCACGGCCAGGCAGGCCGTCAATCCGTCCCTGAGCTCGTCGGTGGTCAGGTCAAGCTGCGTGCTCATCGGCGAACGATTCTCCTTCGTGTGTGGGCCCAACTCTAGGCCGTCGCCGTCCGGGTCGGCGCAGGTTCCTCGCTCTCCGGGCATCCGCCCCGGGTCGTCGGCGATGAGCGCCGTCGGTGAGGTTTCCGCGCGGGACCACTAGATTCGTGTCGTGGCATTTTCGGTACGGACCATCACCGCTGACGAACACGTGGCCTACAACGCCACCCAGCCGGCGTTGAGCTTTCTGCAGACCCCGGCCTGGGGGAAGGTGAAGAGCGAGTGGCGCAGCGAGTCGCTGGGCTGGTTCGACGAGCCAGGACAACCAGGTCGGCGCCGCACTGGTGCTCTACCGGCAGCTGCCCAAGATCAAGAAGTACCTGGCCTATCTGCCCGAGGGTCCGGTGATCGACTGGACCGGCGGCGATCTGGCGGCGCAGCTGACGCCGCTCGCCGAGCATCTGCGGTCCGCGGGCGCTTTCGGGGTGCGGATCGGCGCGCCGGTGATCGCGCGGCGCTGGGGCGCGGACACGATCAAGGCGGCGATCGCCGACGAGCGGATCACCCGGCTGAGCGAGGCGATCCCCGACGAGGTGAATCACCAGGCCACCCGGATCCGCAACCAGCTCCGTGAGCTCGGCTGGCATCCGCCGGAGGAGGAGGACGGCTTCGCCGCGGGTCAGCCCCGCTTCGTCTTCCAGCTGCCCGTGGGCGGCAAGACTCCCGAGCAACTGCTCAGCGGGATGAACCAGCTCTGGCGCCGCAACATCAAGAAGGCCGCCAAGTCCGGTGTCGTCGTACGCCGCGGCAGCCTGGAGGATCTCAGCGCGTTTCATGTCCTGTACGTCGAGACGGCCGAGCGTGATCACTTCACCCCGCGGCCGCTGGCGTACTTCCAGACCATGTTCTCCGCGTTGCAGGCTGAGGATCCCGACCGGATCCGGCTCTACCTCGCGCACCACGAAGATGATCTTGTCGCGGCCACCACCTGGGTCCGGGTGGGCGAACATGCCTGGTACTCCTACGGCGCCAGCTCGACGGCCAAGCGGGACGTACGCGGCTCCAACGCGATCCAGTGGCAGATGATCACCGACGCGCTGGAGGCGGGCGCGACGGTGTACGACCTGCGCGGGATCACCGAGGGTCTGGAAGCCGACGATCCGCATCTGGGCCTGATCCAGTTCAAGGTGGGCACCGGCGGCGAGGCGGTGGAGTACCTCGGCGAGTGGGACCTGCCGCTGAATCCCCTGCTGTACAAGGCGTTCGACCTCTACATGAAGCGCCGTTGATCATGGGCGGGGTCGTCTTGCGGCTCGACGGGCCGCGCTGGCGGGAGCACCTGCAGACCGTGTCGGGGGCAACCCCGGGGATGGTGCCGGTGATCAAGGGCAACGGGTACGGCTACGGCTTGCCGCGGCTCGCCGAGGAGTCGACGAATCTCGGCGTCGACGTGATCGCGGTCGGCACGCCGTTCGAGGTCGCGGTGGTCCGCGAGAGGTTTCGCCGGCGACGTGGTGATCTTGAACCCGTGGGATCGGGCCAGCCCGCTGGCCGCGGAGCTGACCGGCGACTCCGCGGGTGATCACCACGGTGTCGCGGCTGGACGATCTCGAGCGACTGAGCGCCGGTGAGGATCGCCCTCGGGTGCTGGTGGAGGTCCTGACCTCGATGCGCCGGCACGGCATCGTCGCTGATGATCTTGGTCAGGTCGCTCCGCTGCTCGCCGGTGTCGCGTTCGAGGGCTGGACGATCCACCTGCCGCTGCTGGCCGACGGGCGCTATGCCGAAGCCGAGCGGCTGGCTCGCGCCGCGCTGGCCGCGGCGCCCGGGACCCTGTGGCTGTCGCACCTGCCACCCGAGGAGGCCGAGGCGCTGGGTCGTCAACTGGGCGGTGCGAGCGGTGACCCGGTGCCGATCCGGCTCCGGGTCGGCACCAAGCTCTGGCTCGGCGAGGAATCCGCCCGCCGGACCACCGCGACCGTGCTCGACGTGCACCCGATCAAGACGGGGCGAGCGGGCCGGCTACCGGCAGCGGCTCTGCCCCGCCGACGGCTGGATCGTGGTGATGGCCGGCGGCACGTCACACGGCATCGGGATGGAGGCACCGACGTCGGCCAGCACGCTGCGGCAACGGGCGGTGGCCCTGGCGACCGGCTCGCTGGAGGCGGCCGGACTCGCGCTCAGCCCGTACACGATCAACGGCCGCAAGCGCTGGTTCCTGGAGCCGCCGCACATGCAGTCGAGCCTGATCTTCCTGCCCGGCAAGGAGAAGCCGCCGGCGATCGGCGACGACCTGCCGGTGGAGCTGCGGCTGACCACCGCGACGGTCGACTCGATCGAGTGGGACTGACCAGTCGCGCGAGCACGCAGCAGATCACGGTCCTTCGACAAGCTCAGGACACGAATACGCAACTCACACACGCGCGCCAGAACCCGCAAGTCGCGCCCTGAGCCTGTCGAAGGGTCAGGATCGCGGCGCTTGCCGCTCAGCTCCGGAGCTTGGTCCGGAGCCGTTCGGAGTCGTCGTCGGTCCAGCCCATCTTGATCAACATCTCCTCGACCCCGCCGAAGGTGTCGTCGATGTGGCTCAGCAAGCTGATCATGGTCTCGGGATGGGTGAGGTGGGACGACATCGGTCGACCGCGGAGGTTGTCGACGTAGGTCGGGGACTGCATCAGTCGGTCGATGATCCGCTCGATCCGTTCCGAGGTGGCGGCGTAGTCGGCGACGATCGCGTCCCGTTGCGCTCCGGCCACCGACAGCGCCAGCGCGACGATGGTCCCGGTGCGATCCTTGCCCGCGGCGCAGTGCACGAGTGCCGCACCCGGTGCCGCCGCGATCGCCCGGAGCGCGGCCAGCACCGAGTCGGGACGATCCATCAGGTAGCTGAAGTAGGTCGAGGCGATCACGTCGTCCAGTTCCACCTCGGGCACCAGATCCACCCACGGCAGCGCCTCCTCGGGCAGCACCTCGGGGCGTACGTCGGGCTTGTCCTCGCCGACACCCGGCTCCCATTCGCGGAACAGGGAGAACTGCTGGATCCGCACACCGCTGGCGGTCAGCGGTCCCGGGCCTTCCTGCTCGGCCTCGTAGCCGCTGCGCAGGTCGATCACATCGGTCAGCCCGAGGGCGAGCAGCCGGCGCTGGTCGGCGTCGGTGAGGGTCTGCAGGTTGTCCGAACGCAGCAGCCGGCCCGGGGCGATCGTCGCCGCCGTCGTCGGTGGGTAGCCCGCCGACATCGCGCAGGTTCGCCAGACCTTCGAGGTCAATCCACATCCGCTCCACGCGGGCCAGCGTAGACGGGCTCGAGCTGATCGGACAGGTGCTGGAGCGCAGGTCAACTGGCCCAGTGGCCGGTGAAGTACAGCCAGCTCCACCAGATCATCAGCACGATCTCGATCGCGAAGGCCAGTCCCGACCAGGGATCGGTGAGCGATCCGGCCGAAGCGGCGGCTTGGGCCGCCAACCCGCCCAGCGGCCGATCATGATCCACAGCGGGAACCAGAGCAGGGTGGCGCGGTTGACCGAGAAGAACCAGTACGACAGGGAGAACGCCACGACCTGGATGCCCACCCAGCTGGCCTCCCCCCAGAGCCCTCGCCCTTCGGCGATCTCCGGGCGGGGGGAACGGCGGGCGCGGATGCTCACCACCAGGCACCACACGGTCACGCCCAGTCCCACGGCCATCGAGATCACCTCGCCGCGGAAGACCGCGGCCCACCACGGGTGATCGGCATAGGCGCCCGGCACGATCGCCGGAATCGTGTTCTTGAACGAGTCCCACGGCCAGGTCAGGCCGCGTACCCAGCCGGTCGACTGGGCCTGGTACCAGGCCGTCCAGCTGCCGGTCAGCAGGTAGAGGTAGCTGACGAAGCCGGCGATCACCGCGGCCGGGATCAGCATCAGCGCGGCTCTGGAGATCTTGACGTGCCAATCGGTCCGGTCACTGATGATCATGACCAGCAGCGCACCGACCAGGAAGACTCCGGACACCCGTACGGTGCAGGCGATCGATACCAGTACGGCAGCGGCCAGCCACCGGTCCGATCGGGCCCGTTCCCAGGCCCAGAAGGCGGCCGCGCAGAACAGCGACTCGGTGTAGGGAACGGTGGTGAAGACCGCGGTCGGCGCGAACAGCCAGGCGACCGCCGCCCAGGGGCCGCCGAGCCGGTAGAGGGCGGCCGCCGCGACCGCCGAGCAGAGCGTGGAGATGATCACCCCGCTCACCGCCATCGGTGCGCCGAGCTGGGCGAACAACGACAGCAGCACCGGCAGTCCGGGGAAGAAGGCCATCAAGATGTTGTCCGGCTCAGCGAAGTAGCCGCCCTCGGCCAGCCGGACGAAGTGCTGGACGTCCCAGTTGCTGACCAGGTCGGTCAGACTGCGGTGGTCGACGATCGCGATGATCAACGCGACCGCGGCGATCAGCCCGCGGCTGGCGATCCACGCCTGGACGACGACGCGGCCGCGGTGGGCCTGCGCCGCGTCGACGCCGGCTGCCGGCCCGACCTCAGCCGACCGAACCAGCATGGATCCTCCTGCCCCGCGGCGGCGGCTGTCCGCGCCGACCGGGCAGCCAGCCGGCATCGGGCGCGCCGTCGAGGACGCCACCGGTCGGATCGTCCCGGCCGTCGGCGCGGACCGGGTCGAGTTCGGGACGCAGCGCGTCGCGGACGACCATGATCGCCACCCAGCTCTGGGTGCTCAGCCTGATCAGCACGGCCAGCCAGTAGATCCGGTCGGCCGAGCTGTCGCCGGGAGTCAGCAAGCCGCCCAGATGCCACCAGATGGCGACGAAGTAGACCAGTTCGCCGGCGGTGAAGATCAGCCAGTCCCGCCACTGCGGGCGCGCCAAGATCAACAGCGGCAGCAGCCAGAGGACGTATTGCGGTGAGTAGACCTTGTTGGTCAGCAGGAATGCGACCACGACCAGGAAGGCCATGGCGCCGAACCGGGGGCGGCGCGGCGCCATCATGATCAACACCCCGATCGCCAGGCAGCAGAGCGCGAACAGGCCCGCGCTGACCACGTTCAGGTTCTGCACCTCGTGACCGGCGAGGGAGAACACGTACCAGATCGAACCGAGGTCTCCGCCGCGATCGGAGTTGAAGGCCCAGAAGCTCCGCCAGGCGTCCGGCGCCAGCAGCAGAACCGGCAGGTTGACCGCGCCCCAGCTCAGGATGGCGGTGCAGAGTGTGGTGACGAAGTCGGGCATCCGGCGGCCGCGCAGGCAGAGCAGGAACAGCGGTCCGATCAGCAGCCCCGGATAGAGCTTCGCCGCCATGCCGAGACCGAGCAGGACGCCGGTGAGGCCCGGCTTGCTCCGGGACCAACTGAGCATGGCGAGGGCGGTCAGCGCGATGGGCAGCAGATCCCAGTTGATCAACGCCGCGGCGGCCAGGCAGGGCGAGGCGGCCAGCATCATGGCGTCCCACGGCCGGTGGTCGTCGGTCCGCACCTGGGCCCAGATGGCGATCAACAGCAGAGCACCGAGCAGCACCGTGTTGACGTCGACGAAGATCAACGTCGAGGCGCGGATCTGGCGCGTCGGTCAGGTCGGTCCCCTGCTGACCGCCGAGCAGGGCGGTGATCCGGCGTTCGAGTTCCAGGAACCAGCCGGTGAGCACCGGATACTCCAGCACCGGATAGTCGCCGGAATCGAGATAGGGCGTGTTCCCCTGGAGCAAGCCGCGGTCGGGATAGAGCAACCCGATGTCGGAGTAGCACAGGAACTTGAAGTGATCGGCGCCCCGCCGGCACGGCAATCGGAAGACGACTCCGGCCAGGTAGACCAGCGTGCCGACCAGCAGCGCGACCCGCACCGGGCTCCACCAGCCGGTGCCGGTGACCGCGTGCCGACCGACCGGACCGCCCAGCCGACGACTGAGCGTACGCACGAAGGCGTCGTTCACCGATGGTCCGGCGGCGGGTCCAGGGGGTCGCCCCCTTGCTAGTCACATCCTTCCGCCGCACTCAGCCCCCGCCGTCTGGGCTCCGGCGGCCTCCTGGCCCGCCGCTGCCCTTGGACTTGGAGGCGGAAGGCTTGCCGCTGCCTGACGGCTCACCCGACGGGTCGCTCGACGCCGGAGGGCGTCGAACTCGGCTTCCCCGTCGGCGTCGCGGTCGGCTTCTTGCTCGGTTCGGAGGTCTGGCTGGGCTGGCTGGTCTGCGTGGGCGGCGGCGCCTGCTCGCGGTTGACGTACGCGGGCGGGTCGAACTCCTTGACGGCCTGGCCCTTGGTGGCCGTCGCCATGTAGTCGGCCCAGGTCTGCGCCGGATAGGTGCCGCCGAAGAAGGTGCTGTCCCCGGGCCGGCGGAAGTCGTCGAGGCTGGCTGTGCCGGCGTCACCGGCGACGAACATCACCGCCGTCGAAATCTGCTTGGTGTAACCGACGAACCAGGATGAGTTCACGATGTCCTTGTCGCCGACGGTGACGCCGTTGGTCCCCGTCTTGCCGGCGACCGGGCGGCTCAGCGTCTGCACCGAGCGACCGGTGCCGTTCTCGACCACGTTGGACAGCGCGAAGGTCACATCGTCGGCGACGTCCGCGCTCATCGCCCGCTTCTCGTCGGCCTTGGCCTTGTAGACGACCTTGCCCTTGGCGTCGCGGACCTCCTTGACCACGTGGTCGGCGACATGGGTGCCGTCGTTGGCGAAGGTCGCGTACGCGCTCGCCTGGTTGAGCGGGCTGACCTCGGGCGTGCCGATCGGGATGTTGCGGGGAGCGGCGTCCCAGCCGCGGGTCTTCGGCGCCCCGGCGGCCTCGGCCAGTTTGAGGACCTTGTCCTTGCCGTCGTCCATCGAGGTGACCAGGTCGACGAAGGCGGTGTTGATCGAATCGGTGGTCGCCCTGAGCAGGGTCACTCCCTCGCCGTACTGCTGGGAGTACTCGTTGCGCACGACGATGGGGTCGGCCGGCAGCTTGAAGCTGTTGCCGTGGAAGGTGGAGTAGAGGCTGTTGCCGTCCTTGAGGCCCGCGGCCAACGCGTACGCCTTGAAGGTCGAAGCGGTCGGGCGCGCGGTGGTGGCCCAGTTGCGGGAGTTCTTGATGTAGTCGGGACCGCCGTAGAGCGCGAGCACGGCGCCGCTGCTGACGTCGACGGACGCAATCGCGGCGTGGAGGTTCTTGGCCTTCTTGCCGGAGGCGTCGGCGGCCTGCTTGGTGACTCGCTGGGCCGCCTCGACGGCCGCGTCCTGGGCGTCCTTGTCGAACGTGGTGGTGATCTTCAGGCCGCCGCCGCTGATCTGGGAGGAGGCAAACCCCGCCGCACCGAGCTCGCGCTCGACCATCTTGAGCAGGAACCCCTTGGGTCCGCCGTAGCGCTCGTTGATCGGCACGTCGGGGAACTTCGGCAGCTTGGCCGAGTACTTCGCGGCCTGGGCGGGCGTGATGGCCCCGGTCTCGGCCATCGACTTGATCACGTACTGATAGCGCTCGAGCAGCTGCGGGTGGTTGTCCTCGTCCGAGGGATCGAAGTAGGTCGGGATTGTTGACCACGCTGGCCAGCACGGCGGCCTGCGGAACGCTCAGCTTCTTGGCGTCGATGTTGAAGTAGGCCTTGCTGGCGGCCTGCACGCCGTACGCGCCGTGCCCGAAGTAGATCGTGTTGAGGTAGCCCTCGAGGATCTGCTCCTTGCTGAGCTGCTTGTTGATCTTGTAGGCCAGGAAGAGTTCCTTGAACTTCCGGGTGAGCTTCTGCTCGGAGTTCAGGTAGAGGATCTTGATGTATTGCTGGGTGATCGTCGAGCCGCCCTGCAGAGTGCCGCCCCGGGCGATCACCCAGGCGGCGCGCGCCATGCCGCGGATCGAGATGCCCTTGTCGGTCCAGAATGTTCGGTTCTCCGCCGCGACGATCGCCTCGGTCATGTTGTCCGGCATGTCCTTGTAGGCCAGGGGTTGCCGATTCTGGATGGCGAACGTGCCGAGCTGGGCCTTGCCGTCGTTGTAGTAGACGAAGCTGGTAGCGGTGTTGAAGTCGGCGTTGGGGTCGGGCAGCTTCGTGGTGCTGTAACCGATCGCGACGATCGCCACGCCGGCGACCAGGCCGAGGGCGGTCATGATCCCGATCACCTGCAGGATCCTGACGACTACTCGGCGGCCGCGGGAGCCTTTCGGGCGCGCGCGAGCGCCGGGGGGATCCTTCTCAACGGGGCCCCATTGGGGGTCAACCATAAATATCCTCGACGGTTTGCTGGCGACGGGGCGGCTTGCGCTTGACCCCGTCACCGAGGAGGTACGACAAGATCATGTGGTTCCAGTTGCAGGCGGGGCACACCTCGACGACCACGACCTTGAACTCGCCGAACTCGTGCGCCATCTCTTCGAGCTCCGCCGTCCGCTTGATCCGCCCGGAGTACTGCCCCAACTGCTCGCCGAAGACGTACTGCAGGTTCACCAGATCCGGGGACTCGCACACCGGACACGGGACCCGCGAGGACTCCCCATGGTGCTTGGCCGCACGGACCAGCATCGGGTCGGCATCACAGGCATCCAGTCTCGCGAGGTTGCGTCCGGGGCGCCGCAGCGCCTCCAGAGCGGAGCGTCGCTGCAGCGCATAGTCGATGACTTCGCGCTGCGACCACATGACGACCAGCGTACGTGGGCACCCCCGTGAGGGTCGAGTTTCGGCGATGCGCGAATGGTCACACCCGCCGCGAAGCCCGATCGACCCGCTCCCCCGCGCGCCGGGATTTGTCGGTTGGCCGCCGCTGACCCGATGCCGTACCATCGTGCGTCGGCCGAGTGCTTGCGCCTGGAAGTCCGTCGAGGGTCCGCGTCGTCCAGGTGCGTGCACCGCAAGGCCGACGAAGGAGGGATAGCGGTGTCCTATCCGACTGAGGAGAACGCGGCGAGGTGCGTGCCTGGGCGGGGCGGACCCGGCGAATTCCAGGCGTGAGCACTATCGCCGCGGGGCCATGGCGCAATTGGTAGCGCACCTGCTTTGCAAGCAGGGGGTTA
>CAVXYL010000003.1:0-24669 GCA_963765975.1 uncultured Actinomycetota bacterium | reverse complement strand
ACCACCAGCCCCGTCGTTTCGCCCATAGCAGCAGGAACGCTGACATGACGACCATGACCAGCACCGCGATCGCGAGTTCCACCGGCCGGGTCGCGTCGTTGACGATGACGTTCATGCCGAGAACGGACGACACCGCTGTGACTGGCAGGGTGATGGCAGCGATCACGGCCAGGCGTTCTGCGGCGATGGCCACTTTCGTGTTGGTTCGCGCTTGGTAGAACTCGATGCTTCCCTGCAGGTTCTCCCGCTCTCCATCCGCCATGGCGCGTAAGTGGCTGAACTGGTCGACGGCGTCATCGATCCGCTTCTGCCCACCGCCCGGGCCGAAGGCCTTGATCTTGCGCATGCGAGCGAAAACCTCGCGCGACATTGCCGCCTGCGTTCGAGCCACCATGAAGCCATGGCGGGTGCGGAACAGCTCATCCAGAAAGCGTTCGGGCTCCCGGAGGTGGCCGGCGGGGCCTTCTTTCACGACGTCTTGGAAGCGGTACTCGAGGTTCCACATTTCGCCCGTGAGCCGGGCGATAAACTTGCGCAATCGCCCGGCGACGGCCGACGTCAAAGCGTAGGACAGTTCATAAGCCCGCTGAGGATGAAGCTTGCCCGATTCGATCCGTTTGGTCACCGCGTCGACCTCGATCCGCGCGGCGGCGGGGTCAGCGGCCGAACTCAGCGGCCCGTGGACGGTGACCAAGTATCGGTCACCGATGAACTGGTCCAACTCGATGGTGTGAACGTGGCCCGCCGCGCCGGCCTGCGGTGCGTGCAGTACCAGGAACACGTGATCGGGATAAACATGAACCTTCGGCACCTGGTTGCGCATTGCGCAGTCCATGATCGCCAGTGGATGGAATCCGAATACGTCGCGGAGCAGGCGTTCGGCCTGCTCATCCCACGTCGGAATATCCAACCACACCAAGCCGTCCGGTCTGTTCAGCAAGTCCGATGCCGCGCCGATCGGATGTTCCTCGATCCCGGCCGGCGTGATGAGTCTGAGCGCCATCCCTGCCTCCTTGCTGACCCGCGTCCGCAGGACTTTGTCGAGTTGGACGCTCGCGGACGAAGCGCCGTCTACGACGACGATGGAGCAAACGTTCGCTTCCGACCGGTTGCCCGCCGGGCGCGAGAAGATGACCGGTGGTGAGCTCGAGAGCGTCCAGGCCGATGCCCGTCCTGCTTGCGGATGGACACCGCGCCAATTCGGACCGTGAACGCCGGCTAGCGGGCCACCGCGTGCAGCTGGCGAGTGCGTTGCAGCGCCTCCGGTCGCGAAGGGCCCAACGGGCGTCCTCAGGCGCGAGAGCCTGGCGCCCATGGACGGTCACTGCACCCGATCGGGGTCGATTGCGGGAGGCCGGGCGGATGAGAGCCGCCGCCGCGACCGTCTTGCACCGCATCGAGGTCGTCAAGATCCGCCACGGCTGGCCGGGCGGACTTCTACCGGTCATGAACGCGCAGCCGCCCACTTCAGCTCAGCTGGTACAGCGCCCGGGCCTCCTCGTGGGTGGCGATCGGTCGGCCGACCTCGCGGGCGATGTCCTGTGCCTGCTGCAACAGCTCGAGATTCGTCGGGTTGCGGTCCGGGTCGTAGAACAGCTCGAGCCCGGTCTTGATGTGACCGCCCAGCTCGATCGCCCGGCGCAGGATGCCGGTGTCGTCGAGCGCCCCCTGGCCCCAGATCGAGATGTACCAGGGGTGCTTCACCTTGGCTTCCTCGATCATGTACAGGTAGTAGTAGAGGCTTTCAAGCGACGGCTTCATGCCGTTGGTGCCGATGGGCTTCATCGAGGTAAGGCCGTAGTCGCCGATCAGATAGAAGTCCCACATGGAACCAGGCGTCGACATGCCCTGGTTGACGTAGTACATCGCGTGCCGCAGGTGTCCCGGCTCGTAGACGCCGTAGACCATCGGTATTCCTCGCGCCCGCAGCTCCCGCCACTGCTTGCCGACCCGCTGGTAGTTGAACCCGAACTCGGGCCCGACCAGGTAGCCCGTCCTCGTCGGTGTCGATCGCGAACAGGGTGAGACCGGTGTCCACGCAGGCGATCTCGGCGTGCGCATTGTCGTTCAGGTACATCACGTGCTCCAGCCCGTGCTCCTCCGGCAACAGCCGCAGGTTGTTGCAGGTGGTCGGGTACCAGGTGATGTCCGGATGCTTCTCCAGGATCTTCGACCAGGTGCGCATGTAGTCCTTGTAGGCGTTCTCGCCGAGCAGGTCGAAGCTGGTGTTGTGCGCGTGGATCGCGCCCGCTCCTGCCTCCCAGCAGCGGATCGCGTCCTCGGCGATCTCCTCGTAGCCGACCGGGGTGTTGGGGTTCATCTCCTTCGATCGGATGCCGTTGATGTGCGACTCGATGACGACCGGACCATCCCAGGTCGGCTTCATGTCGGCGTACTTGTCCAGGGCGGTTCCCATGTTCTTTCTCCTCCTCGAGACAGCCAGCGGGTCAGTGAGACTCGGGCAGTAGTTGATCGATGCGCCGAACGACCCAGGTCGGGCGGAGCGCGGACGCGGCCAGCATGGACAGGTCGGTCTCGCCGGTCAGCACCAGCGCGGTGTTCATCCCGGCGGCGATGCCCATGGCGATGTCGGTGTAGAGCCGGTCGCCCACCATGAGGCAGTCGCTCGGGCTGACCCCGATCTGCCGCATCGCGGTCTCCACCATCAGCTTGTCCGGCTTGCCGGCGTTCACCAGGCACTTCGACCCCGGTGCAGGCTTCGATGGCGGCGACGATCGCGCCGGCATCCGGCTCGCCGTGGCCACCGGGGAACGGGCAGAACACGTCCGGGTTGGTCGTCACCAGCATCGCGCGTTTGTAGACGGCGATCGCGTCGAAGGCGATCTGCAACTTGCGGTACTCGAACGTCCGGTCGTAACTCGCGACGACCACGTCGATCTCGCGCGGGTCCTCGCTCAGCGACAACCCGGCCGCCTCCAGCGCCGAGATCAGCGGCCGCTCGCCGATGACGAAGATCTTCTTGTCGGCGGCATGCTCCAGCAGCCAGGTGCGCATCGTCATGACCGTGTTCAGCATCTCGTCCGGCGCGGTCGGGATGCCCAGCCCGTTGAGCTTGTCCAGGTACATCTGCGGATCGCGGGTCGGGTTGTTGGTCAGGAAGACCACCTTCGACCCCCGATCGCGCAGCGCGGCCACCAGATCGAGCGCCCCGGGAAGCAGTTCCTTGCCGAGGTAGATCGTGCCGTCCAGGTCGAACAGGTACCCCTGGTACATCCGGCTGGGCCGGGCGAGCTGCGATTCGAGCTCCTCGATGATCTGCATGGTTACCGCGCCGCCGCGAGGTTTCCGAAAAGGTCGCGCAGCGCCGGGTATATCTCCCGGTAGACCTCGTACAGCCGGTCGTAGGCGCCGATGTTCTTCTCGTCCGGCTCGAACGAACGGCTGGTGCCGGTCATCGCCTCGGCGGCCGCCTCGATCGATGGGTGGATGCCGACCGCGGCGGCAGCGAGCACGCCGCTGCCCAGGCAGGTGCTCTCCGGCTCGCTCACCACTTCGACCCGACGCTGCAGCACGTCGGCGACGATCTGGCACCAGATCCGGCTGCGGGATCCGCCGCCGAGCGTGATGATCCGCGAGATGCGTTCGCCCAGTGCCTCTTCCAAGCCGGCGTAGAGGAACCGCTGTTCGAACGCGAGGCTCTCCAGGATGGCCCGGTAAACGTGCGCCTTGCCGTGGATGCCGGTCAGCCCGATCAGCGCGCCGCGCGCGTTGTGGTCCCAGTACGGAGTGAGCGCGCCGGTCCAGTAGGGAAGCGCGAGCAGGCCCTCGCTGCCCGGCGGCAGCATGTCGGCCGCCGCCTCCAGCACCTGCTCCGGAGCCAACTCCAGGCCGAGCACCTTGGTGTCGACACCGGCGAACTTCTCCACGAACCAGCGGATGTTGTAGGTGCCGCCGCCGATGAACGTCTCGAGCGTGTAGCCGCGCGGGATGCCGGCGGCGAGGGTGCGGAATCGAACGTCGCTGGCGTAGGTGCGGCTGAACGTGCCGGACACGATGCCGGTGCCGAGGTTCAGGTAGGCGGTGCCGGGCTCGGTGATCCCGCACCCCAGCTGCGCCGACTGGCCGTCACCGACGCCCGCCACCACCGGCAACCCCGGCGGCAGTCCGGTCAGCTTGCTGGCCGCCTCGGTGATCGAGCCGATCACCGCGCCCGGTGCCACCAGGTCCGGGAACTGGTCCCGGTGCAGCCCGGCGGCCGACAGCAGTTCGTCGGAGTAGTCGAAGGTGGCGAGGTCGACGACGCCCAGCGGGTCGGCGCTGGCCCAGCAGGTGCGGAACTCGCCGGTCAGCCGGTTCACCAGGAAGCCCTGCACGTCCAGCACAGAGGCGGTGTGCTGCAACGTCTCCGGCTCGTGCTCGGCCAACCAGAGCATCTTGTACCAGGCCGGTGTGGGGTTCGGCGGCTTGCCGGTGATCCGGTGCACCTCCGGTGTGCCGTACTTCTGCACCTGCTCGGTGGCCCGGGTGTCCGCCCAGATCATCGCCGGGCGGAGCGGCTCGCCGGACCGGTCGAGGCAGGCGAACGTCTCCCGCTGGTGGGTGATGCACAGCGCGGACACCCGCTCGCGGTCGACGGTCTGCACCGCCCTCCTGATCGCGGCGACGGTGGCGGTCCACCAGTCGTCGGGGTTCTGCTCGGCGTAGCCCGGCCGCGGATGATCCAGCGCGAAGGTCGCTCTCGCCTGGGAGACCGGATGCCCGGACGCATTCCACACGACGGCCTTCGCAGCGGTCGTCGAGGTGTCGACCCCGATGACGAGGTCACCGCGGGGCATGGGACGTCTCCGCCTCTTCCACCTCGTACTCGGCGCGCTGCAAGACCTCGTCGATGTCCTCGCTGCGCCACCAGCCGAGCGCGATCAGCAGGTCGACCGCGGTGAACCGGTTGCGCATGTAGGCGCAGTTGGTGATCGCCCACAACGCCTGGTCCGGGCCGGTGACGGCCGGCAGGTCGGTCAGCCGGGCCGTCCCGCCGGCGGCGACCAGGCTGTGCGCCAGCTCTGCCGCCGGCCGGACCAACGAGCGCAGCCGGGGAGAGTGCTCCGGCCAGTCGTCGACGACGGCGCGCAGGTTGCTGTGGAGCCGGTCCACCGCCGCCGCCTTCTTGCCGTAGTCGGCCCAGCACTCGGCGCCGACCCGGCCGGACGGGTCGATGGTGGCAAAGGCGTCTCGGACGGTCTGCTCGTCCGCGGTCAGCGTGCGGTCCGCGAGCTGTGCGGACAGGGCGGTCCGGTCGGCGGCCTCGAGCCGATCGAACAGCAGCTGCCACGCGCACGCGGCGACCACGGAGGCCGCTCCGACCTGCGCGCCATGCAGGCCGATCGGCCGGTGCGCCGCCCCGTTGGACAGGTCGAGCATGTGGCTGATCAGGTGCTCGACACCGGACAGGCACGCGGTGCCGCCGGAGACGCCGGTAGCGATGCCGCGGATGCCCAGCGCCCTGGCCAGCTTGCCGGTGGCCTCTATCGACGAGCCGAGCTGGTCGGACCAGTCCGCGAAATCGGCGCCGACCACCTCCAGGATGGCGATCGGGCCGGGATGGAACGACGTGTCCGTGCCGACCAGCGACGCCAGCAGCCAGTCGGCGGGCGCGACGAAGGTCGACATCAGCTCGCCGAACCCGGCGATGTTCATCGCCGTCGGTGCCTGGTCGATGGTCGTCACATCGGCGATGACCACATCGGGCCAGCGGGACGGGGTGGTCCGCTTCACGCCCTGCTTGAGCAGCACCGACACGTCGTCGGTGAAGCCGTCGACGGAGGCCGCCGTCTGCACCACCACGTGAGGAATACGGTCGGCGGCTGCCGTGCCCGATGACGCGACCTTGCCGATGTCGGTGATCGTGCCGCCGCCGATCGACACCAGCGCGTCGGCGCCGCGGACGGCCGCGCTGGCCTCGTCGATCACCGGCTCGGAGGCGTGGAGTTCGGGGTGCCCGTCGTCGAGCACGACTTCGCGCACCTCGAACCGCTGGCCGAGTGCCTCGGCGATGGCCGGCTTGATCTCCTCGCCGTCGCGGGTGATCGGCGTGCGGTCCATCACCAGCGCGACAGTGGCCCGGTCGCCACTGCCGTCGCGGTCGCCGAGGAGTCGAGAAACGCTGTCCGCCACCAGGTCCCACGCGTGGAAGCCGAGGTGTACGGCCTGCAGCTCGCACCGCGGCAGCGTGCCGTCCGGATCGGCTGCTTCGACGATTTGGCGGGCGGTGCCGACGATGTCCTCCGCGGAACCGGCATCCGGCGAGCCGGCTCTGGTCTGCGGCGGTGACGGCTGGTCGAGGTCGGTCATGAGACTCTCTCTCGTTCGGTGGACGGGCCGGCGGGTGCGGCGGCCGCCGCAAGGGCGTCGGCCACCACCTGCTCAGGCAGCGGCGCGGGCTGCACATGCACTGCGGCGAAAGCGGCGAGCAGGGCGTCGGCGACCCACTCGGCCCGGTCCGCGGCGTCGGGTCCGACGGGTACTTCGACCACGTCGGCGATGCTGCCGACGGTGTCGGGGTCGCACGGCAGGCCGAGGGCGGCATAGACGGCCGCGACGACATCACGCAGTGGCATTGCGTCGGTGACGACGATGACGCCGCCGACCAGCGCGGCACCCCGCCGCCGGCGCCCGGCCGTGCCGACCAGCTTCCTGCCGCGCGCGTGCACGCTGAACCGGCCGGGGCAGTATTCGTCCGGAAGCTCACCCAGCTCGGCATCGACCCCGAGTGAGCGCAGCACGCCGACCATCAGCCGGCCCCACTGCTCCAGCTGGGCGACCACGTCGACCGACGCGCTCCGGTCCGGCACGACGAGGTCGAAGCACAGGCTGCCACGGTGATAGGCCGCCGCGTGCCCGCCCGGTGCTCGCACCACCGGTGCGAAGCCACGCGCGACGGCGGCCGCCCGCGCCGCGGCGAACCCGGTGGCCCTGCTGTCCCGATTGCTGAAGCCGACTGTGGGCGCCGGCCGGTACAACCGCAGCCAGCCGGCGGCTTCATTGCCGCCGGCGCCGCCGGCCGCGACGTGCGTCAGCAGCGCCGGACCGACCGCAGCGTCGGCGACCGCGGCCGCCCACGGATGCTCCGCGATCCCGGGCGGCAGGCCGTCGACGGTCAGCCTGAGCCGATCGACACCCGGCAGTAGCAGCGACCAGTCGACCACCGATCGCTGCGAGACCGCCGGGTGCGTGCTCACAGTGCGAAGGCCTCTAGGGAACGGCGGATCGCGGTGAGCAGCCCGGCGCCGGTCGCGCCGTCGACCGCACGGTGATCACAGGTCAGCGTGAATCGGGAGATCGGGCGTACCTCGACGTCGCCCGAATCGCCGGCCACGGGCAGCTTGCGGGTCGACCCGATGGCGAGGATGGCGATCTGTGGCGGGTTGAGGATCGCGTCGAACTCGTCGATGCCCAGCATGCCGAGATTGGACACGGTGAACGTGCCGTCGCTGATGTCCTTCATCGACAGCTTTCCGGTGCGGGCCCGGGTGACCACGTCCTTGCGCTTGCCGGCGATGTCGGACAACGAGCCGCCCTGCAGCCGGTGCAGCACCGGAACGGTCAGGCCCTTCTCGGTGGCCACCGCGAGGCCGATGTTGATGTCGGCGTAGGTGGTGATCACGTTGTCCGCGTAGTGGGCGTTCATGCCCGGCTGCTCGACAAGCGCGGCCGCGCAGGCTTGCAGGATCGCGTCGGTGACGGTCGACCCGACCGCCTTGAGGTCGGCGGCGAGCACGGCGCCCATGTCGACGTCCACCCCCAGGTGGAACACCGGCGCCGCCCAGGCCTCCACCATCCGCCGGGCGGCGATCTTGCGAATGCCGGCCAGCGGCTTCGAGACGCCGGGGTATTCCGGGGCCGCGACCTGATCGGTGGCGGTCATCGCGGCGCACCGGTGGCGATGTCGGCCAGCGTTCCGGACAGCCCGGCCAGCTGACTGGCCTTGCCGGCGCTGCCGAAGACCTCGAACTTGGCGACGGTGGCGTCGATCATCCGCACCCGGCCGGCGTCGAGCACCTCTTCCAGCTGACGGTCGCCCTTGGCCCACTCCTCCTCGAGGCCCGCGCGGAACGCGTGCCGCAGATCGGTGTCGCCGTTGAGCTTGCAGACACCGTTGGCGATGGCGTCCTTCACCTCGCTGTCCGGCACGCCCGAGATCCCGTGCAGTACCAGCGGAACCGGAACGACGTCCCGGATCCTCTGGACGAGGTCGATGGCCAGCGGCTCCTGCTCCAGGCCGGGGATGACGCCGTGCACGACACCGGCGGAGATCGCCAGCAGGTCGACGCCGGTCTCGGCGACGAACCGCTCCGCCTCGTCGACGTCGGTGTAGAACGACGCCCACTCGACCTTGGCGCCGACGTCCGGGATCTTCCCGAGCTCGGCCTCGACCGGGATGCCGTAGTCGTGGCAGAGCTCGACCACCCGCCGGGTGATCTTGATGTTCTCCTCGAACGGCAGGTGCGCCGCGTCGAACATGATCGAGTCGAAACCGAGCCGAACCGCGAGCAGCACCTCGTCCCAGGTGCCGTGGTCGAGGTGGATGGTGTACAGCGCGTCGCTCTCCTCGGCGTTGCGCACGGTCAGCTCGTAGGCCTTCTTCACCCCCATGTGCGGGATGATCGCGCGGCCGACCTGCAGGTAGACCGGGGCGTCCGCCTTCTCGGCCGCCTGCAGCAGCGCCTGGGTGGTCTCGTCGTTGTGCATGTTGAACCCGCCGACGGCGTAACCGCCGGCCTTGGCGGCCTCGATCCAGCGCATGGGGTTGGGATCTCGCATGATGCGGCCTCTCTTCTGTGCGGGGGTCAGGACTGGTCGGGCGTGTGGTCAGGCTGTTCTGTTCGGGAACCGGCTGGGCAGGGTGCGGTCCAGGGCGTCGCGCCATCCGGCGTGCCGCTCCTCGCGGGTGGCCTGCGTCGATCTGCGGGATGAACTCGCGCTCGCAGGACCAGGTCGCCTCGAGGTCGGCGAGGCTGTCCCAGATGCCGACGCCGAGGCCGGCGACGAAGGCGACGCCGAGCGCGGTGCGCTCCAGTGAGGTCGGCCGCTGGATGACCTTGCCGCTGACAGATCGGCGGTGAGCTGGCAGAGCAGGTCGCTGCGCGCGGCGCCGCCGTCGACCTTGAGTGTCTCGACCGGCACGCCGCCGGCCTCCAGCGAGTCGATGATGTCGGCGGTCTGGAACGCCATGCTGTCCATCCCGGCGCGCACCACGTGCGCCGAGGTCGATTCCAGGGTCAGCCCGACCACCGCTGCCCGGGCGTCTCGGTCCCAATGCGGTGCACACATGCCGCCGAACGCCGGCACGACGTAGACCCCGCCGGCGTCCGGGACAAGCCGGGCGAGGTACTCGATCTCGTCGTTGGACTCGAACAGCCGAAGGTTGTCCTTCATCCACGACAGCGTCTGCCCGGAGTGGAACACCACGCCTTCCAGCTCGTAGTCGGTGACTCCGAGCACCGTCCACCCGACGCTGGAGGTGAGACCCGCTGCGCGCTGGACCTTCTCGCCGGAGTTGACGACCAGCACGCCGGCGGTGCCGAACGTGTTCTTCGCCGAACCCTGCTGGAAGCAGGCCTGGCCGAACAGGCCGGCCTGCTGATCGGCGAGAACGCCGCGGATCGGGACCTCCGCGCCGACCACGTCCGACGCGGTCAGGCCGAAGTCGCCGTCGGAGGCGATCGCGTCCGGCAGGATCGCCATCGGGATGCCCAGCGTCTCGCACAGCTGCGCGTCCCAGGTCATCGACTCGAGGTTGAACAGCGCGGTGCGCGATGCGCAGCTGTGGTCGGTCAGGTGCGAGCGCCCGCCGGTCAGGTTCCACAGCAGCCAGGTGTCGGGCGTGCCGAAGGCGAGCTCGCCGGCCTCCGCGCGCCGACGCACGTCCGGCACATTGTCCATCAACCAGACGATCTTGGCGGCCGAGAAGTACGAGTCGTTGAAGACCCCGGTGCGCTCCAGGAACACCTCGTCGAGGCCCTCGGCGGACCAGCGCTTGACGATGTCGTCGGTCTGCTTGGAAATCCAGACCACCGCGTTGTACACCGGTTCGCCGGTCTTGCGGTCCCAGATCATGCCGGTCTCGCGGTGGGTGGTGATCGACACGGCGGCGAGGTCCGCGCCCGTCACCCCCTGGCTCGACATCGATCGGCCGATGGTCGAGAGTTGGTCGCGCCAGAGCCGCACCGGGTCGAGTTCGACCCAGCCCGGTCGCGGGTACTCCCAGACGACATTCTCACGATATTCGCCGTGCATGCCGCCGGACGGGTCGACCAGGATCGTGCGGCAGCTGCTCGACCCCTCGTCCAGGGCCAGGACGTATGGACCGGTCACGGATGCACTCACGCCTGCGCCTTGACCGGACTCCCGGCGCCGAAGCTCTCCGATCGCGGTCCGGCCGGATCGGGCACGGCGAGCTTGTCGAGCCACAGCCTGTAGTCGTCGATCTGGGCGGCTTTCGCGGCGTCGTCCCAGCCGAGGTGCTCGCCGAGCACGCCGACCAGGTCGTCGATGGACTCCAGGCCGTGATCGGGCTCGAAGGCGATCATCACCCGGCGGGCGAGCACGTCGGTGAGCGTGCGGGCCAGGTCGACGTCGACCGCGAACACCAGCTCCGCGGCGAGCACGCCGCTGGGGTGCACGACCCGGTTCAGCTCCGGCCGCTGTTCGACAAGTTGCCAGACCTGGAACGTCCGGCTGCCGTAGAGGTCCACCAGCCGCGTGACCTGAGCGGCCGGAAGGCCGGTCCGCGCGACCAGCGCCGCGGACAGCGAATCGAGGTCGGCGAACTGCGCGCCGATGAACCTGCGCTGGCGTGTCGGCACTGGCGGCGCGGTGCGGCCGAGCCGCTTGATACGCGTCGTCCACGGCGTCCTCAGCGAGTTGCCGGTAGGTGGTCAGCTTGCCGCCGACGACGGTGACCAGGCCGGGCAGCCCGGTGTCGGAGTGGTCGTGCAGCACGTGGCTGCGCGGCACTGACGACTCCGCCTTGTCCGGCACGTACGGCAGCGGGCGGACGCCGCTGAACGTGTAGAGGACGTCGTCGAGCGTGAGATTGGCCTCCGGTATCAGCGAATTGACCTCGCCGAGCAGGTAATCGACCTCGCCGATGTCGCACCGGGCGAGATCGGGATCCTCCTCGAACCGGATGTCGGTGGTGCCGATCATGTATCGGCCACGCCACGGGATGATCAGCACCAGCCGGCCGTCCCGTCGGGACTCGTAGTAGACGACGTCGCTGGGCGAGCCGGGGAACGGGTCGACGATCAGGTGGCTGCCCTTGGTGCCGCCGTTCAGCCGGGGCTGGGCGGGCAGCGACGGGTCGGCGAACAACCGGTCGATGGCCGCTCCGGCGACGTTGAAGACCAGCGACGCGTGCACCTCGAAGCTCTCGCCGGTGAGCTGGTCGGTGGCCTTGACGCCGGTCACCTTGCCGTTCTCCAGCAGGGGGGCGCCGACCTTGACGTGGGTGGCGATCACGGCGCCGGCGGCCTGCGCGTCCACCGCGATTTCGACGATCAGCCGCTCGGCGTTCTCGAGCTGGCCGTCGTAGAACACCACGGATCCGGACAACCCGTCCGTGCCGGCGCCCGGGAAACGCTGACGGGTGCGCTTGGTGCTGAGCCGGCGGTGCATCGGCGGCGTCTTGCGCAGCGACAGCGAGTCGTAGGCGATCATGCCGAGCTCGACCATCCAGCCGGGCCTGCGGTTGTGCTTGTAGATCGGCACCATCAGCGATTTCGGCTTGACCAGGTGCGGGGCCAGCTTGAACAGCCGCTCCCGCTCCGAGCAGCGACTCGTGGACCAGCGCGAAGTCGTACTGCTCGAGGTAGCGCAGGCCGCCGTGGACCAGTCGGCCGGACCAGGCGGACACGCCGCTGCACAGGTCGTCCTGTTCGAGCAGTGCCACCCGTAGTCCGCGCAATGCGGCGTCCTGGGCGATGCCGACCCCGTTGATCCCGGCGCCGACGACGAGAACGTCGAACGGAGCACCGGTGAGCTCGGGCCTGGGCATGGTGGTTCCTCCTCGGAAGACGAGCGGGTACTTCGGATCACGGCCGGGGTGGAATCGGCCGCCCGGCCGTGATGGAACTCGAACGTCGAACTCAGTCGGCGGTCTCGATGACCGCCACCACGGTGCGGACCTCGACGGTCTCGCCCTCGGGGACTCGGATCTCGACGATGGTGCCGGCGGCCGGAGCCTCGAGGGTCTCCTCGACCTTCTCCGCCTCGACCTCGGCCAGCGCCTCGTCCTCTTCGACCGTGTCACCGACCTGCTTGTGCCAGGAGGTGATCGATCCCTCGCTCATTCCCATACCCCACTGCGGCAGCAGAACCTCGACTAATGCCATTGGTGTTGTCCTCTCTGGGTTGTCGTGGATGTCGGTGTCGGTCAGCGCCCGGCCGCGACCAACGGCGCGGTCACTCCGAGCTGGGCCCGCACCGCGTCGGCGATGCGGGTGCGGTTCGGGTACAGCTGCCGCTCCAGAGCGGGGCTGAAGGGGATCTGCATGTCGGGTGTCGTCACCCGGCGCACCGGGGCGCGCAGACTGTCGAAGACGTGCTCGGAGACCAGCGCAGAGATCTCGGCGGCGACGCCGCAGGTCTGGTGTGCAGGATCGGCGACGACCACCTTGCCGGTCTTGGCGGCGGCGGTGAGGATGCCCTCGACGTCCAGCGGAACCATCGTCCGCGGGTCGAACACCTCGACCGAGATGCCTTCGCCGGCAAGCGCGTCGGCGGCCGCGACCGCCTCCGGGACCGCTCCGGACACCGCGATGATGGTCGCGTCCGATCCCGCGCGCAGCGTCCGGCCGACCCCGAGCGGGATGAAGTACTCGTTCTCGTCGACGTCCTCCTTGGATCCCCAGAGGATGCAGGCCTCGAAGATCAGCACCGGGTCGTCCGAGTCGACGGCGGAGCGCAGCAGGCCCTTCGCGTCGCTCGGGTAGGCGGGGGTGATGACCTTCAGCCCGGGCACGTTCATGAACATCGGGTACGGCCGGTCGGAGTGGTGCGCACCGGTGTTCAGGCCGTAGAACATCGCCGAGCGGAACACCACCGGGATGCTCGCCTGACCGCCGAACATGTAGCGGTTCTTGGCGGCCTGGTTCACGAACTGGTCCATCGCCATGTACAGGAAGCTCGAGTACGACAGGTCGACGATCGGGCGCAACCCGGTCATCGCGGCACCGATCGCGGCGCCCACGATCACCTCTTCCGAGATCGGGGTGTTGCGGATCCGGTTGCGGCCGAACTGCTGGGTGAAGTCACCCTCGACGGCGCGGGACTTGCCGGCGCCGCCGGTGGTGCCGTACACGTTCGCCTCGACGTCCTCGCCGATGATGACGACGCGCTCGTCGGCGAGCATGGCCTCCTTCTGCGCGGCGCCGATGGCACCGAGATAGCTCATGACGGTCATCGCGCGGCCTCCAGGGTGCCGTAAGGGGAGTCGTTGAATTCACGAGTGACGTAGACGCTGTCCGTGTAGAGGTCGTCGAAGGCCACCGACGGGTCGGGGTAGGGGCGATGCGTCGGTGAACGCGACCGCCTCGTCGACCTCCTGGAGCACCTCCGCCTCGAGCGCGTCGGCAGACTCCTCGGTGAGGATGCCGCGGCGGATCAACTCCGCCCGGAACAGCACGATCGGGTCCTTGGCGACCCACTCCGCCTTCTCGTCGGAGTTGCGGTAGTCGACGCCGAGCTTGAGGCCTTCGGAGTGCTCGTTGTAGCGGTAGGTGACCACCTCGACGAGGCTCGGGCCTTCGCCGGCGCGGGCCCGGCGGACCGCTTCGCTGACGGCCGCGTAGACCGCGAGCACGTCCTGGCCGTCCTCGACCCGGACCCCGGGGATACCGAATCCGGCACCGCGCTCGGCGATCACGCCGGAGGTGACGGTGTGCGCCGGGGTGGACAGCGCGTACTGGTTGTTCTCGCAGAGGAAGATCACCGGCAGCTTCCAGACGCCGGACATGTTCAGGCCTTCGTAGAGGTTGCCCTGGTTGGCGGCACCGTCACCGAAGAACGCGAGCGCCACCCGACCGTTGTCGAGCACCTTGGACGACAGGCCGGCGCCGACCGCGATCGGGATGGAGCCGCCGACGATGCCGGACTCACCGAGGCTGCCGACCTCGAAGTTCGACAGGTGGAGCGACCCGCCCTTCCCCTGACAGACACCGCCGGACTTGCCGACCAACTCGGCCATCAGCGGGCCGAGCGGCGCTCCCTTGCCGATCGGATGGCCGTGGCTGCGGTGGTTGCCGGTCATGTAGTCCTGGTCGCCGAGCGCCATGCAGGCACCGACCACCTGGGCCTCCTGGCCGATGCTGGTGTGCACCGTGCCGGGGATGGCGCCGCGCTTGACCATCTTGGATGCGCGCTCGTCGAACCGGCGGATGCGCAGCATGCGGCGCTGCATCTCCACCAGGGTGTCATCGGACAGCTCCGTCACTACTGGCGTTAGTTGCGCTGTCATGTTTCCTGCCTTTCTCTTCGGATACCCGGTGCGAAACACGGGATTTGCTGGTCTGTTTCGGAAGGCGCAGCCGCCGCCGACCAGTGCTGCCAGCTTGGCGCCCACCCGGTCGGTGAGGACGGGAGCAGGATGATTGCACCGACAATTCCCGATGACGTTCAGCAAATCGCTGGCGGAGTGACCGCTACTTCACCACTCCGACGCGCTTTCGACTGGTGGTCAGCGCCACCGCGATGATGATCACCAAGCCGTAGACCAGGCTCTGCGCCTCGGACGGGATGCCGATTGCCGCAGCGCCGACGGGGATCAAGGTCACCGTCAGCGCCCCGAAGACGACGTTGATCGGATTTGTGATACCGCCGGTGATCGCCGTGCCGCCGACGATCGCCGCGGTGATGCCCGGCAGCAGCAGGTCGCTGCCCAGACCCGTGCTCGACGCCGATCCCGCCTGGGCGATGATCATGATGCCGGCAATCGAGGCGAGCAGCCCGGAGAACGTGAACGCGACGATCTTCATCGCCCGGGTCCGGATGCCGGAGAACAGCGCCCCGGTCTCGTTCAGTCCGACCGCGGTCATGCTCTGGCCCAGCGTGGTGAAGCGCAGCATTGCCCACAGCACGATGGCGATGATCACCGCGGTCCAGAACGCACTGACCAGGCCGCCGATCGCCGAGCCGAACATCGGGGACGAGCAGGGCGGTGCTGTCTGCGTAGACCGTGGTCTTGTCGCTGATGATCAACGAGGCGGTCTGCAGGATGCCCAACGTGCCCAGCGTCAGCGCGAAGCTCGGCACCTGGAAGAACGCCACCAGGAATCCATTGAGGGCTCCGATCGCGGCACCGAGCACGACGACCAGAACCAACCCGCCGGCTCCCGCGGGACCGATCGTCTTCGCCAACAGGATCGCCGAGAACAGCGCGATCGCTGCGTTGGACAGGTCGATCGACCCCACATGCAGCACCAGGCACTGGCCAAGAGCCACCAGCAGGATCGCAGTGCACTGGGTGGCGACGATGGACAGCCCGCCACCGCCGAGGAACGCCGGCCGCAGGATCGCCACCAGGACGAACAGGATGATGAACACGGCCAACGGACCGACGGTGGCCCACAGGTCGATGACCCGCCAGCGGCGGTGCCGGTCGGCGCTGGGCACTGCAACGGTCGCGGCCGGAACGGCGTCGGGCGCTTCCGGATCGAATGCTTCGCTCTGCACGGTTTGATCGGACATCGTCACACCATCTTTTCGAGCAGGTCGAGGGTCGTGGGAGTGTCGACGGTGAGATCGAACCGCGCGGTGATCTCACCGTCCCGCATCACCAGGATGGTGTCGCCCATCTCCAGGGCTTCCTCCAGTGTGTCGGCCAGCAGGACGATCGCGGTGCCCGCGTCGCGGGCGCCACGGATCTTCTCGTTGACCGTCTCGGCGGCGCCCGGGTCGAGCCCGCGCAGCGGATGGTCGAGGATCAACAACTTCAGCGTCTCCGACCGGAGCCACTTGGCCATGACGACCTTCTGCTGATTACCGCCGGAGAACCGGTGCAGGTGCAGCTTGGTGTCGCGAGGGCGGACGTCCATCGTCTCGAACCAGGCCGCTCCGGCCTTGCGCTCGCGCCAGGGGTTGACGAAGAGCGTCTTCTTGCCGGTGCGGGCGATGGCCATGTTGTCCGGTCCGTTCAGGCCGCCCACCATGCCCTCTGTCTTGCGCTCGGCCGGCACGTAGCCGATCCCCGCCCGGGTGGCTCGCACCGCCGACCACGACTGGAGCCGCTTGCCCTGGTAGGTGATGGTGCCGGAGTCGAACGGCTCGGCGCCGAAGAGCGCTCGCACCAGTTCCTCACGGCCGGACCCGATGGTGCCGACGATGGCCAGGCAGTGACCGGGCGGCAGTGAGAACGAGACGTCCTTGAACTCGCCCTTCGCGCTCAGCCCGGACACTTCGAGCAACGTCTCGCCGCCCTGCCGCGCCTGCACCGCGTGCTTCTTCGCCCTCGCCGCGTGACCGATCATCAGCTGGAACAGTTCGTCCTCGGAGACGCCCTCGGTCGCGCGGTCGGCGACGATCTCCCCGCTGCGCATGACGATGATCCGGTCACAGATCCGGCGCACCTCGTCCAACCGGTGCGACACGAAGATGACCGAGCCGACATGCTTCAGCTCGGCGATCTCGCGCTCCAGGATGGCGGTCTCGTTGCGCTCGAGCACCGAGGTCGGCTCGTCGAGGATGACGATCGGGGAGGTGTGCGTCATCTCGTCGATCCGCAGCGCGCGGGCGATCTCCACCATCTGCCGGTCGACGAACGACAGATCGCCGACGATGGCCTTCGGGTCGACCGTCGCGCCGACCTTGGCCAGGATCTCCTCGGCCTCCTTGTTCAGCTGGCCCCAGCGGTACCAGCCGCCGCGGGTGGCGTTGTCCTTCGAGGACAACGCGTTCATCGCGATGTTCTCGGCGACCGACAGGTTGGTCAACAGCGACTGCTCCTGGTGCACCACACCGAATCCGGCGGCCACCGCGTCCTGCGGGCGACGGAACTTGCACCGCTTTGCCGTGGACCTCCATGACGCCGGAGTCCGGCTCGTGCAATCCGGAGAGGATCTTCAGCAGTGTGGACTTGCCGGCGCCGTTCTCGCCGATCAGGCCGATCACCTGGTTCCGCGGGATCTCCAGCGAGACATTCTTCACGGCGGTGACCGGGCCGAACGCTTTGGTGATGCCGGTGAGCTTGAGGGCGGGGGTACCCGCCGCAGCGGGATTCTTTTCCGTGACGGCCTTGGTCATTTCGTGATCCTCAGTCTGCTGCGCAGCGGCCACGCCGCCACGATGATGGCCACGATCAGAATGATCCCGGAGACGCCGGACTGGATGCTCGAATTGACGCCGCTGAGGATGAGGCCGTTGTTGAGCACGGTCAGGATCATCACGCCGAGCATGGTGCGGAGCACCCCGCCCTTGCCTCCGGCCAGCGAGGTGCCGCCGATGACGACCGCGGCGACGGTGACGAACAGGATGCCGCCGCCGACGGTTGGGGATCCGGCGCCCAGCCGCAGGGTGGCGAGAATGCCCGCGAGGCCGCTGCACGCGCCGGCGAACGCGAACACGTAGACCTTGATGTTCTTCACCGTGATGCCGTTGCTGCGGGCCACGTCCTCGTTGTTGCCGATGGCGTAGGTGAACCGGCCCAGCTTGGTGTAGCGGGTGATCACCAACCCGATCACGACGATCAGCACCGCGAGCCAGAACGAGTGCGGCAGGCCGAGGAAGTTTGTGTTGGGCCATGTCTTGATGCCACCGTCGGGCAGCAGCGGGATGGTGTCGGTGCCGAACATCACGGTGGCTATACCGAGGCCGACGAACCAGAAGCCGATGGTCACGATGAAGGTGGGCACCTTCAGCCGCGTGTGAATCAGGCCGGCGAGCATCCCGAGCACCGCGCCCATCAGGATCCCGAGAACGAAGGCACCCGCGCCGAGATCCGTCGTGCCGCGGCTGTTCTGGGTGGTGAGGATGAACGTCATGCCGGCGGCGCCCATCAGACCCTCGACCGACAGGTCGATCGACCCCATCAGGATGACGAGGGTGGCGCCGACGCCGACGATCAACGGCGTCGCCGACTGATCCAGAATTGTGCGGATGTTGTCGATCGTCAGGAACGTGTCCGGGTTGAGCACTGCGAACACGACGATCAGGACGACGAGAGCGCCGACCTCGCCCAGGCTGCGCAGCTCGAATCGGCGGTGCTTCGCAGCGGCCGGCGGGGAGGCGGCCAAGCTCTTGTCGGGCGGCTGTTGAGTGACCGGGTTCGCCACGTCATTCTCCGAATCTTTGGGCATCTCGATGGTGTTCGGCCCCGGCCGCGGGTCAGTGGACAATCACCGACCCGCGGTCGGGCGCCTCGGGCGATCGATTCTCGTTGCGCAAGACCGATTCAGTGGATCAGGACGGCGGCATCTGCTCCGGGCCCTGGCCGACCAGTGGCGTCGGCTCCACGTTCCACGGATCGCCCCCGTCCACCAGGGTGCTGACCCAGCCGTCGACGTCGCTGTCCCACTTGGTGTACTGCTCGAAGTCCGACGGGGCCGACGCACTGCAACTTGAACAGGCTGTCCCGCTTCTCCTTCGGCAGGGTCGACGGGTCGATCTTGCCGGTGGCCGCCAGGTACGCGGTGTACAGGCCGATGGATGCGGCCATGAAGCCGCGGTGGAAGGTCTCACCCACGACCGGGGAGTTCGGCTCCTTCATCATGTCCACGACCGGCGGGTACAGACCGTCGGAGACGAACTTGATGTCGTTGTACAGGTTGGCGTTCTTGGCCGCGTTGGTCGCGCCGATGATCATGGCGTCGTCAGCCGCCCAGATCCCGTTGACCTGCCCGGGGTACTTGGTCAGCAGACTCTGCGTGACCGAGAGTCCCTGCTGCGGATCCCAGTTGGCCGACTGAATCTCCAGGAGCTTGATGTCCGGGTAAGCCTTCAGCGCGTCCTTGAACCCGGCGACACGCGTCTGCGAGGTGGTGCTGTCCTCCACGCCGGCGAGGCCGATGACGTTGCCCTTGCCGCCGAGGCTCTCGGCGAGCGCCTTGCCGGTGCACTCTCCGCTCTCCACGCCGGAGTACTTCTGGAAGGCGACGAAGTTGTTACCGACGTCCCACGGCAGAAGGTTGTCCGGCTTGTTCCACCAGACGACGACGTAGCCGCCGGCCTGCTTCACCGCGTTCACGATGGTCGGGGCGTCCGAGCTGGCCACCGTGTTCACCATCAGCGCGACCTTCTTGCCCTGGGCGAGAATGGCCTGGATCTTGGAGATCTCGGTCTGGCTGCTGCCGGCCGAGTCGACGATCTGGACCTCGACGCCGAGCTTCCTGCCGAGCGCCTCCGCACCCTCGATCATCGATGCCATGTAGGGGTTGGTGGTGTTGATGACCGACGCCACCAGGACGAGGTTGCTCGGGTCGATCGCTTCCTGGCTTCCGCCACCGCCACTGCTGGATCCCGTGGTGGAGGTGCAGCCGCTCAGCGCGATGGCTGCGGCCGCGCCCAGGGCCAGCAACGCCCTGGTCTTCCGCTTTCCGAACATGTGCCTACTTTCTCTGCGGCGCCGAGGGCGACCGGGTCGTAGCGGCGAGCCTCCTGCGCCGTCGGATCGGTTTCCCCGGCAAGGGCGGATGAGAGGTACTGCAGGACTGATGTCATGACGGACCCGCCAGATCGGCGATGTTCGGCCGATCTCGTAGGCCGGCCGCCGGTCGTCAGGTGACGGACCGGCGGTGCGTGCCGGTGGCGGACGAATTCGTGGTTCGCCGTCGGCGTGCCGGGCGGGATGGAGGCTCCAAGCGCCCGGCACCGGGCCGCATCGCAGCGGCTTAGCGGAACTGCCGGAAGAACGTCCGGACGTCGTCGATGTAGATGTCCGGCACCTCGAGTGGCGCGAAGTGGCCACCGTCGTCGTGCACGCGGTACTGCTGAAGGTTGAAATACTTCTCGGTCCACTTCCGGGGCGGCTTGTAGATCTCGCCCGGGTAGATGGCCACGGCGGTCGGCGCACCGACCACCGGGAAGCGGTCGTGGGAGGGCGACCAGGGGTTGTTGCGGCACTCCCAGTAGTACCGGGACGAGGTGCCGCCGGTGTTCGTCAGGAAGTAGACCGCCGCCGTCGTGACGAGATCCTCCTTGGGCCAGACCTTCTCGAAGGCCTCGGTGCCCACGCCGCGCTCGGCCAGGCCCCAGAAGTAGCGCTTCTCGGTGATCCACGCGAGCTGGCCGGCGGGCGAGTCGGCGAACAGCGAGGCCAGCGTCTGCGGCTTGGTCAACTGCATCTCGCCGTAACCGCTCTCGTTCTCCACGAACAGCTTCCCGCGCTCGAACCAGCCCTCCTCGCCCTCGCCGTACTCGCCCTCCGCAGGCATGCCCAGGACGGGGTCGAACTCGACGCCGGCCGGCTTGTCCGGATGCTCGAACAGGTAGTGGCTCATCTGGGCCGGGAAGTGCGTGTAGATCCCGAAGACGTCCTGCTCGTACTTGTGGCCGTGCTGCTGCGTGACCAGCGCGCCCCAGTCGCCGCCCGCGACGGCGTACTTCTCGTAGCCGAGGACGTCCTTCATCAGGGTGTTCTCGAGATCGGCGGTGTGCCACCAGTTCCAGCCGGTCTCGGTCAGCGGCGACGAGAAACCGTAGCCGGGCAGCGAGATCAGCACGACGTCGAACGAGTCGGCCGCGTCGCCGCCGTGCGCGGCCGGGTCGGTCAGCAGCGCGATCACCTTGCGCAGGTCCCAGAACGTCCACGGCCAGCCGTGGTGGATCAGCAGCGGCATGGGCGCCGAACCATTGCCCGGGTCCTTACCGCGCGCATGGATGAAATGCAGCGGCACGCCCATCAGGTCGATCTTGAAGTTCGGCAGCTCGTTCATCCGACGCTCTACGTCGCGCCAGTCGTACTCGTTCACCCAGTAGTCCACCAGCTGACGGTGGTAGGCGGTGTTGTAGCCGTAGCGCCAGTCGTCATTGGCGAAGTCCTGCGGGAAGCGGGTGTTGCGCAGCCTGGCGTTCATGTCCTCGAGGTCGGCCTCGGGGATGTCGATGGTGAACTCCTCGACCGTGTACTTGGGATCCACGGGCACCAAGACCTCCTTGACTGTCGCCGTCGACCGGGTCGCGATCCAGCATGGCGGCGACTGAATATTCAGCCGTCGCAGGAACATGCATGACTATGTCGCAGGTGGATGAGGCTGTCAAGAGCTGAATAATTGCCCAAGCCGCATCCCTTCCGCAACACGTCATCGCCTTCGCTCGCAAGGTTGGACCGGCGGGGCGACGACGCGATCGCCGCGTTCTGAGCCGACCAAGACGCGCTGACCGGCGCCGGCGGCGTGACCAACGACGGGCGGTCCGCACGTCGGCGTCGCCGGTACCGGTACCCGTTCTTGCGTTAGACCAACCTGCTGGTCGGCGCGGCGAGATCGGCGACGGTGTCCCAATTGTGCTGCGAAGTTCGCGCTGCGTTGTCTGCACCCTGGCTGGTCTTCGACTCATCGTGCGAGCCCTCAGCCGACGTTCTACCTTCGCTCCGTGCGCACATCGACCGTCGCGTGCCGGGCATCAGTCCCGGTTGGTCAACAGCCACCGTGCCGTCGTCGAGTCAGTCACCAGAACATTCAGCCAGCCACCGACCAGCGCCGCCCGGATTGCCCGGTATTTCGACCGACCACCGGCCACCCCGAGTCGGCGGTCCGCCCGTCGCAGTTGGTCCAGGGTCACCCCGACGACCATGTCGTCGAAATCCGTGCGAACCTGAGTGCCGTCCTCGGCGATGAAGCGGAGGTTGAGTTCTCCGACCGCGCCCAGTCGCTTCGCCTGGGCAACCTGCTTGGCGGTGAAGAAGTTGTCGCCGGCCCGCAGCGGCGGCACGATGTCGCCCGCGCCGATGCCGCTCAACGCAAAGTCCAGCTGGTCCAGCTTGGCCAGCGCTTCGCGCGCATGGGCGTCGTGCTCCAGCAACGTCCGCCTCATCTCGCCGCTGGCCACCACTCCAGGCACGCGCAGGAACATCGGCTCGGCCCCGGCCAGATCCGCAAGGATCTGCGTGTTCTGGGCAGCCTGGTGCTGCAGGCTTGGCGGACCGAGATCACCGACCAGCTCGACGACGTAACGTGCGTTCGCGCCGTTCAGAGGCTGCATGGTGCGAACCGTTTCCTGCAGCGTCCGGCTCCACGAGGTGAAGCCGATGACCTGCGCATCCAGTGGCGTCGTCTGCCAGTGCAGCGCCAGGAGTTGGCCGAGCTCGCGCACCAGCTCGGCCTCGTCGACGATGTCTCCCAGGTCGTGGACGTGCGCTTCTCTGAGGTCGTAGGCCGCCTCGAGTTCGTGCTCGAGGACGGACTGCTCTTCCTTGGGCAACACCACCGTGGTGCGGACGATCCCGAGGTCCACTGCCTGCTCGAGCAGGCGCGACACACGCGACTGCGAGATTTGCAACCGTTCGGCGATCTCGCTCTGTCGCAGCCCTCGTTGGTGGTAGAGCCACGCCACGGTCGCGATCATCCGGCGGGTACTCGCCGTTGGCGGAGTCTTGACCACGGCACCCCTCCCCATCGACGTCTCACGCGACCGTCGCATCGTAGCAAGCGGGTGGGTAGATATTCAGCACTTGACGTAGCCCTCGGGCATTCCTAACCTGGGTGGGGTACAGATGCACTGAACGCAAGTTTATGCGGCGGCCCACATCGCAGGGAGACCAGTGAACTCCTTCACCAAGTCACCCGAGTCACCGTGTTTGACGGTGGGCTCACAGCGGTGGCCGGCGAGGTGGACATCTGTGCTGGATTCGGCCCAGTCGACCACAGTCGCCGGCAAACTGTCTAGACCTGTTGTCGTCAGCTAGTTCTCGATCATCGAAGGAGCAGACTATGGCCGTCCTCGAAGCGCTGGAGCCCCAGGAAGTGCTGGGGTTCTTCGAGACCTTGTGCAGTTACCCGCGCGGCTCGGAGAACGAGAAGCAGGTCGCTGACTGGGTGGTCGCGTTCGCCAAGGAGCGTGGACTCGAGGCGTTCCAGGACGACCGGCACTGCGTGGTGGTCCGCAAGCCCGGGCAGGGCGGTCTGGAGAACGCGCCCGCCCTGATCCTGCACGGTCACCTGGACATGGTCTGCGCCAAGAACGAGGGCGTGGAGATCGACTTCCTCAACGAGCCGATCAAGCTGGTCGTCGACGGCGACTTCATCAGGGCCGACGGCACGTCGCTCGGCGCCGACAACGGCATCGGCTGCTCCTACATCCTGGCGCTGCTGGATTCCAAGGACATCGCCGCACCCGCCGCTGGAAGCAGTGCTGACCGCGATGGAGGAGAAGGGCAAGGTCGGCGCCGGCCACTTCGACACCTCGGTGCTCACCGGCACCCGGATGATCGACTTCAACTGGATCACCGACAACGAGATCCTGGCCGGCTGCAGCGGTGACGTCACGTTCCTGATCGACGTCCCCGCCGAGTTCGAGCCGGTACCGGCGGAGCTCTCCGCGACCCGCTCGCTCAAGGTGCGCGGCCTGATCGGCGGCCACTGCGAGTTCGACATCCACCTGGAACGGGCCAACGCGATCCTGGTGCTGGCCCGGGTGCTCAATGCGGTGCTCGCGAAGCACGACGTGCGGATCAGCGGCCCCTACGGCGGCACCCAGAACAGCGCCATCCCCGCCGACGCCGAGGCGGTGCTGTCGATGCGACCCGAGGACGTGGCCGGCGTGGAAGAGATCGTCGCCGAGTTCGACGACACGCTGCACAGCGAATACCAGCGGGCCGACGACGACATCCGGCTGGAACTCGAGGAAGCCGACGCGCCGGAGAAGGCGTTCTCCGCGGCAGCGACCGGCCGGTTCGCCCGGCTCACCGCACTCATTCCGAACGGCGTGCTGAGCTGGAGCCTGCTGACTCCTGGCGTGGTCGAGAGCTCGAACAACCTCGGCACCCTTCGCCCGACCGAGGACGGCGTGCGGCTGGCATCAACCATCACGGCCCAGGTGACCTCCCGCAAGCACGAGATCCTCGACCGGGCGCGGGCGCTCGCCGCGCTGGCCGGTGGGGGAGTGACCGTGGAGCAGTTCGGCCTGGACGCGCCGGAGTTCCCCTACCAGGAGAACTCCGTCCTGCTCAAGACCGCGGCCGACGCCTACCGGGACGTGATCGGCGAGGAGCCGGACATCCACGTGTCGCAGTGCAGCCTCGAGCTCGGCATGTTCAGCCGGAAGATCCCGGGCCTGGAGATCATCTCGATCGGCACCGAACTGCACGCCCTGCACTCGCCGCTGGAATCCGTCAACCACACGTCGGTCGCCAAGGTCTGGCCGCTGGTGAGGGAGGTGGTCGGCCGGCTGGACTGACATCGAAGGGGAAGAGGCGATTCTCGAGAGCGGCCGTCCGACGTCCTCGCCCCGGTGGTGTGATCCAGGCCTGCTGTGTGGCAGGCCAGGGATCCACGACGTGGCGCGTCCGTTTCGTCGTGGATCCGACGGATGCGTCATTCGAGGATGGGGGCCCGGTCCTGCGAGGGTGCCGGGATGGCAATGACGCGTCGCTACAACCCGCCGCCGAACTGGCCCGCGCCACCGGACGGGTGGACACCGCCCGCCGGCTGGGAGCCCGACCCTGCCTGGGGGCCACCCCCGCCCGGATGGTCCGTGTGGACCCTGGAGCGGGCCAACCCCAAGGCC
>CAVXYL010000002.1:0-16810 GCA_963765975.1 uncultured Actinomycetota bacterium | reverse complement strand
GCATCACGGTGTCGGAGGTGTGGTGGTCGACCGAGTCCAGACCAGGCAGGTCGGGAAGCACCGCCCGGCTGCCGGCGGCGACGACGAAACGATCGGCGGTGATCGTCCCGGAGCGCTCGAGCTCGAGCGTCTTGAGCCCGACGAACCGGGCGTGTTCGCTGAACAACGTCACCGTGTCGCTGTGTTCGCGATAGGCCCGACCACTGGCGGACACCTCGTCGATCCGGCCGAAGACCCGGTCCCGGATATCGGCCCAGCGGACGCCCTGTAGCTCGAGATCGACGCCGACCCGTGCAGCCTGCCCGGGCAGCCGGGCAAGGTCGGCCGGATAGACCAGCATCTTGGTCGGGATGCAACCCACGTTGATGCAGGTGCCGCCGAACGTGCCGCCTTCGACCAGCGCGACGCTCAGACCACCGAACCGCTTGTCGACGATCGAGTTCCCCGATCCCGAACCGATCACGCACAAGTCGAAATCTGCCACCCCGACATCGTGCCAGTCAGTGTCGGAGCCAGGGGCTGAGGCATCGCTCGAAGTGTGACGTGGGTTGCCGCATCACCGACTTGAGGGCAGCATAAGGCGCGTGAGCGGCGGGAGCCTGGGTGGCCGGCTGAGCCGCCATCGGCGTCATCGGATCGCCTATCTGGCGTTGCTCCGCCGCTCCAGCAGCTACACCATGCGCGCCTGGTCGCTGCGGGTCGCAGCCGTGGCGATCGTTGCCGTCCTGTCCATCGGCAGTCGCCGCAGCGCGTTGGCGATCGCACTCTGCGTGATCGCCTCGTTCGGCAGCTACCTCCTCTGGACCAACGAGCGGCACCTGCGGCGCGGCACCCAGCCGAGATTCTGGTTGTCCAAGATCTACCTGCGGAACATGATCAAGACCGACGGTCGGCATCGGCTCGGGCTCGGCTCGTACATCGAGATTCCCGAAGCGTTCCTGCTCATCGCCATCCCGTCCTGGGTCGCCGTCGACGATCCGCTGTGGGCCCGATTGATCATGCTCGCCGCCGGCATGTCGTTCCTGGTCAGCACGGCGTTGTTGATCTTCAACGACCACACCTGGTTCAACCCCGAGGAAGCGAATCCGCCCGCCTGGCACGAGATCTTCCGGCTGTTCGCCGGTCCGATCGTGGCGCTGCTGGTCTGTGTCATCGCGCTGCCCGCCGACTGGGGCCCGAACGGCTGGCTGGCGGCGCTGGCGATCTGCCTGATCCCGCTGACCGTGACCCTGCGGATCTCCGACACCGATCTGATCATGAAGACGCTCCCGGCACTCGTCCAGGAGGAATCCCACGCCGGTCGCGAGCTGGTGATCAGCGAGACGCACGGCGCACTGTCGACCCATCTCCGGCTGCTCGAGCAGCAGGCGCGCGAGATCCGGCACCTCGCGCCGTCGCTCTACGAGCTGGCGGTGTCGGCCAACAGCCGCCTGCGGGAGACGCTCACCCTCTCCCAGCTCGGCCGGGACAGCTCGACGAGCGTGCAGAATCTCGAGGCGCCCGTCCTGACGCTGGCTCGCGCGGTGGGCGCGAAGGCCGTCGTCGAGGTCACGATCGGACAATTGTCAGCGCGAGACCGGGACCTGGCCCGACTGGTGCTGAACGATCTGGTGGGCAACGCCTTGAACGCCGGCGCCGGAGCGGTGCACGTGCTGATCACCGACGACGGACCGCAGCTGTCGATCTCAGTTACCGATGACGCTCCCCCGATGGCGTCGGGGGTATGGAAGACTTCCGACACGAGTTCTGCGCGCCTGGAAGCTCGACTCGTCGAACTGTCCGGCTCACTGACGTTGGTGCAGGAGGCGGAGGGCAAGACGGTGACGGCTCGCTGGGTGCCAGCGCACGAGTGAGCAAAGGTTGAGACCCCCGATGAGACCAAGATGTCCGTGACGACCAGGCAGGTGCTCCTGGTCGACGACGTGCCCGGCGAGCGGGCCAACTTCGAGCAGGCGTTCGGCGGCGACCTGACCGTCGCTCCGTCGATCGACGTCCTGAACGACTATCTGCGCCACAAGGTGACCTGGGATCTGGCGTTCGTCGACTTCAATCTCAGCTCGGAGACCAGCACCGGGCTGACCGCACTGCTGCGCCTGCACCTCGAGCGCCCGAAGACCCAGATCGTCACCTACAGCCAGTTCACCGAGAGCGGGCGGACGCTCTACGCTGCCGCGGCCCGGCACTGGTTCAAGGCCGCCGCCCTGATGGACAAGACCAAGAACGACCCGGGCACCCTGGTCCGCTATCGCGAGTCGATCTGCGCCGGAATCAACCCGACCCCGATCCCGTGGCAGCGCCGGCTGCAGTGGTCGCACCTGATCGACAACCTGCTCTCCGATGCGTCCTCGGTGCGGATCTGGCGGGCGCTCCGCGACGCGGCCGGGGACATGGCGCTGGTGGCCGAGATGCTGCATGTCGAGGCGAGCAGCCTCCGCGGCTTCAAGGATCGCGCGACCGACGCCGCGATCGCGTTCAACGAGCGGTTCCACGACATTCCCCACCCCGGGCGGACCCGGAACAAGAAGGGCATCCTGGCCGCCTTCGCCGCCGAACACCGGCACTTCCTGACCGCGCCCGACCTCTCGACGGTGATGTCCCCCGGCACCCGACGCCGCCGCTGATCTCCCACGCCCAGCCGCACCCACGTTTCCCGCACTCGACGGGAAACCGGGCCACGCACACCCAGCCCGCACCCACGTTTCCCCGCACTCGACGGCAAACCGGACCCGCACACCCTCCGCCCCACGTTTCCCGACCACTTACCGGACCAGACAGCCCACCGCACGTTTCCGCGTCACTCGACGGCTAACACGGTCCGTGCTCAGGCGCAGCCGATCGGCCGGGAGATCGCCGCGAGATTTCCGGAGACCGAGGTAGTGCCGCCTCTCGTCGGCATCGAAATGCTCGATCGCGTAGCGGAGGGTGGTTCTGGGCATGGTCGCCGCATGCCGATCGAGGAAGGCGCGAAGCTCGTCCCGGTCCACCCGCTTGCCGGCTTCGCGCAATGACCAGCCCACCGCCTTGTGCATCAGGTCGTGGCGGTCGTCGAGCAGCAGTTCGGCCAATCGGTACAGGTCGGCCGAGTCCCCGGCCTTGAGAAACCGCTGACTGGCCACGATGGCGATCCGCCGCTCCCACAACACCGTCGACGCGGCCAGCCGGAAGAGCGGTGCTCGGTCCCGGTCGAGGAGGTGGCCGCCGACGATCGGGCCGGCGCTGAGGTCGACCAGGTCCCAGTTGTTCACGAAGCGGGTGTGGTCGAGGTACTCGGCGTAGATCTGGGCCGATTCGCCTCCTCCGCCGGCACCCTTGCGGCTGCGGCCGGCCCGCTCGCTCATCACGACCAGCGCCAACTGTCGGTGCTCGTGGACCGGGCTCTGCAGCAGCGGCAGCCAGCGGGCGGACTCGTACGGCTCGCGCAGGTAGGGCTTCGCGACGCCGCGCAGCACACTCAGCTTGATCCCGATGAAGATGTCGCCCTCGCCGTAGCCACCCGGCCGCACCTGGAAGAACCGGCTGAGGATCTCCGCCGTCTGGGCATCGGCCAATGAATCGAGCTGGGCCAGTACCTCGTCCACAGGGCTCACGTTGCCACCGTCCTTATACCTATATTCCCTATAGTGAGACAAGGGATTGTGGAATCCGCCACGCGCCCATACTCTTTCAATGACGGCGCCCAGCTGACCGGGCCCCGGTCTTCGACAACGAAGGACGAGACGTGAACGCCGCATCGCACAGCAGGATCCACCTGGATCTGCTCCGCACGGCGAGCGCAGCATGTCCGCGAATGTGTCACGCGACAGCGCACCAGCGCTGATCGCGTCCCTGGCGGGGCTCACCATGCCCCGCCGCCTCCCGCCGCCATCCGTTCGCGGCGTCACATTCGCTCTCCAGAAGGAACCCTCGTCATGTCGAAGAAGAATCGCGTACCGGTCAATCTCGTCCAACTCGCCACCCAGCTGGCGGCCCAGACCTCACTCTGGGAGCCGCTGGTCGACTACGATCCCGTCTCTCGCTACTACGCCCGGCTGGCCCGGGAATCGGACTTCGAGGCCTGGCTGCTCACCTGGGTGCCGGGGCAGGGCACCGAATGGCACGACCACGGCGGCAGCGCCGGCGCCTTCATCACGGTCCGCGGTGTGCTGACCGAGGAACATGCCGTGGTGAGTCCCGACGGTCCGCCGCGGGTCGTCCCGCAAGTCTCGCGACCTGACCGAGGGCACCCTGCGACCGTTCGGGAGCAAGCACGTGCACAAGGTGACCAACCTGTCGCTTGGAGCCGGCGGTCAGTCTGCACGTCTATGCGCCGTCATTGGTTGAGATGCATGTGTACGAACGGCAAGGAGAACTGTTACATTTGATGAATTCCCAGCTGGTCGGACTGAATTGGTGAGCGTTCTCAGTCCGCCAGCCACCACGGCTAGCACCGGTCGCAGGACCATCCAACATGTGCTGGAATCGGCCCGGGGGCGCCTATCGAGGCTCACCCCAGCACAGGCCCAGACTCACTGGGGCGCCGGTGCGGTCGTGGTGGACATCAGACCCGCCGCCCAACGGGCGGCGGAGGGCGAACTGCCCGGGGCCCTGATCATCGAGCGCAACGTCTTGGAGTGGCGCTTCGACCCCACCTCCGACGCGCGGCTGCCGATCGCGGCGTACGACCTCGAGGTGATCGTGCTGTGCCAGGAGGGCTACACCTCCAGCCTCGCCGCCGCCGCCCTCCAGGACCTGGGCATCGAACGCGCCACCGACGTCATCGGCGGCTTCGCCGCCTGGCGCGAACTCCTCTGACCCCACGCCCCGGCGCGTGTCGGTCCACGAACGTGGGAAACCGGACTGTAGCCGCGGTAAAGCGAGCGAGCCGCGGCCGGGTCAGACGCCGGCGTACGAGTGCAGCCCGGACACCAGCAGGTTGATGCCGACGAAGTTGAACCAGAACGAGGCGAGCCCGACGATGGCGATCACCGCCGCCCGGGTACCGCGCCAGCCGGCGGTGGAGCGGGCGTGCAGATAGCAGGCGTAGATCACCCAGGTGACCAGGGCCCACGTCTCCTTGGGATCCCAGCCCCAGTAGCGGCCCCAGGCGTACTCGGCCCAGATCGCCCCGGCGGCCACGGTGAAGGTCCACAGCGGGAAGGCGAAGGCGTGGAACCGGTACGCGAGCAGGTCGATCCGGCGCGAGCTCGGCACCCGGGCCAGATACCCGGTCGACCTGCGCCGCGGCGCTCGGCCCGCTTCTTGATCAGGTACAGGATCGACAACAGTCCACCGATGTTGAACGCCGCCCCGGCGATCGCCGCCGCGACGATGTGGATCAGGAACCAGACCGAGTGCAGGGCGGGTACGAGGGGGGCGACCGCGACGTAGAAGACCGTCACGGCCAGGCCGTTGCCGATGGCGGCCAGCAAGGTGACCGGCAGCCCGAGCCAGCGGAGCCCGGCCCGCCACACCATGATCAGGTACGCCCCGACGACGAAGACCATCGCGCTGGTGGTGAACTCGAACATGTTGCCCCAGGGCGCGCGTCCGGCCGCAAGACCCCGCAGCACCACGCCGGTGACGCTGAGCAGGAAGCCGATCACCGTCAGCGCCACCCCGATCCGGCCGAACTGCTCGGTCCGCGCGTCGGAGCGCTCGGGGGCGGCGCGCCGCGGGCTCGAGCGTCGCTGCCGATCCGTTCCGACCCCACGCTGACCAGCTCGCGGGCCTCGACGGACTCATCAGCCCCGTACGCGGCGCGCCGAGGCCCATTCCGCGGCGTGGGCGAACATGGCGAGCATGTAGACCACCACCGAGGTCACCAGCGCCAGGCTCGAGTAGTACTCGTAGTTCACGTCCTGCTCACTTCCTTGCCCGGTTCGGAAAGCTGCCGAGCCAGCTCATCGACGTCCTCGGTCAGCCCGGCTCGCGCATCGGCGCGGTCGAGGCCGCCGACCTCCACCACCCTAGGACCTGCCTCGCGGCTGCGCAGCGCAACCCACACCCGCCGCGGCCGGACGAACAGCGACAGGCAGAGGCCCGCGACGGCGAAGCCGATGGCGCCGATCGAGATCGGCACGCCGGGTGCGTCGCCGATCTGCAGCTTGACCCACCGGCTCCAGCCGTCCAGCTGGATCGAGCCCCGGCCGTCGGGCAGGTTGACGCCGTCGCCCACGTTCAGCGCATAGCGGACCGGTTCGCCGTTCTTGTCCCGCAACTGCGACAGCCCGGTCGGATCGAGGGAGTAGACGTTCTCCGGCTTGCCGGTCTCGACCTTCGGCGGACCGGCCCAGGCGTTGATGAACAGCGCCGGATTCAGCGCGTCGGGGAAGATCGACTGCGGTCCGTGCTGCTGGATCGATCACCGCCGTCGGATAGAAGAAGGCCTCGAACGCCAGCCGTTCCGGTCGGGCGTCGGGCACCTTGATCGCCCCCACCGAGGTGAAGTTGCCGTCCTGCGGCAGCATCACGACCGGTCCGGAGAAGGCGACGTTGCCCTGGGCGTCCTTGACGGTGACGTTGGCGGCGTACCCGTGTCCGATCAGGTGCACCGTCGTGCCGTCGATGTTCAGCGGCTTGTTGACCTCGAGCGTCTCGGCATGCGGCTGCGCACCCGGGCGATCGGTGACCTCGACGTCGGCCTTGAACAGCCGCGCCGCGCCGCGCTGCACCGGCCCGGTCTCGAACTTCACGTCGAAGTTCTTCACCACGCACGCTGAACGGGTGCAGGTCGGAGTCGGAGAACTCCGCACCGGCGGAGAAGTCGTCGTACTGGGTGAGGTTGTTGGCGAAGCCCTGCCCGACGATCACCACGCTGGTGCCGCGGAATCCCCAGAGCCCACCGATCGCGGCACCGAGCAGGACGAACAGCAGGCTGATGTGGAAGATCAGATTGCCGGCCTCGCGCAGGTAGCCGCGTTCGGCGGCCACGCTGCTCCTCGTGCCGATCGACCCGATAGCGCTGAGCCCGCAGGATCTCGGCAGCCCGATCGAGCACGTCGGCCCCATCGGACGAGTCGCTGCCGTCGGGAAGTTCGGCGGTCGCGTACGCGGGCAGTCGCGCGAGGTTCCGCGGGGTCTTGGGTGGCCGGGCCCGGACGGCGCGGCCGTAGACCCCGACTCGCGGAATGATGCAGCCGACCAGCGAGATGAACAGCAGCAGGTAGATCGCGGAGAACCACGGCGAGGTGTAGACGCCGAACATGCCGACCCGGTCATAGATCGGACCCAGGGTCGGATGGGCGGCGATGAACTCCGACACCCGTACCGGAGAGACCTTCCGTTGCGGCACCAGCGAGCCCGGGATCGCCGCCAGCGCCAGCGCGAAGAGCAGCACCAGCGCGGTCCGCATCGAGCTGAGCTGGGTCCACAGGAAGCGCAGACCACCGCCGAGACCGAGCCGGGGCAGGTCGGGCGGCGGCCCTTTGGGTGCGGGGGGTGCGTCCCGGGTCGGCGTCTGCGTCATCAGATCACCGTCTCGAAGGATGCCGCCCACTGGCGCAGTACGCCGGTCAGCGTCTCCCAGGCTCCGGTGACCAGCAGCAGACCGACGATCACCATCGAGAAGCCACCGATCCGCATGATCAACTGCTGCCGCCGGCGCAGGAAGGTCGACCGCCCGCGCCATCTTGGTGAAGGCCAGACCGGCCACCACGAAGGGAATTCCGAGCCCGAGCGCGTACACGAAGCCGAGCAGCCCGCCGCGCAACGCGGTGCCCTCGTTGAAGCCCAGATTGACCACCACGCCGAGAGTCGGTGACAGGCACGGCGTCCAGCCCAGGGCGAACACGACCCCCAGCAACGGTGCCGCCGCCACCCCGACGGCCGGCACCCGGTGCAGCCGAAGATCACGCTGGCCGATCCTCAGCACGCCCGCGAAGATCAGTCCGAGAATGATCACCACCACGCCGAGCACCCGGCTGATCACCACCCGGTGCTCGGCCAGCAATCGGCCGGCCGAACCGGCCACCACGCCGGTGATCACGAAGATCACCGCGAACCCCAGCACGAACAGTGACGCACCCGCGAGCATCCGGCCGCGCCGGCTCGATCCCTCGACGACCTCGGCGGCACCCAGGCCGGTGGCGTAGGAGAGATAGCCGGGCAGCAGCGGCACCACGCAGGGCGAGAAGAACGACACCAACCCGGCCAGCAGCGCCACCGGCAGGGCCAGCGCCATCGAGCCGCCGACGGCGGACTCGGCCCAGGTGGCGAGGTCGAGGGTGATCATCTATTTGCCGTCCGCGACATCGTTGATCATGTCGACCAGAGTGATCTTGGAGACCTCGGCGAGCACCCGGACGGCCAGCCGGCCCTGGCTGTCGATGATCAACGTCGACGGGATCGCGCTGGGCGGCCACTCGCCCGACAGCGGCAGCAGCACCTTGCCGGTCGGGTCGAAGATGCTCGGATAGCTGATGCCCTGCGCCCGGACGAACGCCTCGGCCTGGGCGGGCGCGTTGTCCTGGACGGTGATCCCGATGAACTGGGCCTTGTCCTTGGTCTCCTGGCTGGCCGCCTGCAGCGCCGGCGCTTCGGCCCGGCAGGGCGGGCACCAGGATCCCCAGATGTTGAGCACGATCACCTTGCCGGCATAGTCGGCCGTCGACACCGTCTGGTCGCCGCCGAGGGCCGGTCCCGAGACCACCGGCAACGGCTTGCGGTTGTCCGGTTCGATCCTGGTCACCCGGCCGGTGCCTTCGGGGTAGCCCTGCTGCCCGGCGCTGCGGGTCGGCTCATCGGCGCCGGTACGCGAGCAGCCGACGAGCAACAGGCCGGCGATCGCGACGACCGCCAGCGACCTCCGCAGTCGATCAGGCACGCAAGCACTAGGCGCCCGCGACGAACTTCTTGGTCTGGTGCGGACGCAACAGGTCGGCAGCCGGTTCGCGGTAACTGACCGAGCTGACCCGGCCGTCGATGTAGCTGAAGGAGGTGATGCTGGCCAGCGTGCACTCCCGCTTCCGCGGATTGTGCGCGAGCCGGCGCCCCTCGGCCGCGCAGCGGGCCATCCAGATCGGCAGTTGATGGGAGACGATCACGGCCTCATGGCCGCTCGCGGCCTCTGCGGCGTCCTTCATCGCCAGCCGCATCCGGTCGACGATGATGGTGTACGCCTCGCCCCAGGTCGGCTTCAGCACGTTCCGGAACAGCCACCAGCTCTTCGGCCCACCCTTCAACAGGTTCAGCGGCGACACGAGCCGACCCTCGAGGTGGTTCCCGGCCTCGATCACCCGGCCGTCGGTGGTCACCGGCAGACCGAGCGCTTCGGCCAGCGGTGCCATCGTCTCCTGCGCCCGCTCCAACGGGGAGCAGCGCAGGTGCACGATGTCGTGGTCGCGCAGGTCCTCCGCGACCCGCTCCGCCATCTCCCGACCGAGGTCGGACAGGTGATATTCCGGCAGCCGCCCGTAGAGCAGCCCGGTGGGGTTGTGCACCTCACCGTGCCGCACCAGGTGCACGATCGTCCGGCTGCTCATCGCCGACCGCCGGTCCGGGCCGCGGCATCGGCGGCCGCCGGCAATGCAGTGACAATCCGATCCATGGCTCCATCATCGTGGGCAGCGGACAAGAACCAGGCCTCGAACGCGCTGGGCGGCAGATAGACGCCGGAATCCAGCATCGAATGGAAGAACGCGGCGTAGGCGTCGGTGGACTGGGTCGCGGCGATGGCGAAGTCCGGGACGGCAGTCACGCCTTCGCCTACGAAGAACACGCTGAACAAGTTCCCGGAGCGCTGGATGACATGGGGTACGCCGGCGGCCGACAGGGCGGCGGCTGACCTCGTCCCGGAGCTGGCCGGAGACCCGGTCGACGTGCTCGTACACCGCCGGCGTCGCCAGCCGCAGCGTGGCCAGTCCGGCCGCGGTCGCGATCGGGTTCCCGGAGAGCGTGCCGGCCTGGTAGACCCCGCCGACCGGCGCGAGGCTCTGCATCAGCTCGGCCCGGCCGCCGAACGCCGCCGCCGGGAAACCGCCGCCCATCACCTTGCCGAAGGTCATCAGATCCGGCTCGACACCGTCCAGGCCGTACTGCCCGGACCGGCTGACCCGGAATCCCGTCATCACCTCGTCGGAGATGAACAGCGCGCCGTGCGCCCGGGCGATGTCGGCCAGGAACGTGTTGAAGCCGATGCCGTCCTCGACGCCCGGCGGGATGACGCCCATGTTGCCGGCGGCGGCCTCGGTGATCACGCAGGCGATCTGGTCGCCGTAGTCGGCGAACGCCGCGCGGACACCGGCGCGGTCGTTGTACTGGACGACGATCGTGTCGGCGGCCGTCGCCTCGGTGACGCCCGGGCTGCTCGGAATGCTGCCGGCGGAGACGCGGGATCCGGGACGATTGGCCAACGTGGCGACGCCGGAGCCGGCCGCGGCCAGCAACGCATCGACGTGGCCGTGGTAGCAGCCGGCGAACTTGATGATCTTGTCCCGGCCGGTGATCCCCCGGGCCAGCCGGAGGACGCTCATCGTGGCCTCGGTGCCGGAGCTGACCAGCCGAACCTGCTCGACCGGGGTGCGGTCGACGATGGCCGCGGCAAGATCAACTTCGGCCACCGTCGGGGCACCGTAGGAGGTGCCGCGGCCGGCCGCCTGGGTGACCGCGTCGATCACCTCGGGGTGCGCATGGCCGAGCAGCATCGGACCCCAGGAGCAGACCAGATCGACCAGTTCGTTGCCGTCCAGGTCGTAGAGGTACGGGCCCTCGGCCCGGGCGATGAAGCGCGGCGTACCGCCGACCGACAGGAACGCGCGGACCGGCGAGTTGACCCCACCGGGCGTCAGCCGCTTCGCGCGCTCGAACGCCTGATCTGACAACACGTGCCCTGAGCCTGTCGACACGTGCCCTGAGCCTGTCGAACGTGTCCTGAGCCTGTCGCGGCCTGAGCCTGTCGAAGGGCTCATCGGCGGCCCTCCGACGGCATCGACGAACGGTGGGCCCACTCCAGCGCCCAGTAGCTCAAGATCACGTCCGCGCCGGCTCGCCGGATGGAGACCAGGGTTTCGTCGATCGCCCGCTCGCGATCGATCCAGCCCTGGGCCGCCGCCGCTTCGACCATCGCGTACTCGCCGGAGACGTTGTACGCCGCGACGGGCACGTCGACCGCCTCACGGATCGCCCGCAGCACGTCGAGATAGCCCAACGCGGGCTTGACCATGACGATGTCGGCGCCCTCGGCCAGGTCCAGCGCGACCTCGCGGAGCGCCTCCCGGACGTTGGCCGGATCCTGCTGGTAGGTCTTCCGGTTGCCGCGTGAGCGAGGAGGCGACCGCCTCGCGGAACGGGCCATAGAACGCTGACGAATACTTCGCCGAATAGGCCATGATCGCCACGTCCGTCGCGCCGGCCTGATCAAGAGCGGCTGCGGATCGCTCCGACCTGGCCGTCCATCATGCCGCTCGGTCCGACCACGTGAGCCCCGGCTGCGGCGTGCAGCGCGGCCATCTGAGCGTAGATCTCCACCGTGGCGTCATTGTCGACCGCGCCGGAGGGCGTCAGCACCCCGCAGTGACCGTGATCGGTGAACTCGTCCAGGCAGACGTCCGACATCACCAGGCAGTCGTCGCCGACCTCGTCGCGGACCGCGCGGATCGCGAGATTGAGGATGCCGTCCGGGTCGAGGGCTCCGGAACCCTGCGCATCCTTGTGCTCCGGGATGCCGAAGATCATCACGCCGGCCAGTCCCGCGTCGGCCGCCTCGGCCGCGGCCTTGCGGAGCGTGTCCAGCGTGTGCTGGACGACGCCCGGCATCGAGCTGATCGGTCTCGGCTCGCTGATCCCTTCCGCCACGAACACGGGCAAGATCAACTGCCGCGGCGCCAGGCTGGTCTCGGCGACCATCGCCCGCATCACCGGCGTCGTCCGCAACCGGCGCGGCCGGGACGTGATCATCGGGCACGCACCTTTCGTGGTCTGAGCTTGTCGAAGACCCGACCGGCCCTTCGACAGGCTCAGGGCACATGTTCATCGCGCCCTTCGACAGGCTCAGGGCACGTCGGGCATCAGACACGGCGGCGGCTGGTCGGTTTCTTCTGCGAGGGACGGAGGACGGGCTCGCCGGCTTCGGTGAAGCCGTCGCGACGGTCGGCGGCGAAGCTCGCCAGCGCGTCGGCCAGTTCCACCACCGAGGGCTTCGAGGCGATCACGTCGACCCGCAGGCCGTGCTCCTCACAGGTACGCGCCGTGGCCGGGCCGATCACCGCGATGATCGTCGACGCGTGCGGCTTGCCGGCGATGCCGACCAGGTTGCGGACCGTCGAGGACGAGGTGAACACCACGGCGTCGAACTTGCCGGTCTTGATCGCCTCCCGGACCGAAGCCGGCGGCGGGGTGGCGCGTACGGTGCGGTAGGCCGTGACGTCCTCGACCTCCCAGCCGAGCTCCTTGAGGCCCTTCGGCGAGCGTCTCGGTCGCGATGTCGGCGCGGGGCAGGAAGACCCGGTTGATCGGGTCCAGCACGTCGTCGTAGGGCGGGAACTCCCCGGCCAGCCCGGCGGCGGACTGCTCGCCCTCAGGAGTCAGATCGGGCTCGATTCCCCACGCCTTCAGGGCTTTGGCGGTGACCTCGCCGACCGCGGCGACCTTGAGGCCGGAGAACGCCCGGGCGTCCAGGCCGTAGTCCTCGAACTTCTCCCGGACCGCCTTGACCGCGTTCACCGAGGTGAAGGCCACCCACTCGTAGCGGCCCTCGACCAGACCGCGGATCGCCTTGTCCATCTGCAACGGGCTGCGCGGCGGCTCGACCGAGATGGTCGGCACCTCCTCGCTGTGGGCCCCGTAGGTCCGCAGCCGGGCCACCATCGGCGCAGCCTGATCCTTGGTCCGCGGGACGAGGACCTTCCAGCCGAACAGCGGCTTGGTCTCGTACCAGCTGAGTTCGTGACGCTGCTCGGCCGCGACGCCCATGATCACGTGCACCGGATCGGCCGCGGGCGCCTTGACCGACTTCACCGACGCCAGCAGCCCGTCCAGGGTGGTCGGCAGGGTGATCTGCTCGGTGCTGCCGCCGTGCAGGGTGACGATCACATGATCATCTCCGGGCCGCCCGGCGGCCTTCGCCGCCTCGACCAGGTTGCTGATCATCGACACCAGGGTGCTGACCACGATGGTCGTGGCGGAGCCCCACTGGGCCGTGTTCACCTTGGTGAACCTGCCGTCGGTGACCGAGGCGAACTGCACCCCGCCGGCGTGGATGAGATCGATGCCGGCGTACTCGGGCACCGCGGTGAGGCTGGAGACCCCGGGCACGACCTCGAAGTCGATGCCACCCCGTACGCAGGCGGCCGCCTCGTCGGCCACCGCGTTGTCCAGGAACGGATCGCCGGTGACCAACCGGACGACCCGCGCGCCGGCGCAGGCGGCCTTGAGCACGATCTTGGCCCGGGCCGACGGCGTCAGCGGCTTGTGGGCCTCGGTGAGTCCGATGGTGCTGACCTCGGCGCCCTCGGCGAGGGTGATCGCCGGGTGGCTCAGGATGTCCCGTTGCCGGTCGCTGTCCAAGATCACCGAGCTGGCGTCCGCCAGCGCAGCGATCGCGCCGAGGGTCAGCAGATCGGGATCACCTGGACCGGTGCCGACGAAGATCACTCGCCCGCGGGTGACGGGCGCGACAGGAGTAGCCGTTGAGGTCTGGGTCCGGGGCTTACGAGCCGAGGATGTGCTCACTGAGGTCTCACGTTCTGTGTGAAGCCTGCCGCTGGTGATCAACGGCGAGGGCCTTGTGGGTCCCGCAACTCCGACAGCACCGCAATCGCCTGGCTGGCCCCGAACTGTGCTGGATCGTCCGTCGAGCCGTGCGCCTCCCATCGGAGGACACCGCTCGGACCGACGACGAGGCCGGTTTTGGTCGGTTCTGACAAGTTGCTCAGTAACGTTCTCCCAATTACAGCGGCCAGAGTCAAATCGAGACTTGTACCACGGACAGATTTGACAATGCTGCGGGCACCGACCGGTGAGGTGCAACCGGCCTCCAGGGTGCCGAGGAAACCCCGTTCTGCTTGGGATTCAGCCCGTGCGACGGGATCGTCGAGGCTCGCGACGTGGTGCCGCGCCGCGGATGCGAGCGACGAATGAATTTCCAGGGCGAGAGCGCCCTGTCCGGGAGCTGGAAGCATCACCTGATGATCAAGGATTTGTGCTTGTAGGTTCTTGACAACGGTGTCTGCTTCCGCCGCCGCCCGAATCGGTCGTCCGGGGGTCGAGATATCCGAGCCGGCGCAGCCCCGCCGCAGCCAGCACCACGGCATCCACCGAGCCGCTGCGGGCCAGCTCGATCCGGGTGTCCACGTTGCCGCGGATCGGCACGATCCGCAGGTCGAGACGGCGGCCTGCCGCCCGCTCCCGCTCCGCCCAGTCGAGCAGCTGGATGGCCCGTCGCGGGGCTCCGGTGCCGATCGTCACCGGCCCGACGAGGTCGTCGAGCCGGCGTCCCACCAGCACGTCGCGAGGGTCCTCGCGGGCCGGGATCGCGATCACCTCGAGGTCGTCCTCGGCCGCCGTCGGCAGGTCCTTCAACGAGTGCACCGCGACGTCGATCTCACCGCGACGCAGGGCATCGCGAACGGCACCGGCGAAGACCCCGGCGCCGCCGATCTCGGTGAGCTGGCGTTGATCGACATCGCCGGCGGTGGTGACGCCGACGAACGTCGACTCGATCCCGCGGTCGGCCAGCAGCGCGGCCACCACGTCGACCTGGACCCGGGCGAGCGGAGACGTACGCGCCCCGAGCCGGATCGGCCGGGACGTCGTGTTCTGTCAAGCGCTGACCTCCGGCGACATCACGGCGGCGACCGCCTGCGGGTCGAGCGCGAACAGCTCGCGGAGGGCGGCGGCGTAGTCGACCGCATCGGGATCGGCGGCCAGCTCCTGGACCCGGACGGTCGGGGTGTGCAGCAGCTTCTCGACGATCCGGTGCACGCTGTGCTGGATCTGGGCGCGTTGTTGATCATCGAGCTCAGGCAGCCGGGAGTCCAGCCGGCGCAGTTCCGCCGTCACCACGTCGGAGGCCATGGTCCGCAGCGCGACCACGGTCGGGGCGACCTGTGCCGCCCGGCGCAGTCCGATGAAGCCGGCGACCTCACCGCGGACCAGGCTGCGGGCGTCCTCGACCTCAGCGGTGCTGGCCGCATCCAGCTGTCCGTCGACCAGCCGATCGAGGTTGACCAGCGTGATGCCGAGCTCGGACACCTCCGGCGCCACATCAGCGGGCAACGCCAGGTCGACGACCGCGAACACCGGCGTACCGACGAGGTCGGCCGGTCCGACGGTGAACGAGCGGGCGCCGGTGCAGGTGACCAGGATGTCGGTCTCGGCCAGCGCAGCAGGCAGGTCGTGCAGCGCGACCGCGCGACCGCCGACGGCCTCGGCCAGTCGCTCGGCCCGGGCCAGGGTGCGGTTGGCGCAGCTGAGCTGTGCGCCGGCGGCCGCGGCGGTCCGGGCGGCCAGACCGGCCATCGCCCCCGCGCCGACGACGAGCACCCGGCGACCGGCCAGATCGCCATGCTCGGCGGTCAGCAACTCGTACGCGGCACTGACCAGGGAGCGGCCGGCCGATCCGATCCCGGTCTCGGTCTGCACCCGCTTACCCACCCGGATCGCCTGCTGGAACAAGGAATTCAGCACCGTGCCGACCGTGCCGTGGGTCTGGCAGAGGTTCAGCGCATTCTTGACCTGCCCGAGGATCTGGTTCTCCCCCACCACCACCGAGTCCAGCCCGCTGGCGACGGAGAACGCATGGGCAACGGCACCTTCGTCGAAGTAGACCCCACACATCGATCGCACCTCGGTCACGGCCAGTCCGGTGAAATCGGCCAGGGCCTCGATCGCTGCGTCGAGGCGCGCCGTGGAAGCGGCTGACCGACGTGTACAGCTCGGTGCGATTGCAGGTGGACAACACGACGGCCTCGTCGACGTGCTCGGAGGAGATCAGCTGATCAGCGAGCTTGGCCGAGGCGGCCGCATCCAGCGCGAGCTGGGCCAGATGGGCGACCGAGGTCGACTTGTGCGACACGCTGACCACCAGGATGCTCATCCGCGGTCCCCCTTGCTCTCCACCAACTCGTTCGCCACCGGCGGCGCCGGGACTCCGTCTTCGGTCTTGCGCTGCTCGTGATAGGCGAGGATCTGCAGTTCCTGGCCGAGGTCGACCTTACGGACATTGACGCGCTCCGGCACCACGAGAACCGTCGCTGCAAAGTTGAGGATGCTGGTGACGCCCAGATACACCAACCGATCAGCCACCCCCTGCGCCGCTTCGGCCGGGGTGGCGATCACCGCGATCGCGGCCCCGGTCCTGGCCACCACGCTCTCCAGGTCGATCAGGTCGGAGATCTCCAACCCGTGGATCCGCTTGCCGACCAGGTCCGGTGACGGGTCGATCAGTCCGACCACCCGAAACCCGCGGGTGTAGAAGCCGGAGTAGTTGGCCAGCGCGGTGCCGAGGTTGCCGAGTCCGACGATGATCACCGGCCAGTCGTGCGCCGAACCGACCTCCCGGCCGATCTGGAACCGCAGGTACTTCACGTCGTAGCCGACCCCGCGGGTGCCGTACGAGCCCAGGTAGGACAGGTCCTTGCGGAGTTGGGCGGAGTTGACCCCGGCCGCCTCGGCGAGCGCGCCGCTGCTGACCGTGTCGATGTGCTGGGCGGCCAACTGGTTGAGTGCCCGCAGATAGACCGGCAGGCGGGCGACTGTCGCGTCGGGGATCCCTTTCAGGGACGCCGGAGGCCGAATCGGATTGACCGGCAGGGTGTGCGACACGCGACTCCTCGACTCTGACAGGCGCAACATTCTCACTCTAATCCCCTGCTTGTGAAGCGATGCACAAGTTCAC
>CAVXYL010000001.1:0-194660 GCA_963765975.1 uncultured Actinomycetota bacterium | reverse complement strand
GATCTGAGCGGCCGGCATCCGGCGCGCGAGGGTGATGTGCGGGCTCCATCGGCCGGGTCCGAACGACCCCGACCGATCGGCCCGGCACACCTCCGCGACCCGCGCCTGCAGGTCGAGCAACTCGACCGACGGCACGACCGGGCGGGTCAGCACGCAACTGCCGCGGCGCGGCCCGAAGATCATCAACGAGCCGATCAGGACCCGCAGATCGAGGTCGGCGACCACCGCCGGCAGCCGGTCCTCCACCCCGTCCGGCAGCGACATCGGCGGCATACAGGGTGAGGTGCGGGCGATGGTGTGGACCCGGTTCGGGTCGCAGGGAGGTCGGCAGCCCGGCGGCGGCGAGGGCCTGCCACTGCGCGGTGATCGCAGCCTCGGCGACCGGGTCCAAGATCAACTCGATCGACTGCGCCACCGGAATCTCAGTGCAGCAACGGATCCACGGCGGCGGCGACGAAGACCAACGCCAGGTAGGAGTTGGACCAGTGGAACAGCCGCATCGGCTTCAGCGCGGCATCCCGCAGTCCGCGGCTGGCGCGGATCCACAGCTGGGCGGCCTCCCAGAGCAGCGCGGCACCGACGACCCCGGCCACCACCGGATACAGCCAGGTGGTCTCGGCGATCGGCCACAGCGCCAGCGAGGCCAGCACCGTCAGCACCGAATAGATCATGATCTGGCGAGCGACCACCGGAGCCGACCGGACCACCGGCAGCATCGGCACGTCGGCCGCCGCATAGTCCTCCCGGTAGCGCATGGCCAGCGCCCAGGTGTGCGGCGGGGTCCACAAGAAGACGATCAGGAAGAGCACCAGCGGCACCACTGAGATCGAGTTGGTCACCGCGGTCCAGCCGATCAGCGGCGGGAAGCAACCGGCGATACCGCCCCAGACGATGTTCTGCGGCGTCCGCCGCTTCAGCCACAGGGTGTAGACGACGATGTAGAACGCGTTGGCCCCCAGCGCGAGGCCGGCCGACAGCCAGTTGACGAAGGTGCCGAGCCAGAGCGTGGCGGCGATGCCCAAGATCACCGCGAAGATCGTCGCGGCCCGCGGGCCGACGGCATGCCGCGGCAGCGGCCGGCGCCGGGTCCGTCGCATCCGCTCGTCGATGTCGCGATCGAGCACGCAGTTCAGCGCGTTCGCGCTGGCCGCGGCCAGACATCCGCCGACCATCGTGTTCACCACGAGCATCAGCGGCGGCACGCCCCCGGCGGCCAGGAACATCGCGGGGACGGTCGTCACCAACAGGAGTTCGATGATCCGCGGCTTGGTCAGGCCGACGTAGGCCGAGACCACATCCTTGATGCTGGCGCCGGAACGCTCGGCTCGCGGACTGAGCAATTCGACGTCGACCCGGGTCATGCGATCGTCGGTCGCCATCCGCCCCGGCACGTCGATGCTCGTCACGAGAGGTGAGTCTAGGGCATGCCTTCGGGATCCCTCGTCGATTGCGAAACACGTGCCCTGAGCCTGTCGAAGGGCATGCCCTGAGCCTGTCGAACGGACGTGCCCTGAGCCTGTCGAAGGCAGCAAGATCACGGTCCTTCGACAAGCTCAGGACACGAAGATTCCGGCTCAGGACACGAACACGCCAGGTCAGCGCCCGGAGCACTTGCGGGGGACCAGATTATGCGGGCCGGTCGACCCCGATAGGCTCCAACTGACCGCGCCGTGCTCTCGGAAGGATGCCTTTCACCGTGACCGAAACCCAAGCCTCCAGCGCCTTACCCGACGGCTGGACCGACCTCGATTCGCGGGCCGTGGACACCGTCCGCGTGCTGGCCGCCGACGCCGTCCAGAAGGTCGGCAACGGACATCCCGGCACCGCCATGAGCCTGGCTCCGGTCGCGTACCTGCTGTTCCAGAAGGTCATGCGGCACAATCCGGCCGACCCGCACTGGCCGGGTCGCGATCGGTTTGTGCTGTCCTGCGGCCACTCCAGCCTGACGCTGTACATCCAGCTCTACCTCGGCGGGTTCGGCCTGGAGCTCGACGACCTCAAGTCGCTGCGGACCTGGAACTCCAAGACCCCGGGCCATCCCGAGTACGGCCACACCCCCGGCGTGGAGATCACCACCGGTCCGCTGGGCCAGGGCATCGCCAACGCCGTCGGCATGGCCATGGCCTCCCGCCGGGAGCGCGGTCTGCTGGATCCCGACGCCGCTCCGGGCGAATCGATCTTCGACCATCAGATCTACTGCCTGGCCTCCGACGGCGACATCGAGGAGGGCATCTCCTCCGAGGCGTCCTCGCTGGCCGGTACCCAGCGCCTCGGCAACCTCACCCTGATCTACGACAGCAACCGGATCTCCATCGAGGACGACACCAACATCGCGCTGACCGAGGACACGGCCGCTCGCTACGCCGCGTACGGCTGGCACGTGCAGACGGTCGACTGGACCAACGGCGACACCCAGTACGAGGAGAACGTCACCGCTCTGCCTCGACGCGATCGAGGCCGCCAAAGCGGTGACCGACCAGCCCAGCTTCATCGAGCTGAGGACGATCATCGCCTGGCCCGCCCCCAAGCTGCAGGGCACCGGGAAGTCGCACGGCTCGGCGCTGGGCGGCGACGAGGTCGCCGCGACCAAGAAGGTGCTGGGCTTCGATCCGGACCAGACCTTCGAGGTCTCCGACGAGGTCATCGCGCACACCCGGAAGCTGCTCGAGCGCGGCCAGCAGGCTCAGGACGAGTGGGAGATCGCCTGCAACAGCTGGGCCGAGGCCAATCCGGAGGGCAAGGCCCTCTACGACCGCTTCGTCGCCAACGAGCTCAGCCCCGGCTGGGAGGACGCACTCCCCAGCTGGGATGCCGACCCCAAGGGCATCGCGACCCGCGCGGCCTCGGGCAAGGTGCTCAGCGCGATCGCGCCCAAGATGCCCGAGCTGTGGGGCGGTTCGGCCGACCTCGCCGAGTCGAACAACACGACTCCCGAGGGCGAGCCCAGCTTCCTGCCCGAGGATCGGCAGACGAAGGCCTGGCCGGGCAACCCGTACGGCCGGGTGCTGCACTTCGGCATCCGGGAGCACGCCATGGGCGCGATCCTGAACGGGATCAAGGCGCACGGCGGAACCCGACCGTACGGTGGCACCTTCCTCACCTTCAGCGACTACATGCGCGGCGCCGTCCGGCTGTCGGCCCTGATGCGGCTCCCGGTGGTCTACGTCTGGACCCATGACTCGATCGGGCTCGGCGAGGACGGCCCGACCCACCAGCCGATCGAGCACATCGCCGCGCTGCGGGTCATCCCGGGTCTCGACGTGGTCCGGCCCTCCGACGCCAACGAGACCGCGGCTTGCTGGGCAGCCATCCTGAGCCACAAGGACCGTCCGGCCGCTCTGCTGCTGAGCCGGCAGAACCTGCCGATCGTGCCTCGCGGTGCAGGACGGCTTCGCCGAGAGCTCCGAGGTCGCCAAGGGCGGCTACATCCTCAAGGACGCCGACGGCACGCCGGACGTGATCTTGATCGGCACCGGATCCGAGGTGCAGTACGCGGTCGCCGCGCAGGAACAGTTGGCCGCCGAAGGCATCGCCGCCCGGGTCGTGTCGATGCCCTGCCGCGAATGGTTCGACGAGCAGGACCAGGCGTACCGCGATTCGGTGATCCCGCCCGACATCAAGGCACGGGTGAGCGTCGAGGCCGGCGTGAGCACGGGCTGGCGTGACGAAGTGGGCGACCACGGCCGGATTCTCAGCATCAACCAGTACGGAGCGAGCGCGGCGGGCGCCAAGCTGTTCGAGGAGTTCGGCTTCACCGCCGACAAGGTGGTGGAGGCCGCGAAGGAGAGCATCGCCGACGCCGAGTCGACCCTGTCGCCGACCCACCCGGCGCCCGCGGGACCGAAAGGCCCCGTCGACCTCGACGGCCATCCCAGCGGCACCATCAGCTGACCCGATCAGCTGAGCAAATCCATCGGAGATCGAGGAGGAACTGATCATGAGCGAACGACTCAAGGCCCTGGCGGACGCCGGTGTCTCCATCTGGCTGGACGACCTGTCCCGTGATCGGATCAATTCGGGCAATCTGTCCGATCTGATCACCAGCTCCCACGTCAGCGGCGTGACCACCAACCCGACGATCTTCGCCGCCGCGCTGTCCAAGGGCCACCTGTACGACGAGCAGATCAAGGAACTGGCCGCCGTCGATTCCAGCGTCGACGACACGATCAAGGCGCTGACCAGCGACGACGTTCGCAACGCCTGCGACATCTTCGCCGCCACCTACGCCGCCACCGGCGGTATCGACGGCCGGGTGTCGATCGAGGTCGAGCCGGGTCTGGCGATGGACACCGACGCGACCATCGGCCAGGCGGCGGATCTGTGGAAGATCGTCGACCGGCCCAACGTGTTGATCAAGATCCCGGCGACCAAGCCCGGACTGCCGGCGATCACCGCATCGATCGCCGAGGGCATCAGCGTCAACGTGACCTTGATCTTCTCGCTCGAGCGCTACCGCGGGGTGATCGACGCGTACCTGAGCGGTCTCGAGCAGGCCGCGGCCAACGGCCACGACCTGAGCAAGATCCAGTCCGTCGCTTCGTTCTTCGTCTCCCGGGTCGACAGCGAGGTCGACAAGCGGCTCGACGCGATCGGCTCCGAGGAGGCCAAGGCGCTGAAGGGCAAGGCCGCCATCGCCAACGCCCGACTGGCGTTCGCGCTCTACGAGGAGGAGTTCAGCTCGGAGCGCTTCGCACCGCTGGAAGCGAAGGGGGCGCATCGCCAGCGTCCGCTGTGGGCATCGACCGGCGTCAAGGATCCGGCCTATTCCGACACGATGTACGTCACCGAACTGGTCGTCGCGAACACGGTGAACACGATGCCGGAGAAGACGATGCAGGCGTTCGCCGATCATGGTGAGCTGCACGGCGACACGGTGAGCGGCACCGAGGAAGAGTCCCAGCGGACGCTGGATGATCTTGCCGCGGTCGGCATCTCCTACGACGAGGTGGTGGAGGTCCTGGAGCGCGAGGGGGTCGAGAAGTTCGACGCTTCCTGGGCGGAGCTGGTCGAGACCGTGCAGACCGCGCTCGACGAGGCCAAGGCCGGCGCCGACAGCCCGGGCCAAGGGCGCCGACCCGACGCCCGATGACGACGTCGAGTGAGCGTTACCGACCGACCGAACCCGTTACGCGATCCGCAGGATCGGCGACTCCCGCGGATCGCCGGTCCGTGCGTGCTGGTGATCTTCGGCGTCACCGGTGACCTGTCGACCAAGAAGTTGATGCCGGCGGTCTACGACCTGGCCAACCGCGGCCTGCTGCCACCCGGCTTCGCCCTGGTGGGCTTCGCCCGGCGTGACTGGGAGCACCAGGACTTCGCCAAGATCGTGCACGCGGCGGTCAAGCAGAACGCCCGGACGCCTTTCCGCGAAGAGGTCTGGCAGCAGTTGTCGGAAGGCATCCGCTTCGTACCGGGCGAGATCGGTGACGACGAGTCGTTCGCCCACCTGGCCGAGACCATCGCGGATCTCGACGAGGCGCGCGGCACCGGCGGCAATCACGCCTTCTATCTGTCCATCCCGCCGGGCCTGTTCCAGACCGTCGTCGATCAACTGCGGTCGCACGGCCTGGCCGAGGAGCAGCCGGGTCGCTGGAGCCGGGTGGTGATCGAGAAGCCGTTCGGCCACGACCTGGCCAGTGCGCGGGAGCTGAACCGGATCGTGTCCAGCGTGTTCCCTTCGCGCTCGGTGTTCCGGATCGATCACTATCTCGGCAAGGAAACCGTGCAGAACATGATGGCGCTGCGGTTCGCCAATCAGCTGTTCGAGCCGGTGTGGAACAACAACTACGTCGATCACGTCCAGATCACCATGGCGGAGGACATCGGAATCGGCGGTCGGGCCGGATACTTCGACGGAATCGGCATCGCGCGGGACGTGATCCAGAACCACCTGCTGCAACTGCTCGCACTGACCGCCATGGAGGAGCCGACCTCGTTCGAGGCCCGCCAGCTCCGCGCCGAGAAGCAGAAGGTGCTGGCCGCCGTACGTCCGCCCAAGCGGATGGATCTGCACACCGCGCGCGGCCAGTATGCGGGCGGCTGGGCCGGCGGGGAGAAGGTCAAGGGCTACCTCGAAGAGGACCGGATCCCGAAGACCTCGCAGACCGAGACGTACGCGGCGATCCGGGTGGACATCGAGAACCGCCGCTGGGCCGGGGTGCCGTTCTACCTGCGGACCGGGAAACGGCTGGCTCGTCGGGTCACCGAGATCGCGCTCGGATTCAAGCGGGCACCGCATCTGCCGTTCACCAAGACCGACACCGAGGAGCTCGGCTACAACTCGATCGTGCTGCGGATCCAGCCCGATGAAGGCGTGACGCTGCGCTTCGGCGCCAAGGTGCCCGGCACCCAGATGGAGATCCGCGAGGTGAACATGGACATGGCCTACGGCGGGTCGTTCACCGAGTCCTCGCCCGAGGCGTACGAGCGGTTGATCTTGGATGTGCTGCTCGGTGATCCTCCGCTGTTCCCCCAGCACGAGGAGGTCGAGCTGTCCTGGGAGATCCTCGATCCGATCCTGGACTACTGGGCGGGCCTGCCGAGTCAGCCCGAGCTGTACGCGCCGGGATCGTGGGGACCGAAGGGAGCCGACGAGATGCTCGCTCGGGACGGCTTCACCTGGCGGAGGCCCTGATGCGAAGCATCGCCGGGAGATGCCGATGATCATCAAACTCGAGGACACCAACTCGGCCAAGATCTCGAGCGCCCTGCTCAGGGCCCGCCGGACCGCCGGCAGCCCGGCGCAGGGCATGGTGCTGACCTTGATCATCGTCTGCGACGAGTCGGAGTATGCCGAGGCGCATGGAGGCCGGCATGGCCGCCGGTCGCGAGCATCCGTCCCGCATCCTGCTCGTGGTCACCGGCCCGGGCCGGACGGCATCGCTGGACGCCGAGGTGCACATCGGCGAGGGCACCCCCGGCGAGGTCGTGGTGATCAGGATGCGCGGTGCCGATCGCCGCGCACCCGGCCTCGGTGATCAGGCCGCTGCTGCTGCCGGACTCGCCGGTGGTGATCTGGTGGCCGGGGAAGGTGCCGAGCAACCGGGCAGCCGACGAGCTCGGCCAGCTCTCCAGGCGCAGGCTGACCGATGCCGCATCGGCAGCCCGGCCGTTGCTGGCGCTGAAGGCGCGAGCGCGTGACTACACCCCGGGGGACACCGATCTCAGCTGGACCCGGCTGACCCCGTGGCGGGCGCTGCTGGCGGCTGCCCTCGACCAGTACCCGGCCAAGATCAAGGCGGCGACCGTCGAGGCCGAGCAGGGCAACGCTTCGGCCGACCTGCTGGCGGCCTGGCTGCGGTCGAAGCTCAAGGTCGACATCACCCGCAAGACCAGCGATGGCCCCGGCATCACCGCGGTCCGGCTCGGTACGGCCGCCGGCGACATCGCGATCACCCGGGCGGACGGACGGCTTGCGTCCTACGCGGTGCCCGGCCAGCCCGAGCGGCTGGTCGCGCTGAAGCGTCGTGATTTCACCGAGCTGATCTCCGAAGAACTGCGCCGGATGGATGCCGACGACGTCTTCGAGCGGGCGCTGCGGGCACTGGTGCCTCAGACGCGCCAAGACAACCGCGGCCAAGAAGGCGACCGCGGCGAAGAAGGTGGCCAAACGGCAGGCTCGCAGTGCCGCGGCGAAACGAGCCGAAGCGCCGTGACCAGTCCGGAAGTGATCGTCCATGCCGACGCCGATGACGTGGCCGAGGCGCTCGCGGCGAGGCTGATGGCCAGGCTGGCGGAGATCCAGCGAGATTTCCGGGTTCCGCAGGTCGCGCTGACCGGCGGCCGCATCGCCACCAAGGCCTACCAGCGGCTGGCCGACGAGGGCCCGCACTCGGCCGTGGACTGGTCCCGGGTGGAGTTCTGGTGGGGCGACGAGCGCTTCGTCGCCGCGGACGACGACGACCGCAACGCCAAGCAGGCCCTGGACCTGCTGGCCGCGCCGCTCCATCTGACGCCGGCTCGCGTCCACCAGATGCCGGCGGCCGACGCCGGTGTCGATCTTGATCAGGCGGCCGAGGACTACGCCCGCGAACTGGGCTCCACGGCGTTCGACATCTGCCTGCTCGGCATGGGTCCGGACGGCCACGTGGCCTCGATCTTCCCCGAGCACCCGTCCTCGTACGCCTCCGGCGACGTGATCGCCGTCCGCTCGTCACCCAAGCCGCCGCCGGAGCGGATCAGTCTGACGTTGCCGGTGATCAACCGGTCACACGAGGTCTGGTTCGTGGTCAGCGGCGCCGACAAGGCCGCCGCGGCCAAGATGGCGCTGCTGGGCGCCGGGCCGGTCCAGGTGCCGGCCGCCGGTGTCTCCGGTCGCGACCGGACCCTGTGGCTGCTGGACCGGGCCGCGGCGGCTGAACTGCCCCGCGACCTTTCCCCCCGCGGTCTTCTAGGCCTGTCGGTCGCAGCCATGCGTCAGTCTGCTGAGGCATCGTCAGATCGACGCCGGCTCGATGGTCCGTTGTGCGCGCAGACGGAGCTCGACGATCGGACGCGCTGATCGTTCGCCGTCGATCCGAGACGATTGTGCGAGCGACAGAAGGCAGGTCGAATCAGCGCGATCGTGCGAGCAGACAGACCAAGATGCTAATACATCACTTCGCCGCGGGCGCGGCGGTCGCGGAGCGCGTTGAGGGCCTCGGTGAGGATGTCGGCGGCTTCGGAGTCGGAGCGCCGTTCCTTCACGTACGCGAGGTGGGTCTTGTACGGCTCGATCTTCGGCGGCGGCGGCGGGTTCAGCGAATCGAGGTTGGCCGGCAACCCGCACCGCGGGCAGTCCCAGGCGTCCGGAATCGAGGCATCAGCCGCGAAAGCCGGACGGGTCTCGTGGCCCTGCGCACAGAAATAGGAGACATATAGTCGGGGAGCCGCGTCACCGCGCTCCGCCTCCCCCATTGGTCCGGCGCCCACCCGACTGCCACGAATGGCACTGCCACCAGCCACGTTAATTCTCCCGTCGTCCCGTGCGATGAGTTTGTGTCTTGTTGATCAGTGCGATATGCGGATCAGGCACCCAGCTTGTACAGCAGGCCGAGCGCCACGATGGCCGCCAGCCAGATCACGCCGATGATGATCGTCAGACGATCAAGATTTCGCTCGGCGACGGAGGTTCCGCCCATCGAGGAGGAAATCCCACCACCGAATAGATCCGACAGACCGCCGCCGCGTCCCTTGTGCATCAAGACGAACAACGCGAGCGCGACGCTCGTGATCACCAACACGATCGAGAAGATCAGGATTGGAACAGTCATCAGGGGAGGGACGATCGGCACGGAGGTAGCCTAACTCAGAGTTTCCCGAAATCCGCAAGCCGGATCAGAGCGCGGGCAGGTCGTAAAACCGTGCTATCGCAGAGAACTCGTCGATCACCAGACTGGCGCCACCGACCAGGCAACCGTCGACGTCGGCCTGAGCCATGATGGCCGCGACATTGCCGGATTTGACCGATCCGCCGTAGAGCACCCGCACCTCGTCGGCGACCTCCGCCGAGTAGAGTTCGCCGATTCGGGCCCGGATCGCCGCGCACACCTCCTGCGCGTCCTCCGGGCGTCGCCACCTCGCCGGTGCCGATCGCCCAGACCGGCTCGTACGCGATCACCAAGGTGCGGACGTCGTCAGCACTGATGCCCGCCAGCGCCCCGTCGACCTGGGTCAGGCAGTACGGACACGTGCTCCCCCGCCTGCCGGATCTCCAGGCCCTCGCCGACGCAGATGATCGGGATGACGCCGCCGCTCAAGGCCTTCTTGGCCTTGGCGTTGACCAGGGCGTCGTCCTCGTGGTGGTACTGCCGACGCTCGGAGTGCCCGACCGTCACGTACGCGCACTTCAGCTTGGCCAGCATCTCCACCGAGATCTCGCCGGTGTAGGCACCGCTGTCGTGTGGCGGACACATCCTGGGCGCCGTAGCCGAGCTCCAACCGGTCACCGTCGATCAGCGTCTGGACGGTGCGCAGGTCGGTGAACGGCGGCAGCACGACAACCTCGGACTTGCTGGGGTCGTGGCGCTTGTCGTCGAGGGTCCAGGCCAGCTTCTGCACCAGGCCCACCGCCTCGACGTGGTTGAGGTTCATCTTCCAGTTGCCGGCCATCAGGGGCTTACGGGCCATGATCGTCTACGCCTTCTCGTCGAGTACGGACAGACCCGGCAGGGTCTTGCCCTCCAGATATTCCAGGCTGGCACCGCCGCCGGTCGAGATGTGCCCGAACGCGTCGTCGGCGAACCCGAGGTCGCGGACCGCGGCCGCGGAGTCGCCGCCGCCGACCACCGACAGCCCGTCGACCTCGGTCAGCGCCTGGGCTACGGCCCGGGTGCCGCCGGCGAAGCTCTCCCACTCCGCGACACCCATCGGCCCGTTCCAGAACACCGTCTTGGCCTCGGCGATGACGTCGGCGAACGCCTTCGCCGATTCCGGGCCGATGTCCAGTCCGAGTTGATCTTGGGGAATGGCGTCGGCGGCCACCACGGTGGGCGGGGAATCGGCCTTGAACTCCGGCGCCACGACGATGTCGGTCGGCAGCAGGATCTGCTTCCCGGTGGCTGCGGCTTCCTCCAGGTAGCCCTTCACGGTGTCGAGTTGATCTTTCTCCAGCAGGCTCTTGCCCACCTCGTGCCCCTGGGCCGCGAGGAACGTGAACAGCATCCCGCCACCGATCACCAACGTGTCGGCGGTCTTGATCAAGTTGGCGATCACCGCCAGCTTGTCCGAGACCTTGGCGCCGCCGAGGACCACCACGTACGGGCGGGCCGGATCCTCGGTGAGCCGCTTGAGCACCTCGACCTCGGCTTTGACCAGGCCGCCGGCCGCACTGGGCAGCCGGGCGGCGATGTCGTACACGCTCGCCTGCTTGCGGTGCACGACGCCGAAGCCGTCGGAGACGAAGACGTCGCCGAGGGCCGCGTACTTGTCGGCCAGCGCCCCCCGCTCGGCCTCGTCCTTGGACTCCTCGCCCGGCTCGTACCGGACGTTCTCCAGCAGCGCGACCTCGCCGTCGGCGAGCCCGGCGACGATCGACTTGGCCGAGTCGCCCACCACGTCCTCGGCCAGCTTGACCTCGCTGCCGAGCAGCTCGCCGAGCCGCTTGGCGGCGGGCGCCAGCGAGTACTTCGGATTGACCTGGCCCTTGGGCCGGCCGAGGTGAGCGAGCACGATCACCTTCGCACCGGCCTCGCGGAGCTGGTTGAGGGTGGGCAGCGACGCCCGGATCCGGCCGTCGTCGGTGATCGTGTCGCCGTCCAACGGCACGTTCAGGTCGCAGCGGATCAACACCCGCTTGCCCGAGAGATCACCAAGATCAGAAACCGACTTCACTGCACAGTCCTTTCAGGTGGTCACGCTGTACCCAGAAAACTGACGCTGTACCTAGGAAACTTCCTGGGTACAGTGCCGGTTTCCCACGTATACGTGGGAAACCGACACCCCCAGCGAGCGGTCAGAGGGACCCGCCGACCAGGGCGACGAGGTCGACCAGGCGGTTGGAGTAGCCCCATTCGTTGTCGTACCAGCCGACGACCTTGACCTGATTGCCGATCACCTTGGTGAGGCCGGCGTCGAAGATGCAGGAGTGCGGGTCGGTGACGATGTCGCTGGAGACGATCGGGTCCTCGGTGTAGAGCAGGTACTTCCCGAAGTCGCCGGTGGCCGCGGCCTTGACGGCGGCGTTGACCTCTTCGGCGGTGGTCTCGCGGCCGGCCTCGAAGGTCAGGTCGGTGGCGGAACCGGTGGGCACCGGCACCCGCAGCGCGTAGCCGTCGAGCTTGCCCTTGAGCTGCGGCAGCACCAGGCCGATCGCCTTGGCGGCACCGGTCGAGGTCGGCACGATGTTGATGGCCGCGCCCCGGGCGCGTCGCAGGTCGCTGTGCGGGCCGTCCTGCAGGTTCTGGTCCTGGGTGTACGCGTGGATGGTGGTCATCAGACCCTTGACGATGCCGAACTCGTCGTCGAGGACCTTGGCCATCGGCGCGAGACAGTTGGTGGTGCAGGAGGCGTTGGAGATGATGTTGTGGCTCGCCGGGTCGTAGTCGCCGTCGTTCACGCCCATCACCACGGTGAAGTCGTCGTTCTTGGCCGGTGCGGAGATGATCACCTTCTTGGCGCCGCCGTCGAGGTGCGCCTTGGCCTTGGTGCCGTCGGTGAAGAAGCCGGTGGACTCGATCACCACGTCGGCGCCGATCTCGCCCCACGGCAGGGCGGCCGGGTCCCGCTCGGCGTAGGACTTGATGACCTTGTCACCGACCTGGATGCCGCCGTCGACGACCGAGACGTCCTGACCCAGTCGGCCGAGGATCGAGTCGTACTTGAGCAGATGGGCCTGGGTGGCGTGATCGACGAGGTCGTTGAAGGCCACGACCTCCACGTCGGCCCCCGAGGCGATCAGGGCGCGATAGAAGTTGCGGCCGATCCGGCCGAAGCCGTTGATACCGACACGTACGGTCATGAAGGTGATCTCCTTCGGTGCGTGAGTGCCCCCGAGTCGGCGGGGCCACAGACACCTTAACGAACTTCGCTCGTACGCGTTACGACCGCTTTTCCTGCTGGTATGAAACCAGTTCGCCCCTGGTTACAGAGGTGTTTCACTCGTCCAGCATCTCGGCGCTGAGGCTGGCCTCGGTATTGGGGATCCCCAGGTCGCTGGCGCGCTTGTCGGCGGTGGCCAGCAGCCGCCGGATGCGGCCGGCGACGGCGTCCTTGGTCAGCGGTGGGTCGTGCAGCTGGCCCAACTCCTCGAGACTGGCCTGCTTGTTCTGCACCCGGAGCACGCCGGCCGCCCGCAGGTGTTCGGGGACGTCCCCGCCGAGGATCTCCAGCGCCCGCTCCACCCGCGCGCCGGCGGCGACGGCGGCCCTCGCCGATCGGCGCAGGTTGGCGTCGTCGAAGTTGGCGAGCCGGTTGGCCGAGGCACGCACCTCGCGGCGCATCCGGCGTTCCTCCCAGGCCAGCAAGGACTCGTGCGCACCGAGCCGGGTCAGCAGCGCACCGATCGCGTCGCCGTCGCGGATCACCACCCGGTCGATGTTGCGGACCTCCCGGGCCTTCGAGGAGATGCCGAGCCGGCGCGCCGCACCCACCAGGGCCAGCGCCGCCTCGGGGCCGGGACAGGTCACCTCGAGCGCCATCGACCGGCCCGGCTCGGTGAGCGAGCCGTGCGCGAGAAACGCCCCCCGCCAGGCCGCGATGCAGTCGCACAGGCCACCGCTCACCACCTGAGCGGGCAGCCCGCGGGCCGGTCGCCCCCGGGAGTCGATCAATCCGGTCTGCCGGGCGAGCGCCTCGCCGTCCTTGATCACCCGCACCACGTAGCGAGTGCTCCGCCGGATCCCCGAGCCGTTGACGATCACCAGCTCACTGGGGTGTCCGAAAACCTCGTTGATGTCGGTGCGCAAGTCGGCGCGCAGCAGCGCCGGTGTCGAGCTCCGCTTCGATCACAATTCGTCCGCTGACGATGTGCAGCCCCCCGGCAAACCTCAGCGTCGCGGCGACTTCCGACTTGCGGCAGCAGGGCTTCGTGACCTTGATGGTCGCCAGCTCCGCCTTCACCTGTGCGGTCATGGCCATTCGTGCATGATGCCACGGACCGGAAGCGACCCGACGCCCGATCTCGGTTAGATGCCCATGATCTCCGCGTACGCCGAGGCCAGCCGGAGCGGGTCATGGCGTGGGGAGCCGTCGCGCGCGGCCAGGTCGGCCACCACCACCTGGGCGCCGAGCGAGTCGGCCCAGCCGGCCAGATGCGGATCGTCCGAGGCGAAGCCGCTGTCGGCGAGCACCACATCGAGCCGCAGATCCGGGGCGTGGTCGGCCAGCAACTCGATGTGCTTGGCGGCGGAGAATCCGGCGGTCTCGCCGGACGGTTCGAGATTGAGGGTGAGGATCCGCGCGGCCCGCGTGCTGTAGATGGCCTTGGCCAGTTCCGGGACGAGCAGATGGGGAATCACCGAGGTGAACCAGGACCCGGGACCGAGCACGATCCAATCGGCGTCGAGCACCACGGCGACGGATTCCGGGCAGGCCGGCGGATCGGCCGGCCTGAGCCGGACGGAGATCACCTCGCCGGACGTCTTGGCCACCGTCGCCTGACCGCGGACCTCCGAGCGCTCGTCGGGCTTGTCGGGGTCGAGCCCGATCACGTCGGCCTCGATGTCCAGCGGCACCGACGCCATCGGCAACACCCGGCCCTTGGCGCCCAGCAGCCGGGCCACCATGTCCAGGCCGGCGACCGGATCGCCGAGGCGCTCCCAGAGGCCGGCGATCAACAGGTTGCCGATCGCGTGATCAGCGAGCGGGCCGGCGCTGTTGAACCGATACTGCAGCACGTCGGCCCAGGTGCGGCCCGATTCGTCGTCGCCGCACAACGCGGCCAGCGCCATCCGCAGGTCGCCCGGCGGCAGGCAGTTGAGTTCGGCCCGCAGCCGCCCCGACGATCCGCCGTCGTCGGCGACCGTGACGATCGCGGTCAACTGGTCGGTGATCCGCCGCAGCGCGGTCAGCGAGGACGAGAGCCCGTGACCGCCGCCGAAGGCGACCACCGACGGCAGACTCGGCCCGGGCAGGACGGACTGCCAGAACGGGCTCCGCTCGCGGGCGCTCATTCTCGGCCCAGATCGCGGTGCAGGACGGTGGTCGCGATGCCGCTGGCCCGCAGCCGCCGGGCGAACTCCTCGGCCATGGCCGTGCTGCGGTGCTTGCCGCCGGTGCATCCGATGCCGATCGTGGCGAAGCGCTTGCCTTCGTTGATGTATCCGACCGACACCACCGACAGCAACTCCTGCAGGTTGTCCAGGAAGGCCTCGGCGCCCGGTTGGCGCAGCACGTACTCACTGACCGGCTTGCTCAGCCCGGTCTGCGGTCGCAGTTCGGGAACCCAGTGCGGATTGGGCAGGAAGCGCACGTCGAAGACCATGTCGGCGTCGACCGGAACCCCGTTCTTGAAGCCGAAGGACAGGCAGGTCACCCGAAGTTGATCATCGTCGATCCCGCCGTACGCGTGGGTCACCCGGGAGGCGAGCTGATGGACGTTCAGCGACGACGTGTCGATCACCAGGTCGGCCGCGGCTCTCAGCGTGGCCAGGGTTTCGCGCTCCCGGACGATGCCGTCCAGCAGCCGGCCGTCCCCCTGCAGCGGGTGCGGGCGGCGGACGGACTCCTGCCGCCGGACGATGACGTCGTCGCCGGCCTCCAGGAACAAGATCTCGGGCAGGGTGCCGGTCGCGCTGAGGTCGGCGAACATCGTCGGCAACTGCTCGAAGAACCCTCGGGTCCGGACGTCCAGCACCACCGCCAGCCGGGTCAGGTTGATGTTCCTGGCCTGCTCGCAGACCTCGGGCAGCACGGTCGGCGGCAGGTTGTCCACCACGTACCAGCCCAGGTCCTCCAGCGTGTTCGCCGCTGTCGACCGGCCGGCACCGGACATCCCGGTGACGACCACGAGCCGCAAGGGCTTGGGCGGCGAGGCTTCGGTCTCGTCGGGGGATGGGACAGGCTCGCTGCTCACCGGCCCATCATCTCAGTGACCATCAGCTGCTGATCACCTCGCCGGTCGCCATGTTGACCGCCTCCCCCTGCGGGGCGGATGCGAGAGCCTCCTTGATCGCCAGGGCCAGCTTGGGTCCGAAGCCGGGAACCGCGGCAATCTCCTCGACCGTCGCGGCGCGCACCTTCTTCAACGAACCGAAGTAGGTGATCAAGGCCTTGCGGCGGACCTCGCCCAGACCCGGGACTTGATCAAGAAGCGACTCGACCATCGACTTGCTGCGCCGCGACCGGTGATGGGTGATCGCGAACCGGTGCGCCTCGTCCCGCAACCGCTGCAGCAGATAGAGCCCTTCGCTGGTCCGCGGCAGGATCACCGGGTCGTCGGAGTCGGGCAGCCACACCTCCTCCAGCCGCTTGGCGAGCCCGCAGAGCGCGACGTCGGAGATGCCCAGCTCGTCCAGCGCCTTGGCCGCCGCCGCGACCTGCGGCGGGCCGCCGTCGACGACCACCAGCGACGGGGCGTAGGCGAACTTCCGCGGCGCGCCGGTGATCGGGTCGATCAGCAGCGGACCCTCCTCGGCAGAGTCCTCGATCTGCTGGCTCATGGCCGACCGGTCGTCGATCAGCCGCCGGAAGCGGCGGGTGATCACCTCGTGCATGGCGGCGACGTCGTTCTGGCCGTCGACGTGCCTGATCACGAAGCGCCGGTACTCGCTCTTGCGGGGCAGGCCGTCCTCGAAGACCACCATCGAGGCGACCACCTCGGTGCCTTGCAGGTTGGAGATGTCGAAGCACTCGATCCGCAGTGGCACCACGTCGAGTTCCAGGGCTTCCTGGATCTCTTCCAGGGCACGGTTTCGGGTCGACAGATCGCTGGCCCGCGTGGTCTTGTGCTTGATCAACGTCTCGCTCGCGTTGCGGCCGACGGTCTCCATCAACGCCCGCTTGTCGCCGCGCTGCGGGACTCTGATCGACACGGCCGAGCCCCGGCGTTCGGTGAGGATCCGGCTGAGCGACTCCGTCGACGGCGGGAGCACGGGAACCAGGATCTCCTTCGGCAACGCGTCCCGATCGGTCGTCTCGGTGTCGGCGTAGAGCTGGAGCAGGAACTGCTCGATCAGCTCCTCGCTGCCACTCTCGTCGAACCGGTCAGCCACCCAGCCGCGTTGACCGCGGACCCGGCCGCCGCGGACGTGGAAGATCTGCACGGCCACCTCCAGCGGATCCTCGGCGAGTGCGATCACGTCGGCATCGGTGGCGTCGCGGAAGACGATCGCATTCTGTTCCATGGCTCGTTGCAGGGCGGTGATGTCGTCCCGCAGCCGGGCCGCCCGCTCGTACTCCATCGCATCGCTGGCCGCCTTCATCTCGCGCTGCAGTTTCTTGATCATCGGCGCGGCCTGTCCGGAGACGAACTGGCAGAAGTCCTCGACGATCGCCCGGTGCTCCTCCGGGCTGACCCGGCCGATGCACGGGGCCGAGCACTTGCCGATATAGCCGAGCAGGCACGGGCGGCCGAGCTGCTTGTGGTTCTTGAACACCCCGGGCCGACACGACCGCATCGGGAAGACCCGGAGCAGCAGGTCGACGGTCTCCCGGATCGCCCAGGCGTGGGAGTACGGCCCGAAATAGCGGGTGCCCTTCCGCTTTGGCCCCGCGGCCGACCATCACCCGCGGGAACTCCTCCGCCATGGTGACGGCCAGCCAGGGATAGGACTTGTCGTCGCGGTACTTGATGTTGAATCGCGGGTCGAACTCCTTGATCCAGGAGTACTCCAACTGCAGGGCCTCGACCTCGGTCTGGACCACGGTCCAGTCGACCTTCGTGGCCGTCGTGACCATCGAGCGGGTGCGGCTGAGCAGTGAATTGGGATCGGCGAAGTAGGAGTTGAGCCGGGATCGGAGGCTCTTGGCCTTGCCCACGTAGATGACCCGGCCCTGCAGGTCGGAGAACCGGTAGACGCCTGGCTCGTCGGGGATCGAACCGGGCGCCGGGCGATAGTCCAGGCCGTGCCGACGGGTCAGGGGTGCCACGGTTCACAGCGTAGGCGGCACCGCTGACGGGCCGTCAGCTCACGACGTAGATCTTGCCGTCGAAGACCTTCACCTTCGCCTCGGGCAGCGGCTCGGGCGCTGGGTCGTGGACCACCGAGCCGTCCTTGATCGAGAAATCGCTCTGGTGGCAGTCGCAGTGGATCACCCCGTCGCGCACGTCGGCGACCGTGCACTGCCGGTGGGTACAGATCTTGCTGAACGCCTTGAACTTGCCCTTGGTCGGCTGGGTGACCACGTACTGGTCAGGATCGTCCAGGATCACTCCGCCGCCGACCGGCACCTTGGAGATGGCCACGCTCGGCCCCTTGGGTGGCTTGGCCGCCTTGGTCGGCCGGACTCGATGCCGACTTCTTCGCGGCCGGCGGATCCGAGGACCTGGCGACCGGGGACTCGGCGGAGGGTGACCCGGCGGACGGGGACGCCGGTGCTGAGCTCCCAGGGGCCGAGCTCGTTGGCACAGACGAGTTCGGCGGGGCCGCAGTGTCACCCTCCGCCGAGCAGGCGGCAAGGATGCCGCCCCCGCCGGTCAGGGCCGCCAGGCCGACAGCACGGAGCACGACGCGCCGGCTGGTCCCGGCGTGATCGTCGTCGCGATCGTGGTTCAGGTCGAGCTGATCGGACACGGGGGCCTCCGGTCGGCGTGGCTGTCAACCGTTCAGACGGACCACGCGGGGCTTGGGTTCAACTCGCCTTGCGGGCCGGCGCTCGCGAGGTCGTCTTCTTGACCGCGGCCCTCCGCGGCGCTTTCTCAGCAGGCGCCTTCTTGGCGGCGGCCTTCTTCGCCGTCGCCTTCTGCGCTGCACCCTTCCGGGCCGGGACCGATGGCGGCGCCACCAGCTCCGGTTGGATCGAGCCCACCGGCACGGCACGACCATCCAGGATGGGCTTGAGGTACATGCCGGTGTAGGAGTCGCCGTTGCCGGCGATCTGCTCCGGGGTGCCCTCGGCGATCACCGTGCCGCCCCGGGAACCGCCCTCCGGTCCCATGTCGATCACCCAGTCCGCAGTCTTGATCACGTCGAGGTTGTGCTCGATCACCACGACGGTGTTGCCCGCGTCGACGAGCCGGCCGAGGACGCCGAGCAGTTTGCGGATGTCCTCGAAGTGCAGCCCGGTCGTCGGCTCGTCGAGGACGTAGAGGGTGCGGCCGGTCGAGCGCTTCTGCAGCTCACTGGCCAGCTTGACCCGCTGCGCCTCACCGCCCGACAGGGTCGGTGCCGGCTGGCCGAGCCGGACGTAGCCGAGACCGACTTCGACCAGCGTCTTCAGGTGCCGGGAGATCGCCGGGATGGCGGTGAAGAACTCGGCGGCCTCCTCGATCGGCATGTCGAGGATGTCCGAGATCGACTTCCCCTTGTAGTGCACTTCGAGCGTCTCCCGGTTGTACCGGGCCCCGTGGCAGACCTCGCACGGCACGTACACGTCGGGCAGGAAGTTCATCTCGATCTTGATCGTGCCGTCGCCGGTGCAGTTCTCGCAGCGACCGCCTTTGACGTTGAAGGAGAATCGGCCCTGCTGATAGCCGCGGACCTTCGACTCCGGGGTCTCGGCGAACAGCTTGCGCATGTGGTCGAACACCCCGGTGTAGGTCGCGGGATTGGACCGTGGCGTACGGCCGATCGGCGACTGGTCGACGTGGATGATCTTGTCGATGTCGTCGGCGCCGGTGATCGAGCGGTGCCGGCCGGGCACCTCGCGGGCGTTGTAGATCCGTTTGGCCAGTGCCGTGTAGAGGATGCTGTTGACCAGGGTCGACTTCCCCGATCCGGAGACCCCGGTGACGGCGATCAACTGGCCGAGGGGGAAGGAGACGGTGACGTTGCGCAGGTTGTGTTCGACCGCATTGTTGACGGTGACCTCCCGCCCCTTGGTCTGCGGCCGGCGCGTCGCGGGGAGGGGAATCGAGCGCCGCCCCGACAGGTAGGCGCCGGTCAGCGAATCCGGGTGGGCCAGCAGGTCCTTGACGGTGCCGGAGTGCACCACGTGGCCGCCGTGCTCGCCGGCGCCCGGGCCGATGTCGACCGCCCAGTCGGCCGTCATGATCGTGTCTTCGTCGTGCTCGACGACGATCAGCGTGTTGCCGAGGTCGCGGAGCCGGACCAGGGTCTCGATCAGCCGCCGGTTGTCCCGCTGGTGGAGTCCGATGCTCGGCTCGTCCAGCACGTAGAGCACCCCGACCAGCCCGGAGCCGATCTGGGTCGCGAGGCGGATCCGCTGGGCCTCACCGCCGGAGAGACTGCCCGTCGGCCGGCTCAGCGAGAGGTAGTCGAGGCCGACGTCGAGGAGGAACTTGAGTCGCTCGTTGATCTCCTTCAGCACCCGCTCGGCGATCTGCTGCTCGCGATCGGTGAGCTCCAACTGGCGGAGGAAGGCGGCGGCCTCATCGATCGACATGGCCGCGATCTCGGCGATGTTCCGGTCGCCCACCGTCACCGCGAGCGAGGTCGGCTTGAGCCGGGCGCCGTGGCAGGTGTGACACGGCACCTCACGCATGTACCCGGCGAACCGCTCGCGGGAGGTGTCGGTCTCGGCCTCGGAGTGCCGACGCTCGATATAGGAGACGACGCCCTCGTACTTGGCGTTGTAGCTGCGGGTCCGGCCGTAGCGATTCTTGTAGGTCACGTGCACCTGGCCGGGCACGCCGTACAGCAGCAGCTTCTGGGCGGCGGCCGGCAGCCGATGCCACGGCACCTTGGTGCTGAAACCGGCGCTCTCGGCCAGCGCATCGATCAGCCGGATGAAGTAGTCGGCGACGTGAGCCGACGCCCACGGGGCGATCGCCCCTTCGGAGAGGCTCTTCTCGTCGTCGGGGACGACCAGCTCCGGATCGACCTCCATCCGGGTGCCGAGCCCGGAGCACTCGGGGCACGCGCCCCACGGGCCGTTGAAGGAGAACTGGCGCGGCTCGAGCTCCTCGATCGCGATGTCGTGATCGTTCGGGCAGGCCATCTTCTCCGAGTAGCGCCGCTCGCGCAGCGGGTCCTTCGGGTCGAGGTCGACGAAGTCGATCGACACCACGCCCTGCGCGAGACCGAGCGCGGTCTCGACCGAATCGGTCAGCCGCTGCTTGGAGCTCGGCTTGACCGCCAGGCGGTCGACGATCACGTCGATGGAGTGCTTGTACTTCTTGTCCAGCGTCGGCGGGTCGACGAGCTGGATGACCTCGCCGTCCACCCGGGCCCGGCTGTAGCCGGCCGCGGCCAACTGCCGGAAGACCTCGACGTACTCACCCTTGCGACCGCGGACCACCGGAGCGAGCACCTGGAACCGGGTGCCCTCCGGCAGCGCCAGCAGCCGGTCGACGATCTGCTGGGGCGACTGGCGGCTGATCCGCTCGCCGCAGATCGGGCAGTGCGGCCGGCCCGCGCGGGCGAACAGCAACCGCAGGTAGTCGTAGACCTCGGTGATGGTGCCGACCGTGGAGCGCGGGTTGCGGCTGGTCGACTTCTGGTCGATGGACACGGCCGGCGACAGGCCCTCGATGAAGTCGACGTCGGGCTTGTCCATCTGACCGAGGAACTGGCGCGCGTACGCCGACAGCGACTCGACATAGCGTCGCTGCCCCTCGGCGAAGATCGTGTCGAAGGCCAGACTCGACTTGCCGGATCCGGACAGACCGGTGAACACGATCAGCGCATCGCGCGGCAGATCGAGGGAGATATTCCGCAGGTTGTGCTCGCGGGCACCACGAACGATGAGCCGGTCAGTCACGGTGGTCATGGTATGTGCGCCCACTGACAGTTCCGTAATTGGCGACTGCGGCCACCCGGACGAGCGCTGAGCCGTCGACGCGCGGCGGATTCCGCGCCGTCGACGGGCTCGGGAGCTACCGGTCAGGGGGAATAGCGTAAGCGCATGAATTCGACGGACGGCGCCGCGGCCGAGCAGTTGGACCGGCTTCGCCGACCTGGTGACGGTGGCCACCCAGCGGCTGCTCGGGGACACGATCTCGGTCAGCGACGACGACTGGCGGGCGCCGAGCCGGCTGCCGGAATGGAGTCGTGGGCACGTCGCGTCCCACATCGCCCGCCAGGCCGACGCGATCTGCCGGCTGGCGTCGTGGGCCCGGACCGGCCAGCGGCAGGAGATGTACGCCTCGCCCGAACACCGGTCCATCGAGATCGAGGAAGGCTCCAGGCGGTCCGGCCTCGATCTGCAGATCGATCTCGACACGTCGGCCGAGCGGCTGGAGGAGGCGTGGGAGTTGCTCGAACTGGACGGCGCCTGGGACGCGATCGTCGAGATGCGCGGCGGGCTGCAGGTGCCGGCCCGGCTGCTGCCGCTGGCGCGGCTGCTCGAGGTCGCGATCCACCACGTCGATCTCGACATCGGCTACGAGATCTCCGATCTTGATTCCCAGACGGCCGAGTGGCTGCTGGAGTGGTGCTCCTTCCGGCTGCGGAACCGAGTCGAGTTCCCGAAACTCGACCTGCGATCCGATTCCGGCTTCTCGATCATGGTCGGCAGCGCCGGCGAACCCATCATCATCAGCGGCACGAGCCCCAACCTGCTCGGCTGGCTGATGAACCGAGTCGACGCCTCCGCGGTGCGCGGCGACGAAGGCCTGCAACTGCCCGCGTTCTGAGGAGGACAGATGGCCGTCACTCCCGGAGCATGATCATCTGATCGATTACCATGATCGGATGTTCTTGTCGGTGCCGAGCGCGGAGAAGTTGATCATGGGCGGACGTCGGACACGTCGAGTCGGGAGGTCGGCCGCTGGTCGAACAGCTGTCGCCGACCGTGATCATGATCAAGATCAGCGTCGGGCCGATGGACAACAACGCCTATCTGCTGCTACCGCGTACCGGGTCCGAGCACCCTCATCGACGCGGCCAACGACCATGATCGACTCCTCACGGTGATCGACGACCAGCCGGTCGCGGTGATCGCCACCACCCACCGACACGGTGATCATTGGCAGGCTCTCGCCTCGATCGCCGCGGTCACCCAGGCGCGGCTGGTCGCCGGCCGACCGGACGTCGACGCCATCGCCGACGGCGCCGGGGTCGATCCGCCCGACCCGGTCTGGGACGGAGACACGATCGAACTCGGGGACGAGAGCCTCGAGGTCATCGGCCTGGTCGGCCACACTCCGGGCTCGATCACGCTGGCCTACACCGGGCCGCGGTCCGACCCATCTGTTCACCGGCGACAGCCTCTTTCCCGGAGGCCCCGGCCGGACGACGAGCCCGCATGATTTCACGTCGCTGATGAACGACCTGGAGACCAAGATCTTTGCCCGGTTCGATGACGACACCGTCGTGCATCCCGGCCACGGCGACGACACGACGCTCGGTGACGAGCGCCCGCATCTGGCCGAGTGGCGGGCCCGGGGCTGGTAGTCAGGCCCGGTCATGACTCAGGAGCACGCTCGAGACAACGGAGGCCTTTCTGCCGTGAGTAAGCGGCGGAAAGACCTCCGTTGTCTGCGCCACGGTTCGCATCGACAAGCGGCTCAGGACGCCGCGCGAGCCGCCGCTTCCTCGGCTGCCTGCTCCAGTCGAGCCCGATAGGCGCTCCATTCGTCAGTCGTCTGGTCGGGCACGTTCGGGTCGTCGACCCTCATTCCGGCTTGCCCGTCGATCAGCTCACGCACGATGTCGGCGTGCCCGGCATGACGGGCGGTCTCGGCGATCATGTGCACCAGGATCTGCTGCAGGGTCACGTTCTGGGTGTCCGGGCGCCACCACGGCACGACTCCGGGCGAGTCGAGGTCCAGGGCGCTGATCGTGGCATCGGCGTGAGCCGCTGCCGTGTGGTGGAGCGCGACGATCTGCTCGCGGGTCTCGTCGGCCGGGGCCCACATGTCGGCATTGACCTCGGCCCCGTCGTCGAGCCAAGGAGTCGCGGTGTCGGAGGGTCGGCCGAACACCTCGCCGAAATAGCCGAGCTCCATGCTGGCGGTGTGTTTCACCAACCCGAGCAGATTGGTGCCGGTCGGCACCATCGGCCAGCGGATGTCCCGTTCACTCAGCGCCGTCGAGCTTGCCCAGCAACGACGTCCGCGCCGCCCGGAGATAGCGCTGCAGAATTTCTTTCGGGGTTTCCGTGGGCACGACGACGACTCACAGCGTAGCCCGCAGGTCAGGGTGTCTGGGCGCCCAGGGCGTCGACATACACGCTGTACAGCGACCTCGTGGCCGTGATGAACAGCCGGTTCTTCTTCCGGCCGCCGAAGCAGAAGTTGGCGCACACCTCCGGCAGGTGGATCTGACCGAGCAGCGTGCCGTCGGGGTCGTAGCAGTGCACGCCGTCGAATCCGGCACCGCCGTTTCCGGCGGACGACCACAGGTTGCCGTCGCGATCGGTGCGGATCCCGTCCGAGCCGCCCGGGGCCATGTCGACGAAGATCCTGCCGTTGACCGGACGAGTCCCCTCCAGGTCGAACACCCGGATGTGACCGATGTCGACGACGTAGACCCGGGACTCGTCGGGTGAGAAGCAGATGCCGTTCGGGCGGTCCATGTCGGTGATCACCGGAACGGCCACTCCACTCGCGGCGTCGATCCGGTAGACGTGGTCGCGGAAGCATCATCTCCGCCTTGTCCCCTTCGTAGTTGCCGTCGATCCCGTAGCCGGGATCGGTGAACCACACCGAGCCGTCGGAGTGCACCGCCACATCGTTGGGGGCGTTCAACGGCTTGCCCTCGAAGCTGTCCATCAGCACGGTGATGGCGCCGTCGTGCTCGGTCCGGGTGACCCGGCGGCTGAGATGCTCGCAGGTGATCAGCCGGCCCTGCCGGTCCCGGGTGTTGCCGTTGCTGTTGTTGGACGGCTGCCGGAACACCGTGACCTCGCCGGTCTCCTCACTCCAGCGCATCATCCGGTCGTTGGGAATGTCGGAGAACAGCAGATAGCGCCCGTCCCCGAACCACACCGGACCCTCGAGCCAACGGCCGCCGGTCCAGAGCCGCTCGACGATCTCCTGGTTGACGACGAGCGAACCGAAGCGGTCGTCGACGATCTCGATGGCCGGGTCGGGGAAGCGGATGATCGTGCGGTCGGATCCCAGGCAGTTGCGCCGATCTTGCTCAAAGTCGCTCCCTCAGTTCGGTTCGAAGGCCGTCACCATGCGGGTCCGGACATCAGACCTGCACTCCCCACCCATCCTGGCGTCTGCGGGGGATGATGTCGACGCCAGGTCGAACGCTCCGTCGATGATGGGACAGCCGTCCGACGACACCGCCCACGACCGTGGCGAACCGGCTGAGACCATGAGGGCGTGACAGCATCGTGGGCGTTGACCGTCTTCAACGGACGGGCGGGCGATCACAATGAGCGGGCCATGCTCGGCGCTCGCCTGATCGGAGCGGAACTGCAGGAGAGACTGGGAATCGACCCGACCTGGTCGGCACACCCGAGCCGCCGCTGAACGCGAACTGGGACATCGAACTCGCGGCGGGCATGCCGAACAAGATCATCCGACACGTTCCCGTCGGCCCGACGCTCGTTGATGATCTTGCTGCCGCCGTCGCCGATCGTGCGGTCTATTTCCATCTCGATTGCGACGTACTCGATCCCGGCATCGTGCCCACGGACTACACCGTGCCCGGCGGTCTGAGCCTTGTTGATCTTCACGCGGTCGCGACGATGCTCGGCCGGAACAAGATCATCGGAGTCGAGATCGCCGAGTTCGAAGGCACCTGGCCCGACAGCGACGAACTCGTCCGGCCGACCGCCCTGCTCGATGCGCTGACACCACTGTGGTCGTGACGAGAAAGTGTTGACGGCGGCACGGACGCAAAGCCACCGGTCCGCACGATGAAGATGCACGATGGAGAGCTCGACATCGACCTCGAACTCGTCGGCGATCTGGTCGCGACCCAGTTCCCTCGACTGGCCGGTCTGCCGATCCGGCCGGTGCAGTCGACCGGCACCGTCAATGCCATCTTCCGGCTCGGCGACGATCTCTATGCCCGCCTGCCGCGGATGGAGACGTGGGCCGAGGATCTGCGCCGGGAGTGGCGATGGCTGCCCTACCTCGGCCCGCAGCTGTCGCTCCCCGTCCCCGTTCCGGTGTCGCTGGGCCGGCCGGACAGCTCATACCCCTTCTTCTGGGCGATCTACGAGTGGATCGACGGCCGGCCGTACGCCGATGATCTTGTCGACGATGAGCATCGCGCAGCCGTTGATCTTGCCCGGTTCGTGATCGAATTGCGCCGCATCGACACCACTGGGGCACCGAGCGCCGGGCGCCGGCCGCTCCGCGAGCTCGATGCCATCACCCGCGAGATGATCGCCTCGGCTCACGGAGTCATCGACGGCGATGCTGCCTCGGCGGCGTGGGACCGGGCCCTGGAAGCACCGGCGTGGACGGGGACGCCGGTGTGGATCCACACCGATCTGCTCCGGCCCAACGTGCTCGTCCGCGACGGCCGGATCTGCGCGGTGATCGACTTCGGTGGCGCCGGGATCGGCGATCCGGCCGCTGATCTGATCGCCGCCTGGAGTGTGTTCGGCCCGACCGGTCGGAGCGCGTTCCGCGATGCCCTCGAGGTCGACGACGGGACGTGGAATCGGGCGCGCGGATTCGCGCTGCATCAGGCGGCCCTGATCATCCCGTACTACCGCGAGACGAACCCCGGCTTCGTCGCCTCGGCGCAGCGCACCGTGACGGAGGTCCTGGCCGACATCGGCGATGAGTGAAGGCATCCGCTGACGCGACGCACCTCTGTCAGCCGCGTCAACGTGATGTTGCGCTCTCGGCGAACCGGCATATCCCTTATCCGGCCCAGCCGACAGGATCGACTTGTGCGACTCCTCGTCCTCGGCGGCACCCATTTCGTCGGCCGTGCTGTGGTGGAGACGGCTCTGGCCCGAGGCGACCGCGTGACGACGATCAACCGCGGCCTCGGCGGCGCTGACGTTCCCGGGCGTCGAGGCGCTCCGCGCCGATCGCCGACAGCCCGCGGGAGCTGGAGGTGTGCCTCGCCGGTCGGACCTGGGATGCGGTGATCGACACCTGGTCCGGCGCTCCCGTCGTCGTCGCGCTCAGCAGCAGGCTGCTGACCGAACACGTCGGGCACTACGGCTACGTGTCGTCGGCCTCGGTGTACCGATGGCCCATGCCGGCGCGGGCGGACGAGACGACCCCGACCGTCGACGCCGACCCCGAAGGAACAGCGGATGACGACTACGCCGCGAGCAAGCGGGGAGCCGAGCTGGCCGTTCTGAGCCACTTCCCCGATCGCGCGCTGCTGGCTCGGGCCGGCCTCATCCTCGGGCCGTACGAGGACGTCGGCCGGTTGCCGTGGTGGCTTCGGCGGCTGGCCCGTGGCGGCCGGGTCGTCGCGCCAGGACCGCCGGACCGGCCACTTCAGCTCATCGACGCGCGCGACCTGGCCGGGTGGATGTTGTCCGGGGCCGATCGCGGACTCGCCGGCGCCTTCAACACGGTCAGCCGGCCGGGACACACCACCATGGGCGAGTTGCTCACCGTCGCCGCCCAGGTGGTCGGCGGCGCGGCCGAGCTCGTGTGGGTGTCACCCGAGACCATCGCCGCGGCCGGCGTCTCCGCGTGGACCGAGCTGCCGATCTGGGTGCCGCCGAGTGGCGAACTGGCCGCGCTGCACGATGCCGATGTCACCGCCGCTCTGGAGCGCGGCCTGTCCTGCCGCCCGATCGCCGCCACCGTGGCCGATACCTGGGCCTGGCTGCAGCGCGAGGGCCCGTCCACCCGCACCCATCCCCGGGCCGCCGTCGGGCTCGACGAAGCCGCGGAGCAACGCATCCTCGCCCTCTCACCGGATCGCGCGCCGTCGAGCGGAGTGAACACGTCTCTCCGATACGCGAACGTGGCTCGCCGGCCTGATCAGTCGAGGCAGAACTCGTTGCCCTCGGGGTCGCGCATCGTGAGGAAGCCGAACTCCATCGGTGGGGCGGGCTCGACCCGGTAGGCGCGCGTCGCACCGAGCGCCTCGAGGCGATCCGCCTCGGCCTCGAACGCGGCCATCCGTTCGTCACCGCTCAGCGCGGGGGCGACCCGGACGTCGAGGTGGACGCGATTCTTGACGGACTTGCCCTCGGGGACCCGCTGGAAGAACACGCGGGGACCGTCGCCGTCGACCGGCAGGATCGCCGAGCGGGAGTTCCACTCCGACTCGGGCACCCCGAACGCCGCGAGCGCCGCGGGCCACGAGTCGAAGCCCTCCGGTGGGGCCTGGACCTCGTAGCCGAGCACCTCGGCCCAGAAGGCCGCGAGCGCGGCGGGGTCGGCACAATCGAACGTCACCTGGAACTGTCGCGTCATGTCACCAGCCTGCCGCGTGCCACTGACACTGGCGAGGGCCGTCGGGCCCGGTGCTGACGCACTCGCCATCGGTCTCTACATTTCCTGCATGAGTGCGGTCGCCCTGGTGGTGGATGGGTGGCGAGTGGAGCCGTTGAGTCCGCTGACCTGGAATGCGTTCGCGGATCTGGCGGAGCGGCACAACGGTGTCTGGGGTGGGTGCTGGTGCACCTGGTTCCATTGCTATCCGCAGCCTCCCGAGCTCCCGAAGCTGGGTGCCCGTGAGTACAAGCGGCAACGTGTCGAGCAGGACCGTGCTCATGCGGCTCTGGTCTTCGACGGCGACCTCGCGGTTGCCTGGGCGGAATACGGGCCGCCCGAGGAACTCCCCAACATCCATCACCGCAAGCAATGGGAAGCTGAGGTCGAGCTCCGGCCGGACTACCGGATCACCTGCCTGTTCGTGAGCCGCGGGTACCGGCGCAAGGGGATGGCCGGAGTCGCAGTCCGGGGTGCGTTGGCGCTGATCGCCGCGGCTGGTGGTGGCCTGGTCGAGTCCTATCCCCATGATCTGCCTCCGGGCAAGAAGACCTCTGCATCGCACCTCTACAACGCGACCCGCAGCATGTACGAGCGACTCGGATTCCGCTACGAGCGGCCGAAGGGCCAAGGCAACTGCGTGATGAGCACGGTGGTTCCGGCCGGCTGAGGAGCGGTCGGCATCGGCCATTGACGGATCCTGGTGGAATCCGTCCAGGTCAGTGCAGGGTGGGGCGGTAGATGAGTTCTTGGATGTGACCGTCGAGCGTCCGGTTCTCGACCAGTTCCAGGTCGAAGTCGGCCGCACCCTGGAAGATCGGGTCCAGCCCGGTCTGACCGGTGATCACCGGGAAGAGCGTGACCTGGACCCGGTCGACCAGGCCGGCGGCCATCAGCGCCCGGTTCAACGACAGGCTGCCGTGCGAGCGCAACGGCACCTCGGACTCCTCCTTGAGCCGGGCGACGACGTCGACGGCGTCACCGCTCACGAGGGTCGCATCCAGCCAGTCGAGCGGTCCCTCCAGTGTCCTCGACACCACCGTTGCCGGCAGGCTGATCATCCGAGTGACCCACGGGTCACGCACTTCGGACTCCTCGGTGCTCGAGGCCAACATTTGCGCGAAGGCCCGATACGTGTTGGCCCCGAAGACCATCCGCTGCTCCGCGCCGTACAAGGCAAGTCGGTGGTCGAGCAACTCGGGGCCTTGCTTGCCCCAGTAGCCGGTCCAGTCGCCGCCGGCGGCGCCGTATCCGTCGAGGCTGGAAAAGACGTCAAAGGTGTAGGTAGCAGCCATGTCGCTCTCCTCGAGTGCGGTTGATCGGGTATGTGAATACAGACTGGAACGACGGCGAAACTCATCGCCGTCGGACGGCCACAGTTTTCGACGACCAAAGTGTTGTGCGGTTGCTCACTGCCGACTGCGCGCGCCGGTTGCCGCGCCGCAATTTGAGACGGGTACGGCGCTCAGGCGAGCGTCAATGCGAGCAGATCCTCCAGGCCTCGCCGGATGATGCCGGGAGTCAGGTCGGGTCGGCTGCTCGCCACCGCGACGAGGATGTGGGCGGGGTCGGGCAGGAAGCCCAGGATGTCGCTGACCACCCAGAAGCGGCCGGCGTCCGCACCTGGTCGAGCCGCCCGCCCTGCCGGACATACGCCGCCCGGAAGGTCTCGGCGTCGGCGGTCGTGTGCAGCATGGCGAAGTCCGAGCACACGTGGGCCACATCGAGGTCGGGCGGTCCCCAGGACGTCTCTGCCCAGTCGATCAGTCCGGTGACCCTGTCGTCCTGCCACAGGGTGTTGCCGAGGTGGAAGTCACGGTGCAGAAAGCCGTCTGGCGTCGGCGGCGGTCCGGCCGCCCAGACGGCAATCGCCCGCCGCCACAGACCGGGCCACCGCGCCCAACCCGGAACCTCCGGCTCGATCGGCCCACGGAACGAGAAGGTCGGCGGCCGGTGCTCCACCGGCACCGGCTGCCGGTGCACCGCCACGGCCAGTCGCGCCAGGGCCGTGATCGCGGCCGGCTGCAGTCGGTCCAGCCGTACGCGGCCCGGGCGCCAGGTCATCAGGTTGGCCGGGCCGCCAGCGGTCGCCCCGTCCAGGTCGGTGGCAACGAGCCGCGGCACCGGGAGCGCGGAGCCGGCGAGCAGCCGGCAGGCGAGTGCCTCCCGACGGACGTGCTCGCGGCCGGTCGCGCCCCAGACCTGCGGGTCGGACCACCGAATGACCAAGGGTCGCCCTCGGCCAGGCGCAGAACCCACTTGGTATCGGTGATGCCGCCGCCGATCGCCGTGACGTCGACGACGGTGTGCGGCGCGTGGGCTTCGGCCCAGGTCCTGGCGCGGTCGGGGAGCGCGCGGTGCACCTCGGCCGTCATCACGGGCGGTCCGGCGACGAGCCGCTCGGATGTGGCGTACGCCCAATCTGGTGGGGAGCGAACGTGATGATCGCCGTACCGAGTCCGCCCCAGAGGGCCGCGACCCGGCCCGTCACGGCCACGATTGATTGTTGCCGGTGATGCGCCCATGAGCGCCAGCAGATCACGGCTCGCGTCGCCGCCCGCATCCAGGTGAGAGCAGGCTGACCATCGTCACAGCGATCATCGCGGCACAGGCATGCGTTGAACTAGCCATGCCGCGACGAGGTGGTCATCCTGGCGCCAGTACGCTTGCCGACGTGAGCAGGATCTTCTCGATCAGCTTCGCCTCGGTCTACCCCCACTACGTGACCAAGGTGGAGAAGAAGGGGCGCACGAAGGCCGACCTGGATCAGGTCATCGGCTGGCTCACCGGCTTCGACGAATCCGAGTTGAATGGTCACCTCGCCGCCGGCACGACATTCGAGGACTTTTTCGCAGCTGCGCGACTCAATCCGAATGCCTCATCGATCACCGGGGTGGTGTGCGGGATACGCGTGGAATCCATCGAGGACCCGCTGATGCAGAAGATCCGCTACCTGGACAAGCTGGTCGACGAGCTTGCCAAGGGAAAGCAGATGGACAAGATTCTGCGCAGCTGAGGCGTGCAGGCCATCGCGCTTGAGTCGTGAGGTCTTGTTGCCGGTCGATGCGCGGCGTCTACCCCACTGTTCGGCCGTTGATCATCCCGCGCGCAGTCGTCGTCACGCGGGGCCTGGTGTTCGCCGTGGGAGAACAGCCGGAAGAAATGGAGCGGCTTCAGCCTTGAGTCTGTATCGCTCAACTCTGGCGAGCGACCCGAATCGGAGGCTCAACCGCTCATGTCCACCAACCTGCCTGTCCTGTTCCTGACCGATCTTGTCGTCCTTCCCGGCATGGTCGTGCCGATCGAACTCGACGATGCCGCCCGCTCCGCGGTCGACGCCGCGCAGTCCCACAGCGACGGCGTGCTGCTGGTCGCGCCCCGGCTCGAGGACCGCTACGCCTCGTACGGGGTGGAGGCATCGATCCTGCAACTCGGTCGACTGCAGACCGGGGAGTCCGCCGCGGTCATCAAGGCCGAGCGCCGGGTCAAGATCGGCTCCGGCGTGTCCGGACCCGGCACCGCCCTCTGGGTGGAGGCCGAGGAGCTGGACGACCCTGATGTCGACAGCGAGAGGGTCCGCAAGCTCGCCGCCGAGTACAAGTCGCTGGTGATCGCGACCCTGCAGCGGCGCGATGCCTGGCAGGTCATCGACACCGTCAACAAGGTCACCGACCCGTCGGCGCTCGCGGATCTGGCCGGCTACGCATCCTGGCTCACCGATGCCCAGAAGCGTCAGCTGCTGGAGACCCCCGACGTCGCGGAGCGGCTGACCGCGCTGGTCGAGTGGAGCAAGGCGCACCTGGCCGAGACCGAGGTCAACGACAAGATCGCCGACGACGTCCGTGAGGGGATGGAGAAGAGTCAGCGCGAGTTCCTGCTCCGGCAGCAGCTCAACGCCATCCGCAAGGAGCTGGGCGAGGACGAGCCGGACGGCGCGCAGGACTACCGGACCCGCGTCGAAGAGGCCGAGCTGCCCGAGGACGTCCGGAAGGCGGCGCTGCGCGAGGTCGCCAAGCTGGAGCGCGGCAGCGACCAGAGCCCTGAAGCCGGCTATCTCCGGACCTGGCTGGACACGATCCTCGACCTGCCCTTCAACACCAAGACCACCGACAACGGCGACATCGTCGCCGCCCGCGAGGTGCTCGACGCCGATCATCACGGCCTCGACGACGTCAAGGATCGGATCGTCGAGTATCTGGCGATTCGCTCCCGTCGCGCCCAGCGCGGCATGGAGGTCATCGGCGGCCGCGGCTCCGGAGCGGTGATGGCGCTGGTCGGTCCGCCCGGGGTCGGCAAGACGTCCCTCGGTGAATCCGTCGCCCGCGCGCTCGGCCGGAAGTTCGTCCGGGTCGCCCTCGGCGGCATCCGCGACGAGGCGGAGATCCGCGGCCACCGCCGCACCTATGTCGGCGCCCTGCCGGGCCGGATCGTGCGGGCCCTGACCGAAGCCGGGTCGATGAACCCGGTGGTGCTGCTGGACGAGATCGACAAGGTCGGCTCGGACTACCGCGGCGATCCCGCGGCCGCCCTGCTGGAGGTGCTGGACCCGGCGCAGAACCACACGTTCCGTGACCACTATCTCGAAGTTGATCTTGATCTGTCCGATGTGCTCTTCCTGGCCACGGCCAACGTGGTGGAGACGATCCCCCAGGCCCTGCTGGACCGGATGGAGCTGGTCACCCTCGACGGCTACGCCGAGGACGACAAGATCGCGATCGCTCGCGACTTCCTGCTCCCCCGGCAGCTCGAACGCGCCGCACTGACCACCGACGAGGTGAGCGTGCGGCGAGGACGCCCTCCGGGAGATCGCCGCCAACTACACCCGAGAACCCGGCGTACGCCAGCTGGAACGCCTGCTGGCCAAGGCATTGCGCAAGGCCGTGACGAAGCTGGTCGGTACCGACGACGAGCAGAAGTTGATCATCGAAGCGGCCAACCTGCGCGACTATCTCGGTCGGCCCCGGTTCACGCCGGAGGCCCATGAGCGGACCTCCGTGCCCGGTGTCGCCACCGGCCTCGCCGTCACCGGTCTGGGTGGTGATGTGCTGTTCATCGAGGCGAGTGCGGTCGATCGCCCTTCGACGGGCTCAGGGCCCGAAGGGGGTCGCTCAGGACCGAAGGGGGTCGCTCAGGGCGCGAGGCCGCGGGACGTTGACGCTGACCGGGCAGCTGGGTGACGTGATGAAGGAGTCGGCGCAGATCGCCCTCTCCTACGTCCGCGCGCACGCCGCCGAGCTCGGCATCGACGACCCGACCGTGCTGGATCGGGACATCCACATCCACGTGCCGGCTGGAGCCGTGCCGAAGGACGGTCCGTCGGCCGGGGTCACCATGGTGACGCGCCCTGACCTCGATGGCCCTGGGCCGCCCGGTGCGATCCGACGTCGGGATGACCGGCGAAGTCACGCTGAACGGCCGGGTGCTGCCGATCGGTGGTGCCAAGCAGAAGCTGCTGGCCGCACAGCGCGCCGGACTGACCACGGTGTTCCTGCCCAAGCGCAATGAGCCCGATCTCGACGAGGTCCCGGCCGATGTGCTGGACGCCATCGAGGTGGTCCTCACGACTGACGTCGCGGACCTGGTGGCTCAGGCGATCGAGCCGGCCGCGGCCGCGGTGACCGCTGCCGCCTAGCGCGCACCAGCCCGACGGCATGCCGCGAGCGGTTACGAGCCGTGCGGGCGTCGCGTCGCGAGCGAAGAGCGTGTTCGCTCACTCCTCCTCAGCCCGCCGGCGCGCGATCGGGGTCTCCGCCTCGCGGGCCGCGGCCGTGTCCTCGTCGTAGCGCGACTTCACCAGGCTGGCCACGGTGGTGATCGTCAGCGTTCCGATGATCACGCACAGCGACAGCCAGATCGGGATCTCGCCACCGAACGGCGCCCAGTCGGCCAGGTGGTACTCGTGCAGGGCGTGGAAGATCAGCTTGACGCCGATGAACGCCAAGATCACCGAGAGTCCCAGCGACAGGTAGACCAGCCGCGTCAGCAGGCCGCCGATCAGGAAGTACAGCTGACGCAGGCCCATCAGCGCGAAGACGTTCGCCGTGAACACCAGGTACGGCTCGCTGGTCAGGCCGTAGATGGCGGGGATCGAGTCCAGCGCGAAGAGCAGGTCCGTGCTGCCGAGCGCGATGATCACGATCAGCATCGGCGTCATCAAACGCTTGCCGTTCTCGATGACGAAGAGCTTGGTGCCCCGGAAGTCGTCGGTGGACGGGAAGCGCTTCTTGACGAAGCGCAGGGCGGGGTTGTCCGGCGGGTCGTTCTCATGTTCGTCGTGGTGGCGGTAGTCGATCACCAGCTTGATCGCGGTGTAGATCAAGAAGGCGCCGAAGGCGAAGAATACCCAGTTGAACCGAGCGATGGCCGCTGCCCCGAGGGCGATGAAGATGCCGCGGAAGATCAACGCCAAGATGATGCCGACCATCAGCGCGAACTGCTGCAGCTTTCTCGGCACCGCCAGCTTGCCCATGATGATGATGAAGATGAACAGGTTGTCGATCGACAGGCTGTATTCGGTCAGCCAGCCGGCGAAGAACTCACCGGCGTACCGCGGACCGGAGATGGCCCAGATCCCGAGGCCGAAGATCACGGCCAGGCCGACGAAGATCGAGATGAAGATGCCCGCCTCTTTCATCGAGGGCTCATGCGGCCTTCGGCCGATGATGAGCACATCGATGGCCAGGATGGCGATCATCACCACAACGGTGATGACCCAGGTGTAGATATGAACGTCCAAGACAGGGTCCTTCCGAGACGAGTTCAGTACACAGGTTTACAGCGAACACAGCGGTCTCGGAGGTCTCTTCCGCCAGTCAGACTGGCCGAGGGCACCGGGTGACCACCGCACCGGACATGCGTGCAATGGAATCCGTGATGACGATGCCGACGCGAAGGAATACTCCCCTCCAGGCGATAAGTATGTCAGGGTCACCCCTGATTGCACGAACCAGCGCTCCGGGTTTGACCCGCTACCGGTTGGCTTCGACCATCTGACGGAGTTCCTTCTTCAGATCTGAGATCTCGTCACGCAGCCGAGCGGCCACCTCGAACTGCAGGTCGGCAGCAGAGGCGTGCATCTGCGCCGTGAGCTCCTGGACCAGGTCCGCGAGGTCCCCCGCGGGCATGCCCGCCAGCTTCCGGGCCTCAGCACTGGCCGCTCGACCGCTCAGTGCCGGCACCGGCGACTTCCCGCGACCGCGCTGCCGTCCGCCCAGCAGGTCGTCGGTGTCGGCGTCCTCGCGAGCGAGCATGTCGGTGATGTCGGCGATCTTCTTGCGGATCGGTTGCGGGTCGACGCCGTTGGCGACGTTGTACGCGACCTGCTTCTCCCGCCGCCGGTTGGTCTCGTCGATCGCCGCCGCCATCGAGTCGGTGATGGAGTCGGCGTACATGTGCACCTCACCGGAGACGTTCCGGGCGGCGCGACCGATGGTCTGGATGAGGCTCTTCGCACTCCGCAGGAACCCCTCCTTGTCGGCGTCGAGGATCGCCACCAGCGACACCTCGGGAAGGTCCAGGCCTTCGCGCAGCAGGTTGATGCCGACCAGTACGTCGTACTCCCCCATCCGCAGCTCCCGCAGCAGCTGGATCCGTTGCAACGTGTCGACCTCGGAGTGCAGATAGCGCGTCCGGATGCCGTTCTCCAGCAGGTAGTCGGTGAGGTCCTCGGCCATCTTCTTGGTCAACGTGGTGACCAGAATGCGCTCGCTGCGCTCGGAGCGGAGCCGGATCTCCCCCATCAGGTCGTCGATCTGGCCGTGGGTCGGCTTGACGATCACCTGGGGATCGACCAGTCCCGTCGGCCTGATCAGCTGCTCGATGAAGCCCCTGGACTTGGCCAGCTCGTAGTTGCCGGGGGTGGCCGACAGATAGACCGTCTGACCGATCCGCTCGACGAACTCCTCGAACCGGAGCGGGCGATTGTCCATGGCGCTCGGCAGCCGGAAACCGTGGTCGACCAGCGTCCGCTTGCGCGACATGTCCCCCTCGTACATCCCGCCGATCTGCGGGACGCTGACATGGGACTCGTCGATGACGAGCAGGAAGTCCTCCGGGAAGTAGTCGAGCAGGCAGTTCGGCGGGCTGCCGGGACCGCGCCCGTCGATGTGCCGGGAGTAGTTCTCGATGCCGGAGCAGGTGCCGATCTGCCGCATCATCTCGATGTCGTAGCTGGTCCGCATCCGCAACCGCTGCGCCTCCAACAGCTTCTGCTGGCGCTCCAGCTCGGCCAGCCGATCGCCCAGCTCCGCCTCGATGCCGCCGATGGCCCGCTCCATCCGCTCGGGACCGGCCACGTAGTGGCTCGCCGGGAACAGATAGATCTCCTCGTCCTCGGTGACCACCTCACCGGTCAGTGGATGGAGGGTGCTGAGCTTCTCGATCTCGTCGCCGAAGAACTCCACCCGGACCGCCAGTTCCTCATACATCGGGAAGACCTCGAGGGTGTCCCCGCGGACCCGGAAGGTGCCCCGGGTCCCGGCCAGGTCGTTGCGGGCGTACTGAACCCCGACCAGGCGACGGAGCAGCGCATCGCGCTCGACCTCATCCCCGACCTTGAGCTTGATCATCCGGCCCACGTACTCCTGCGGGGTGCCGAGTCCGTAGATCGCCGACACGGTGGCGACGACGATCACGTCGCGCCTGGTCAGCAGCGAATTGGTGGCCGAGTGCCGGAGCCGTTCGACCTCTTCGTTGAGCGAGGAGTCCTTCTCGATGTAGGTGTCGGTCTGCGGGACGTACGCCTCGGGCTGGTAGTAGTCGTAATAGGACACGAAGTACTCCACCGCGTTGCGCGGGAAGAACTGCCGCAACTCGTTGGCGAACTGCGCCGCGAGGGTCTTGTTGGGCTGCATCACCAGCATCGGCCGCTGCAACCGCTCGGCCAGCCAGGCGATCGTCGCCGTCTTGCCGGTGCCGGTCGCGCCGAGCAGCACCATGTCCTGTTCGCCGTCGTGGACCCGCCGCTCCAGCTCCGCGATCGCCGTCGGTTGGTCACCCGAGGGCGAGAAGTCGCTCTCGACCTTGAACGGGGCCACCGTGCGTTGGAGGTCTGTGATCGGACGCATGCGGTGAGCCTATGCACTCGGTCTGACAGAACGTGCATTCCCCGCAGATCGAACACCGCCGCCGGAACTGCTGATCGGGAGGCAGCGTCACCGAAGACGCCTCCTCCCGATCAGCCTTTCGCTGTGGATCGCCGGACCGGCTAGCCGCCCTGGACCTGGCCCTTCAACATCGAGTTGATCATCGTGGCGAAGTCCTTGTTCAGCTGTTCGGCATTGGCGGCCTGGGTGAAGTACGCCGTACCGATCACCGTCACGCCGTCGCTCGGCCGGACCGAGACCAGCGAGAACAGGAAGATCGTCGCCGAGCCCTGGCCGCTGGACACCGTGGTCTGCCCGAGGCAGGTGGCCGCCTTCAGCTTCGAGGTGCCGAGGTTGACGTCCTTCGGCTCCTGGAACTTGCCGCCCGAGGTGCCCTCGGTGATGCTCTTGTGCCAGGAGGTGCACAACTGGCCGGCGTTGGTGCTCGGCTCGGCCTTGATGGACTGGCCGAGGAAGATGTTCTTGCCGTCGGACAACTGAGCGACGCCCTTGCCGGTCTTCTTGACCTGCCCAACCGTCGGCCGGCGTCAGCGTGATCCCGTTCCCGAGATCGATCGCGTTGCCGCTCGGCGGTTCCGAGGTCTCGGTCGGGCCGGGCGTCGGCTCCTCGGTCGTCGGATCGTCCGTCGGCTGATCGGTCGGCTGCTCCGTGGCTGCTCGGTCGGCTGCTCCGTGGGCGGAACCGGCTGGCTCGGCGTGATCGACACCGGACCGGGATCGTCGCCACCGCCCCGATTCAGCACCATGATGATGCCGCCGATGGCCACCAGCAACACGACAGCGGCGATGACGATGCCGATGATCAGGCCGCGGCTCTTCTTGGCCGGCGGTCCACCCTGCGGCGGGAAGCCGCCACCGGGAGGACCCTGGGGGCCGTAACCGCCGCCCTGCGGCGGGTAGCCCGGCTGGCCACCCTGCGGCGCGTACGCGCCCTGCGGGTTGTATCCACCGGGGGCCGGCTGGGCGTATCCGGGTGGCGGTTGTTGCGGCGGGTATCCGCCCTGACCTGGTTGCGGCGGGATATCCGCCCTGGCCCGGTGGGCCGCCCTGGCTGCGGCGGGATATCCGCCCTGGCCTGGGCCGCCCGGCTGCGGCGGGAATCCGCCCTGGCCTGGCCACCTTGCTGCGGCGGGTATCCGCCCTGAGGACCCCACTGGCCCGGGTTCTGCGTCATGCCCGGCCCTCCTCGTCGTCGTAGAACCGGTTGCGGGCGTCATCGTCGGCGCCCTTCGGTGCGGCCGGCGCCGGGCCGGCATCCGGTTGTTCGACCACACCGGCGGAGGTCTCGCCGACGGCGGTCGTGCCGCCCTCGGCCGCGGTGACCTCTGATTCCTCACCGGCAACCGGGCTGTCGAAGCCGGGCACGATCGACCCGCCGGAGGCTGCGGCGGCCATGGCCGGAACCTTCGGACGGGAGACCTTGGACTGCACGCGGACCGTCGTCCCGCAGGCGTTGCAGAAGGCGGCGTGGTCGAGCAGCGGCATTTCGCACTGTCCGCAGAACTGCAGGTCACCGGCTTGGCCGATGCCGCCGTCGCGAGCCGAACGCTCCAGTGCCGCCTCCATCAGGCCGACGTGCAGCACGTTGCGGACCCGCAGGATCAGGGTGCCCAGGATGACCAGGCCCCAGACCAGGCTCAGGACCACCCCGAGCGTCGCGTTGCCGACGAAGGAGAACAGGTAGGTACCCGACTGGTAGGCGATGTTGGCCAGGATGGCCGCGGCCACGCCGCGGAAGTAGCGCGGGGTGAACCCGTCGTACCCGCGACCGAGGCCGGAGAACTCGGCGCAGGCGATGCCGGTGGCCGTGCCGATGATCAGCGGCTTGACGAAGCCCTCGAGGAAGATCAACGAGACCCACAGGCCCGGATCCTGACCCTGCAGACCTCCGGTCATCAGGTCCCAGTGCCGCACGATGGTGTCGAAGCACGAATAGGCGACGCCGCTCACCACACCGAACGTCAGGCCGTCCATCAGGTCGTCGAACTCCGGCCGGCTGGCGAGCAGCACCGGCCCGACCTGACGGATCGCCTCGCCGACGATCGGCACCACGACCGCGACGAGCAGGAACGTGCCCACGCCGGGCGCCGCGCTGAGGCCGCTCTCGTAGGTCTGGGTGCCGAACGGCACCGGACCGCGGAGGAAGGTCCACAAGATCGTGAAGCCGATCGTGAGCACCCCGGTCAGCGCGAACGCCAGGCCGGTGACCGGGATCGGTTCGTCCTCCCAGAGGTTCATGTCGTAGATGTAGACGATGTAGACGATCGGGATGGCGAAGGCGGCAACCAGAACCGCGATCGGCATGGCACCGAAGATCGCGGCGATCAGTGCGACCACGAGCGCGATCGTGAGGGCGATCCGGTACGTCTGGGGACGGTCGCCGGCACCGCGCGGCATGATCGACGAGATCAAGGCGAATGATGCGACTGGTTCGTCGGGCTTGGCCGCATAAGACCTCCGTCGGGCGAGATCCGAGGAGCGCTGATCCTGCCCACAGATGTGGCAGAAGTGCGCGACCGCGGGAAGCTCAGCCCGACAACGTGGGCATTCCAACGCTTGACCTCCTTGAACGTGTCGGGTCTGGTGAGCCCGACTGAACAGCGTTTCGTCTCGCAGGACCATGAGCGGCCACGAGCCCGGAGCACTGCGAGTATGTCATCCGAGCGCGCCACGGGTCAGGAGTTTGTCCCACAGGTCGGCGATCTGATCTTTCAGTTGGGTAACGGTCCCATCGTTGTGCAGCACGTGATCAGCGGCGGCCAGCCGGGCCTCGCGGCTGGCCTGGGCGGCGATCCGGGCTCCGGCCTCATCGGAGGTGAGTCCGTTGCGGTCGAGCAACCGCCGGACCTGGGTTTCTTGATCAACATCGACCACCACCACGACGTCGAATCCGTCCTGCTGACCGGTTTCCACCAGCAGCGGGATGACGTGGATCACCGTGGCATCCTCGGCCGCGGCTTGTTCCAGTTCGGCCGCGCGGGCGCGTACCGCTGGGTGAACGATCCGCTCAAGATCACGACGGGCCTCCGGGTCGGAGAAGATGATCTTGCCCAGCGCGGCGCGATCCAGCCGGCCGTCCGTCAGCACGTCGGCGCCGAACCGTTCCTCGATCGCCGCCAGGCCGGGAGTGCCCGGCTCCACCACCTCGCGCGCGAGCACGTCGGCGTCGATCACCACCGCCCCGTACCGGGCCAGTTCATCGGCCACCAGGCTCTTGCCCGATGCGATGCCGCCCGTCAACCCCACCCTCAACATTTGTCTATCTTCCTGCTCGCACCCGGTCGGCGCTAATGCTCGCTGTCTTCCTCCACGCGCTCGCGGACGGAAAGCGTTGTCCGCTCGCTTGGTCGTCCAGACAGGAGCAGCGCCTCCGCTAGCTCGATCGCTCCGCAGGATGCGCCTTCCGCCATGGCGGAACTGTCGCAGAAAACAGCGAGGCCCTCCCACCCGGACGGTGAGAGGGCCTCGATTGACGTGCTGTGGGGTCAGCTGCCGCCGGTGAGCTTCTCGCGAAGCTTCTGCAGTGCCTCGTCCGATGCCAGCGAGCCTTCCGGAGCGGTCGGAGCCGCCGGGACGCTCGACTCGGAGCTGGACGAGTACGTGGTCGGCGCCGCCGTCGGTGCGCTCTCGCCGCTCTCGGCGTCCTCGACCTGCTTCTTGTGCGCTTCCCAGCGGGCGTGCGCCTCGGCGTACTGCTGCTCCCAGGCGTGCCGCTGCTCGTCGTAGCCCGGGCAGCCACTCGCCCGTCTCCGGGTCGAAGCCCTCGGGGTAGAGGTAGTTGCCCTGGTCGTCGTAGGACGCAGCCATGCCGTAGAGCGTCGGGTCGAAGTCGTCGGCTCCGGCGTCCACACCCTCGTTGGCCTGCTTCAGCGACAGCGAGATCCGTCGACGCTCGAGATCGATGTCGATGATCTTGACCATCACGTCGTCGTTGACCTGGACGACCTGCTCGGGGATCTCCACGTGGCGCTCGGCCAGCTCGGAGACGTGCACCAGACCCTCGATGCCCTCCTCGACGCGGACGAACGCACCGAACGGCACCAGCTTGGTGACCTTGCCGGGCACGATCTGACCGATCTGGTGGGTCCGGGCGAAGGCCTGCCACGGATCTTCCTGCGTCGCCTTGAGCGACAAGGAGACCCGCTCGCGATCGAGCTCGACGCTCAGCACCTCGACCGTGACCTCCTGGCCGACCTCGACCACCTCGGAGGGGTGATCGATGTGCTTCCAGGACAGCTCGGAGACGTGCACCAGGCCGTCCACGCCACCAAGATCGACGAAGGCGCCGAAGTTGACGATCGAGGAGACCACACCCTTGCGGATCTGGCCGGCCTGCAGCTGGGTGAGGAAGCTCTGCCGCACCTCGGACTGCGTCTGCTCGAGCCAGGCCCGGCGCGACAGCACGACGTTGTTGCGATTCTTGTCCAGCTCGATGATCTTGGCCTCGAGCTCCATGCCGACGTAGGGCTGAAGATCACGAACGCGGCGCATCTCGACCAGCGATGCGGGCAGGAAGCCGCGCAGGCCGATGTCGATGATCAAGCCGCCCTTGACGACCTCGATCACGCTGCCGGTGACGACGCCGTCCTCTTCCTTGATCTTTTCGATCGTGCCCCAGGCGCGCTCGTACTGAGCCCGCTTCTTGGACAGGATCAGCCGGCCTTCCTTGTCCTCTTTCTGCTGGACCAGGGCCTCGATCTCATCGCCGACGCTGACCACGTCGAAGGGGTCCACGTCGTGCTTGATGGAGAGCTCTTTGGAAGGGATGACACCTTCGGTCTTGTAACCGATGTCGAGGAGGACCTCGTCACGGTCGACCTTGACCACGGTGCCGGTGACGATATCGCCGTCGTTGAAATACTTGATCGTTGCGTCGATGGCCGCGAGAAATGCTTCGGGTGATCCGAAATCGTCGATTGCGACCTGAGGTGGTGCCTCGAGAGAGGACGTCATGTGTAGTAGGGCTCCGGGATGGATGATGAGTAACTGGTGTGCTGCAGCCCGATCCGTACACCACGAAGAAGCTCAACCACAGCTGACGACAACCGCAAGACTGACCAACATCCGAACCCGTACGAGCGTGACCTACTCCGTCTGAAGTCGCGCAGGCCACAGCGACATGCCAGGTTATCCTTCGCGCGTGAACAGGGTCAAACTTGCCGCCATGAATCGCGCCCTGAGCCTGTCGAAGGGCAGGATCCGGTCCTTCGACCAAGCTCAGGACACGATGACGCCGAGCTCATAGTAGCCGGGTCAGTGGGCGGCGTCGTGCCAGGAGCGGCCGACGCCCACCGAGACGTCCAGCGGCACGGTCATCTCGACGGCGTAGCCCATCTTGTCCCGGACCAGCTGCTCCAGCGCCTCCCGCTCGCCGGGTCCGATCTCGAAGACCAGTTCGTCGTGCACCTGCAGCAACATCCGGCTCCGCATCCCGGCATCGTCCAGCGCCTTCTCGACATCGAGCATGGCGACCTTGATGATGTCGGCCGCCGAGCCCTGGATCGGCGCGTTCAGCGCCATCCGCTCGGCCATCTCCCGCCGCTGCCGGTTGTCGCTCATCAGGTCGGGCAGATAGCGGCGGCGGCCGAGGATGGTCTCGGTGTACTCCGTCCGCCGGGCGTCGACGACGAGTGACCGCAGGTAGTCGCGGACCCCGCCGAACCGCTCGAAGTACTCATCCATCAAGGCCTTCGCCTCCGACACCTCGATGGTCAGCTGCTGGCTCAGCCCGTACGCGCTCAGCCCGTACGCCAGCCCGTAGTTCATCGCCTTGATCTTGGCCCGCTCGCCGGGACTGACCTTGGTCGGCTCGACGCCGAAGACCCGGGACGCGGTGACGGTGTGGAAGTCCATCCCGGACTTGAAGGCCTCGATCAGGCTGTCGTCCTCGCTGGCGTGCGCCATGATGCGCATCTCGATCTGGGAGTAGTCGGCCGACATCAGCGCGTCGTAGCCCGGCCCGACCACGAAGGCCTCGCGGATCCGGCGACCCTCCTCGGTGCGGATCGGGATGTTCTGCAGGTTGGGGTCGGTGCTGGACAGCCGGCCGGTCGCGGCGATGGTCTGCACGTACGTGGTGTGGATCCGGCCGTCGTCGGCCACCGACTTGAGCAGGCCCTCGACGGTCTGCTTCAGCCGGATCGCGTCCCGGTGCACCAGCAGGTGGGCCAGGAACGGGTGCTCGGTCTTCACGTACAGGGCCTGCAGCGCATCGGCGTCGGTGGTGTAGCCGGTGCGGGTCCGCCGGGTCTTCGGCATCCCCAGCTCCTCGAACAGCACCACCTGCAACTGCTTCGGCGAACCCAGATTGATCTGCTTGCCGAGCACCCCGTACGCGTCGCTGGCCGCCTGGTTGACCTTCGCGCCGAACTCGGACTCCAGCGCCTCGAGGTGGTCGATATCGACCGCGACACCGGTCTGCTCCATCCGGGCGAGCGTGCGCAGCAGCGGCAACTCGACGCCGTACAGCAGGCTGGTGCCGTTCCGCTGCTCGATCTCGACATCCAGCGCGTCGGCCAGGTCGATCACCGCGCTGGCCCGCACCATCGACGCCTGGGCCGCCATCTGAGCACCCGAGTCGTCGTCACCGAAGTCCAGCGACAGCTGATCGGAGTCGGTCAGCTCGGGAGCACCCTCGACCTTCAATTCACGCTTCAGATACCGGATGGTCAGGTCGGCCAGATCGAAGGTCCGCTGGTCCGGTCGGGTGAGATAGGCGGCCAGCTGGGTGTCGGAGGTCAGGCCGTTCAGGTCCCAGCCCCGCGCCCAGACCGCCAGCAGCGGACCCTTCGCGTCGTGCATGGCCTTGTGTCTGGCCGGGTCGGCCAGCCAGGCGGCGAGCGCCTTCTCCTCCGCCGCGTCCAGCTCGGTGACCGTCCACGTACGCCGCCGCCCCGTCGCCCGCGGCCAGGGCGAGCGCAACGATGTCGCCGGTTCCCGAACCCCAGTGCCCGATGACGTCGACGCCGGTCCGCTCACCCGTCGCGTGCTCGGCCAGCCACGCCTCGAGCTGGCCGGGCTCGAGCACCGTCCCGACGAGCTCGAAACCGCCCTCGGTCTTGACCTCGTCCTCGTTCGGCAGCGCTTCGAGGAGCCGGTCCCGCAGCACCCGGAACTCCAGGCCGTCGAAGAGCTGGTGGGTCGCCTCCCGGTCCCACGGACGGCGCAGCAGATCGTCGATGCCGAGCGGCAGTTCCAGGTCGTGGACCAGAGCATTGATCTGCCGGTTGCGGAGCACGTCGTCGATCCGCTCCTGGAAGGCCTCGGCCGCCTTGCCCTTCAGCTCGCCGGCATGGGCGACCAGATTCTCCAGCCCGCCGTACTGCTCCAGCCACTTGGCCGCGGTCTTCGGGCCGACACCCGGCACGCCGGGAAGGTTGTCACTGGACTCCCCCACCAGGGCCGCCAGCTCCGGATAGCGCGCGGGGGTGGCGAAGTACTTCGCCTCGACCGCCGCCGGCGTCATCCGGGCCAGATCGGAGACGCCCTTCCGCGGATAGAGCACGGTGACGTTGTCGGTCACCAACTGGAACGCGTCCCGGTCGCCGGTGCAGATCAGCACGTCGAAGCCCGCCGCCTCGGCCTGGGTCGCCAGCGTGCCGATCACGTCGTCGGCCTCGTACCCCGGTTTCTCCACGAAGGAGATGTTGAGGGCGTTGAGCACCTCCTTGACCAGGTCGAGCTGACCCTTGAACTCGTCCGGGGTCTTGGAGCGGTTGGCCTTGTACTCGGTGTAGAGCTCGGATCGGAAGGTCTGCCGGGACACGTCGAAGGCCACCCCGAGGTGGGTCGGCGCCTCGTCGCGCAGGACGTTGATCAACATCGAGGTGAAGCCGAAGACGCCGTTGGTGTGCTGGCCGGTCTGGGTGGAGAAGTTCTCCACCGGCAGCGCGAAGAACGCCCGGTACGCGATCGAATGGCCGTCGATCAGCAGCAGCTTGGGACGGGTTGGCGGGCTGGTGGTCGACACAATGGCGACTCTATCCGCGGCTACTGACACCCGGAATCGCGCCGACCGGTCGGCTAGCCGGTCGTGGTCCGGAGCACCTCGAGAACGTGATCGGGGTCGGTCGCGGGGTTGACGAACGCGAGGCGGAGCACGGTCCGGCCCTGCCAGCGGGTCGGGATGCAGAGGATCACCCCTTCGTGGGACAACTCGGCCGACCACTCGTGGTATTCGCTGTCGCTCCAGCCCAGCCGTTCGAAGAGGATCACCGACAGGGTCGGCGGCAGGATCAGCCTCAGCTGCGGGATCTTCCCGATGCCGTCCGCCACGGCGCGGGCCGTCTCCAGCGTGTGCTCGATGGCGGCGGTGTAGCGGTCGGTGCCGTGCACGGCGAGGCTGAACCAGAACGGCAGTCCGCGGCAACGCCGGGACAGATGGACGGCCAGGTCCCACGGGTTCCAGATCTCCCGATCGACGGCATCCAGATAGCTGGCGTGCTGGGCGTGGGCGGCCCGGGCCAGCTCCGGCTGGCGATAGACCAGGGCGCAGCAGTCGTACGGGGCGAACAGCCACTTGTGCGGGTCGACGATGAAGCTGTCTGCGCGCTCGATGCCGGCGAACAGCGGCCTGCACGCTCGGTGCCGCGAGGGCGGCGCCCCCGTACGCGCCGTCGACGTGCAGCCAGACGCCGAACTCCTCGCAGACGTCAGCCACGGAGGTGAGGTCGTCGACGATGCCCGCATTGGTCGTACCCGCCGACGCCACCACCGCGAACACGTCGGGAGCGTCGGTCAGGGCCGCGCGCAGCGCCTCGCCGGTCAGCCGGCCGTCAGCGGCCTCCGGCACCAAGACCACTTCGGCGTCCAGCACCGAGGCGGCCGCCTGCACCGAGGAGTGGGCCTGAGCGGTGCAGGCCAGCTGCCACTGCCCGGCCGGATGCCGGCCGCGGCGCCGGCGCAGGGTCTGCCGGGCGGCGACCAGGGCGGACAGATTTCCGGTGGTGCCACCGGAGACGAAGCATCCGCCGGCCGTCGCCGGCCAGCCGAGCAGTTCCACCGAGCCAGGCCAGGGCCTGGTTCTCGGCGAAGATCGCACCGGCGCCCGCCTCCCAGGCGCCGCCGTAGATGTTGAAGGTGCTGACCACGGCGTCGAAGGCCAGCGCGGCCCGGGTGGGCGCGGCCGGGATGTAGGCGAGGTTCATCGGATCGTCCTGGGCGCGGGTCGCCGGGGCGATGATGTCCTCGAAGATCCGCAGCACCTCGGTCCCACCGAGCCCTTGCCGGGTGATCGTCTCGCCGGCCGCAGCCGCGAGTTCCGACGCCGGCCGGGCCGTGGTCTTGGGATCGGAATGCTTGCTGATCCGCCGAGCGGCCAGCGTCACCGCGGCCGAGGCGATCTCGGTCTCGTCACCCCAGATCCCCGCCGCCTCGGCGCCGACGGCGAGGGCGGTTCGGTCGAGGTCTTCCGGAGCCGCAGTCACCCCGTCAGCCTAGTTCGTACGGTCCCGTACGACTTGTGACTGCTCAAAGCGGCCGTTTACTTCCAGCTCACCGCTAACCCGGTGGATTTGACCGCATAGTCGCGGTCGAATTCACCGGGTTGAAGGAGCGGCACTGATGAGCCGGATCACGACGCCGCCCCCATCTCGCGGGTCCGGGCCATCGCGGCGGCCATGGCGGCGATGAAGGCCTCGTCCAATCGAGCCTCGTCCAAGACGTCGATGGCCCGCGCGGTGGCGCCCTGCGGACTCGTCACCTGGCGCCGCAGCTCGGCGGGCGACAGCCCGGTCGACCGGAGCAGTTCGGCCGCCCCGATGAATGTGGCCGCGGTCAGCCGAGCCGCCAGGTCTGGTTCGCATCCGTGCCCGACGGCGGCCCGCGCGAACTGCTCGAGCACGAAATAGAGGTACGCCGGCCCCGAGCCCGACACGGCGGCCACCAGGTGCAGCTCGTCCTCATCGACCCACAGAACCTCACCGAGCGCCGCGAAGAGTCCGGTGATCAGCTCGCGCTGGTCCGGTGTCGGCCGAGGTCGAGGCCAGACCGGTCACCCCTGCCCGGACCAGGCTGGGCGTGTTGGGGGCCGTCCGGACGATCGGCACCCCGGCCGGCAGCCGGGCCGCCATGGCCTCCAGGGTGATGCCGGCGGCCAAGCTGACGACCAGGGCCGTCGGTGCGACGCGGTCCGCGATCTCCTCCAGCAGAGCGAGCACGCCGGCCGGCTTCACGCCGAGCAGGATCAGGTCGGCGTCGCTCACCGCCTGGCGATTGGCGTCGGCCGATTCGGACAGCGCGAACGCGCGTACGCCCGGTCGGTCCGACCAGCGGGCGGCGGCCTGCTCGGGTGCGGTTGGTCGTGCGGATCTCGTCGACGCTGATGTCGGGTGATTCGGCCAGTCCGCCGAGCACCGCCGCGGCCATCGTTCCGGCGCCCAGCACGGCGACGGTGCCCAGCTGCACGGCTACTCCCTCACTGCTCGGCCCACGGTCAGGAGAAGTCGACCCCCTGGGCCAGGGGCAGTTCGAGGGAGTAGTTGACGGTGTTGGTGGCTCGGCGCATGTAACCACGCCAGGCGTCGGAACCGGATTCACGTCCCCCGCCAGTCGACTTCTCGCCACCGAACGCGCCGCCGATCTCGGCTCCGGAGGTGCCGATGTTGACGTTCACGATCCCACAGTCGGAGCCGTCGGCGGCCATGAACCGTTCGGCCCCCCGCTTGTTGGTGGTGAAGATGCTCGACGACAGTCCCTGGGGGACGGCGTTGTGCAGTTCGACGGCCTCCTCGAAGTGGAGTAGCTCATCACGTAGAGGATCGGGGCGAACGTCTCGCGGTGGACGACGTCGGCCTGCTCCGGCATCCGGACGATCGCCGGCCGGACGTAATAGGCGTCGGCGTGTCCCTGGTCGACCCGCTCACCACCGGCGACGATCTCGCCACCGGCGGCCTCGGCCTGCGCCAGCGCCTCGACCATGGCCTCGTACGACTTCGCGTTGATCAGCGGTCCGACCAGGACCGCGTCAGCGTACCCGTGCACCACGTCCCTGGGTCGGGCGAAGCTGTCGCTGGGCGACCACACGGCGGCGACCACCTCGGCCTCGGCCAGGTAGGGACAGGCTTTCGCCTCGGCGGACCCGATCAGCCGGCTCGGCGGCCCATCGAGTTCTGCAGCGCGACGCTGCTCTCGAAGCCGGGAACGTCGTCGGCGTTGGGGATGACCATCAGGTAGCCGACCTGCTGCAGAGCCGATGTCGCCACCCACCTCGGTATCGAAGCGCCGGAACTGCTCCAGGCTCGGCCACTAGGGGCGATGTTCGCGGGATCGGAGAACAGAGCCCTCTAGAAACCCTTGGCCACGAGCCCAAGCCGCTCGTACGTCCCCGTATCGATCCCTCCTCCGTCCCCCAACCCGGCCTATCAACGCGATCGGGGACCTGCCCCGACCGGACAAGTGGGGGTCGGACAGGGAAGTTGATTTGTCTGACAATCTGGCGTTAGGGTCGAGCCATGAGTCAGGCCCAGTTGGAGCCGGTCTCCTCGATCACCCGCCGCGAGGCCGTGATCACCGAGATCCGGCGCGGCATCGTGCTCGGCGCGCTGCGGCCGGGCGAGAAGTTGACCGAGGTCGGGCTGGCCACCTCGCTCCAGGTCAGCCGGGCCACGGTCCGGGAGGCGCTCGGGCAACTCGGCCGGGAGGGCCTGCTGACCTTCGAACCGTATCGGGGCCTGCGGGTGGCCGAGCTCGATGCCGCCGCGCTCCGGGATCTGGCCGCGACGCGCGTCGCGCTGGACCGGATGGCCATCCAGGCGATTCTGGCCGACCCGACCGGCGACCGGATGGCCGCGCTGACCACCGCCTGGGCGGTGTTCGAGGCCCAGATCTTCGACCCGGACCCGGTCAGCCGGCACGACGCCCACCTGACCTTCCACCGGGCCATCTGGTCCGCCTCGGAGAACGTGCTGCTCGCCCAGCTGTGGCCGGTGGTCGAGGCGCACATGACCATCGCCCTGGCCGAGGATCAGCGGGCCCGACCCAACCCGGAACGCTCCCGCCGCATCCACGCCGCGCTGGTCGCGGCGATCGTCGACCGTGACCTCGACCGGATCGAGGCCGCGCTGCAGGCCCACACGGTCGCCACGGCGAACGAACTGATCGACCTGTGTCACAGCAGACGCGACGAAAGGACACCATCGTGAAGATTCTGGTCATCGGCACCGGGCACGTCGGCGGCGCGGCCGTAGCAGGCGCTCGCCGAGCGGGGGCACGAGGTGATCCAGGCGTCGCGCTCGTCGGACCACGCCGGTCGATGCCACCGATCCCGAGTCGATCGCCCAGCTCTTCGCCTCGGTGGGAACCGTGGATGCGGTGATCGCCGCGCTCGGCTCCGCGCCGTTCAAACCGCTGGCCGAGCTCGGTCACGACGACTTCCTGTCCGGTCTGCTCAAGAAGACCCTCCCCCAGATCGACATCGTGCAGATCGGCACCCCGTACGTGGCCGACGGCGGCTCGTTCACCTTGACCACCGGCGTCCTGGACCGGGAACCGATTCGCACCGGGGCCGCCTCCTCGGCCGCCAACGGCGCCCTGAATGCCTTCACCATGGCCGCCGCCGTCGAGTTGCCGCGCGGCATCCGGATCAACACCGTCAGCCCGACCGTGCTCGTGGAGGCCACCAGCTACCACCCGTCGTTCCCCGGATTCACCCAGGTCACGGCCGCGGCCGTCGGCCAGGCGTACGTCAAGGCGGTGGAGGGCGTGCAGACCGGTCAGGTCTACGCGCTCGACGGCGCATGACCGGGGCGGGGACCAGCGTCGTCGTCATCGGCGGCGGCGCCGTCGGGCTGATCACCGCGTACCACCTGCACCGCGAGGGCGCCGACGTCACCCTGATCGATGCCCGCCGGACCGGGCGCGGGGCGGCCGAGGTCAACGCCGGCTGGATCTGCCCGGCCGAGTCGGCTCCGGTCCCCGGGCCGGGCATGATCAGCAAGTCGCTGAAGTGGATGCTGCATCGCGACAGCCCGCTCTACATCCGGCCCGAGCCGACTCTCGGCTTCGTCAAGTTCATGCTCGGCATGTGGAAGAGCTCGAACGGGCCGATGCAGCGCGCCGGTTTCGAGGCGCACCTCCGCCTGGCCCAGGGCACGATCGAGGCGTACGAGGACTACCGGGCCGACGGGATCGACTTCGAGCTCCGGCACGACGGGCTGCTGATGGCCTTCACCGACCGGGAGAACCTGGACCACCACCGGCAGCTCCTCGATCTCGCCGAACGCTTCGACCGCGACCCGCAGGTGCTGATCGGTGACGACGTCCGCAACCACGAGCCGCTGCTGTCCGACCGGGTCTACGGCGGCATCTTCTTCCCCAAGGAACAGCACGTCGATCCGCACGCGTTGATGCGGTCGCTGCACCGCCGGCTGGTCGAGGGCGGCGTCCGCATCCTGGAGAACGCGCCGCTGGCCGGCGTCCGGACCGACCGCCACCGGATCACCGAGATCACCGCCGGCACCGAACGGCTGTCCGCCGACGCGTACGTGCTCGCCGCCGGCGCCTGGACCGGGCCGCTGTCCCGGCTGATGGGAGCGCCGTTGCCGGTGCGTCCCGGCAAGGGCTACAGCATCGACGTCGACCCGTTCCCGCTGCGGAGCTCCACCAACCTGTCCGACGCCAAGGTCGCGGTCACGCCGCTGACCCGCAACCTGCGGCTGGCCGGAACGATGGAGTTCGGCGGTCTGGACGAGGAGCTGAACCAGATCCGGATCGGCGCCATCCTGCGCGGCGCCGGCCGCCTACTTCCGCGACTGGACGCCCGCCGGCCCCGGACACGATCACGCCGCGGGCGGGCATCCGCCCGATGACCCCCGACGGCATGCCGATCATCGGCCGGCTCGGCGAACTGAGCAACGCGTACGTGTCCACCGGGCACGGCATGCAGGGCATCACGCTGGGCCCGGGTTCGGCGCTCGCCCTGACCGCGCTGGTGCTGCGCGGCGAGGTGCCCGACGTGCTGGTCCCGTTCGCCCCGGCCCGGTTCACCCGGGCTGTCGTCCGCAAGTCCCCCGAGCTGGCCGCCGCCCGCTGACCGACCACCAATAGATAGACCGTCAATATATATAGAGAGAGTGAGAAATCCCGTGCCTCGTAAGTCAGTGACCCTGAAGGGCATCCTGGTCGCGGCCAGCACCCCGTTCACCGCCGACGCCTCGGCCGTCGACGAGCCGGTCCTGGTCGCGCAGGTCGACCGGCTGATCGCCGCCGGCGTGCACGGCCTGGTGCCGTGCGGCACCACCGGTGAATTCACCACGCTCAGCCCCGAGGAATACCGCCGGGTGATCGAGTTGTACGTCACCGCCGCCGACGGGCGGATCCCGGTCGTCGCCGGCGTCGGCGCGCTGTCCACGGCCGGCGCCATCGACCTGGCCCAGCATGCCGAGCAGGTCGGAGCCGACGCGATCATGCTGGTCCCGCCGTTCTACGACCCGCTGAGCTTCGAGACGCTGAAGGTGTTCCTCGTCCGACGTCGCGGGCGCGATCTCGCTGCCGATCGTCTACTACAACGTGCCGGGCGCGACCGGGATCCGGCTGAGCGCGGACCAGATCGCCGAGCTGGGCGAGATCGACGGCATCGACTACCTGAAGGACACCTCCGGGGACGCGGTGACCCTGACCGACCTGATCGTCAACCGGGCCGACAAGATCAAGGCGTTCAACGGCTGGGACACCCTGACCTTCTTCGGCATCGCCAGCGGGGCCGAGGCGTCGGTGTGGGGAGCGGCGGGCGTCGTGCCCGAACTGGCCGTCGAGCTCTGGGAGACCCTGGCCGAGAAGGGGGATCTGGTCGGCGCCCGCGAGCTCTGGCGGGACCTGTGGGCGATCAGCGACTTCCTGGAGTCGGTCAACTACGTCGCCGGCATCAAGGCCGGGCTCGAACTGCTCGGCCATCCGGTCGGACCGCCGCGGCGGCCGATCCAGCCGCTGCCGGCCGCCGACCGGGAGAAATTCGCGCGAATCCTGAAGCAGGCAGGCCTCGCCGTCGTGTCGGAATGAGCGCTCGGCTCGAGCTGGAAGCGATCGAGGTCCACGCCGAGGGCGAACCCGGCCGGGTGATCACCTCGGCGGCCGGGCTGGTCCGCGGCGACACGATGGCCGAGCGGTTCGCGTACTGCCGCTCGCACCTGGACGGGCTGCGCCAGTTGATCCTGCACGAGCCGCGCGGCTACCCCGGACTCTGCGCCGTCTTCATCCTGCCCGCGGTCAACGCCGGCTCCGACTTCGGGATGATCGTGCTCGAGCAGGCCGGCTTCACCCCGATGTCCGGCAGCAACACCATGTGCGCGGTCACGGCGATGCTCGAGTCGGGTCGGGTGCCGATGGTCGAGCCGGTGACGACGGTGCGGATCGACACCGCGATCGGGGTCGTCGAGGCGGTCGCCGCGGTCCGCGACGGCAAGGTGCTGAGCGTCACCGTGATCAATGTGCCCGCCTTCGTCGTCGGGCTCGACGTGCCCCTCGTGGTGCCGGAGCTCGGCACCGTGCCGGTGGACGTGGTCTTCGGCGGCCAGTTCTTCGTCCAGGCCCGGGTCGCCGACCTGGGCCTGACCCTCGACCCCGACCGGGGCCGCGAACTCGTCCGGGCCGGAGCGCTGCTCAAGCTGGCCGCCCTGGCCCAGCTCGAGCTCCGCCATCCGGTCAATCCGGCCATCAACGCGGTCAACCTGATCATGCTGCACAGCGGCGACCGGGTGCCGGGCCGGCAGGACCGCAACACGGTGGTGATGTCGAACGGCGTACTGCGGGCCGACGACCCGACCACCTGGACGGGCGCCCTGGACCGCTCCCCCTGCGGCACCGGCACCTGTGCCCGGATGGCCGCGCTGTACGCCCGCGGTCAGTTGGCGATCGGCGAGAAGTTCAGCCACCGCAGCATCATCGGCAGCGAGTTCGTCGGCGAGCTGACCGGCACCACGACGATCGGCCCGTACGCCGCCGTGCTGCCCATCATCACCGGCAGCGCCTGGGTGACCGGCCACTCCCGCTGGGTGCTCGACGAGACCGACCCGTTTCCCGCCGGCTACACCGTCGGCGACATCTGGGGCCCCCAGGCCCATCGGCCCAGCCCCGCCGACCCGTTCCATCCAGCCCCATGGCAAGGAGAAGCATCGTGAGCCAGTTCATCGACGGGAAGCGCTGCGAGGCGCTGTCCGGCCAGACCGACGTCGTCCGCGACCCGAGCACCGGCGAGATCGTCGAGGAGATCACGCTGGCCGGCGCCGAGGACGTCGATCGGGCGGTGCAGGCGGCCCGGGCCGCGTTCCCGGCCTGGTCCACCGCGACCCCGGTCGACCGGTCGACCGCGTTGACCAGCTTCGCCCGGCTGCTCGGCGAGCGGGCCGAGGAGATCGCCTCGTTGGAGAGCCGGATCGCCGGCAAGCCGATCCGGCTGGCCCGGGAGTTCGACGTCCCCGGCACCATCGACAACGTCGCCTTCTTCGCCGGTGCCGCCCGCAACCTGGAGGGCAAGGCGAGCGCGGAGTACTCCGGCGACCACACCTCCTCGATCCGGCGGGAGCCGGTCGGCGTGGTCGGCTCGATCTCGCCGTGGAACTACCCGCTGCAGATGGCCGCCTGGAAGATCCTGCCGGCCATCGCCGCCGGCAACACCATCGTGCTCAAGCCGTCGGAGCTGACCCCGCTGACCACCCTGCTGTTCGCCGAGATCGCCACCGAGGCCGGCATCCCGCCGGGGGTGGTCAACGTGCTCACCGGGACCGGAGCCGACTGCGGCTCGGTGCTGCTGCGGCACCCGGAGGTGGACATGGTCTCCTTCACCGGCTCGACCCGGGTCGGGCGGACCGTGCTCGAGGCGGCCGCGACCACCGCCAAGCGGGTCCATCTCGAACTCGGCGGCAAGGCGCCGTTCGTGGTCTTCGACGACGCCGATCTCGAGGCCGCCATCCACGGCGCGGTGGCCGCGAGCCTGATCAACGCCGGCCAGGACTGCACCGCCGCCACCCGGGCGATCGTCCACCGCTCCCGCTACGCCGAATTCGTCGACGGGGTCGCGGACCTGATGGCGCTCGGTGAAGCTCGGTCCGACCAGCGATCCAGACACCGATCTCGGCCCGCTGATCTCCATGGCCCACCGCGACAAGGTCGCCGGCATGGTCGACCGGGCCCGGGCGTACGCCCGGATCGTCACCGGCGGCGAGGTGCCGGACGGCGCACTCGGCCGCCGGCTCGTACTACACCCCGACGCTGATCGCCGATGCCGGCAAGACCAGCGAGGTGATCCGGGACGAGATCTTCGGGCCGGTGCTGTGCGCGATGCCGTTCGACACCGACGACGAGGCGATCACGCTGGCCAACGACACCCCGTACGGCCTGGCCGCCTCCGCCTGGACCCGGGACGTCTACCGAGCGTTGCGGGCGACCCGGGAGATCCGCTCGGGCTGCGTGTGGATCAACGACCACATCCCGATCATCAGCGAGATGCCGCACGGCGGGATGAAGGAGTCCGGCTTCGGCAAGGACATGTCGACCTACAGCTTCGACGACTACACCGTGGTCAAGCACGTGATGTACGACATCACCGGCACCGCCCGCAAGGGCTGGCACCGGACGATCTTCGCCGACCCCGGCGCGAGCCCCGACGCATGATCAGAGCACCGCGGCCGGCGAACGCCCGCCGCTTCGTCGACCAGGTCGCCGTGGTCACCGGCGCCGCCGGCGGCATCGGGTCGGCGATCGCCGAGCGGCTGGCCGCCGAGGGGGCGACGGTGTGGGTCTGCGACGTGTCCGCCGACGGGGCAGCGGCGGTCGCCGATCGCATCGGCGGCCGGTCACTGACCTTCGATCTGTCCGACGCAGCCGCCTGCGCCGCCGCGATCAGCACCGTCGTTCAGCAGTCCGACCGGATCGATGTGTTGATCAACAACGCCGGCGTCAACCGGCGCGGTCGGCTGCTCGACCTGGATCCGGCGGACTGGACGCTCAGCTACACGGTCAACGTCGACGCCCTGTTCCACCTGTGCCGGGCGGTGCTGCCGATCATGATCGCCGCCGGCGGCGGCTCCATCGTCAACACCGCCTCGCAGTGGGGGCTGTATCCCGCCCCCGGGCACATCGCCTACAACACCTCGAAGGCCGCCGTGGTCTCGTTCACCCACAATCTGGCCCGCGACTACGCGCCGCACGGCGTCCGGGTCAACGCGGTCTGCCCGGGCGAGGTGCGGACTCCCATGCTGGAGTCGAATCTGGCCCGGACCGGCCGGAGTCTGGCCGACCTGAACGCTCTGGTGCCGTACGGCCGGATCGGCGAACCCGACGAGATCGCCGCTCTGGTGGCGTTCCTGGCCTCCGACGAGGCGCCCTACCTGACCGGGTCCTGCGTGGAGATCACCGGCGCCCAGGCCGTGGCATGAGCCGGGCTCGACGCAAGATCGTTCTGGTCACCGGGGCGACCCGCGGCATCGGCCGGTCGATCACCGAGACCCTGCGGCGGGACGGATGCCACGGTGATCACCCACGGCCGCAGCGACGCCGACGTCATCGGGGACCTCTCCGTGCCGGGTGGAGCCGAGCAGGTGTGGGCGGACGCCGTCGCGATCCACGACCGGATCGACGTCCTGATCAACAACGCCGGGGCCTGGATCGCCTCGCCGGTCGACGACGCGGCAGCCTGGGACGACGGCTGGACGGCCAATCTCGCCCTCAACCTGCTCGCCCCGGCCGCCCTCTGCCGACTGGCCATCGACGCACTTCCGGCGCAACGGTGGCGGCATCATCGTCAACCTGGCCAGCCGCTCGTCGCATCGGGGTGACGATGCCGACCATCTGGCCTACGGCGCGGCCAAGGGCGGACTGCTCGCTCTGACCAAAGGCATCGCCCGCGGCTTCGCCCGGGACCGGATCCTCGCGTACGCCGTCGCCCCGGGGTGGGTGGCCACCGACCTGGCCGGACCGGAGGTCGCCGCCCGGGCAGCCACACTGCCGATGGGTGAGGTCACCCCGCCCGAGGACGTGGCCGAGGTGGTCGCGTTCCTGGCCTCCGGCCGCTCCCCGCACACCACCGGCGCCACGATCAGACATCACCGGTGCCGACTACGTCCGCTGAGGAGACACGCATGCGTTGGAACAAGATCATCCAGGTCGTCGACTGCCACGCCGAGGGCGAGAGCGGGCAGGTGATCGTCGGCGGGGTGGGCGACATCCCGGGCGACACGGTGTTCGACAAACGGGTCTTCCTGCAGGATCACCGCGACGAGCTGCGGAAGTTGATCTTGTTCGAGCCGCGCGGGGCGATCCACCACAACGCCAACATCCTGGTCCCGTCGAACCATCCGCATGCGGCGATGGGCTACATCATCCTGGAGTCGACCGAGTACCCGGCGATGTCGGGCTCGAACACCATCTGCGTGGCCACCGTGCTGCTGGAGACCGGGATCCTGCCGATGACCGAGCCGGTCACCGAGCTGACCCTGGAGTCACCCGGCGGCTTGATCACCGTGGTCTGCGACTGCCGCGACGGCAAGGTCGAGCGGGTGCGCTTCGTCAACCAGCCGGCCTTCGTCCACCACCTCGACGCCGAGATCGATGTCCCCGATCTCGGCAAGCTCCGGGTCGACGTCGCGTACGGCGGGATGGTCTACGTGCTGGTCGACGCGGAGACGGTCGGCTTCGACCTGACCCCGGCCGAGGCCCGGCGGATCTGCGAACTCGGCCAGGTGATCAAGAAGGCGGCCGCCGAGCAACTCGAAGCGGTGCATCCGACCAATCCGGACATCCCCGGCATCACCCAGGTCGAGTTCACCGGGCCGCTTCGCCGCGAGGGCGACGGCCTGCGGTCCCGCAACGCGGTGGTGGTCTCCCCCGGCCGGCTCGACCGTTCCCCCTGCGGCACCGGCACCTCGGCCCGGCTGGCCGTGCTGCACGCCCGCGGCCTGCTCGAGGTCGGCCAGCCCTTCGTCCACGAGTCGGTGATCGGCACGACGTTCGACAGCTCGATCCTGTCCACCACGAGCATCGGCCCGTACGACGCCGTGATCCCGACCGTGGCCGGCCAGGCCTGGATCACCGGGCTCTACCAGTTCGGACTGGACCCGACCGACCCCTTCCCCCGCGGCTTCACCGTCGCCGACACCTGGCTCCGCCAGATCGACGACCTCAAGCCGGTCCACACCGCCGCCGAATGACCACCGGACGCTGGACCGGGACCTCGGTCGTCGCCGGCACTGCGGTCGGACCGGTGCTGGCCGCCGACCTCGCCCTCAGCTTCATGGGCGGCGTCGACCCGGCCACCGGCCTGGTGATCGACACCCACCATCCGCTCCGGGGCGCGAGCGTGGCCGGCACGGTGCTGGTCCTGCCCAGTGGCCGTGGATCCTGCTCGGGCAGCGGGGTGTTGTTCGAACTCCTGCTGAACGGTCACGCGCCGGCCGCCCTGGTGTTCAGCCACGACGAACCGATCCTGACCCTCGGGGTGGTCCTGGCCGCCGAGATGTTCGGGGTGAGCATCCCGATCGTCCGGTTGGCCCCGGCGGATTTCGCTGCGGTGCGCTCGGCCGATCACGTCCGGATCGAGCAGGGCACCGTCAGTGTGGCCGCACCGAGCGACCCTCGGCCCGCCGCATCCGGTCCGGCCGAGCTCGACCTGATCGGATTCCGGCTGACCGAGCACGACCGCGATCTGCTGGCCGGCCGCTTCGGTGAGGCGGCCCGACTGGCCATCCGGGTGACCATCCGAGCCGCGCAACTAGAGGGCGCCGACGAACTGATCGACGTCGAGCGCGGCCACATCGATGGCTGTTTCTATCAAGGGCCGGCCAGCGTCCGGTTCGCCGAGCGCCTGGTCGAGCTCGGCGGTCGGGTCGCCGTGCCGGCCAGCATGAACGCCCTGTGCGTCGACCGACGCCGGTGGCGGAGTCAGGGCGTGCCGGCCGAGCTCGGCGAACCGTCAGAGCGGCTGGCCGACGCCTACCGGAAGCTCGGTGTCGCGCCGACCTACACCTGCGCGCCGTACCAGCTCGACGGTCCGCCGCAGTTCGGCCAGCAGATCGCCTGGGCCGAGTCGAACGCCGTGGTCTACGCGAACTCGGTGCTGGGCGCCCGGACGATCAAGTACCCGGACTATCTGGACATCCTGGTCGCCCTGACCGGGCGGGCACCGAACGCCGGGCCGCACACCGACGCCGGCCGGCTGGCCCGGATCCACCTGCACGTCGAGGTGCCGCTGGAGACCCTGGACGACGCTTTCTATCCGACCCTGGGCTACCACGTCGGGATGATCGCCACGAACGACATCCCCGTGCTCACCGGCCTGGAGGCGGCCCGCCCGAGTGCCGACGATCTGCGCGCGTTCGGAGCGGCGTTCGCCACCACCTCGGCGGCCCCGATGTTCCATCTGGTCGGGGTCACCCCGGAGGCGACGAGTCTGGCCGCCGTACTCGATCCGGCCGTCGACGCTCCGGTGATCACGGTGGGCCCTGCGGACCTGTTGGCGAGCTGGCGCGAACTCAACAGCGCCACCGAAACCCCGACCGAACTGGTTGCGCTCGGCAATCCGCACTTCTCCCTCGATGAATACCGACGACTGGCCGGGCTGTGCACCGGTCGACAGCGGGCAGCCGGCGTCGAGTTGATCATCACGGCGAGCCGGGACACCCACGCCCGGGCCGAGGAGTCGGGACTGGTCGATGCGCTGGAGCAGTTCGGGGCCACCTTCGCCAACGACACCTGCTGGTGTTTCATCGACGAGCCGGTGGTGCCGCCACGGACCCGGACGATCACCACCAGTTCGGCCAAGTACGCGCATTACGGCACGGCGGCCGTCGGCCGCGGTTTCCATCTGCGCAGCCTGGCCGGCTGCGTCGAAGGGCAGCAACCCACGGTCCAGGAGGTCGCGCTTCAGCTGGGCCATGGCGGAGGTGGCCGAGCGGCGCCTTCGTCGTGCGGTTCGCGACCAGCTCGATGGCCCAGAACACGCCGACGCCGCGGACCTCACCGACGAGCTCGTGCTTGGCCGCCAGTTCACGCAGGCCGGGCCCGAGCACCTCGGCCCCGATCCGAGCGGCGTTGCCGACCACGTCCTCCTCGGCCATGGCCTTCAGGGCGGCGACGATGCTGGCCGCCGCGAGCGGATGTCCGGAGTAGGTCAGTCCGCCGGGGAAGACCCGGTCGTCGAAGGCGGAGGCGATCGGGTCGGAGATGATCACGCCGCCGACCGGGACGTAACCGGAGTTCACGCCCTTGGCGAAGGTGATCAGGTCCGGGCGAACGTCGAAGGCGTCCAGGGCCAGCCACTGCCCGGTCCGGCCGAATCCGGCCATCACCTCGTCGAGAATCAGCAGGATGTCGTACCGGTCGGCGATGGCCCGCACGCCGGCCAGGTACCCGGGCGGCGGCACCATGATGCCCGCGGTCCCGGGAATGGTCTCGAGCAGAATGGCCGCCACGGTGGCCGGTCCTTCCGCCTGGATGACCCGCTCGAGATGGTGGAGGGCCCGTTCGGACTCCTGCTCGGGCGTCTCGGCCCAGAACTCGGAGCGGTAGAGGTACGGACCGAACACGTGAACGTGCCCGCGGGCGTACTCGTTCGGGATCCGGCGCCAGTCACCGGTGGCCACGATGGCGGCCCCGGTGTTCCCGTGATACGAGCGGTAGCGCGAGATGACCTTGTCCCGGCCGGTGACCAGCCGGGCCATCCGGATCGCGTTCTCGTTGGCGTCGGCGCCACCGTTGGTGAAGAAGACCTTGTTGAAGCCCTCGGGCGCCCGGGCCGTGATCAGCTCGGCGGCTTCTGCTCGGGTCGGGTTGGCCTGGGCGGGCGCGACGGTGGTCAGCCGTTGCGCCTGGTCGACGATCGCGGCAACGACCTTCGGATGCTGGTGGCCGAGGTTGGTATAGACGAGCTGGCTGGAGAAGTCGAGGTAGATATTGCCGTCGTGATCCCACACCGTGCTGCCCTGCCCGCCGGCCAGAGCCAGCGGCTGCAGCGACCCCTGCGCCGACCACGAGTGGAAGACCGAGGCCGTATCGCGTTCGCTGACCTCCGCATTGGAGAGCGCCATCAGAAGTTGGGTCATGGCGTCATTCTCTGGTGCTGACGCCAGGCCACGACTGACCATTGTGTCGTGCTGCGGGCGTCGAGTTCGACAGTTTGGCAGGATGGCCCTCGTGCCGCCCACTCTCCGGCTGTTGCTCGAGCAACCCACCTTCCACCTGCGCCTGCTGACCGGAGTCGAGCCGGACAGCGGCGTGCTGTCCGAGCCGCTCCGGTGGGCGCACAGCTCCGACCTCGAGGATCCAACCCCCTGGCTGACCGAGGGCGGGCTCCTGCTGACCGACGGAACGCAGTTCGACATCGCCGGGGAGGCCGCCTGGGCCGACGGCTACGTGGGCCGGCTGGCCGAATGCGGAGTCGCTGCCCTGGGCTTCGCCACTCAGGTCGTGCACGCGGAGGTGCCCCAGCGACTGGTCGAGGCGTGTGAGCGGCGGAACCTCGCCCTGTTGGAGGTCGCCGACCGTGCTCCGTTCATGGCCATCATCGCCTTCGTCAACGAGGCGGCAGCGAGCGAGCAGCGGGAGCGGCTGGAGTGGTCGCTGAGCGCCCAACGCGCCGTCGCCCGGGCCGCGCTGCGTCCGGACGGCTTGAACGCCGTGTTGCAGGAGTTGGAACGACAACTCCAATGCTGGGTGGCACTGTTCGACGCTGCGGGGTACCGAGTGCCGTCGGCCACCCGCCTGCCCATTCCGCCCGACGTCGAAACCGAAGTCGAGGAAGCGGTGCGCGCCGCCCTGGACCGGGGGACGCGCGGCGGCGTACGGCTCAGCACGGCCGGCTCGGACATCACAGCTGCAGACGCTCGGCCGACACGCCGCCCTGCAGGGCGTGCTGGCCGTCGGCACCCGAACCCGGCTGGATGCCGCCGAACACGACCTGGTGACCAGTGTCATCGCCCTGGCGAGTATCGCGCTCGACCAGAGCCGGACGATCGAGAACGCCCGACACCATCTCCGCGCCGGCCTGCTGCAGCTCGTCCTGTCCGGCTCGCTCGACGTCGCCCAGGAAACGGCCGAACAGCTGGGTTGGCGACTCCCGCCGTCGCCGGTGCGGGTCTGCATCCTGGCTACCGCTCCGCCCGGCGCGGTCGTTGACCGCGGAGCTCGAGCAGTACGCCGAGCGCCACGCCGGCCGGCTGTTCTTCGCCGATCACCGCGAGCGCATCGTGACGATCACTCGTGAAGCCGACCTGTCCGACGTACGGAGGATCCTGCACCGCAACCGGGTGGCGGCGGGCTGCTCGACCCCGGTCGAGTGGTCCGACCTGGCCATCGGCCTCCGAGAGGCGCGCCGGGCCGCCGGCCGGTCCGGATCCGAGCGGCCTTTCGTCCAGTTCGAGGAACTGGTGTCGGAAGGGATGCTGGCCCTGCTCGAGGCCTCCGGCGGGCCGGCCGTGGCGCGCCGGATCCTGCAGCCACTGCAGGCCCGCCCGCCGGCCGAGCGCGAGATGCTCATCGAGTCGGCCACCACGTGGCTGGAGAACAACGGGGCGTGGGATCGGGCGGCGAAGCAACTCGGCGTCCACCGGCACACCTTGCGCAACCGGATCACCACGCTCGAGAAGGTGCTCGCCCTCGACCTGGAACGATTCGGCGATCGCGCCGAACTGTGGGCCGCCCTGCAACTGGACGAGCCGCCGGCCGAGTCTGCGCGAAGCCCAGATTGATCCCGCCGCGGCTGGGTGACGCAGCGGACGCCGAGACGCGATCCGCGGACGTCCGTGCCCGGAGGGACTGCCAGAATGGCGCGTGCGTCCGACGGTCCCAGACTGGACAGATCCGCACTGGACTCAGCGGGCTCGAGCCCTCAGAGTCAACGCAACGTTCCCATAAAATCTCTGTGTTTTCGTTAACGGTTCTTTAACACTGTGGTTATATGCGTACGCCAGGCTGCATGAGTTACAGGCCAGCCGGCTTCGGGCGAGGAGGCGGAGATGCTCGTTCAGCATGTCACGAGCGAGCTTCCGGCCGATCCCGTGAAACAGTAGCCCGGTCTGCGCACAGTGCGTCCGACCGCGTATGGAGGAGGAGTTTTGCCCGCACGATCAATCAATCGTCTGATCGCCGTCATGGCGGCAGCAGCGCTGACGCTCACGGCGTGTGCCAACAACAGTGAAACGGGTAGCGGCGAAGGCAGTAAGGACCTGATCATCTCCACCGACCTTCCGCTGCAGGGTTCGAGCGCCACCCAGTCTCGACTCGACCAACAAGATGATCCAGCTCTACCTGGATCAGATCGGCGGCAAGGTCGGCGATTACAACATCACGCTCAAGACCTACGACGACTCGACGGCCGCCAAGGGCGCCTGGGATGACGCGGCCTGCGCGAAGAACGCCACCGACCACGTGGCCAACGAGAACGAGGTCGCCGTGATGGGCACCTTCAACTCCGGCTGCGCGAAGATCCAGGTGCCGACCCTCAACCAGGACAGCACCGGCCCGATGTTGATGGTGAGCCACGCGAACACCAACCCCGGCCTCACCAAGACCTGGGACACCGGCGAGCCCGACAAGTACTTCCCGACCGGCGTGCGGAACTACGCGCGCGTGGTGACCACCGACGACTACCAGGGCCAGGGCGCGGCGACCTTCGCCGCCGAGGACCTGAAGGTCAAGAAGGCCTACGTGCTCAACGACAACCAGACCTATGGTCTCGGCGTCGCCAAGGCCTTCGCGTCCGCAGCGGCCAAGGTCGGCATCGAGATCGTCGGGGAACAGCCCTGGGACGCCAAGCAGCCCAACTACACCGCGCTCTACCAGGCGGTGAAGGCATCCGGAGCCGACATGGTCTACCTCGGCGGCATCTACGACAACAACGGCGGGCAGCTGATCAAGGACAAGGTTGCGGTCCTCGGTGACAACGACGGGGACGTCAAGCTCTTCGCTCCCGACGGCTTCACCGGCTATCCGGACATGCTGAAGCTGCCCCAGGCCGAGGGCATGTACCTGACCTTCGCCGGGCTCACCCAGGACCAGCTCGTCAAGGCCGGCGGCGCCGGCGTCAAGCTCTTCGACGCCTACAAGGCCAAGTACGGCAAGGATCCGGAGGGCAGCTACCCGCTCTACGGTGTCGCCGCCGTCCAGGTCATCCTGGCCGCGATCGCCAAGTCCGACGGCACCCGCAAGGGCGTGAACGACGCCGTGCTCAGCGGCGAGGGCATCACGATCCCGGCCGCCGAGTCGGTCACCGGCAAGGAGATCAAGATCGACCCGGCTTCGGGTGACACCACCGCCCGCGACCTCACGATCGAGACAGTCAAGGACGGCAAGGAAACCTTCGAGAAGTCCCAGACGGTCGAGTGACGACCTGCCGCCGGGCCCGGTGATCCGGGCCCGGCGGCTTGGTTTCGAACTCGACCAGCCGGACGGTAGACCAGTCCGTTTCACTGACCTGAAAGGTGGGACAACCGATGGCGACAGCAACGCTGGCGGTGGCAGGAACTGAACGAAAGCCCAAGGTCCGGATCGGTCCCTTGGTGACCAAGGTCCTCGGCTACGGGGTGATAGGGCTGGTCCTGGTCTGGATCGTGGCCAACCTCGTCGCCGACCCCGACCGTTTCCTGGGTTCCGTGCTGGTGGGCCTGCAGAACGGTCTGCTGTATGCGCTGGTCGCCTTGGGCTACACGATGGTCTACGGCATCATCGAGTTGATCAACTTCGCCCACGGGGACCTGTTCATGCTGGCGACGATCGTGGCCGCGGCCATGATGGTCACCGTGATGGGGGTCGGCGACCTGACCGCGGCCAGCATTCTGCCGCTGCTCGTGGCGCTGATCGTCTGCATGGCTTTCGGCGCCCTGGTCAACGTGTCGTCCGAGCGGTTCGCCTACCGGAAGTTGCGTTCGGCGCCGAAGCTGGCCCCGCTGATGACCGCGGTGGGTTTGAGCTTCGTCTTCCGTGGCATCGCCCAGCAGGACTACATCAACGGCTCGGCCCAGAAGAACTGGCCGGTGTCCTGGGGTGGCCCGATCGTCGAGGGCGTCTTCATCTACAAGCTGTTGATGGTCGTCGTGGTGACCGCGCCGCTGCTGGTGCTGATGACCTATATCGTCTCCCGCACCAAGATGGGCAAGGCCATGCGGGCGGTGGCCCAGGATCAGGACGGCGCCCGGTTGATGGGCATCAACGTCAACGGGACGATCTCGTTCACGTTCGCCCTCGGTGGCGCACTCGCCGGCGCGGCCGGCGTGCTGTACTTCCTGTGCCAGACCCAGACCTACTACGACACCGGCACCCAACTCGGTCTGATCGCGTTCACCTCGGCCGTGCTCGGTGGTATCGGCAACCTGACCGGTGCTGTGGTCGGTGGTCTGGCGATCGGCCTGATCCAAGCCATCAACGAAGGTGGCGCGTACGGACTGGGATCGGCGTGGTCGCAGTCGGTGGTCTTCATCATCCTGATCATTCTGATGGTCTTCAAACCTGAAGGCATCTTCGGACGTCCGACCACAGAGAAGGTGTGACGATGTCGACGCACGGCAACCCAGGCTCAACCGTCCCGCCTGCGCGCGACTCTCTACAAGCACCGCTGGCCCATCGGCTACGTGACGGTGATCCTCTTCCTGTTCGTGCTCTACCAGTACATCCTGCCCAGCCTGGTGAGAGGGGTGACGGCACCGATCACCGCCTGGCTGCCCGTCGCCACCATCAACGAGTGCCTGATGTGGGCGATCATGGCTCTGGGCTTGAACGTGGTGGTCGGCTACGCCGGACTGCTCGACCTCGGCTATGTGGCCTTCTGGGCGCTGGGTGGCTACACCGCGGGTTGGCTGATGGCCTACCCCTTCAACTGGACCTTCAACTTCCACCTGTTCTCGCCGGTCCCAGAACGGGCGCCCGGCACCCATATCAACTTCTGGTTGGTGTGCATCATCGCCGGCGTGCTGTGCGCGGTCCTGGGCATCATCATCGGCGCCCCGACGCTGCGGCTCCGCGGCGACTACCTGGCCCTGGTCACGCTCGGCTTCGGTGAGGTGATCACCCAGTTCTTCCGCAACTCCAACGACATCGCGGGCAGGAACGTCGCCAACGGCGACCCGGGCATATCGTCGATCGACCCGATAGGCACCGGTCCACTCGGCGCGGCCGGCATCGCGCCCGTACTGCTGACCAACTCCGCCGCCGGGAACGTCTGGAAGATCCTGGTTCTCGGCCTCCTCGTCGGCATCTGCATCTTCATCTCGCTGCGCATCCGCGAGGGTCGGCTCGGCCGCGCCTGGCTGGCCATCCGCGAAGACGAGCTGGCCGCCAGCATGATGGGCGTTCCGCTGGTCCGGACCAAGCTGCTCGCGTACGCGGTCGGCGCGTTCTTCGGCGGCGTCGGCGGTGTCGCGAATGCTTCGATGATCACCACGGCGGTCTCCCCGTCAGGCTTCGACTTCGGCAAGTCGGTCCTGGTGCTCTTGATGGTCGTGCTGGGCGGCATGGGCAACGTCTGGGGCGTCACCGTGGGTGCCTTCCTGCTGGCCTGGCTGAACAGCAACGGGCTGAAGCAGATCGGCGTCCAACTCGACTCCTGGTTCGGCACCGACCTCGCGGCCAGCCTGCCGCGCTACAACTACCTGATCCTCGGCCTGCTCCTGGTGCTGATGATGCTGTTCCGCCGCGAGGGCCTGATACCCGAGCAACGGACCGCGGCTCTGATGCACACGGCGAGCCGGACCGAGGCCGAGTCGCTCGGCGCCGACAGCCTGGAGGCTGAATCCGAGACCGAAGCCTTCGAGCACTCCGATGCGAAAGCGGACGCCCTGATCGCGGCCTCGGCAGCCGCCGTGAGTCCGGTGCTGGATGAGCCGGAGCCCGATCGAGAGGACGTCCGATGAGCGAGTCACTGCCCGATTCGACCCAGCTCGGCAGTACGCCCAACAGCGGCGCGGATGCCCCCACCGCCGACGCGGCCCCCCCTCCCAGCCGACCCAGCGCGACGGGGACGGTCGACCCGGTGACCGCCAATGTTCTGTACGCCGACCACATCACCATCAAGTTCGGCGGTCTGATCGCGGTCAACGATGTCTCGTTCTCCATCCCGCCCAAGTCGATCGTCAGCCTCATCGGCCCCAACGGCGCCGGGAAGACGACGTTCTTCAACGTGCTGACCGGGCTCTACCAGGCCACCGAAGGCACGGTCTTTCTGAACGGTCGGGACGTCACCCTGGTCAAGCCGCACCTCCGGGCGGCGATGGGGATGGCCCGGACGTTCCAGAACATCCGGCTCTTCAACCTGATGACGGCCGAGGAGAACGTCATGGTGGCGATGCACCCCCACCTCAAGGCGGGGGTTGCCTCCACCATCCTCCGGCTGCCCCGCCAGCACCGCGAGGAGCGGGAGGCCCGCGACACCGCCCGCGAGCTGCTGGAATATGTGGGCATCGGTCACGCCGAGGGTGAGCTGGCCCGCAACCTGTCCTACGGCGACCAGCGCCGTCTGGAGATCGCGCGGGCCATGGCCCTGCGACCGAAGGTGCTGCTGCTCGACGAGCCGACGGCCGGCATGAACCCGCAGGAGTCAGCCACCTTCAACGACTTCGTGCACCGCGTCCGCGACGAGAAGGACATGTCGGTCCTGCTCATCGAACACGACATGAGCGTGATCATGAAGATCAGCGAGCGGATCACCGTGCTCGACCGCGGCACCATGATCGCCGAGGGCACCCCGGACGACATTCGCAGCAACCAGACGGTGATCGAGGCCTACCTCGGCAAAACCGGGACCCGGGAAGGCAAGCGGAACAAGACATGAGCACCGATACCACGGCCACCCCGAGCGAGGTCCGCGGCGCGGGCAAGGACGTCATCCTCGAACTCAAGGACCTGAACGTCAGCTACGGCAACATCGCCGCGGTCAAGGACCTGTCGCTGACCGTCTACGCGGGCGAGATCGTCACCCTGATCGGCTCCAACGGTGCGGGGAAGTCGACCACGCTGCGAACGATCTCGGGCCTGCTGCGGCCCCGCTCCGGCGACGTGGTCTTCAAGGGCAACAAGATCAACGGCATCCCCGGCCACGAGGTCGTCAAACTCGGCATCTGCCAGTCCCCCGAGGGCCGCAAGATCTTCCATCGGATGACCGTGTCGGAGAACCTCGACCTCGGCGCGTACACCCGCAAGGACACCGCCAAGATCAGCGAGGACCGGGAGCGCGTGCTCGAACTGTTCCCGCGGCTGCGGGAGCGCATCGACCAGAAGGCCGGCACCATGTCCGGCGGCGAGCAGCAGATGCTGGCCGTCGCCCGGGCGCTGCTCGGTGACCCGAGCCTGCTGTTGCTCGACGAGCCGTCCATGGGGCTGGCCCCGGTGCTGGTCGACGTGATCTTCGAAACCATCGAGCGGATCCGCGAACAAGGCGTCACGGTCCTGCTGGTGGAACAGAACGCGCTCGCCGCCCTGGAGATCGCCGACTACGCCTACGTCCTGGAGTCCGGGAAGCTGAACATGCAGGGACCGGCACCCCAGCTCCTCGACGACCCGTCGGTCACCGCGGCCTACCTCGGCGGCCACTGATTGTTTGATCTTGCGGCGCCAGGCTGCATGAGTTACAGGCCAGCCGGCTTCGGGCGAGGAGGCGGAGATGCTCGTTCAGCATGTCACGAGCGAGCTTCCGGCCGATCCCGTGAAACAGTAGCCCGGTCTGCGCACTGTGCGTCCGACCGCGTATGGAGGAGGAGTTTTGCCCGCACGATCAATCAATCGCCTGATCGCCGTCCTGGCGGCAGCAGCGCTGACGCTCACGGCGTGTGCCAACAACAGTGAAACGGGTAGGCGGCGAAGGCAGTAAGGACCTGATCATCTCCACCGACCTTCCGCTGCAGGGTTCGAGCGCCAGCCAGTCCAGTCGACCAACGACATGATCCAGCTCTACCTGGATCAGATCGGCGGCAAGGCCGGCGATTACAACATCACGCTCAAGACCTACGACGACTCGACGGCCGCCAAGGGTGCCTGGGATGACGCGGCCTGCGCGAAGAACGCCACCGACCATGTGGCCAACGAGAACGAGGTCGCCGTGATGGGCACCTTCAACTCCGGCTGCGCGAAGATCGAGGTGCCGACCCTCAATCAGGACAGCACCGGCCCGATGTTGATGGTGAGCCACGCGAACACCAACCCCGGCCTCACCAAGACCTGGGACACCGGCGAGCCCGACAAGTACTTCCCGACCGGCGTGCGGAACTACGCGCGCGTGGTGACCACCGACGATTACCAGGGCCAGGGCGCGGCGACCTTCGCCGCCGAGGACCTGAAGGTCAAGAAGGCCTACGTGCTCAACGACAACCAGACCTATGGTCTCGGCGTCGCCAAGGCCTTCGCGTCCGCAGCGGGCAAGGTCGGCATCGAGATCGTCGGGGAACAGCCCTGGGACGCCAAGCAGCCCAACTACACGGCGCTCTACCAGGCGGTGAAGGCATCCGGAGCCGACATGGTCTACCTCGGTGGTATCTACGACAACAACGGCGGGCAGTTGATCAAGGACAAGGTTGCCGTCCTCGGTGACAACGACGGTGACGTCAAGCTCTTCGCTCCCGACGGCTTCACCGGCTATCCCGACATGCTGAAGCTGCCCCAGGCCGAGGGCATGTACCTGACCTTCGCCGGGCTCACCCAGGACCAGCTCGTCAAGGCCGGCGGCGCCGGCGTCAAGCTCTTCGACGCCTACAAGGCCAAGTACGGCAAGAATCCGGAGGGCAGCTACCCGCTCTACGGTGTCGCCGCCGTCCAGGTCATCCTGGCCGCGATCGCCAAGTCCGACGGCACCCGCAAGGGCGTGAACGACGCCGTGCTCAGCGGCGAAGGCATCACGATCCCGGCGGCCGAGTCGGTCACCGGCAAGGAGATCAAGATCGACCCGGCCACGGGTGACACCACCGCCCGCGACCTCACGATCGAGACAATCAAGGACGGCAAGGAAACCTTCGAGAAGTCCCAGACGGTCGAGTGACGACCTGCCGCCGGGCCCGGTGATCCGGGTCCGGCGGCTTGGTTTGCGAACTCGACCAGCCGGACGGTAGACCAGTCCGTTTCACTGACCTGAAAGGTGGGACCAACCGATGGCGACAGCAACGCTGGCGGTGGCAGGAACTGAACGAAAGCCCAAGGTCCGGATCGGTCCCTTGGTGACCAAAGTCCTCGGCTACGGGGTGATAGGGCTGGTCTTGGTCTGGGTCGTGGCCAACCTCGTCGCCGACCCCGACCGTTTCCTGGGTTCCGTGCTGGTGGGCCTGCAGAACGGTCTGCTGTATGCGCTGGTCGCCTTGGGCTACACGATGGTCTACGGCATCATCGAGTTGATCAACTTCGCCCACGGGGACCTGTTCATGCTGGCGACGATCGTGGCCGCGGCCATGATGGTCACCGTGATGGGTGTCGGCGACCTGACCGCGGCCAGCATCCTGCCGCTGATCGTGGCGCTGATCGTCTGTATGGCTTTCGGCGCCCTGGTCAACGTGTCGTCGGAGCGGTTCGCCTACCGGAAGCTGCGTTCGGCGCCGAAGCTGGCCCCGCTGATGACCGCGGTGGGCTTGAGCTTCGTCTTCCGTGGCATCGCCCAGCAGGACTACATCAACGGCTCGGCCCAGAAGAACTGGCCGGTGACCTGGGGTGGCCCGATCGTCGAGGGCGTCTTCATCTACAAGCTGTTGATGGTCATCGTGGTGACCGCGCCGCTGCTGGTGCTGATGACCTACATCGTCTCCCGCACCAAGATGGGCAAGGCCATGCGGGCGGTGGCCCAGGATCAGGACGGCGCCCGGTTGATGGGCATCAACGTCAACGGGACGATCTCGTTCACGTTCGCCCTCGGTGGCGCACTCGCCGGCGCGGCGGGCGTGCTGTACTTCCTGTGCCAGACCCAGACCTACTACGACACCGGCACCCAACTCGGTCTGATCGCGTTCACCTCAGCCGTGCTCGGTGGTATCGGCAACCTGAGCGGTGCTGTGGTCGGTGGTCTGGCGATCGGCCTGATCCAAGCCATCAACGAAGGTGGCGCGTACGGACTGGGATCGGCGTGGTCGCAGTCGGTGGTCTTCATCATCCTGATCATTCTGATGGTCTTCAAACCTGAAGGCATCTTCGGACGTCCGACCACAGAGAAGGTGTGACGATGTCGACCGCAGCGACCCATGCTCAACCGTCCCGCCTGCGCGCGACTCTCTACAAGCAGCGCTGGCCCATCGGCTATGTGACGGTGATCCTCTTCCTGTTCGTGCTCTACCAGTTCATCCTGCCCAGTCTGGTGAGAGGGGTGACGGCGCCGATCACCGCGTGGCTGCCCGTCGCCACCATCAACGAGTGCCTGATGTGGGCGATCATGGCTCTGGGTTTGAACGTCGTGGTCGGCTACGCCGGACTGCTCGACCTCGGCTATGTGGCCTTCTGGGCGCTGGGTGGATACACCGCGGGTTGGCTGATGGCCTACCCCTTCAACTGGACCTTCAACTTCCACCTGCTCTCGCCGGTCCCGGAACGGGCGCCCGGCACCCATATCAACTTCTGGTTGGTGTGCATCATCGCCGGCGTGCTGTGCGCGGTCCTGGGCATCATCATCGGCGCCCCGACGCTGCGGCTCCGCGGCGACTACCTGGCCCTGGTCACGCTCGGCTTCGGTGAGGTGATCACCCAGTTCTTCCGCAACTCCAACGACATCGCGGGAAGGAACGTCGCCAACGGCGACCCGGGCATATCCTCGATCGACCCGATAGGCACCGGTCCACTCGGCGCGGCCGGCATCGCGCCCAGACTGCTGACCAACTCCGCCGCCGGGAACGTCTGGAAGATCCTGGTTCTCGGCCTGCTCGTCGGGATCTGCATCTTCATCTCGCTGCGCATCCGCGAGGGTCGGCTCGGCCGCGCCTGGCTGGCCATCCGCGAAGACGAGCTGGCCGCCAGCATGATGGGCGTTCCGCTGGTCCGGACCAAACTGCTCGCGTACGCGGTCGGCGCGTTCTTCGGCGGCGTCGGCGGTGTCGCGAATGCTTCGATGATCACCACGGCGGTCTCCCCGTCAGGCTTCGACTTCGGCAAGTCGGTCCTGGTGCTCTTGATGGTCGTGCTGGGCGGCATGGGCAACGTCTGGGGCGTCACCGTGGGTGCCTTCCTGCTGGCCTGGCTGAACAGCAACGGTCTGAAGCAGATCGGCGTCCAAATCGACTCCTGGTTCGGCACCGACCTCGCGGCCAGCCTGCCGCGCTACAACTACCTGATCCTCGGCCTGCTGCTGGTGCTGATGATGCTGTTCCGCCGCGAGGGCCTGATACCCGAGCAACGGACCGCGGCTCTGATGCACACGGCGAGCCGGACCGAGGCCGAGTCGCTCGGCGCCGACAGCCTGGAGGCTGAATCCGAGACCGAAGCCTTCGAGCACTCCGATGCGAAAGCGGACGCCCTGATCGCGGCTTCGGCAGCCGCCGTGAGTCCGGTGCTGGATGAACCGGAGCCCGATCGAGAGGACGTCCGATGAGCGAGTCACTCCCCGATTCGACCCAACTCGGCAGTACGCCCAACAGCGGCGCGGATGCCCCCACCGCCGACGGGCCCCCCGCTCCCGCCCGACCCAGCGCGACGGGGACGGTCGACCCGGTGACCGCCAATGTTCTGTACGCCGACCACATCACCATCAAGTTCGGCGGTCTGATCGCGGTCAACGATGTCTCGTTCTCCATCCCGCCCAAGTCGATCGTCAGCCTCATCGGCCCCAACGGCGCCGGGAAGACGACGTTCTTCAACGTGCTGACCGGGCTTTACCAGGCCACCGAAGGCACGGTCTATCTGAACGGCCGGGACGTCACCCCGATCAAGCCGCACCTCCGGGCGGCGATGGGGATGGCCCGGACGTTCCAGAACATCCGGCTCTTCAACCTGATGACGGCCGAGGAGAACGTCATGGTGGCGATGCACCCACACCTCAAGGCGGGCGTTGCCTCCACCATCCTCCGGCTGCCCCGCCAGCACCGCGAGGAGCGGGAGGCCCGCGACACAGCCCGCGAGCTGCTGGAATACGTGGGCATCGGTCACGCCGAGGGTGAGCTGGCCCGCAACCTGTCCTACGGCGATCAGCGCCGTCTGGAGATCGCCCGGGCCATGGCCCTGCGACCGAAGGTGCTGCTGCTCGACGAGCCGACGGCCGGCATGAACCCGCAGGAGTCAGCCACCTTCAACGACTTCGTGCACCGCGTCCGCGACGAGAGGGATATGTCGATCCTGCTCATCGAACACGACATGAGCGTGATCATGAAGATCAGCGAGCGGATCACCGTGCTCGACCGCGGCACCATGATCGCCGAGGGCACCCCGGACGACATTCGCAGCAACCAGACGGTGATCGAGGCCTACCTCGGCAAGACCGGGACCCGGGAAGGCAAGCGGAACAAGACATGAGCACCGATACCACGGCCACCCCGAGCGAGGTCCGCGGCGAGGGCAAGGACGTCATCCTCGAACTCAAGAACCTGAACGTCAGCTACGGCAACATCGCCGCGGTCAAGGACCTGACGCTGACCGTCTACGCGGGCGAGATCGTCACCCTGATCGGCTCCAACGGCGCGGGAAAATCGACCACGCTCCGAACGATCTCCGGGCCTGCTGCGGCCCCGCTCCGGCGACGTGGTCTTCAAGGGCAACAAGATCAACGGCATCCCCGGCCACGAGGTCGTCAAACTCGGCATCTGCCAGTCACCCGAGGGCCGCAAGATCTTCCATCGGATGACCGTGTCGGAGAACCTCGACCTCGGGGCGTACACCCGCAAGGACACCGCCAAGATCAGCGAGGACCGGGAGCGCGTGCTCGAGCTGTTCCCGCGACTGCGGGAGCGCATCGACCAGAAGGCCGGCACCATGTCCGGTGGCGAGCAGCAGATGCTGGCCGTCGCCCGGGCGCTGCTCGGTGACCCGAGCCTGCTGTTGCTCGACGAGCCGTCCATGGGGCTGGCCCCCGTCCTGGTCGATGTGATCTTCGAAACCATCGAGCGGATCCGCGAACAAGGCGTCACGGTGCTGCTGGTGGAACAGAACGCGCTCGCCGCCCTGGAGATCGCCGACTACGCCTACGTCCTGGAGTCCGGGAAGCTGAACATGCAGGGACCGGCACCCCAGCTCCTCGACGACCCGTCGGTGACCGCGGCCTATCTCGGCGGACACTGATTGTTTGATCTTCGGGCTCGCGCGCAGGCTTAACCGGTCACGCCAAACCGTCCGCGGAACGACGAAAAGCGTGTCGTTTCCGGTCGGTTCCGTTTGACCGGGCGCCTGCTTACCGACCCTCGCCCGCCTGCTTACCGACCCTCGCCCGCGGCGGTCACGCCGATGCGGGTCACGGTGAAGCCGGGCCTTGCGGCCAGCAGGTCAGCGCTGAGCTCATCGAGGCTGCGCCGGAAGCCGGCGACCACGAGAAGGTCGAGCGCGCCCACGGACGTTCGTCTCTGTCGATATCCTGCAGGAACCATCCGGCATCGTCGTGGACCAACCTCACGTGTCGATGAGCTCGACGTCGGCCAGCTTCAGCCGGCGCCCTACGAACCACACCTGAGTCGGGTCGACCAGCGCCGCGACATGGGGCAGGCTGGTGGCGATCCGCACCTTCCACCCCGCGGCCACCAGCGACGCGGCGGCCGTCGGGGCCACGAACCCGCCTTCGTCGTCGACGACGAGGACCGTGCCGCCCCCTGCGGTTGGGGCCGGGGGCTGCCGGCGACCCCGGCCCCAGCCACCGATCTGTCCGGTGCCTTCGATCAGTGTGACCAGACTGCCGGAATCGGCCGCGCGAAAGGCGGCTTCGGCACCGGCCACCCCGCCCCCGACGACTATCACGCGGCGTGTCGCTCGCGGATCCGGGCTGACGGCGTCTCGGGTTCCCGGATGGCCGGGTTCACCGAGCACCACATCGGCCGGCCCTGGTAGAGGCGGCCGATGCAGCCGTCCGTTCAGGCTGATGCAAGGGCGAGCCTCGCGCCCGGCCGCGGCCTTGCGCGGGAGATCCGGATCGGCGATCAGCGCCCGCGTCATGGCCACGTAAGTCGACGCTGTCCTCGGTCAGCGCCCGCTCGGCCGTGGCCGGGTCAAGGATCCGTCCCGCCACCAGAACCGGCACCCCGGTGGCCCGCCTCATCAGCCCGGCGTTCGCGCCGTTGATGTTGATCGACAGCTCGTCCCCAGGGACGAACACCGAGCCGGTCCGCTCGCTGTAGCCGGTTCCGTTGCCGATGCTCAACACGTCGACCGTGCCGCCGGCCGTGGCCCGGGCGATCTCGCGCAGGTCGGCCGGGTAGTCCTCGGGATGGACGTCTGACGTCATCCGGAAGCTGAGGATGAGTCGCGAGTCTCCGGCGGCTGTGAGCACCTCGCGGGCGAACCTGACGCGATTCTCCAACGACCCGCCGTACCGGTCGGTCCTATCGTTGACCGACGGATCGAAGAACTGCTCGATCAGATGACCCGTGAACGACGTCACCTCGGCGCCGTCCCAGCCCAGTAGCATCAGGCGGTGCCGCTTCAGCAAACCGCTCGACGAGCGCCGAGATCTCCGCTGTGCCGAGCACGACGGGCACCTCGCGATGCACACCTTCAGGCAGATCCGAGACCGCCCGGAGTGGGACGCCGGACATCGCCGAGCTGCCCCGCCGCCCCATGTGCGTCGTCTGCGACATGATCAACGCACCGTGCTCGTGGACCCGCTCGGCGAGGGTCCGGAGCGCGTTGTCTCGGTGTTCGTCCCGCAAGGAGATCGGCCCGGCGAGAACAGGATCGGCCACTCCTGGACACCGACTGAAGCTGCGAACACGTTATGCTCTTTCCGCTTGAGGAATACCGGGATTGCCCCGACTTCCGCCGGTGCTGCTCGGCCGGTCAGCGGATGAGGCTGCCGCCGCTGATCACCAGGGTTTCCCCGGTGACGTAGCTGCCGTGGGCCAACTGGAGGACCCAGTGGGCGATCTCGGCCGGGTCGGCGACCCGGCCGAGCGGGATGGACGCGGCAGCGCCATCCATCCGGCCCGTCTCGGCATTGCCGGGGGTGTCGACCCACCCGGGCGCGACACCGTTGACCGTGATCTTGTCCGGCGCGAGTTCGACGGCCAGTGACCGGGTCAGCGACATGACGGCGGCCTTGGAGGCGCTGTAGATCAGTTGGCCGGGTGAGACGGCGAGAGCATCGACCGAGGCGAAGTTGACGATCCCGCCCCCACCCGCCGCCTTCAGCCACGGAGCCGTCACCGCACACAGATTGAGCGTGCCGAGGACGTTGACGTCGAAGATCCGGCGGTAGAGGTCCTGGGTGAAGTCGGCCAGGGTGGTCGGCGGGTAGATGCCGGCGGCGTTGATCACCGCCTTGAGCGTGCGGTCCGCGAGCGTCGCGCCCAAGCGGGCGTCCAGCGCGGCCCGATCGGTGACGTCGGCGGTCAGCGGCGCGTACGCGGCCGGATCGAACTCACCCGCGGCCCGCTCCAGGGCCTCGGCGTCGCGGTCGATCGGCCACGACCAGCCAGCCCTCGGCCGCGAAGCGCCGGGCCGTCGCGAGACCCATGCCGCTCGCGGCACCGGTGATGACGACTGTGTTGCTCATGATTGACGGCCCTTCGGGAGAGGAAGACGAGTTGATGGTCAGGCTTCGTGACGACCGGCATCGGCCACGACTTGGAGCGCGCGAATGTGCTGCTCGGCCAGGGCCATGAAGGCCCGGGTCGCCGGCGACAGTGACCCGCTCTGCCGGGTGACCAGTGCGAAATGCTCGTCGAAGGCGGGTTCCAGCGGCGACCAGTGCAGTTGTCGCGGATACCCCTGCCACTGGGTGACCAGGTACGAGACCAGCGAGTCGCCGACCCCGTGCGCGGCCATCTCGACCGCGGCGGTCTGGAACTCGACTTCGAAGGTCGGGCGCAGGGTCACGCCGGCCCGCTGGGCCCGTTCGGTCAGGGCCCGGCGGAGCGGGTCGTCCTTGGCCCATCGGGCCTCGGACAGGATCAGCGGAGCGTCCGCCAGCTGCTCGATCGTCATGGGCCGAGCGGTGTGGCTCGGATCGGCGCTGACGTAGACGACCGTGTCGGTGAGTACGGGTGCGCTGACCCACAGGCCGCGGTCGTCGATCGGGAGCTGGACGAGCCCGGCCTCGAGGTCGCCGGCCCGGATCGCGTCGGCCACCTCGGCGGAGTTCAGGCCGAGAACCCGGATCAGCACGCCCGGGTAGAGCCGGTGGAACTCCGCGGCCAGCGCCGGCAGCAGGTAGAGGTGGGCGCTGCTGAAGGTGCCGAACGCCACCGTTCCGCCGGCGAGCTGGCGAACATCGCGTACGGCGGCGGACAGCTCGCGGACGTCGGTGAGGACCTTCTCCGCCCAGGGCACCAGCATCCGGCCGGCGTCGGTGAGCTGGAGGGTGCGGTTCGTACGGGTGAACAGCACCACGCCGAGCGTGTTCTCCAGCCGTTTGATCTGGTCGGACAGGCTCGGCTGGGCGATGTAGAGGCTCTGCGCAGCGGCGGCGAACGACTTCTGCTCGACCGACGCGAGGAAATAGACCAGCTGCTGCACGGTCGGCTGGCCGCTGGGCACTACGACACCGCGGTCAGCTCCGGCGCGGCCGGAGCGTCGGTCGGGAGCTTGTCGGACCGGATCAACCGGGCGACTTCCCGATGGGTGCGGTCCATCTGCTGCTGCCAGAGATAGCGCAGGATGTCGATCCGGCTGTCGTGCGGCTGCCGGGCGGCCAGGTATGCCGAGAGCGCGAACGCCGGAGCTTGATCGTGGAGCCGGAGGAACTCGGCCACCAGTTCGGCCTGCGCCGAGTAGACCGGCAGCTGCGGCCCGCGGGGTGCGGCCAGGCCGATGAGGTAGAGCCGCTCGAGTCCGACCGGTACCGTCAGCCCGCCCACGCGTACCGGATGGTGGTGCTCGTAGGTCAGCAGCGACGGGTCGAGGAACGGCAACGAGCTCTTGAATCCCGTGGCCCAGATGATGGTGTCGAACTCGGTGCTGGTGCCGTCGGCGAAGTGCACGGTCCGGCCGTCGATGCGACTGATGCCGGGGCGGGCAGCGATCCGGCCATGATGGATCCAGTAGAGGAGCAGGTTGTTGACGACCGGCTTCTGCTCGTTCAGATTGCGGGTGGCCGGGACGGGCAGGCCGCGGTACGCCTCGATCGGGCCGATCACGACGCGGTTCAGCGCCCGGGTGAGCCGCTCCTGCAGCACGGGAGGCAGCTTGGCCATCCAGGTCAGCTCCGCGCGGGGACGGCCGAAGATCGCCTTGGGCTGGAAGATCTGGCCGTGCCGGATGGAGATGTGGGCGTCGAGCCGGGCGTTGGCGGCGTCGACGACCAGGTCGCAGCCGGAGTTGCCCACCCCGACGACCAGCACCCGATCACCCTCGAGGTCGCCGATGTTGTTGTAGTCATGGGAATGCATGGACTTGCCGGTGAAGTCGGCGGCCATGGCGGGGACGTACGGGTCGGTGAGGTGCCCGTTCGCGATGAGCACCGCGGTGTACTCCCGGACCTGACCGTCGGCCGTCCGCACCGTCCACCCGTCGCGGCCACGCTCACCCCGCGGCGTGACCTCGGCCACCTCGGTGCCGAACGCGATGTGCTCGTACAAACCGAACTGGCGGGCGAAGCTCTCCAGGTAGTCGCGCATCTGGTTGCGGCTCGGATAGACCGGATAGTCCGCCGGCATGGGAAATCCGCCGAAACCGGACACGTCGCGGGACGTGATCAGGTGCAACGACTCGTAGTCGGTGTGCCAGTGGCCGCCGACCTTGTCCGACCGCTCGAAGCAGTCCACGTCCAGGCCGCGGTCGCGCAGCACCTTCAACGCCGCCAGACCTGCGGCACCCGCTCCGATGATGCAATAACGCGCCTCAGTCATGAGTCCATCGTGCCGGACCGTTTTGCCTTGGTAAAGCCTTGATCGGCGAGTCCAGCTATAGGCTGAGCCTTGAGCTGAGGCCTCGCGGAGGGTCGCGCGGACGAGCCGGATTCTACTTCTTCTTGGCGCCTGCGCCGTGCTCGATGACGCCCTCGGCGACCTCGCGCATGGACTTGCGCAGGTCCATCGCCGTCTTCTGGATCCAGCGGAAGGCCTCGGGCTCGGTCAGGCCGAGTCCGGTCTGCAGCAGACCTTTGGCTCGATCGACCGCCTTGCGCGATTCCAGTCGCTCGGTCAGGTCGGTGACCTCGGCCTCGACGGCCTGGATCTCGGCGAACCGGGCTCGGGCGATCTCGATCGCCGGCACCAAGTCGGCCTTGCTGAAAGGCTTCACCACGTACGCCATCGCGCCGGCCTGCCGGGCCCGGTCGACCAGTTCGCGCTGGCTGAACGCGGTCAACATGACCACGGGTGCGATGCGCTGGCTGGCGATCTGCTCAGCCGCACTGATGCCGTCCATCCTGGGCATCTTCACGTCCATCACGACGAGATCGGGCTTCAGCTCCGAGGTCAGCGCAACGGCCGCCTCGCCGTCGCCGGCCTCGCCGACCACGACGTACCCCTCCTCGGACAGCATCTCGACCAGATCCATCCGGATCAGGGCCTCGTCCTCGGCCACCACGACGCGAGTAGCCGCGATACCGGATGTCTTGGGGGCGCCACTGCCGATCTTGGTGTCTTCGCTCACGGGGGACACTCTAATCAGTTCGTGTTACGGCCTTGATGCATCGACAACCGCCGGACGCAAGGCTGTGGCAGAATATCCCGGGCTCGCCGGTCATCCCGGAAGAGTCGACCAGCACCCGGCCGGGGTGGCGGAAAGGTATACGCGGACGGCTCAAACCCGTCTGTCCGCAAGGACATAGGGGTTCGACTCCCCTTCCCGGCACTCTCTCGAACACCGTTGGCCGGTGTCTTGGGACGTCGCCTGCTCGACGGGACAGGCCCGTCACTACCCATCCCTCCTGCTCAGAGCATCAATCTTGACTGCGGCACGTTGATCGCGTAGATTCAGATATATCAATTTTCGATCAGTCATGGGAAACACAAATGTCAGATCGGGAGTCTGAAGGTGATGCGCCAGCCTCGCCGTCCGGCGCTGACAACTCCCTCACCCAGCCTCCCGAGGTGTGCGGTCCATGGTTGGCTTGCGGGGTGCTGCCGGATGCAACCGGCACTGGATGGAGAGTCGTGGCATGAGGGATGTCGTCATCGTGGGCGGCGGTCTCGCTGGGTTGTCGGCCGCATGGCGCTTGCGGCATTGGGACACCGTGCTGCTGGAAGCCGATCAGCGCGTCGGGGGCCGGATCCGCTCGGAGCGTCGCGGACCGTACTGGCTGAACTGGGGCGGTCACGTCTTCGCCGGTCCGGGCATCGTCGACCGACACTCTGCTCAATGAGGTCGGCGTCGCCGCGGTGGCGGTGCCGGGCTCGTTGAAGGGCCTGTCGATGAACGGCAAGTTCATCCGCAACGGCCGGATCGAAACCTACCCGTTCCGGATCCCGATGCCGCTGGCCGCGCGGTCGGCTGTCTTGACGACCGGGGTCAAGGTCGCAGCGGCGGTGCTGCGGTACGCCAATGTGGTTCGGCAGCGGCCGGGTGAGTCCGGCGCGGTCCGGCAGCAGCGGATCTACGACTTCGAGAACGAGCGGTCGTTCCAAGCCTTCATCGGTGACCTGCCCGACGACGCGGCCGCACTGTTCAAGACCACGGTCTCCCGATCGGCGGGGGAGATGGACGAGATCTCCGCGGGCGCGGGCATCGGCTACTTCAGCCTGGTCTGGAACGTCGGCCAGGGACTCAACCGGGGCATCGTCGGCGGCCCGTCCACCCTGACCGAGGCCATCTCCGTCGCGCTTGGGTGACCGGGTCCAGCTCGGCGCCGAGGTGCAGGAGATCGTGCACAAGGCCGACTCCGTGGTGGTGCGCTACCGGCAGAACGACACCGATCACGAGGTGGAGGCCCGGTGCGTGGTGCTGGCAACCCCGGCCACCGTGTCGCATCGGGTCGCCGTCGACCTGCCCGCCGACATCCGGGAGGCGCTCGGCCAGGTCGTCTACGGCCCGCACGTGTCCGCGGCGTTCCTGACCGACGAGACCGCACCACGGCCCTGGGACCAGTCCTACGCCATCGCCACCCCGAAGCGCTCGTTCGCGATCGCCCTGAACCAGGCCAGCATCGTCCGCGGCACCGAGTCGGTGCGTCAGCCAGGCGGCAGCATCATGACCTTCTCCCCGGCCGGTCTGGGCCGCGCCCTGCTGGACAACTCCGACGAGGAGATCGTCAACACCCACCTGGCCGACCTGGACCAGGTGCTCGGCTCCGGGTTCGCCGCCAGCGTGGTCGAGGGCCAGGCATCGCGCTGGAAGGACGGCTCGCCGTACTGCTTCCCGGGCCGGGGCAAGCTGCAGCCGATCCTGATGCGTCGGGCCAGCCGGGTCTTCCTGGCCGGTGACTACCTCGGCACCCTCTACACCGAAACCGCCATCACCACCGGCTTCTCCGCCGCCCAGGAAGCCGTCAGCCTGCTGGCCACCGACCGGCAGCAGAACCGACGGGCCGAGGCCAACCGACACCAAACTCAGATCGCGCATCGTCACCGAAAGGACCCAGCATCATGACCGCATCACTCAAAGGCGTCCTGGTCGCCCTGGCCACCCCGTTCGCCCCCGACGAGAGCATCGACGAGTCCACGCTGCGGGCGCTGGTCGACCGCACCATTGACGGCGGCGTGCACGGCGTGGTCGCCTGCGGCTCCACCGGGGAGTTCAGCGCCCTGACCGTCGACGAGCGGCGAATGGTCGTGGAGACCGTGGTCGATCAGGCCGCCCATCGGGTGCCGGTGATCGCGCAGACCGGCTCGACCAGCACGCGGCAGGCGATCGAGTTGTCCCGGCATGCCGAGTCCGTCGGCGTCGACGTCGTGATGCCGGTGGCCCCGTTCTACGAGCCGCTGTCGCTGACCGAGACCACGCATTACCTGCGACGGGTCGCCAGCTCGGTCTCGATCCCGGTGATGCTCTACAACCTGCCCGGCGCCACCGGCGTCGACCTGTCGGCCGACACCGTCGCCGAGCTGGCCCGCGAGGTGGAGAACATCCACTACATCAAGAACACCACCCCCGACATGGCCCAAGCCGCCCAGCTGATCCACCACTACGGCGACCTGGTCGGCACCTTCATCGGCTGGGACAGCCTGATCTTGTCCGTCGCTGGTCGTCCGGCGCGGCCGGGGTGATGGCCGGCACCGCCAACATCGTGCCGGCCGAGATCGTCGCCGTCCACGACGCCGTCGCAAGCCGGTGATCTGGACGCCGCACGGCAGGCCTGGGCCCGGATCTACCCGCTGCTCGACGCCGCCCTGTCGACGAACTACATCGCCGCCGTGAAGGTCGGCCTGAACGCCGCCGGCTTCCCGGCCGGCCCGACCCGCGAGCCGGTGCTGCCCCTCGCCCACGAGGACGACATCCGCATCACCAATCTCGCGTCGGCGTTCCGCCCGCAGACCGTGTCCTGAGGCACGGCACACCAGCCCGCATCCGATCCGTACGACCGTCCCACTTCCTGGAGATCACATGACCACCACCGCATCCCCAACCGAAACCAAGATCCGGCGCAGCGAGGGTCCCGCGCTGCTCGCCGCCGGTGATCTGCCGCCCGACCAGCACTTCATCAACGGCGAGTTCCGAGCCGGTTCGTCGGGCAGGTTCATCGACGTCGTCGATCCGTGCAACGGGTCGGTGTTCGCCCGCGTGCCGGAGGGCACCGCGGCCGACGTGGACGTGGCGGTCACCGCTGCCCGGGCCGCACAGCCGGCCTGGGGCGCGCTGACGCCCAAGGAGCGAGGGGCGGTCCTGCTGGCGATCGCCGACCGGGTCGAGCAGAACGCCAACCTGTTGGAGCGGCTGGAGTCGGTCAACGCCGGCAAACCGAACGCCGTCTCCCAAGACGACGTCTCCAGCACCGTCGACACCTTCCGGTTCATGGCCGGAGCGGCCCGCTCCATCACCTCCCAGGCCGCCGCCGACTACACCGCGGATCACCTGTCGGTGATCATCCGCGAACCGCTCGGCGTCATCGGCGTGGTCACGCCGTGGAATTATCCGCTGCTGATGGCGGCCTGGAAGCTGGCGCCGATCCTGGCCGCCGGCAACACGGTGGTGTTGAAGCCGTCGGAGCAGACCCCGCTGACCACGCTGAAGTTCGCCGAACTGGTCGCCGACCTGCTGCCGGCCGGGGTGTTGAACATCGTCACCGGCTACGGCCCCGAGGTCGGCGGTCGGCTGTCCACGCACCCGGACATCGACATGATCGCGTTGACCGGTTCGGTGGCCAGCGGCCGCGCGGTGGCCAAAGCGGCCGCGGAGTCGCTGAAGCGGGTCCACCTCGAGCTCGGCGGCAAGGCGCCGGTGCTGGTGTTCGCCGACGCCGACCTGGCCGCCGCGGCGACCTCGCTGCGGGCGGCCGGCTACTGGAACTCCGGTCAGGAGTGCGGCGCGGGCTGCCGGGTGCTGGTGCACTCGTCGGTGGCCGAGGAGTTCGTCGACCACCTGGTCCGCGAGGTGTCCACCCTGGTCGTGGGCGAGCCCGGCGCCGGCGACGACGTCGAGATCGGGCCGATGGTGTCCAAGGCGCACTTCGACCGGGTCTCGGGATTCCTGGAGCGGGCCGCCGCGGCCGGCATCAAGGCGGCCGTGGGCGGCGCTCCGCTCGACGGCCCCGGCTACTTCATCCCGCCGACGGTGCTGATCGACGTACCCGGCGACGCCGAGTGCGCCCGCGAGGAGATCTTCGGCCCGGTGATCACCGTGGAGACCTTCGAGGAAGAGGACGAAGCCGTCCGCCGGGCCAACGAGGTCCCCTACGGGCTGGCCGCCTCGGTGTTCACCGAGAACGCCCGCCGCGGACTCGATCTCCCCAACCAACTCGACTTCGGCACCGTCTGGGTCAACTCCCACCTCGTCCTGGCCACCGAAGCCCCCTGGGGCGGCTTCAAAGGCTCCGGCTACGGCCGCGACCTGTCCCTCTACGCGCTTGACGACTACTCCCGCACCAAGCACGTGATGCACAACCACGGACGCTGACCGGAGCCGGTGCGGCACTCGATGCATCCAACTGAGTTGCAGGGCCCGGTTGCCGTCGGTCTCCTCGAGGCAGACAGGGTTTGCGACGCCGGTGCAGGCGGCGTCATCCTTCGAGGACCTTCCACGTCATCTGACCGTGGCAAATGGTCGCCTACCGCATCAAATTTGCCGCGGTAGGCGACGGTTTAACACGGTCCGTGCAAAACCGACTGTTGGCGGCCGGCCCCCTTCGGCAAGCTCAGGGCACGTATTTCGGATCGCGACTTGCGCGCGCGTGCGCGACGCAGCCCAAAGCTAGAGCGGCGCGCCGATCCGGCGGACCCGGATCATGTTGGTGTGGCCGGCGACGCCGGGCGGCGACCCGGCGACGATCACCACGCGATCGCCTTCGACGGTCATCCCGGAGTCGGCGAGGGCCTTGTCGACCTGGCGGATCATGTCGTCGGTGTGGCCGACCATCGGCACCAGCAGGGACTCCACGCCCCAGTTGAGGGTCATCGCGGCACGGGTCTGCTCGACGGGGGTGAAGGCCAGGATCGGGATCGGCGAGCGGAGCCGGGACAGCCGTCGGGCCGAGTCGCCCGAGGTGGTGAAGGTGACCAGGAACTTGGCTTCGATCCGGGCGCCGACCTCGGCTGCGGCCAGGGTGATCACCCCGCTGGTGGTGTGCGGGTCCCAGGCGATGTCGGCCATCCGGTCCAGACCGTGCGCCTCGGTGTTCTCCACGATCCGGGCCATCGTCTCGCACGGTGACCACCGGATACTCGCCGACGCTCGTCTCGCCGGAGAGCATCACCGCGTCGGCGCCGTCCAGGATCGCGTTCGCGACATCGGAGGCCTCGGCGCGGGTCGGTCGCGGCGCGGAGATCATCGACTCCAGCATCTGGGTCGCCACGATCACCGGCTTGGCCCAGCGGCGGGCCGCCGAGACGATCTTCTTCTGGACCAGCGGCACCTCTTCGAGCGGAAGCTCCACGCCGAGATCGCCCCGGGCCACCATGAAGGCGTCGAACGCGTCGATGATCTCGTCGAGGTTCTCGACGGCCTGCGGCTTCTCCAGCTTGGCGATCACCGGGACGCGGCGTCCGACCTCGTCCATGATCTGGTGCACGATCTCGATGTCGGCGGCACTGCGGACGAAGGACAGCGCGACCATGTCGACGCCGTTCCGCAGCGCCCACCGCAGGTCCTCGGTGTCCTTCTCGCTCATCGCCGGCACGCTGACCGCCACGCCGGGCAGGTTGATGCCCTTGTTGTTGCTGACCGGACCGCCGACCACGACCTCGGTGATCACGTCGGTGTCGGTCACCTCGGTCGCCTGCAACGTGAGCCGGCCGTCGTCGATCAAGATCAGGTCGCCGGCCTTGACGTCACCGGGCAGACCCTTGTACGTGGTGGAGCAGCGATCCACGGTGCCGTCGATGTCGTCGACGGTGATCGTGAACGTCGCCCCGTTCACCAGCGTCTCCTTGCCGGACGCGAAGCGGCCGAGCCGGATCTTGGGCCCCTGGAGATCGGCGAGCACGCCCACCGGGCGGCCGACCACCCGGGACGCCTCGCGCACGTTCTGCAGGTTCTTCTCATGATCGGCATAGTCGCCGTGGCTCATATTCAGCCGGGCGACATCCATACCGGCCTTGACCAGCTCGATGAGACGCTCCGGGGCCGACGAGGCGGGCCCGAGCGTGCAGACAATCTTGGCTCTACGCACGGACTGACCCTAGCGAAGTTGTCCGGGCCGTGGGGAACCACTTCGACGACTGGTTCACTGATCGCTCCCGATGCAGGCAGGGGCCGTCGGCGGGCTCATCGGCAGCGCGCTGCTGCTCGACTCAGTCGGGCTGTCGTAATCTGCCGTATCTGCGTTAGTGCCGCTGCACCAGTTCCAGGGCGTGTTGCAGGTCAGCCGGGTACGGCGACGTGAACGACACCTGGTCACCGCTGGTGGGGTGGACGAAGCCCAGCCGGACCGCGTGCAACCACTGGCGTTCCAGGCCCAGTCGCGCGGCCATGACCGGATCGGCGCCGTAGGTCGGATCGCCCACGCACGGGTGTTTGATCGCCGCCATGTGGACCCGGATCTGGTGGGTCCGGCCGGTCTCCAGGGTGACCTCGAGCAGCGTCGTCCCGACGAACGCGTCCAGCGTGTCGTAGTGGGTGACGCTGTGCCGTCCGCCGTCGATGATCGCCATCTTGTAGTCGGCCCCGGGATGCCGCCCGATCGGCGCATCGATGGTGCCGGTGAACGGATCGGGATGGCCCTGCACCAGGGTGTGGTAGATCTTGTCGACCGAGCGCGACTTGAAGGCCCGTTTCAAGATCGTGTACGCGATCTCGCTCTTCGCGACGACCATCAGACCCGAGGTGCCGACGTCCAGCCGCTGCACGATGCCGCGACGTTCCGGCACGCCGGAGGTGGAGATCCGGAAGCCGGCACCGGCCAGATGGCCGAGCACATCCGGGCCCTGCCAGCCGAGGCTCGGATGGGCCGCGACTCCGACCGGCTTGTCGATCACCACGATGTCGTCGTCGTCGTGCACGATGCGGATGCCCGGCACCAGTTGCGGCAGCACGGTGGCCGTCGTGGCCCGCTCGTCGAATTCGACCTCGAGCATGGCCCCGGCTCGCACCCGATCGGACTTGCTGACCGGCGAGCCGTCGTGGACGCACCAGACCGGCGGCGATCAAGTCGGCGATCCGGCTCCGGGACAGGCCGAGCATCCGGGCGACCGCGGCGTCGACCCGTTCGCCGTCCAGACCGTCGGGCACCAGGACGACCTTCGAATCAGCCATCGTCGGGCTTCAGCGTGGTCTTCGGCTCCGGTTTGGCCCGGACATAGCGTTCGCCGGTGACCGCGACGTTCTTGATCACCGCCAAGATCATGATCATCACCGCGGCCGCGGTGATGCACATGTCCGCCACGTTGAAGATCGCGAAGTGTGGCAGCTGGAAGAAGTCCACCACGTGGCCGCGGAGGACGCCCGGCCGCCGGAACAGCCGGTCGGTCAGGTTGCCGGAGACCCCGGCACAGAGCAGACCCAGGGCGACCGCCCAGCCGAGATGGCCGAGCTTCGGCACCAGTCTCAAGATCACGAACAGCAGCACACCGATCGCCGCGATCGCGAACACCGGGGTGAAGTTCTCACCCTGACTGAAGGCGGCGCCCGGGTTCCTGATCAACCGCAGGGTCAGCAAGCCACCGAGCAGCCGAACCGGCGCCGCCGGTTCGAGCCGGTCCACGGCGATGATCTTGGTGACGATGTCGATGGTCAGGCCGCCGACCATCACAGCCGCGAAGACCAACCGCAGCCGCGTCGAATCCGACGTGGCTGGAGCCTCCGATGGGGCTATCGACGTTCCTCGCGCTGCTTGCAGGTGACGCAGAGCGTCGCCCGCGGGAACGCCTGGAGGCGTCCCTTGCCGATCGGCTGGCCGCAGTTGTCGCAGCTTCCGTAGGTACCGAGGTCGATGTGCCGGAGGGCGAGCTTCGACTGGTCGAGCATCTCGCGGGCGTTGTTGGCCAGCGACATCTCGGCGTCCCGCTCGAAGTTGGCCGAGCCGACGTCAGCCGGATCGCGACCGGCTCCCTCCGTGCCGTCCCGGAGCAGGCCGACGAGCTCGGCGGTGGAGATCTCGATCTGGCTCTCGAATCGGGCGATGTCCTCGGTCAGGGTCGTCCTGACCTCATTGAGCTCGGCCTTGGTCCACGGATCCTCTCCGGGGCGTACCGGCAAGGACCTTGCGTTGATCGGCTTCAGCGGCTTGTCCGGGTGCTCCACGGGCACCGCGTGAACGGCCGGGGCGGACTTCGCGGGGGTATTGCGGGTCGTCGTATTCCGACTGCCGTTCTCGGTTGCGGACGCCTCGTCGGCGCTCGCCTTCGCGGTGGTCATTGGATTCCCATCTCTCACAAGCCGACGGACACTGAAGGGTCGCAGAGACCCTAGATGGCAAAAGCACTTTCTTCAACGAGACGCGCTGTTTTGGACCGAATTGTGGCCTACGCGCCCCGAACAGCCGTCAGGGCCCGCACGAGGCGGGCCCTGACGGATGAGCTGCGTGCGGTGGTGCGGCCTCAGCGCTGATCGCCGAGCAGCGCGTCCAGCCGCGGCGTGTTGCTGGTCGGGCTGCCCCCACCGAGAGTCGTGGCCTCGTCCCGCTCGGCCGGTGCGGAGACCGTCGCCATCGTTGCCCGAATTGTTGTTGTCGCCGTTCGTATCGGTCGGGAGATCGCGTACGACGTCGGGCACCTCGGAGGGCTCGGCCCGGCCGGACTCCAGCGACTCGATCTGGCTGCGCAGGTGACTGGTCAGATTGGAGCGGTAGGTCGACTCGAAGGTGCGCAGGGCGGAGACGGTCGCGGTGAGGTCGTCACGCTGCTTCTCCAGGTCGCCGAACATCTCGCCGCGCCGGGTCTCGATCTCCCGATCCAGCGTCTCGGCCCGGCCGAGCGCATCGGCCTGCATCCGCTCGGCGTTGATCCGGGCCTCGGACTCGACGCGCTCGGCGCGGGTGCGGGCGTCGGTGGTGACCTGGTGGGCCGTCCGGTTGGCTTCCTCGCGGATCCGGTTGGCATCCTCGTTGGCCTCGTCGACCAGGCGCTCGGCCTGCTCGGTCGACATCTCGACCAGCCGGACGACGGCCGAGCTGGCCTCCTTGCCGGTGGTGACCACGATGGCGTTCGGCGCGGAGGCGCGAAGGCTCTGCTGCGGCTGGGCCGGCGGCGGCTGCGGCGAAGGCTGCTGGGGTGCGGTCTGCGCTTCCGGCTGTGGCGCCGTCGCGGCGGCGGAAGGAGCGGGCGAGGACGTCTTGAGGGACTCGACCTGCTTCTTCAGGTTCTGGTTCTCCTCGATGAGCTGGGCGAAGCTCTCTTCGACCTCGTCGACGAACTCGTCGACCTCCAAGACCTCATAGCCGGACTTGCGGGCCATTCGGAACCGCTTATTGCGAACATCGTCCAATGACAGCGTCATCGTTCACCTCGTGTAATCTCATGGAACTTCCGCGACGGGCGTTCACCCATCCGCACTACCGTACCGAATTTGCGTAGGGAGCACACATTGTCGCGGGAATCTCGCCCGGCCGGCGCTACGAGCGAAAAAAGATGCTCGCATTGATCTGCATCAGGATGCTGACCAGGATCGCCAGCCCGATGAACGCCAGGTCGAGCATCATGTTGCCCACGCGTACGGGTCGCAGCACCTTGCGCAGCAGGCGCAGGGGTGGATCGGTGATCGAATAGATGATCTCGGCGAACACCAGCATCGGGCCACGCGGCTGCCAGTCGCGCACCAGGACGGGCACCCAGGACAGGATCATTCGCGCGAAGAGGATGAGCAGGAAGATCCACAGGACCTTGTCGATGAGAAGTCCCACCACGTACACGATCGATCCCCAAAGCTTCCTCTTCGACGTCTGAGGTCACCAGCGTACGACGTCAGCACAATCGCCAGTTGCATGCCGCGAGCCGGACTGCACAGCACGACCCGCCCACCGCTCAACTCTGGTTGAAGAAACCGCCCGCCGCAATGCGTTCCCGGTCCTCGGCCGCCACGGTGACATTGTGTGGGGAGAGGAGGAAGACCTTGGTGGTGACCCGCTCGATGGTCCCGCGCAGACCGAAGATCAGGCCGGCGGCGAAATCCACCAGCCGCTTCGCGTCGACGTCTTCCATCTCGGAGAGGTTCATGATGACCGGCACGCCGTCGCGGAAGTGCTCGCCGATGGTGCGCGCCTCGTTGTAGGTCCGGGGGTGCACAGTGATGATCCGGGACACATCAGCCATCCGTGGGTGAGAGGCGGGCGGGGTGGGCGTGGGCGTTGCCGGAGCGGATGCGGCCGAGCGGCGCGGCTCCAACGGGGTGACGTTCGCCGCCTTGTCCGGGCCGGCGGGCGTTCCCGCGGGCTGCGCCGCATTGGAGCCGATCATCTCCTCGCGACTGAGGCCCTCGGTCAACTCCTGGGATTCGGCGTCGTCGTATTCGGCGTAGCGGTCATCGGTGACCAAGCCCAGCCACGCCGCCGCTCGCTTCAGTCGTTCCGCCATTTCACAACCCTCACCGTCTGTGCCGCGCGGGCACTGGTCAGCGCCCGCCTGCGCCTGAGATTACCGCCCGGCGTCAGTCGATCCAGAGGAGCGAAACGCCGCCGAGCACACCGGGTCGGCGGGGAGTTGGACGGCTGCGCCCAGAACCCCCGCGATGACCCGCGTCCTGCTACTTCAGAAAGTCCGGCACGTCGAGATCGTCGTCCTCGACCGGCGCCGAGGAGCGATAGATGCGGAGACGGCGCGGGCCGGCTCGGTTGATCATTCGTCGCCGGCGCGGAGGGTTCGGCCCGTTTGGCGACCGGCTGCGTCGACGGAGCCGGATCGGCGGCGGTGAGATCGGACGCGCGGACTGGCTGCGCAGGTCGGCCGACCGGCTGATCCCGGTCTGCCGGCGCGGCGGCTGACCGCCCTCGAAGCCGGCGGCGATCACGGTCACCCGCACCTCGTCGCCGAGAGCGTCGTCGATCACCGTGCCGAAGATGATGTTGGCGTCCTCGTGCGCCGCGCCCTGGATCAGGTTCGCCGCGGCCGACACCTCGAACAGGCCGAGATCGGAGCCACCGGCGATCGACAGCAGGACGCCGTGGGCGCCGTCGATGCTGGCCTCGAGCAGCGGCGACGAGACGGCCATCTCGGCGGCGGCTCGGGCTCGGTCCTCGCCGCGGGCCGAGCCGATGCCCATCAGCGCCGACCCGGCGTTGGACATCACGGCCTTGACGTCGGCGAAGTCCAGGTTGATCAGGCCGGGCGTGGTGATCAGGTCGGTGATCCCCGAGACGCCCTGCATCAGCACCTGGTCGGCCTGCTTGAACGCGTCCAGGATCGCGATGTGCTGGTCGATCATCTGCAGCAGTTTGTCGTTGGGGATCACGATCAGCGTGTCGACCTCCTCGCGCAAGCCGGCAATGCCCGCTTCCGCCTGCGAGGCGCGCCGCTTGCCCTCGAAGGAGAACGGCCGGGTGACCACGCCGATGGTCAGCGCCCCCAGCGCCCGGGCGATCCGAGCCACGATCGGCGCGCCGCCGGTGCCGGTGCCGCCACCTTCGCCGGCCGTCACGAAGACCATGTCGGCGCCCTTGAGCGCGTCCTCGATGTCCTGGGCGTGATCCTCGGCCGCCTGCCGTCCCTTGTCCGGGTCGGCGCCGGCGCCAAGACCTCGCGTCAGCTCACGGCCGATGTCGAGCTTGACGTCTGCGTCGCTCATCAGCAACGCCTGCGCATCGGTGTTCACCGCGATGAATTCGACCCCCCGAAGGCCGGCTTCGATCATTCGGTTGACGGCATTCACGCCACCGCCGCCAACCCCGACGACCTTGATGATCGCCAGGTAGTTCTGTGATGCAGAGACCACGGGTTCCGCCTCTTCCTTCGTTCGTGCCTCGGGTTCGATGTCGGACGCGCAGACTCTCAACCTCTACTCAACGGGGAAGGGGTGGGGGTGGGATTAGTGCGACCTGCGACGAGGCTACGAGATGGTCACGGCAGTGTCCACAGCGTGGCGAAGTGACACGCCCACATCTCGCCAATGTCACGTTATTGCTCTAGGTCAAGTTCAGCTTGAGGGGCCGGGTAACGAGTCTGGAGCGCTGCTAACGGGTCGTGGGGTTGTGCGGGCTGGACACGTCGATCGCGGTTCTTCGGACGCTTCTTCAGCAGGACGGTGACGATGTCGGCCTTCAACTTCGACTCCGACGAATCGCCCCAGTGCACGGTCAGTCCCGATTTCAGCACCAGGTTGATGTCGTCGCGGCCGCTCGCGCGGATGGTGATCAGCCGCGAGCTGAGCTTGGCCGGCAGCGCCGAGGCCACCGTGCCGAGGTCGGCGAGCAGCGGCCGGTCGTCGGGATTGGCATCGACCACCGACACCCCGTCGGGCACGGACGGACTTCAGCTGATAGCCCACGCCGAACTTGTCGACCAGCAGGTAGCCGCCAGGCTGCCGGACGGCCAGCAGCGGCCGCCGCTCGACGACGCTGATCGCGATCGTGTTCGGAAAGTCGCGGGCGACCGATGCCGACTGGACGGCCGGCAGCGACGCCGCGCGGGCGGCGATGGCGTCGATGTCCTGGCGCAGCATCGGCCGGCCGAGCGGCACGACGGCGGCCGCCCTGACCTCCTCGGCACTCAGGTCGTGCAGTCCTCGTACGGTCACCTCCCGCGCGCTCAACGCCGCCGAGAAGAAGCCGAGCCAGACGACGCCCGCGATCAGCGCCATCACCAGGAGCACGATGGCCAGCCTGATCAGACCCCGCCGACGCGATCCGGTCGGCGGGGCCGGGTCGGTGTCCGGTGGAGGTGGTCCGACCGGTCGGGTCGCGGTCGCGGTAGAACTCATCAGGCTCCTCCAGCCTTTCGCTGCGCCTCGGTGCTCCAGCTCGGCGACGATCAGCGGTGCGACCTTGGTGACGTCACCGCAGCCGACCGTGATCACCAGATCACCGGGCCGGGCGATGCCGGCCACCGTCGGAGCCGCGTCGTCCCAGCCGGGGACGTAGGTGACGTGCGCGGTGCCGGGCCGGACGGCGTCGGCCACCGATCGCACCGTCGATGCCCGGCGATCGGATCCTCCCGGTCGCCACAGACATCCATCACGATCGCTTCGTCCGCGATCTCGAGCGCCTGAGCCAGCTCGGCCCAGAAGTCTCGAGTACGGGTATAGAGATGCGGCTGGAAGCAGACGACGACCCGGCCCTCCCCGACGCCGGTCCGGGCCGCGATCAGCGTGTTCAGCACCTCGGTCGGGTGGTGGGCGTAGTCGTCGAAGACGCGGATGCCGTCGACGGTGCCGACCAGCTGGAATCGCCGGTACGTGCCGCCGTACGCGGACAGCTGCCGCCGCACCGCCGCCTCGTCGGCCCCGAGCCAGGTGGCCACCGCGTACGCCGCCGCGGCGTTGAGCACGTTGTAGTGGCCCGGCACCGACATCGCCACGCTGCCGCCGCTGCTGGCCTGCCGGAGCTCGAACCTCGATCCGGTGCCGGCGAAGGACGCGTCGAGGATCCGTACGTCGGCGTGGTCGGACTCGCCGAAGGTGATCACCGTGAGGCCCTGGCGGTCGAGGTCCCGAACCCGCCGGGTCAGCTCGACCGCTCCGGGATCATCGGCACTGACCACCAGCAGCGCGACCTGGTCACCGGTGGCGAACCGCAGGAAGCCGTCGGCGTAGTTCTGCGCCGTCCCCCAGTTGCTCAGATGATCGGGATCGACGTTGGTCACCACCGCGACCTCGGCGGGGTACTGCAGGAAGGAGCCGTCGCTCTCGTCGGCCTCGACGACCATCACGTCGCCACCGCCCAGGTGGCCGCCGGTCGACGAACCGGTGAGTGCGCCTCCGATGACGAACGACGGGTCGAACCCGCAGCCGCTCAGCACCGACGAGATCATCGCGGTCGTGGTGGTCTTGCCGTGCGTACCGGCCACCGCGACCCCCCGCCGGCCGAGCATCAGCGATCCGAGCGCCGCGCTGCGGTGCAGCACCCGCAGCCCTCGCCGGCGCGCCTCGGCGAGCTCGGGATTGTCCTCCCGGATGGCCGATGAGGCGACGACCGTCCGCGCGTCCCCGAGCTGCTCGGCCCGATGGCCGACGTGCACCCGGGCGCCCTGGGCCGCCAGCGACTGCAGGTACTTCGAGTCCTGCCGGTCGCTGCCGCTCACCCGCAACCCGGCGGCGACCATCATCGACGCGATCCCGTTCATCCCCGATCCCCCGATGGCGATGAAGTGCACCGGGTCCAGCTCGGCCAGCGCCGGCAGTTCGACCGTCGAGACCAAGCCCATCAGTGCTGCACCTCCAGAACGCGCGACGCCAGCACGGTTGCCGCGTCGCCTCGGGCAACACCGTGCAGGGCCTCGGTCATTCCGGCGAGCCGGTCCGGATGGTGGATGAGCGCCGGGATCTCGTTCGCCACCCATTCGGGAGTGCAGTCCGCGTCGGCCAGCAACAGTCCGCCACCGACCTTCACCACCAGTTCGGCGTTGCGGGCCTGCTCGCCGTTGCCGTGCGGGTAGGGCACGAACACGGCCGGCAGCCCGACCGCGGCGGTCTCCAGCACCGTGCCGGCCCCGCAACGACCCAGCATCAGGTCCGCGGCCGCGTAGGCGAGTTCCATCTGCTCGACATAGCCGAGCGGCGCGTAGACCGCCCCGGTCCCGGCGTCCACCGTGCGCGTGGTCTCGGCCGAGAGATTCTTCGGACCCACCACGTGCAGCAGTTGGATCCCCGCCGCCAGCAGCCGATCGCGGGCGCCGAGCACGGCGTTGTTGATGCTCATCGCGCCCTGGGATCCGCCGCTGACCAGCACGGTCGGGAGGCCCGGCGCCAGCCCGAACCCTTCCCGGGCCTGGTCGCGCAGCGCCGCGCGATCGAGATCGGCGATGCCGCGGCGCAGCGGCAGCCCGATGCAACTGGCGTGCGGCAGCGGGGTCTGCGGGAACGACGTGTAGACGTGCGGGGTGATCCGGGCCGCGAGCTTGTTGGCCAGTCCCGGCAGCACGTTCTGTTCGTGGACGACGATCGGGATGCCGAGCCGGCGGGCGGCCAGGTAGGCCGGGGTGGACACGTACCCGCCGAAGCCGAGCACCACGTCGGCCTCGAGGTGCCGGAGCAGCCGGATGGTCGCGTTGATCGGCCTGGACGAGGCGCGGCCCGACGAGCAGCAGGTCCCGGCCGGGCCGGCGCGGCATCGGCACCGGCGGGATCAGCTCGAGCTCCAGCCCGGCGGCCGGCACCACCGTGGTCTCCAGGCCGCGCGCGGTGCCGACTGCGGTCAACCGGTGGTCGGGCGCCAGCCGGCGCAACTCCTGCGCGGTCGCGATCAACGGCGACGTGTGCCCGGCCGTTCCGCCGCCGGCCAGCACGATCGAGACCGGTCGGTCCGACCGGCTCATCGCGGGTTGCGGCTCGAGCGCGAGCCGACGACGGTCGTCATCCGCGGCTTGGGCCGGATCGACTTCTTGGCCAGCATCTTGCGGACGGCCGGCTCCCGGCGCGCACAGGCCAGCAGCACCCCCACGGCCAGCAGGTTGGCGATCAGCGCCGAGCCGCCGTAGGAGACCAGCGGCAGCGGTACGCCGGCGATCGGCAGCAGCCGCAGCACCACGGCGAGGTTGATCAGCGCCTGCACCATGAACCAGATCGTCACCCCGCCGGCGGCATAGCGGGCGAACGGGTCGTCGGAGCGGGTGGCGATCCGGATCCCGGCGTAGCCGAGCACGCCGATCAGCGCGAGGACGACGAGGCTGCCGAACAGCCCGAACTCCTCGCCGAGCACCGCGAAGATGAAGTCGGTGTGCGCCTCGGGCAAGCTGCCCCACTTCTGCCGGCTGGCGCCGAGCCCGACGCCCCACCAACCGCCCGACGCGATCGCGAACATCCCCGCGTTGGCCTGGTCGTTGGCGCCGCCGAGGTCTGCGGTCGGATCCAGGAACGCGGCCAGCCGCCGCATCCGGACCGGGGAGGAGACGAAGATCGCGATCACCCCGGCGACGCCGGCACCGGCCAGGGCGCCGAGCACCCGCATCGGCGCACCGACGATCCACAAGATGCCGGCCACGATGGCGGCCATCACCACCGCGGTTCCGGCGTCGCCCTGGAAGAGCACCAGCAAGATCAACAGTCCGGTCACCGGCAGGAACGGGATGAGCAGATGCTTGGGACGGTCCAGCCAGCGTTGCTTGCGCGCCAGGATGTGGGCACCCCAGATGACGATGGCCAGCTTGGCGAACTCAGCGGGCTGGATCGAGAACAGCGACGAGCCAAGGTAGAGCCAGTTGCGGTTGCCGTTCACCGTGATGCCGAGCGGGGTGTAGGTCAAGATCAACAACACCGCGGCGAGCCCGATGCCGAACCAGCCGAGCATCCGCAGCGCCGAGGACGGCAACTTCATGATCACGATCGCGCCGACCACGCCGACGACCAGGAAGACCACCTGGCGCTTGACGTAGAAGTAGGAGTCCCCGTAGTTCACGTACGCGTTGACACTGGACGCCGACAGCACCATCATCACCCCGACGATGAGCAGCAGCGAGACCGAGCCGAGGACCAGGTGATAGCTGGTCAGTGGGCGGTCCAGCAGGACCCGGAGCCAGTTGATCACCTGACGGGTCGACGTCGGCCGGTCCGACCGGATGGTCCGGGGAGGGGTCAGTGTCGCCACTGGGTCTGTCACTCCTTGATCAGCTCGCGTACCGCGGCGGCGAAGGCGTCGCCCCGGGCGGCGTAGTCGGTGTACATGTCCTTGCTGGCACACCCCGGGGCGAGCAGGACTGCATCTCCGGTCGTGGCCAGGGAAGCAGCCGCCGCGACGGCCTGCGCCATGGCACTAGTGTCTGTGGCCTCGATGATCGTCGTGGGGACCTCGGGCGCGTGTCGAGCGAGGGCTTCGGCGACGATCGCCCGATCCACCCCGAGCAGCACCGCGCCGCGCAGCTTGGCCCGATGGCTGATGATCAATTCGTCGAACGTGGTCCCCTTCGCCTGGCCACCGGCGATCCAGATGACGGAGTCGAAAGCCCGCAGGGCGGCGTCCGCCGCGTGCGGGTTGGTGGCCTTGGAGTCGTCGATCCAGCGGATCCCCGATCGGTCGGCGATGAGCTGGATCTTGTGGTCGCCCACCGTGACGTTGCGCAGCCCGTCGCGGACCGCCGTCGCCGGCACCCCGTACGACCGGGCCAGCGCCGCCGCGGCCAGCGCATTGGCGACGTTGTGCGGTGCGGCCGGACTGACGTCGGCGATCGTCGCCAGCTCGAGGGCCGAGGTCTGGCGCTGTTCGACGAACGCGCGATCGACCAGCAGGTCGTCGACGATGCCGAGCATCGACGGCGCCGGGATGCCGAGGGTGAATCCGATGGCCCGGGCACCCTCGACGACCTCGGCCTGCTCGACCATCTGCTCGGTGGCCGGGTCGGCGACGTTGTAGACGCAGCTGGCCTGGACTCCGGCATAGATCTTGGCCTTGGCATCGGCGTACGCCTGGTACGAGCCGTGCCATTCGAGGTGATCGGGCTGCAGGTTCAGCACCGCGGACGAGTGCAGGGCGAGCGAGTTCGACCAGTGCAACTGGTGGCTGGACAGCTCGACGGCGAGCACGTCGTACGGTTCCGGGTCGAGGACGATCTCCATGATCGGCCGGCCGATGTTGCCCACGGCGGCGGTCCGCAGCCCGGCGGCGGCCAGCATCGATGCGAGCATCTGGGTCGTGGTGGTCTTGCCGTTGGTGCCGGTCACGCCGAGCCACGGAATGATCTTGTTCGGCCGGCTGAGTCGCCAGGCCAGCTCGACCTCGCTCCAGATCGGCACCCCGCGGGCCGCGGCCTGCACCAGCAGCGGCGCGGCCGGCGACCAGCCGGTGGTGATGACCAGGTCGGCGTCGGCGGGCAGCGTGGCGGTGGAGCCGGGTCCGAGCCGGACGGTGCCGCCCAGCACCTCGATCAGCGTGCCCTTCTCGGCGTTGCTCGAGCTCGCCGAATCGTCGAGCACGGTGACCCGGGCGCCGAACTGCAGCAGCCCGTCGGCGGCGGCGAACCCGGAGACCCCGATGCCCGCCACCACGACGTGCACCTGGTCCCAGGGCGACGCCCCGTCCGCGTCGCCAGCCAGCTCGGCCCCGTCACCTGCCTGCTCCGGAGTCGGAAGCACCGGTCCGGCGCGCCGTCGGACTGAGGAACGATGAGCGAGACACGCTTTTCGTCTCGCGAAGAGTGACGAAGCCGACGGCCTGAAGCGCCGGACCGCGTCCGAGCGGAGCGAGGACCATGACAGAGCGAGCAGACAACACAGCCATCACGTTCCGGCAACCCATTCGGCGTAGAAGATGCCCAGGCCGGCGGCGACGAAGAGGCCGGCGATGATCCAGAACCGCATCACGATCGTCACCTGGGCCCAGTTCAGCAGCTCGAAGTGATGGTGGATCGGTGACATCTTGAACAGCCGCCGGCCCTTGGTGAGCTTGAAGAAGCCGACCTGCAGGATCACCGACATCACCTCGATGACCAGCAGGCCGCCCAAGATCACCAGCAGCAGTTCGGTGCGGGTGAAGATCGCCATGCCGGCGAGCGCGCCGCCCAGGGACAGCGAGCCCGTGTCGCCCATGAAGATCTTGGCCGGCTCGGCATTCCACCACAGGAAGCCGAAGCAGGCTCCGGCCAGCGCGATCGCCACCACGGCGAGGTCGTACGGGTCGCGCACCTCGTAGCACTTCGGCCCGGCCGATGCGGTGTAGGCGCAGGACTGGTTGTACTGCCAGATGTTGACCAGGGTGTAGGCGCCGAAGATCATCACGCAGGCGCCCGAGGCCAACCCGTCGAGGCCGTCGGTGAGGTTCACGCCGTTGCTCGCGGCGGCGATCAGCAGCATCACCCAGATGATCACCAGCACCACCGGCAGGTGCAGCCACTCGATGTCGCGGAGGAAGGAGATGTACGGCGAGGCCGGGGTCACGCCGCGTTCGTCGGGGAACTGCAGCGAGCCGAGGGCGAACAGGATGGCCACGATCGACTGCCCGGCGATCTTGGCCTTGCTCCGCAGCCCCAGCGAGCGCTGCTTGCTGATCTTGATGAAGTCGTCGAGGAAGCCGACCACACCGAGCCCGGCGAACAAGAACAGCACCAGCAGCGCGGACGCGGACGGGGGGGTCCAGGTGATCAGGTGGCTGAGCCCGTAGCCGAGCAGCACCGCCGCGATGATGACCAGGCCACCCATCGTCGGCGTGCCGCGCTTCACGTGGTGGGAGGTCGGCCCGTCGTCGCGGATCAGCTGGCCGTAGCCCTTCTTGACCAGCACCTTGATCGCCAGCCGGGTGCCGAGCAGGGTGCCCAGCAGCGCGATGCAGCCGGCGAAGACGATGGTTTTCACGAGCCCGGCCCCGCCGGTGGGGTCTTCACGAGTCCGGCTCCGCCGGTGGGACTTTCACGAGGCCGGCTCAGGATCGGAGCGTGGGGGGCCGGCAGCAAGGATGTCGTCGGCCACGGTGTCCAAGGCTAGGCCACGCGAGGCCTTGACCAGGACGACGTCGCCGGGGGCGAGACCGGCGATCACCGCGGCCACCGCGTCGGCCTTGGCGTCGAAGGCCTGAACCGAAGCCCGCCCGTCGCCGCTCTCCGCGCCGCCGGCCAGCCGCTCCGCGTGCTCGCCGACCGCCACCAGGTGGTCGATGCCCCGCTCGGCGACGAACCGCCCGATCGCCTCGTGCTCGGCTCCGGCGGAGTCACCGAGCTCGAGCATGTCGCCGAGGACGGCCCAGGTCCGGCGGCTCCCGTGGCGCCCGAATTCGGCCAAGGTCTCGACGGCGGCCCGCATCGAGTCCGGATTCGCGTTGTAGGCGTCGTTGATCACCGTCACGCCGTCGGCGCGCTGGTGCAGTTCCATCCGCCAGCGAGACCGCGACCCGGCCGCGCTGAGCGCCGATCCGACGACCTCGAGGTCGAGCCCGAGAGCGAGTGCCGCCGCCGCGGCCGCGGCCGCATTGCCGACCTGGTGCCGCCCGGTGACCTGAAGCTCAACCTCGACTTGAGCCTCAGGTCCGGCCTCCGGCCGCGCGTGCAGGGCGAAGGAATAGCAGCCGTTCGCGCCGCTGACCAGGTTCGTCGCCCAGACCCCGGGAACCCCCGGGTCGGCGTGGTCGGAGAAGGCCAGCAGTCGGGCCGAGGTCCGCGATCGCATGGCCCAGACCAGCGGATCGTCGGCATTCAGCACCGCGACCCCGTCCGCGGGCAGCGCATCGACCAGCTCACCCTTGGCCTGGGCGATGGCGGGCCGGCCGCCGAACTCGCCCACGTGGGCGTGGCCGACGTTGAGCACGACTCCGACCCGGGGCGGGGCGATGTCGCAGAGGTACGCGATGTGTCCGATGCCGCGGGCGCCCATCTCCGCGATCAGGAACCGGGTCTGCCGATCGATCCGGCTGACCGTCAGCGGTACGCCGATCTCGTTGTTCAGGTTGCCCAGCGGCGCCACGGTCGGGCCGGCCGCCTCCAGGATCTGAGCCAGCAGGTCCTTGGTCGAGGTCTTGCCCTGTGAACCGGTGATCCCGACGACCTGGAGCCCGGCAGGCCACGCCGCGGTCGACCAAGCTCCCGCGCGAGCCGGCCCAGACCCGAGCAACGGATCGTCCACCACCACGCAGAGCGCGTCCTCGACCGGACGCGCCGTCAGGCAGCCGGCAGCGCCGGCCCGCATCGCGCCGGGTACGTAGTCGTGACCGTCCGCGTGCCCGCCGGTCAGCGCCACGAAGAGCGAGCCGGGTCCGACGGTCCTGGAGTCGGCGGTCACCGAGCCGATCTCAACGCCGGCGTCGCCCTCGCCAGTGAGCCGCCCGCCGAGAACGCGGGCCAGTTCGGCGACGGTCAGCGGGATCATCGAGCAACCCGGCGTGCGGCCCACTGCTCGTGGACGACCTCGGGATCGCCGAACGGGAGCACCTTGCCGGCGACCTCCTGGCCCGTCTCGTGCCCTTTGCCCAGGACGGCGACGACGTCACCCGGGCCGCGCGACCTCCAGGGCCAGACCGATGGCCGCCCGGCGGTCGCCACCGTCGACCACCTCGGCGTTCGAGGTGTTCCCCGGCCACCGCGGCTCGGGCTCCGGCCAGGATCTGCGCCCGGATCGCCGCGGCGTCCTCCGACCGCGGATTGTCGTCGGTGACGATCACCACGTCGGCGCCGCGGGCGGCGGCGGCACCCATCGGTCCGCGCTTCTCGGGGTCGCGGTCTCCACCACACCCGAGCACCACGATCCGCCGGGCGGACTGCGGCGACGTCCCGACCACGGCCAGGGAGGCGGTCACGGCCTGGGGCGTATGGGCGAAGTCGACGTAGACCACCGGCGCATCCGGGCCGAGCTCCACCCGCTGCATCCGACCCGGCACCACCGCATCGGCCAGTCCGGCCGCCGCCGATTCGGCGTCGAAGCCCGCGGCCTCGATCATCGCCAGTGCGGTCAGCGCGTTCCGGACGTTGAAGTCGCCGGGCAGGCTCAGGCTGAAGTCGAGAGCGCGATCTCGACGCCGGGCCTGGACGGCCGTACGACCGTCGGACCGCACCTCGTACGCCGCGGTCCAGTCGGCCGGCTCGTGCAGGCTGACCGTGGTCAGCCGCAGCTCCCCCGCCCGCCGGATCCGCTCAGCCAGCTCCCGGCCGCGCGCATCGTCGATGCTGATCACCGCCTGCCGGCTGCGCGACGCGGTGAAGAGCGAGGCCTTGGCCTCGAAGTAGGTCTCCTCGTCACCGTGGAAGTCCAGGTGGTCGCGACCCAGGTTGGTGAACGCGGACACGTCGAAGGTGATCGCGTCGGCCCGACCGAGGACGAGGGCATGGGAGGAGACCTCCATCAGCACCGCCTGGGCCCCGTTCTCGCGCAGAAAGGCCAGCAGCGCCTGCAGCTCGGTCGACTCCGGCGTGGTCACCGTGGTCCGGGCCCCGCCGAGCGGGGTCTGGTCCAGCCGGAAGCCGATGGTGCCGATCAACCCGGTGTGCACGCCCACGGCCCGGAGCGCCGCTTCCAGCAGGAACGTCGTCGTCGTCTTGCCGTTGGTGCCGGTGACCGCGAACATGGTCATCGCCTGGGCGGGCCGACCGTAGATCTGCGCGGCCAGCCCGGCCATCAGTCGGCGCGGTTGGTCGACCACCACGACCGGAATGCTCAGCGCGGCCGCGACCCGACCGCCCTCGGTGTCGGTCAGGATCGCCGAGGCTCCGGCCTCGGCGGCCTCGGCGGCGAAGTCGGCCCCGTGGTGCCGGGTTCCGGGCAGTGCGACGTAGAGATCGCCCGGACTGACCAGTCGCGAATCGAGCGTGATCCCGCTGACGGGCTGGTGCGACCGGACGGTCGACGACGGCGCCGCCCAGCAGCTCGCTCAGGCTGACGGGCTGTCGGGTACGCGGCCGAAGCGCAGACACCGGTGGAACGGACACGGAAGCGACGTTATCGAGTGATCCGGCGAGGCAGGGCGGATATCCCGCACTCTCACCACGAGGGCTTTCACCACGTCGTCGGCAGCGGCTTGTGCTCCTTGGCGTTCGGGGCGACGGAATACCGCGGCAGGGCCATGTTCATGATCTGCTGATAGACCGGCGCGGCGGTCGTCGTGCCGGTGTCGCCCTTCCGCGGATTCGAGATCACCACATAGGTGAGGATCTGCGGATCGTCGAGCGGCGCGAACCCGACGAAGGACGTCACATAGCCCTTGTAGCAGTGGCACTTGGTGTCGGCGCGCTGCGCCGTGCCCGTCTTGCCGCCGGTCTGGTAGTTCTCCAGCTTGAGGTTGCGCTGACCGTTCGGACTGTCGATCACGGCCTGCATCAGATCACGGACCTTGGCCGAGCTCTTCGCCGAGATCACCTGGCGCGGTTGCCGATCGGCCAGGTCGACCGGATTCCCCGCCGCGTCCTTGGCACTCTTGATCACCGTCGGCGGGTTGTACACGCCGTGGTTGACGATGCCGGCTATCGCCGCCGCCTCCTGGATCGCCGTCACCGAGAGGGCCTGGCCGAACGCCACCTGGTCGCGCTGCCCGTCGGGCATGTCGGCGCGCGGCACGATCCCCACCGATTCGCCCGGCAGCTCGATGCCGGTGGGAGCGCCGAGGCCGAAGCTGACCAGGTAGTCATGCAGCTTCTGCTTGGCCAACTGCCGGGTGAGCAACGCCATCCCGATGTTGGAGGAGTTCGACACCACGCCGCGCATGTTGTACCGCAGGTCCTCGTGCTCGAAGTGGTCCTTGATCGAAGCGGCGCCCGAGGGCAGCCGATTCGGCACCTCGACCCTGGTCGAAGGCGTGGCGACGCCGGCATCGATCAGCGCGGCCGAGGTGAGGATCTTCTCCACGCTGCCCGGCTCGTACGGGTCGCTGATCGGCCCGGTTGCCGCGATCCTCCTCCTCGCTGTCCCCGCGGCTTGGACGAGTCGAAGGTCGGGGCATTGCCCATGGCCAGCACCTGACCGGACTTGACGTCGAGGGTCACCGCGACGGCCCAATCCGCATCGACCTTGCGAACCGTCTCGGCCAGCAGCCGATCCATCGCCCACTGGATCTCGGAGTCGATGGTGGTCTGAATGCTGATGCCGTTCTGGGCCGGCGTCACCGAGCTCCGGCCGAGCGGGATCTTGCCGCCGTTCGGGGCGCTCTCGTAGGTCTCCTTGCCCTCGACCCCTTTGAGCTCGGCGTTGAAGGAGAGCTCCAGGCCGGCCTGGCCCTTCCCGTCGGCACCGACGAAGCCGACCACCGACGAGCCGACGGCTCCGTTCGGATAGGTGCGGATCGGGTCGGACTCGCGGAAGACGCCGTAGATCCCGCGCTTGGCCAGATCGGCCGCGAGCGCACTGTAGGTCAGCGCCGGAACCTTCTTCTTGATGTAGACGAAGTGCGTGTTGGGCTTGGTGAGCAGCGGCATCAGCTCGAATTCGGTCATGCCGAGATAGCCCGACAGGACCATCGCCACCTCGGCCGCTTTCGGTGCCGTGAGCGTCGGGTCGGCCGTCACCGCCACGGCCGGCTGGGTCGAGGCGAGCACCAGCCCGTTGCGATCGGTGAGCTGTCCGCGCGCCGGTAGCAGCGGCAGGGTACGCGTCAAGGCGTCGCCTGCGGCGTACGAGGCCGAGTCGAAGCCCTGCAGTTGGATGAGCCGACCGGCGCACAGGGACAGACCCATGGCGACGACGAGCAACAGGGCATGCAGCCGGCGCGGCTGGGCGGCCAGTGGGATCCGCAACTTCCCGGGCCGGCGACGAGGCCGGCGCGGAGCAGGCCGCGGCTGGAGCCGTCTTGCGCGACCGCACGACCGTGCCGTCACGCAGGATCCGTTCGCCACGGTCGTGTTGCGGGGACGAGCCGGTCCGGCTGGGGCGATGCCGGTTGGCCGGCTCGGAGGTCCGCAGCCGGCGGGTCGACTGCTTGCCGACCACCGGGTGCGGGCGTCGCTCGGCCATCAGTTGTCGCCCTCTCGTGCCGCCCGCTGTTCGGCGGCCTTCTTGGCCGCCGCTTTCTTGGCCGCGCCTTCTTCTCGGCCGCCTTCTTGGCCGCGGCCTCGGCCTTCGCCTTCGCTGCCTGCTCCGCGGCCCTCTGCTTGGCGGCGGCCGCAGCAGCCTTCTCCTTCGCGGCTTTCGCGGCCGCCCTGGCCGCCCTTCGCTCGAGCGCAGCGGCGCGGTCCGCGGCCCGCTCGGCGGCGGTCTTGACGATCAGCGTCTCGGCCTCGGTCCCGGTGACGGGCCTCGGCATCGCCGATGACCTTCCCCTTCGGCATCACCAGGAACGCCGGGTAGGGATTGGGTCGCATGCCGAAGGCCGACGCCCGCCGGGCCATCTCCTGAGGCGCGGCCACCGCATCCAGCCGGTTCTCCAGATCGGCCTGGGCGTAGGCCAGTTCGGTCGCCTGCCGGTTGAGGGCACGAGCCTGGAACGCCTGGTTCTGCAGCGTCGTGTTCAGCATCAAGAGTCCGGCCATGCCGAGGCCGAACACCCCGATCAGCACCAGCAGGAACGGAAAGCGGGCCAGCCGGGCGGCCGGCGGCGCGACGGCTTGCAGTCGGGAACGGGGCTCGCGCCGGAGCGGCGCGCTCCTCTCGCCAGCCGGTGATCGGTGCCCAGAGCGCACTCACGCGCTCACCTCCGAAGCGTTGCGATGGTTGAGGGGTTCGTCGATCCGGACCGCCGCGCGGAGCCGCGCCGAGGCGGCCCGCGGATTGACCGCCGCCTCCTCCGCGCTCGGGCGCTGGGCGCCCCGAGTCAGCAGGCGCAGCTCCGGACCCATCCCGGGCGGCACCACCGGCAGGTCGCGAGGCGCCCGGTCGTGCGACCCGATGGCTGAGGATCTGCTTGACCAGCCGGTCCTCCAGCGAGTGGTACGCCAGCACCGCGATCCGGCCACCGACCGCCAGCGCGGCGATCGCGCTCGGCAGCACCGACTCCAGGGCCGCCAGCTCGTCGTTGACCTCGATCCGCAGGGCCTGGAAGGTCCGCTTGGCGGGGTGACCGCCGGTCTTGCGGGAGGCCATCGGGATGGTGTCGTAGAGCAGTTGCACCAGCCGGCCCGACGTCGTGAACGGCTCGCGATCGCGCTCGGCGACGATCCGCCGGGCGATCCGGTCGGCGAACCGCTCCTCGCCGTAGCGCCGCAGGATGGAGGCCAGCTCGGCTCGCGAGTAGGTGTTGAGGATCGCGGCCGCCGTGAGTTCCTGACGGCCCATCCGCATGTCGAGTGGAGCATCCTGCGCGTACGCGAAACCGCGCCGGGGATCGTCGATCTGCATCGAGGAGACGCCCAGGTCCAACAGGACGCCCTGCACTTTCCTCCGACCCAGTCGATCGAGGACCTCGGGCAGTTCGTCGTAGACCGCTTCGACCAGCTGAACCCGATCGCCGAACGGTGCCAGGCGCTTCCCGGCCAAGGCCAGTGCGGCGGGATCCCGGTCCAGCCCGATCAGCACGGCGTCCGGGCAGGCGGCCAGCAGTGCCTCGGCGTGGCCGCCGAGGCCGAGGGTGCAGTCGACGATGGTCGGCGGTCCGGACTCGACGGGTTGCAGGGCCGGAGCCAGCAGCGCCACGATCTCGGTCAGCATCACCGGCAGGTGGTGCTGCGCGTCGTCGCTCACCCCAGCCACCTCAACAGCGCCCAGAGGGCGAACGTGACGCCGACCGAGGCGCCGAGCGACAGTGCGGCGACCGAGATGCCGTCCCGTGCTTCGTGGCGGATCCGCCGATGCCCGCTCGCGGGGCCCGCGTTCGCGCGCCCGTCGACCTCAGGTGCGGACATCTCGACCCTTCCGAAATCGGTGCTCGTGTAAAGGGGTTCCAACCCGAGATCCGCGGGAAGTTTCTGCCTGGCACCGGGGAAGTTGTGTCAGGGAGTCAGACCTGCGGGTTGAAGCCTCACTACACGAGCCGTGCTGTTCCTTGCTGTTCCTTGCTGTTCCTTGCTGTCGTGCCTTCGTGCGTGCCGACGTTCCTCAGATTCCGGGGAACACCGTTTCGTTCAGATCGGCGTACGCCGATTCCTTCTCGGCGGAGTACCGCTCCCATGCGCCGGCATCCCAGACCTCGACTCGGGTGATCGCCCCCACGACCACGCAGTCCTTGTCGAGCCCCGCATACACCCGCAGATGAGACGGGATGGTGATGCGCCCCTGCTTGTCCGGAGTGTCGTCCGAGGCTCCCGACGCGAGCATGCGCTGGTAGTCGCGGACGATCTGCTGGCTGGAGGACGCGGTCCTCACGGCTTCGGTCACGTCGACGAACGTCTTGATCGGCCAGATGGCCAGGCATCGCTCCTGGAAGCGGGTGATCACCAGGCCGTCAGACAATTCGTCTCGGTACTTCGCCGGGAGGATCAGACGGCCTTTTTCGTCGAGCTTGGGAGTGTGGGTGCCGAGAAACACGGGCCACCCTCCTTACCCACTTGAAGTCCGCTGTTCTCCACTTCGCGCCACTGTACTCCACTTCCCTCCACTTTGCCGTCCGATCGCCGTCGATCGAACCGAACGGGCGTGTTGATCGTCGATCTATCGGCATGGCCGAGCACGTAGGGTGAGCTAGCGAGAAACACCACGGAGGGGCAGTGAGTCTGAGTTACGAGAAGGTGACCGGGGTCGACGGCGACGGGCAGCAGAGCTATTCCCTCGGCGATGTGGTCCAGGTGATGGGTCGGGTCCGGACCGCCATCGAGACCGTCATCGAGGGCAAGCGCAGCTCGGTGGACCTGGCGCTGGTCGTGCTGCTGGCCGAGGGCCACCTGCTCGTCGAGGACGTCCCCGGCGTGGGCAAGACGATGCTGGCCAAGTCGCTCGGTCGCTCGATCGCCTGCACGGTCCGCCGGGTGCAGTTCACCCCCGACCTGCTGCCGTCCGACATCACCGGTGTCTCGGTCTTCAATCAGGAGACCCGCGACTTCGAGTTCAAACCCGGTGGGATCTTCGCCAACATCGTGGTCGGCGACGAGATCAACCGGGCGTCGCCGAAGACCCAGTCGGCGTTGCTGGAGTCGATGGAGGAACGCCAGGTCAGCGTGGACGGTACGACCTACCTGCTCGAGGCGCCGTTCATGGTGGTCGCCACCCAGAACCCGATCGAGATGGAGGGCACCTATCCCCTCCCCGAGGCCCAGCGGGACCGGTTCATGGCCCGGATCCAGATGGGTTATCCGACGCCCAGCGCCGAGCTCGACATGCTGGAGTCGCACGGCTCGACCGACCCGCTGGCCGCCCTGCAGCCGGTGACCGACGGCAAGACGATCCGCGGACTGGTGGACGCGGTGAAGGGTGTCTACGTCAGCCCGGCCGTCAAGCACTACCTCGTCCAGATCGTCAATGCGACCCGCAACTCGCGCGATCTCCGGCTGGGCGCCTCACCGCGGGCGACCCTGCAACTGCTGCGAGCCAGCCGAGCCTTCGCCGCGCTGTCCGGCCGGGACTACGTGAGCCCTGACGACATCGCCGCGCTGGGCGTCTCGGTGCTGGCGCACCGGGTGCTGCCGTCGACCGACGCTCAACTGGCCCGGCGTACGGTGACCGACATCATCGCCCATGCCATCCAATCGGTACACATCCCCGACCGCAGATGAGGAAACCCTGGCGACTGCTGACCGCACGAGGCCGGATCTTTCTGATCGCCGGCATCGCCGTGGTGCTGGTGGCGATGGTCGCCGGCCAGCGCGACGTGATGCGGCTCGGCCTGCTGCTCGCCGCTCTGCCGGTGGTCGCGGCGATTCTCGTGTCGCGGGCCCGCCTCCGGATGTCGTGTGAGCGGTTGATCGAGCCGGCCCAGGTGCCGCTCGGATCGCCGATGAAGGGTCAGATCATCCTGGGTCAGGACGGCCGGCTCCCGGCGGCGATCCTGCTGCTGGAAGATGTCGTGCCACGCGAACTGGGCAGCCGGCCGAGGTTCCTGGTCGACAAGGCCGATCAGAGCTGGCGTCGGGTGGTGGAGTATCCGCTGCTCGGCCGGGTACGGGGTCGGTTCTCGACCGGGCCGCTGACCGTCCGCACCTCCGACCCGTTCGGGCTGGTCCAGCTGGACCGGCAGTTCGTGGCGACCAGCGAGGTGATGGTCACGCCGCGAGTCGTGCCGCTGCCGACGATCCGGGCGACCGGCGGCGCGGGCAGCACCGGTGAGGCGCGCCCCCATCGGATCGGCGTGGTCGGTCAGGACGACGCGCTCGTCCGCGAGTACCGCCAGGGCGACGACGTACGCCGGATCCACTGGCGCTCCACGGCCCGCTGGGGCGACCTGATGGTGCGCCGCGAGGAGCAGGCCTGGGATCCGAGCGCCAGCATCATGCTCGATTCACGGACCGCGGCCCACGCCGGGCGCGGCATGCAGAACTCGATGGAGTGGGCGATCTCGGCCGCGGCGTCGATCGCGATCCACTTCCTCGACGACGGTTTCGGCATCGAGATCTACGAAGCCGACGGACCGCTGCACATCGCCGGATCGATGGGTCAGCACAGTTCGGCGTCCCAGGAACTGGTGGTCAACCGGCTGACCGATCTGCGGCCGCGCTCGACGACCACCATGCACTACGCCGTGGAGTCGGCCACCGTCGACCGGCCCGGCCAACTGGTGATCGCCATCATGGGCCGGATGAGTGCGGAGGATGCCAACTCGCTGCTCCGGGTGCGGCGAAATCGCGCGTACGGCCTCGCCATGGTGCTGGACGTCGACACCTTCGCCGACGAATCCGCCGGCGAGCGGCAACGGGCGCAGCACGAGCTGGCCATGCAGATCCTCCGGGACAACCAGTGGCGGGTCGTCGAGGTGCCCCGCGGGATGGGCGTGAGCGAGGCCTGGTCCGCCCTCGAGCAGTTGTTGACGGCGGCCTGATGCGTCCCGGGGACCGCAACGGCATCGCCGTGATGATCTCGGTGATCCTGGCCACGATCACCGTTCTGCCGCTGACCTCCGATCGCAGCTTCCTGCCGATCAGCTGGATCTCCATCATCATGATCGGGGCGGTCAGCATCGCCCTGCGGCGGGCGCGGATGAGCAGCACGGCGGTGCTCGGCGTCCAGGTGGTGATCATGGTCGTCTGCTCGGTCGGGCTCAGCCTGTCGATGCCGACGCCGTCGGGAACCTTGGACCTCCCCTGGTTCCAGCGATATCCGGCCCTGTGGGCGGACGGCATCGAACACATGCGCAGCCAGGCATCACCGATGGAGCCCAACGACGGCGTGACCTTGATCTTCGTCACGACCATCTGCCTGATCATGATCATGACCGATCTGCTGGTCTCCGGCGTGCATCGGCCGGCCTGGTCGATCGCCCCGCCGGCGACGCTGTTCCTGGTGCCCGCGCTCGGCCTGGGCACCGACACGGGCGTGTTCAACTTCCTGCTGATCGCCGCCGGCTTTCTGACCATCCTGGTCGCCGGAGGTCTGAACACGACAGCGCGCTGGACCCGCGGTCTCTCCCGTGACTCGGCCGAGGGATTCGGCGCCGCGACGCCGGTGGTCTGGCGGGCGGCGGGCTTCCTCGCCATCCCGGCCGTCCTGGTGACCATCCTGCTCGGGGTCGCACTGCCGACCCTGGCGCTGCCGGGATTCGGCTTCGGCAACGGGCCGGGCGGGAACGGTCCGTTGCAGTTGACCGACCCGACCCTTGACCTGCGGCGGAATCTCAACCAGCCCGACGACCGTACGGTGATCGAATATCGAGACCGATGCGACCCGGCGGGGTCTATCTGCGGATGGCTTCGCTGCCTCAGCTGTCGGCGGCGGGCTGGGGCAACGTGCAGATCCGGCTGAACAGCGGCAGCAACCTGACGCAAGTCCCCGGGGTGAGCAGTGAGCCCGGCCCTCGCCGCACGACGACCATCAGGGTGCTGGACTTCGGTTCGCAGTACCTGCCGATGCCGTACGCGCCACGCAGCTTCGATGTGGCCGGCGACTGGCGTTTTGACGCCAACTCCCTGGTCGTGGTCAATGCCAACAATCGGTCCCAGGATCTGCGGCGGTTGAGCTACAGCGTGGAGAGCGTCGACATCGCTCCCGACGGCGCCGCCCTGGCGACTGCGCCGGCCGGCACCCCCGCGGACGACGACGTGACCGGAGACGATCCCGTCCGATCTGCCCGATTCGTTGACCAATCTCGCTCAGAAGGTGACGGCCGACGCGGATTCGCCGGCCGAGAAGGCGGCCGCGATCCAGGCCTACCTGCGGAGCAGCGAGTTCAGCTACAGCACCGAACGGCTCCCCGGGAGCGGGTATCAGGCGCTGGAGAACTTCCTGCTCCGCGATCACAAGGGCTACTGCGAGCAGTTCGCGTCGGCGATGGCGATGATGGCCCGCGTCGTCGGGATCCCGTCGCGGGTGTCGGTCGGCTTCCTGCCGGGCGATCGCGACGGCGACTCCTGGCGGGTGTCGATCCGCGACATGCACGCCTGGCCCGAGCTGTACTTCGCCGGCTACGGCTGGGTGCGCTTCGAGCCGACGCCGGCCTCGATCACCGGCGCTGCTCCCTCGTGGACCGTCCGGACCGAGCAGCGACCCGGGCGAGAATCCGTCCGAAGAACCGTCCGCCGAGCCCACCGAGAACACCGCGTCGCAGAGCGCCGACCCGTCGGCGGCTCCGACCACCACACCGACGACGGCCGATCCCGGACTGGGTCGCCGGATCGCCAGAACCGTCCTGGTCGTTGCCAGCGGCCTGCTCGCTGCTGCTGATCCTCGCGGCCCCGGCGACGATCCGGATCCGGCGCCGGAGCGCCCGCTTCGATCCCGACGAACTGCCGGCCGATCAGGTCGAGGCCGCCTGGGCCGAGATCCGCGACACGGTGCTCGACTACGGCGGGCGCTGGCCGTCCGGCTCACCGCGAGCCATCGGCACCGAGCTCGGCAGCCGGCTGGACGATGCCGAGTCGGCGTCGATGAGCCACGTCGCCACCCTGGTCGAGCGGTCCCGCTACGCCCGGTCGCTGACCGGCGAGAAGGTCACCGACGGCTTGCCGGAGATCACCGAGGAGATCCGCCACGGCATCGCCGCGCCGCAGAGTCGTTTCCGGAGGGCGCTGGCCTTCGTGGTGCCGCGGTCGCTGTTCAGCCGGCGTACCGAACGCTGATCGGCGGCCTCGACAGTCGCGCTCGGTAGCGACCCGGTGCACTTACCGCGCGAAATCGGCGCTTACCCCATGAAATTTGCCGCGGTAGGCGGCGGTTTCACACGGACCGTGCAAAACCGACACGAGAAGCGAGTGCGGGTCGAACCCGCAGGTCAAGAGAGAGTCTGGGAGGGCTTAGAAGCCTTCGTCGCGCCGGCGGCGCCAGCGCTCTTCCATCTTGTCCATGAATCCCTGGCTGTCGCCGCTCCGGGAGCCTTGCGCGGTCTTGGCGCGATCGCCGCCGATGTCGGGGTCGGCGCTGGTGCCGACGTGTTGCCAGGAGTAGATCGCGGTCACGGCCGCCGCGACCATGATCACGAAGCCGAGAACGCTGAGGAAGGGGTTGATCGAGATCCCCGCGACCAGCAGGGCGAGGCCGGCGAAGAAGCCGACGCCGGCGATCGCCGCTCGTCGACGATGAACCCGCCTGACGCCGGTGCCGCGCAAGGCGTTCACCAGCTTGGGGTCATCAGCAGCAAGTGCAGCTTCCATCTGCTCGAGAAGCCGCTGCTCCTCGTCTGAGAGGGCCATCGGCCACCTCCCACCGTCTCGGTCCTACGCGTGCCGTCATGATACGCGCTTCACCCATGTAGAGGAGCCAGATCCATCTGGGATACCGACCACCCACCACGATGTGGTGTCGTGCAACATGCCGTTCGTCCGGTTTGGGCGAATGTGAGTCCAGTCTAGGTGGCCCGAGGACTCTCGGGAACAGAATGCCCGAACCCATGGACAGCAGACCGTTCCCGGACCAGCACCGCCCGCTGCACCGCTCCGGAACCGAACTTCCGCACGGCCGCGTCGACGGCCTGGTCGGCCTCCCGCCAGCCGCGTTCCGGATCGGTGAGCCTTGGCTGGCGGTAGGCCCGGCTCACCTCGACGAGTTGCTCCATCCGCACCCCGACCCGGCGGATCCGCGCCCGCCCGAGCCCGAGCCGGTCGTACAGCGCGACCGCCTCGGCGTAGATCTCCTCGGTGACATCGGTCGGCGTCGGCATGGTGGCTGACCGGGTCAGGTCGGTGAAGTCGGCGAACCGCACCGAGATCGAGATGGTCCGGCCGAGCATCCGTTGCTTACGCATCCGGCTGGCTGTCCGGTCGGCCATCCGCAGCAGCTCGCGCTTCACCACCTCGGGCTCGCAGGTATCCCGTCCGAAGGTCTCCTGGGAACCCACGCTGCGCTCGGGCACCATCGGCACCACCCGTCGCGGGTCGCGACCCCAGGCGAGTTCGATCAGTCCGCCACCGGCGTGCGGACCGAACGTCTGGCGCATCGCGCCCCGCGGTGTGTGGGCGAGGTCGCCCACGGTGAAGATCCCCAGCCGGTGCAGCTTCTCCGCGGTCGGCCGGCCGACGCCCCACATGGCTTCGACCGGCATCGGGTGCAGGAAGTCGACCACCCGGTCCGGCGTCACCTCGACCAGCCCGTCGGGCTTGGCGGCCCGCGACGCGACCTTCGCCACGAACTTCGTCGGCCCGATGCCGACCGAGCAGGTGATCTGCTGCTCGTCGGCCACCACGGCGCGCACGTGCTCCCCGATCTGGGTGGGACTGCCGTGCATCCTGATCGAACCGGTGATGTCCAGAAATGCCTCGTCGATCGAGGCCGATTCCACGATCGAGGTGACGGAGCCGAAGACCTTGACGATCGCCTTGGACACGGCCGAATAGCTGTCGAAGTCCGGGCTGATGAAGGTGGCGTTGGGCGCCAGCCGGCGGGCCTGGTTCGACGGCATGCCGGACCGTACGCCGCGGGCGCGCGCCTCGTAGCTGGCCGAGAGCACCACCCCTCGTGGCGAGCCGCCGACGATCACCGGTGTGCCCCGCAGCTCCGGTCGGCGGCGCAACTCGACCGAGGCGTAGAAGGCGTCCATGTCGACGTGCATCACGATGCGCGTGGTCATGTCCGCTCCTATCGAATCTATGTTCGATAACGATAGCGGACGATCGCCCTCAGCGGGAGAAGCTCAGTGGGAAATCGGTCTGGGCGAAGATCTGGACCTGCGGCGCCAACGCCCGGAAGGCGGGATCGGTGCTGATCTCGTCCTCCAGCGCGGTCAGTTCCGCGTACGCGCCCGGCTCGGCTTCGATCAGTGACTCGGGCACGTGATCGGCGATCGCCCCGATGCCGTGGCTGGTCCGGACGACGAAGCCGGCGCGGGTGACCAACCGGACGAGTTGATCATGGTCGAACCGGCCCTTGTCGGCGAGCGTCCGCCGGGCCAGGGCGATGTGGCCGGCCAGCGCCTGGGTGAGCACCAGGGCGTGCCGCTGCGCGACGACCAGGCTCAGCACTCCGCCGGGGCGCAGCACCTGCGCCATCGCCGACAGTGCCTCGCTCGGCGAGTCCACCACCTCGAGCACCCGATGGCACAGCACGACGTCGACCCGCCCGGGACCGACGAGTGCGACCAGGTCACCGGCGTCGCCCTGGCGGCCGATCATCCGGCCGGTCAGGCCCGATTCGGCGGTGCGGCGTTCGAGGGAGGCCAGCGCATCAGGACTGGGGTCGATCACGGTGAGCCGGTGCCCGTCGGCGGCGAGGGCGCTGGCGATGCCTCCGGTGCCGCCGCCGAGATCGACGATGTCGAGCGGCCGCCATTCACCGGGGACCAACCCGTCGAGCTGCGAGCGGAGCAGAGCCAGCAGAAAGCTCTGGGACACCGACCGCGGACGGCGGATCTCGGCCAACGTGTCCTCCTCGGGATGGGTGTCACCCGAGCCTAATGGCGCGTGCGGTCGTGGACGGAGCCGGTCCGCCGCGACCACCGGGTTTCAGGAGGGCCGGGCCGCCCTGCTCCGCTCGGCGTGCTTGCCGGTCGTGGTGGGCCACGGCGCGCTCCACCAGCGCCAGGAACGCCTGCGCGTCGCGGAGCAGGTCGTCAGCCTCCCGGGCCGTGACGATCGCCGTCGCGCCGGCGTGGACGGCGTCCCGCTTGCCCTTGGTCGCCGCGAAGAAGGCGGCCCACTCGCCGAACTCCGGCGCCACGTCGGCGAGCAACCGCCAGGCGTTGCGCGGCCCGGTCCGCTGAGCGCTCGCCGCCGGATGAGCGCGGAACGACAAGATGGTGGCAGCCACGCGCAGCGCGGCCAGGTGAGCCGCGAGGAAGCGATCACTCGGTCGTTCGGCCAGTTCTGCCTCGACCAGGGCCGTACGGGCACGTTGCAGGTCGACGGAAAATCGAGACTCGGCCATGCCGGTACAGGTTCCCCTCGTCGATTGCTCACCTTCGGATTTCGGCTCGACCCGGGGTTGGCGGCCCCGATGCGGATGGGGGTCGAGATCCACCCGCATCGAGGCAAGCCTGGAGTGCATGCCGCGAACACGCACTGCTTCGACACGCGTTCATCGACGCGTTCACCGGAGTCAGGATGCCGGTCACCGATTTAGAACGCGTGTTCGAACAGATCCAAAGGTACACCAGGCCGGTGACAGTTCGTCAAGCACCGCCGGACCCGAGTCGTCACGTGTCCCCGTCGACGCTCCGCTGAGCTTGTCGAAGGGCAGATGTCGGTCCTTCGACAGCTCAGGACACGAAAAGCGCTCAGTCGCCCCAGCCCAGGGAGAACACCTCGAAGCTCGTCGCCATCGGAACGCCGAGCCTGGTCCCGGCCGCACGCGCGCCGCCCTCGAGGAACTCCTCGGGATCGAAGTTCTCCCAGCCGAGGCCGTCGATGTAGGCCTTGTGGGCGGCGAGCGAGGCGACGCCGCGATCGAAGGTCTGCGTGGTCTCGACCCCGTGCCGGCCGTCCGGCGAGCTGGCCGCCCAGACCTGCTCCGACCCCACCCCACGGCTCGAGGCCGTCGACCAGTTGCTCGCTGAAGATCCAGCGGTTGCCGGCGTCCCGGGCCGCGTCCAGGGTGGCCTTGCCCGTCGCGATGTGATCGGCCTGATTGAGCGCCTCGCCACCCCAGGTGTCGCGGAAGTTGTTGGTGATCACGATCTCGGGCCGGTGCTTGCGGACCACGGCGCAGATCGCCCGCCGCAGGCCGACGCCGTACTCGAGCACACCGTCCGGCAGCCCGAGGAACTCCACGGTGTCGACGCCGACGATCCGGGCCGATTCGATCTGCTCGGCCTCCCGGACCCGGCGCGCCTCGTCGGGATGCAGGCCGTCGATCCCCGCCTCCCCGCTGGTCACCATCGCGTACACCACGGTCTTGCCCTGATCGGTCCAGCGGGCGACGGCCGCCGCCGCGCCGAATTCCAGATCATCGGGGTGGGCGACGACGCAGAGTGCCCGGGTCCAGGACTCATTGACGGGTTCGAGTTCAGCCATGATGTCACCCTAGGCCTCGTCCGGCAGGGTGGAGCCGCACGTCACTACCCTTCATCCATGGAACCGCGGCCCTCGGCCTTCGTCACCGGCTGCCCGATCGCCGGCTGATGGCCGACCCCGTGGTGGTGATCGGCGGTGGCCTCGCCGGGCTGGCCGCCGCCGCCCGGCTGGCCAAGAACGGTCACCCGGTCGAGCTCTTCGAACGCTCCTCATCCCTCGGTGGGCTGTGGGCGGCGACCGAGTTCCGGCCCGGGGTCCTGGTCGACCGGGCGCCGGCCGTGCTCGGCTTTCCGGCCCCGTGGCGAGATCTGTTCCGCAAGAGCGGACGCCCGCTCGAGGCCGAGCTGACCCGGATGGGATACGCGCTCGAACCCGCCGGTCCGCCCGTCTACCACTTTGCCGACGGCTCCGAGCTGCGCCTGCCGACCGACCGCGGGGAGGCGTTCGAGGCCCTGACCACCGGCGTACGGCGGTGGCGTCGCCGAGCGGTGGCGCGACCCTGATCGACTCCCTCGGCGACGTCTGGCAGGCGTTGCGGCCCCTCGGCCTCGAGGCCGAGCTCCACCCCCGGGATCGGCTGGGCCGGTCGGCCCAGCTCACCCGGGCCGTACGCCGGCGGCTCTGGAGCCGCCGGAGCCTGGCCGAATTCGCCGCGTCGGCGCCCCACCCGCATCTCACCGCGCTGGTCCGCAGCGTCGGCTACCGGCTGGGCTCGACCCCGGAACAGCTCCCGGCCATGGTGGCGGTCGAGCTGTGGATCTGGAGAACCTTCGGCCGGTGGCAGATCGTCCCGGCGCTCGATCCATCGGCCAGGACGCCGGGCGCTCCTCGGTGCTGGTCGAGGCCCTGACGGCGCGACTCGCGCTGCGCAAGGTCACGGTCCGTGCGGGCGTGCCCGTCGAGGCGATCACGGTCGAATCGGAGCGGGCCACCGGCGTCCGCACCTCCGGACGGCGACCATCCGGCGGCCGCGGTGATCAGCACGGTCGACCCGTGGTCGACGTCGGCCCTGCTGCCGGCGGCCGTTCTCCGGCGGACCCGTCGAGACCTGCGCACGCTCCTCCCGGCGCAGGCCCCGACCATCAGCCATCGGCTGATCGACCGACCGTCCGGTCCGGTCGGCGAGCAGGTCGACCTGTCCCCGGAGGGGATACCGGTGGTCAGCTACACCCGACCGGTGGCCGATCACACGCTGTGCACCGTGCACGACTTCGGCCGAACTCAGCCCAGCGCGGCGTACGGCCTGGTCGGGCCGGGATTTCCGGGCTGGACCCGGCGACCGCCGATCAGCAGCGAGGTCGCCGGGCTGTTCCTGGCCGGGCCCTGGTCCGCCGCGGGACCCGGTCCGGCCCAGCAGGTCCTGTCCGGGGCCCTGGCCTCGTACGCCTGCCATGACCTGCTGAGCCCGAACGCATAGCCGTTCACAGTTTTCCCCGCCGGCGGCGGATACTCCGTATACTCAGATGTTCCTTTTCCCTCAGGTGAGGACCATCCTTCTTGTCAGACGTGGAGACCGCGACGGGCCTCGGGGTTTCGTCGAACGGCCATCCGAGCGACGTCGAACGTGAGCTGGCCATCGAGCAGGCGCACGTGGATCTGGTGTACCGCCGGCTCGACGAAGCCACCCGATCCGCCCGCCAGGTGGCCCGGGCCGGACGGTCGCTCTTTCAGTCCGACCGCGGGTCCTACGTCCGCGAGGAGGACGGCACCGGCCTGTACGAGCGGGACGTCTTCGCCTTCCAGGCCGCCAAGCGGCTGGCCGTGCTCGACGCCGAGCACGAGGGGCTGGTGTTCGGCCGGCTCGACCGCAACGACGGCGAGATCCGCTACGTGGGGCGGATCGGGGTCCGCGATGCGGACTACGAACCGCTGGTGATCGACTGGCGGGCCCCGGCCGCGGAGCCCTTCTACCGCGCCACTCCGGCCAATCCGATGCAGGTCGTCCGCCGCCGGGTGCTGCGCTGCCAGGGCGATCGGGTGGTGGGGATCGAGGACGACCTGCTGGACGGCGAACAGGCCGACTCGGAACTGGTGGTGATCGGCGAGGGCGCGCTGATGGCGGCGCTCACCCGGGCCCGCGGCCACACGATGCGCGACATCGTGGCCACCATCCAAGGCGAGCAGGACGAGGCGATCCGGGCTCCGTACCAGGGGTTCACGATGATCTCCGGCGGCCCGGGCACCGGCAAGACCGTGGTCGCGCTGCACCGGGCGGCGTACCTGCTGTACTCCAACCGGCGCCGCTTCGAGTCCGGTGGCGTGCTGGTGGTCGGCCCGAGCCGGGTCTTCATGAACTACATCGAGCGGGTGCTGCCCTCCCTCGGCGAGGAGTCGGTGACCCTGCGCTCGATCGGCTCCGTGGCCTCCGACGTGGTCCGGATCACCGGCGACCGGGTCGATCCGGCACCGACGGCCGCGGTCAAGGGCAGCCTCCGGATGATGAGGGTGCTCCGCCGACTGGTGAACGAGCCCCCGCAGGCGGTGCCGCTGGAGCTGCGGCTGACCTTCAAGGGGCACGTCCTGGTGCTCCCGCCGGCGACGCTGCGGCAGATCCGCAACGACGTGCTGGCCCATCACAAGCTCAACGCCGGGCGCGAGGCCGCCGAGAAGGCGCTGCTGAACGCGCTCTGGCGAGCCCGGCCGGATGATCTCGATCAGGATCGGGACGAGTTCGACGATCAGATCGCCGATCTGGCGGTGTTCGCGATGTTCTGCAACGCGTGGTGGCCGGCCACCAGCGCGACCTCGGCGCTGCTCCGGCTGGCCGACCGGGAGATGATGCACCGGGTCTCGGGCTCGCTGCTGTCCAACGCCGAATGCGAACTGGTCAGTGCGAGCTATCGCACCGGCGATCCCAACTGGACCGCGGCCGACGGAGCGCTGCTGGACGAACTCGTGCACCTGCTGGGACCGATGCCGGCCGAGGAAGCCGACCCGTCGATGTTCCTCGACCCCGACGCCGAGTTCTCCGAGGTGATCACCACGGCTGACCGGCTGTCCACGCCGCGAGAGGTCGACCCGTTCGACCTCCCGCACGAGACGTACGCGCACGTCCTGGTCGACGAGGCTCAGGACATCACGCCGATGCAGTGGCGGATGCTGCGCCGCCGCGGCGCCGGTGGGAGCTGGACGATCGTCGGCGACCCCGCGCAGAGTTCCTGGCCCGACGCCGCCGAGGCCGAGCGCGCGATCAACGAGATCATCGGCAGCGCGCCGGTCCGCCGGTTCCGGATGAGCACCAACTACCGCAGCCCGTCGGAGGTGTTCGATCTGGCGGCCAAGGTCGTGGTCACCGCCTATCCCGCAGGCCGACCTGCCGAAGGCCGTCCGCTCCACCGGCATCGAACCCGAGCTGGTCGTCGCCGAGTCGGGCGACGTCGCCGCTTCCATGATCACCATCGTCGAGACTCTGCTTGATCAAGTCGCCGGCACGGTCGGGGTGATCTGCCCGCCGTCGGCCAAGGACTCGCTGGCCCGGCGGCTGGCGGCGGCTGAGCTGCCCGGCGCCGAGCGACTGGCGCTGGTCACGTCGCTGGAATCCAAAGGACTGGAGTACGACGGCGTCCTGGTGATCACTCCGGATCAGATCGTCGCCGAGTCACCCGGCGGGGTGCGCTCGCTCTATGTCGCGCTGACCCGGCCGACGCAGCGCCTGGTCACGCTCGACGCCGCACCTGATGCAGATTGGCGTAGATCTCTCGGGTAGCCCGGGATCTGTTCTGGGTGAAGAAGTGCAGGCCGGGGGCGCCGCCGTTCAGCAGGGTCTCCGACAGCTCGGTGGCGATGGCGATGCCCACCCGGCGCACTTGATCATCATCGTCGGCGACCGCGTTGATCCGGTCGGTGACCGAGGCCGGGAGCGCCGCGCCGGACAGCTCGGCGAACCGGGTGACCTGCCGGAGATTGGTGATCGGCATGATGCCCGGGATGATCGGCAGGTCGCAGCCGAGCGCGCGCACCCGGCCGACAAGATCGAAATAGTCCGAAGCGGTGAAGAACAGCTGGGTGATCGCGAAGCTCGCGCCGGCCCGGGCCTTGTCGGCCAGGATCCGGGCATCGAGATCATGATCATGATGCTCCGGGTGCGGGTCGCAGAACGCCGCGACTCCGACGCAGAAGTCACCGAGCTCGCGGACCAGGGCGACCAGCTCGGTGGCGTTGTTCAGGCCTTCGGGATGCGCCTGCCACGGCACGCGTCGGCCCGCCGGGCATGTCGCCGCGGATCGCCAGCACGTGCCGGATGCCGGAGGCGGCGTACGAGCCGATCACCTGGCGGAGTTGATCACGGCTCTGGCTGGCGCAGGTCAGATGCGCCATCGAGCGCATCGTGGTGTGCTGCGCGATGGCTTCGGTGGCGACGATCGTCCGGTCCCGGGTCGAGCCGGTCGCGCCGTAGGTGACCGAGACGAAGTCCGGGCCGAGCGACTCCAGCTCGCGGACGGTCTGCCACAGCTGACGCTGCTGGATCTCGTCCTTCGGGGGGAAGAACTCGAACGAGAACAGCGGTCGATCCGAGGTCTGCAGCAGTTCGGCGATGGTCGGCGGCCGCGGCCGGAACCGGTTGGCCGTCCCGGAAACTCGATCGTGAACTCGATCGTGGTCCGGCATGCGACCACCCTAGGACAGCCGCTTCCCCTGCCTCCGTAGGCTCATCATGTGGTCAACAACGCCCTCCCGACCACGGCCGACGCCGTGCTGGATCCCCAGAACCCATTGGGACAAGCATTTCGGGATGCCATCTCGGCCGAGATCACCGCCTTCCTGACCGAACAGTCGGCGGTCCTGGAATCGATGGGACCCGAGCTGGCACCCGTGCACCTGATGGCCGGCCAGTTGCTGTGCGGCGGCAAACGGCTGCGTCCGGCCTTCTGCGTGTGGGGCTACATCGCGGCCGCCGGATCGTCGGACGAAGCCGACCTGCGGCCGCTGCTGGCCGCCGCGGCCAGTCTGGACGTCCTGCATGTCAGCGCGCTCGTGCACGACGACGTGATGGACTCCTCAGACCTGCGCCGTGGTCGCCCGGCCGCGCACCGGCAGTTCGAGGCCCTGCATTCCACCGCCGGCTGGCTCGGAGACTCGGTGGCCTTCGGCAAGGCCGGGGCGATCCTGCTCGGCGACCTGCTGGTGATGTGGTCGGCGCAGATGCTGCAGGCGGCCGGGCTCGATCAGTCGGCCCTGGAGCGTGCCCTGCCGATCGTCGAGGCGATGCGGACCGAGGTGACCTGCGGCCAGTACCTCGACATCGTCGCGCAGGCCCACCCGCTCCGGCAGAAGGCTCCGGCGATCGGTTCGCTGCGGCCGAGCATCGAGCTGGCGCTGGATGAGGCCAGTCGAGTCGTGGAGTACAAGGCGGCGCGCTACACGGTGCAGCGGCCCAGTCAGATGGGTGCCGCCCTGGGTGGCGGCGATGATCGGCTCTACTACGCACTCGGCGCGTACGGCTCCCCACTCGGCCGGGCCTTCCAGTTCCGCGACGACCTCCTCGGGGTCTACGGCGACCCGCAACTGACCGGCAAGCCGGCCGGAGATGATCTTCGTGAGGGCAAGCGCACGGTGCTCGTCGCGCACGCGTTCGCTCATGCCGACGAGGCCGGGCGCCAAGTGCTGCTCCGGCTCCTCGGCGATCCCGCTCTCGACGCCGACGGCATCGCCGACCTCCAGCAGGTGATCACCGAATCCGGGGCCCGCGACGCCGTCGAGTCCATGATCAGCGAGGGTTACGAGCGGGCGCTGAAAGCCCTGCACGAAGTGGACATGACCGACGAGGGCCGGGCCGGCCTGACCTCGCTCGCCGATGCGGCGGTACGCCGGGAGGCCTGAGGCGGGCGCGGGCTCAGGCAAGACTCAGGCCAGGACGACGGCGAAGGCCGGTGCGATGGCGCACCGTTCCGCCAGCACGTCCATGATCAGCGGCCCAGCCCTCCGGCGGGCTCGGGCCAGCCGGGTCCAGTCGGACAGGATCAACGCCGGTGGGCCCGTCAAGATCGTTGAGACAGTCCCACAGCGCGTCGAGGTTGCGGCCGAAGTAGGCCGGAAGCGCGCAGCGCCGTCGCGAGCGCGGCATAGAACTGGCTGATCTCGCTCGAGGGCGGCACGACCACCGGGTGCCAGCCCGCCTCGGCCAGCGCCGAGCCGATCACCTCGGGCGTCCCGAGCAGCCGATAGATGCCGGGGGTGAGCGAGCCGTCGGTCAGCCGGCTCGGGTCGGTCATCGTCGGATCCTGACGAACGTGCGGTAATGATCACCGGTGTAGAAGAACTGCCGATCATGATCACCGGTGACGATCCGGCGGGCGCCGCGGTCGTTCTCCCCCGGCGTCGGCACGGTGTACTCCCGATAGAACCCGGACCGCTTGATCGGCAGCAGCCGCTCCCGATTGAAGAACGTGGTGCCGTCCCTCGGATACGGGAACGGCCCGCCGCGATCGATGATCAACACCGTCCGTCGGGCTTCGAGCGGCATGGCGGCCAGTTCGACGAGCCGCAGACCGCTCTCGGGATCGCGCTTGCTGGGTGCCGTCGATCGCGGAGCGGATGACTCGCGCCTGCTGGGCGCCGTCGACGCGGGGCCGACGACTCGCGCTTGCTGGGCGCCGACGATCGCGGGGCGGATCGGGACGGCTCGGGGGCGTCGCCGATCGGCCTCGATCGGCCGTCGGGTTGGCCGTCAGCGAGGGGATCACCCCGGCGGGGGTGACGAAGAGCACCAGCAGGACCAGCAGCACCGCCGCCAGCGCGCCGCCGATGATCTTCGAGCGGGAGCTCACCGCGCGGGGCCGGCTCCCGACAGTGCCTGGAAGACGTACCGCTCCATGGTCGGGTCGGCCTTCCACGCGGCCCGCAGCCGGGTCTGCAGTGATCGGCGGCGGCTTGCGGATCGGACGCCTCGGTGATCGCCCGGACGACGCAGACCCGGCGGGCGCCGGCCTCGATCACCTCGTCGAGGTTGTCCGGCGAGATGCCGCCGATGGCGAACCACGGCTTGGCGTCGATCCGGCCCACCGGCGCGACCTTCGCGGCGTAGCGGACCAGGTCGAGGCCCACCGGCTCGTAGTCGGGTTTGGTCGAGGTCGCGTACACCGGGCCGGCGCAGAAGTAGTCGACGTCCGGGTCCTTGATCGCCGCGTCGGTTTGCGCCGGGGCGTGGGTCGAGCGGCCCAGGATCGCCCACTGATGCAGGTGCCGGCGGGCCGGGGCCGACTCTCCGTCGGTCTGGCCCAGATGCAGCATGTCGGCGTGGAAGCGCCCGGCGAGCTCGGCCGAATCGTTGACGCAGACGATGCCCTGGTAGGGGGCTGCGGCCTGACGGGCGATCTCCAACGCCTCCAGCTCGGCATCGGGGGCCATGCCCTTCTGCCGGATCTGGACCAGGTCGACACCGCCGGCGAACGCCGCGGTCAGGAACTCTTCGAGGTCGCCCTGCTTCTCCCGCGCGTCCGTGCACAGATACACCCGGGCGAGCCGAAGCCGGGCGTCGAGGCCCATCAGTGCAGTCACGGCTCGGAGTTTATGCCGTGCCCTCCGCTCCGCGCCGGATCGCGCTCGGCACTCAGCCCGCGAGGCGTTCGCGGACCAGCGGCGCGACCTCGGTGCCGAAGAGCTCGATCGACCGCATCGTCCGGGCGTGATCGACATGGGACACGTGCAACTCGAAGCGATCGATCGACATCTGCTCGTGCAGCGCGACGATCTTGTCCGCGACCGTCTCCGGGCGGCCGAAGAACAGCGCGCCGCTGGGACTGATCAAGGCCTCGACGGCGGCATCCGACATCGGCGCCCAGCCGCGTTCCCGGCCGATCTTGGCGAAGGTCGCCCGGTAGGCGGGCAGGAACTCGGCGCGGGCCGCCTCCTCGTCGGTGAACACGTACCCGTGGCTGTGCACGGCCAGCGGCGTCGCCGGGTCGTGCTCGCCGTACGCCAGCGCCTGGCGGTAGAGATCGGTCAGCGGCACGAACGCCGACGGCTGGCCGCCGATGATCGCCAGCGCCATGGGCAGGCCGAGGGTGCCGGCGCGGACGACCGAGTTGGGCGTGCCGCCGACCGCGATCCAGATCGGCAACGGCCGACCCTCCGGACGCGGATAGACGACCGCTTCGTGCAGCGGCGGGCGGAAGCGGCCCGACCAGGTGACCGGCCCGTCGGCGTTCAGCGCCATCAGGAGCTCGAGCTTCTCGGCGAACAGCGCGTCGTAGTCGTCCAGGGAGTAGCCGAACAGCGGGAACGACTCGGTGAACGATCCGCGGCCGGCCATCAGCTCGGCCCGGCCGGAGGAGACGAGATCGAGGGTGACGAAGTTCTGGAACGCGCGGACCGGGTCGGCGGAGCTGAGCACGGTGACCGCGCTGGAGAGCTTGATCCGGCTGGTGGCACCGGCGATCGCGGCCAGGATGATCTCCGGCGCGGACGCCGCCATGTCCGGGCGGTGATGCTCACCGATGCCGTAGACGTCGAGGCCGACCTGCTCGGCCAGTTTCGCCTCCTCGACGACCTGCCGGATCCGCTCGCCGGGTGAGATGGCCGGGTCGGTCAGTTCGGCGAAGGTCGTGAGTCCTAACTCGATGGCAGCCACCGTCCCATTCTGGGGTCTCGCGATCTGACGATGCCGGTGGAGCCCGGGTCGGAGCCTAAACTTGCCCGAGTGACCGAGTCCGCCGATCGTTCCCGCACCGCCGAGGTCGTGATCATCGGCGGCGGACTGATCGGATCCGCGATCGGCTGGCGACTCGCCCAGGCCGGGGTGGACGCGCTGGTCATCGCCGGCGAACCGGATGCGGCCGCCTCGCAGGTGGCCGCGGGGATGCTGGCGCCGATCAGCGAGACCACCTTCACCGAGCAGGCCCTGTTGCCGCTCAACCTCGCCTCCCTGCGGCGCTACCCGGGCTTCGTCGCCGAGGTGGAGGCGGCCAGCGATCTGCCCGCCGGCCTGCGGCGGACACCGACCCTGTCCGTCGCCTACGACGCGGACGACGCCGCCCGGCTTCGAACCTTCGCCGAGTTCCTCGGTCGAGTCGGGCACCCCTGCGAGCTGCTGACCAGTCGGGAGTGCAAGCAGCACGAGCCGTTGCTCGCCCCGTCGATCCGTCACGGGCTGCTGGTCGAGGATGACTGGAGCTGCGACAACCGGCTGCTCTGGCGGGCCGTGCGGGAGGCCGGGCGTCGGGCCGGTGTGCGCACTCGGCCCGGGTTCGTCCATCGCGTGCTGAGCACGGCTGGGCGGGCGAGCGGAGTCGAACTGAGCGATGGGCTGGTGATCCGGGCCGGCACGGTCGTGGTGGCCAATGGCGCCTGGGCCGGTCAGCTGAGCGGCATCCCCGTCCTTCCCGTGCGGCCGGTCAAAGGCCAGATCCTCCGCCTCGATCCTGGCCGGCTGCCCAGCCCGGCGGTGACCGTCCGAGCCTTCAGCCGGGGCACCGAGGTCTATCTGGTGCCTCGCGAAGGCGGCCGCGAACTGGTCGTCGGAGCCACCGTCGAGGAGCGCGGCTTCGACGGACGGCCGACGGCCGGCGGGGTCTACGAACTGCTGCGCGACGCGCGTACGGTGCTGCCGATGACGGCGGAGTACGCGCTGGCCGAGACGTCGGTCGGCTGGCGACCGGGGACCCCGGACAACGCCCCCATCCTCGGCGGCTGCGAGCTCGAGGGCCTGGTCCTCGCCACCGGCCACTACCGCAACGGCGTGCTGCTCACACCGATCACCGCCGACGTCATCGCCGAGTTGATCACCACCGGAGCTCTGGCCGAGGTGGCGGCGCCGTTCACCTTGGGGCGGTTCTCCCTGGTCGCCGCGGAGGTCCGATGATCATCTCGGTCAACGGCGAGCTCCGAGACCTGCCGGCTCCGGTACGCCTGTCCGACGTCTTGGACCTGCCGCCCGGTACGCCGACGCCCCGCGGGATCGCGGTGGCCGTCGACGGCGCCGTCGTGCCGCGCAGCGAGCATCCGACCACCGAACTCGCCGAGGGCGCCCGGGTGGAGATCGTCACGGCGGTGCAAGGTGGTTAGCCCTTCGACAGGCTCAGGGCACGACGCTGACCGGCTCAGGGCACGACCTGGTGATCGCCGGCAAGGCAGTTCGGCTCCCGGTTGATCATGGGCACCGGCGGAGCCCCGAGCCTGGAGGTCATGGAGGCGGCGTTGCTGGCCTCCGGCACCGAGCTGACCACCGTCGCGATGCGCCGGATCGACCCGAGCGCACCAGGGTCGGTGCTCGACATCCTCGACCGGCACCAGATCGCCGTGCTGCCCAACACCGCCGGTTGCTACACCAGCGCCGACGCGGTGCTGACGGCGATGCTCGCCCGCGAGGCCCTGGAGACGGACTGGATCAAGCTCGAAGTGATCGCCGACGAGATCACCCTGCTGCCCGATCCGATCGAACTGCTCGACGCCGCGGAACGCCTGGTCGCCGCCGGCTTCGTGGTCCTGCCGTATACCAACGACGATCCCATCCTGGCCCGCAAACTGGCCGACGCCGGCTGCGCGGCCGTGATGCCGCTCGGTGCGCCGATCGGATCCGGACTCGGCATCCGCAATCCGCACAACATCGAGTTGATCGTCGAGGGCGCAACGGTGCCGGTCGTGCTGGACGCCGGAATCGGCACCGCCTCCGAGGCCGCGCTCGCCATGGAACTGGGCTGCGACGCGGTGCTCCTGGCCTCGGCCGTCACCCGGGCCGAGCACCCGGTCCGGATGGCCGAGGCGATGAAGCTCGCCGTGCAGGCCGGACGACTGGCCCGGCTGGCGGGCCGGATTCCGATTCGCCGCTACGCGGAGGCATCCTCGACCCATGCGGGACGAATCGACTAACGCATGTCGACCGACGTATTCTGAACCACGCCCAACGGAGTCCAAGGGGGTCCTCAGGATGAGTGATCAGTTCCCGTGGCCGCCCGGCGCGCCGCGCCCGACTCAGCCCGAGCACACTCTTACACTCGACAACACGGCCAACACGGCCAACTTCCCCACCGTGTTCGGAGCAGACGTGACCATGACCACAGTTGGCGACCCCTTGGTCGGGCAACTGCTGGACGGTCGCTATCAGATCACCCAGCGGCTGGCCCGCGGCGGCATGGCGACCGTCTACCAGGCCGTGGACACCCGGTTGACGCGGACCGTCGCGGTCAAGGTGATGCACGTCGGTCTCGGTGACGACGCGGAATTCGCCCGCAAGTTCGACCGCGAGGCCCGGGCTGCGGCCAAACTCTCCCATCCCAACGTGGTCTCGGTCTTCGACCAGGGCCAGGACCGGCTCGACGGGCATGTCAGCCGGCCCTACATCGTGATGGAGTACGTCGACGGCCGCACGCTTGCGCGACCTGATCAACCGGGAGGCGCCGCTGCCCCCGCTGCGTGCGCTGGAACTGATCGAGCCGGTGCTCGCCGCACTGGCTTCGGCCCACGACGCCGGGCTGGTGCATCGCGACGTCAAGCCGGAGAACGTGCTGATCAGCGATCGGGGCCAGCTCAAGGTCGCCGACTTCGGGCTGGCCAAGGCCATCTCGTCCCAGACCTCGACGGCCACCCAGGGCCTGCTGATCGGCACCGTGTCCTATCTGCCGCCCGAGCTGGTGGTGTCCGGCCGCGCCGATGCCCGGTCCGACGTCTACAGCGCCGGGCGTCGTGCTGTTCGAACTGCTCACCGGCTGCAAGCCGCACACCGGCGAGACGCCGATCCAGGTCGCGTACGCGCATGTGCACAAGGATGTGCCGCCACCGTCGAGCTACCGGACGCCCGGCTCCGATCCCGCCCTACCTCGATGCGCTGGTGGCCCGGGCCACCGCGCGGGACGCCTCCCAACGCCCACACGATGCCCGGGTGCTGCTCGCCCAGGTGCGACGGGTGAAGGCGGCCCTGCAGCAAGGACTGCTCGACGACCCCGAGCTCACTGCTGATCTGACCGCGGTCCAGGCGGCGGCGAAGCCGGCCGACTCACCGTGGGCGCCGACCGGCCGCGACCGCGCCGACTACGAGCACACCCAGCTCGTACCGGCCCCGACCGCGCCGCACGACGTGCCATCGCCGGCCGACGTTCCGCGCACGGTGCCCCCGACCCGCATCGTCAGCACGCCGACCTCGGCGTACTCGCCACCCACCGTCTTCGATGCTCCGCCACCCCCGGCTCCCCGTCCGATCCCGCACGCCACGCCCGACCGGCAGGCCGCCCATCGCGCGCGTCAGGCGCAGAAGCGGCGGCGCGGCTGGCTGGCCTTTCTGCTGGTCCTGCTGCTGACTGCGACCGCCGCGCTGGCCGGGTGGTACCTCACCACCGGACGCTTCACCAGCGCCCCGGCATTGACCACGCTCAGCAAGGCCGAGGCGCAGCAGGTGGCCGCCAAGTCGGGACTGGACGTCCACTTCGAGGACGAGTACAGCGAGACCATCGCGCAAGGCATGGTGATCTCGACCGATCCGGGGGCCGGCACCAAGATCAAGAAAGGCACCCGGCTGGAGGCGACGGTCTCGCTCGGGCCGGAGCGCTATCCGATGCCGACGGTGGTCGGGCTGTCCCAGCAGGCTGCCGAAACCGCTATCCAGCAAGCACATCTGGCCGTCGGCAAGATCGTCAACCAGTACAGCGAGACCGTGCCGACCGGCATCGTGATCTCCGCGTCGAAGCCGGTCGGCGCCAGCCTCAAGCCCAAATCGGCCATCGACCTGTTCGTCTCCCGAGGTCCGAAGCCGATCAAGATCACCAACTACCGCGGCAAGTCGGCGGACCAGGCCAAGGACGCGTTGACCAAGGCCGGCTTCCAGGTCGTGGAGAAGACCGCCAACTCCGACAAGATCGCCAAGGATCTGGTGATCAAGCAGGATCCGAAGTCCGGGCGGGCGATGAAGGGCACCACGATCACCCTCACCCGTTCGCTCGGTCCGGTGATGGTGACCGTCCCGACGGTGTCGCGGATGGGCGTCCGGGCGGCGGAGAAGGTGCTGCAGGACGCCGGCTTCAAGACCAGGGTCAGGCCGGTCGCGGTGAACTACATCGGCGTCGGCTTCGTGGTCTACAGCAATCCGCGGGCTCGCAGCCAGGCGCCCAAGGGCTCGACGATCACTCTCTACGTGGTCTAGCCGCGTAGCCCTCGTCTAGGCTGGGGCGATGTCGTCCCGCCCGACCCGTACGGAGTGGCTCGCCTTCGCGGCGCTGCTGGCCATGACCGCGGCCTGGGGCTCGACGTTCTTCATGATCAAGGACATCGTCACCCGGATGGAGGTCCTCGACCTGCTGGCGGTGCGGTTCACCATCGCCGCAATCGCCCTGCTGCTGATCGCGGGTCGGCAGCTCAGGATGTCGCGGACGACCCTGCTGCGCGGAGTCGGCCTGGGCATGCTCTACGGCATCGCCCAGATCCTGCAGACCGACCGGCCTCGCCCACACCAGCGCGAGCGTGTCCGGTTTCATCACCGGGCTCTATGTCGTGGCGACACCGCTGCTCGGTGCGCTGATCTTGAAGAGCCGAATCTCCCGTCTCACCTGGCTGGCCGCCGGTTTGGCGACGGTGGGCCTCGGCGTGCTGTCACTGAACGGCTTCTCCATCGGCTACGGCGAACTGCTGACGCTCGCGTCGGCGATCATCTACGCCGGGCACATCGTCGCGCTGGGCCGGCTGAGCGGGCCCGGCACGGCGATGAGTCTCAGCGTGGTGCAGATGTGTGTGATCGCGGTGCTCTGTTCACTCATGGCGCATGGTGCCGACCGCCGGCACGGAACCGGGCATCCAGTTGCCGACGAGCGGCACCGACTGGCTGATCGTGATCTATCTCGCGGTCATCGCCGGCGCGATGACCATGGTGCTGCAGACCTGGGCGCAGGCCCGGATCGATCCCTCGCGGGCCGCGGTGGTGATGGCCATGGAGCCGGTCTGGGCCGCCGGCCTTCGCCGTGGCCCTCGGCGGCGAGAAGATAACGGTCCGAATGATCATCGGCGGCCTGGCGATCCTCGGAGCGATCTACCTCGTGGAGGTCGCTCCGCGGCACCTGGCGAGTCGGCGGTCGGCCGACCCACTCGAGGAGAGGATCCGATGAGCAACACGACCGTGATCATCATCGTGGCCGCGATCGTCGTCGTGCTGGCGGTGATCGCGTTCTTGATCATCCGACGGCAGCGCTACAAGCGGGCGTTGAAGAGCCGGGGGTGGTGGTTCGACTCCAGTCCGGCGCTGGAGACGGTGCTGGATCACCAGGCTCCCCCGTTCGGACTCGGCTTCGAGCGCAAGGTCGACGAGGGTGTGGCCGGCGGGACGCGGGCCGGGATTCCGTTCCGGGTCTTCGAGTACACCTGCAGCGAGGGCGGCCCGAAGTTCGACCAGCGACTGGCGAGCCTGCAACTGCCGCTGGCGTTGCCGGATCTCTTCGTGTCGGGCAGCGGGGTGCGGTCCGGCGTACGGCTGCCTGCGGTCGACATCGATTCGCGCCTTCAGGTCCGCGCCGCCGATCCGGGCTACGCGCGGGCCGTGCTGACTTCGGCCACGCTGAACGCGATCGCCACCTTCGGTCAGGCCGGCTACCCCGTGGACCTGAGCATCGACGGTCAGCAACTGGTGGCGGTCGGCGCGCCGAAGCAGCCCGACGAGCTGGAGGCCTACCTCGAAGCGCTGGCCCCCATTGTGCAGACCATCGACCCGGCCGGCCTCTCCTCCTACGCGGCCACCCCGCGACCGCCCGGGTTCGGCTTCTACGGCCGGCCGGACTGGGTCTACGTCGGGCGGGACGACAGCCTGATCACCGCCTACGGGCTGACCCAGGTGGGCTTCGGCCACTCGACCGAGAAGCTCGTCCGGGCCACCAACGACGGCCTCCCGCTGGATGCGTTCATCCATCGCTGGAAGACCCAGCGGACCGAGACCTACACCGACTCCGACGGCAACATCGCGGACCCGGACGGTGACCGAGCAGCACTCCGAGACGGTGTGTGTGGTCAACATGCCCTTCGCCTTCCCGTTGATCTCGGTCGGTGGCGGCTGGGGCGGCGAGCGGGTGCGCTTCGAGAGCGAGGAGTTCAACAACCGGTTCAAGATCAAGACCAACAGCCCCAAGTTCACCTACGACGTGATCCACCCGCGGACCATGGAGTTCATGATGGCCATGGATCCGCCGGACTTCCGGATCGAAGATCAGATGATGCGGTTCTCGCTCGGCTCCCACGACAGTCTGCTGATCGGGTTCTGCGCCGATTTCGCGCACGAGTTCTTCGCCCGGGTGCCCTCGTTCGTCTGGAAGAACCTCGGCCTCGACCAGCCCGAGTTCCGGAGATCCGCATGATCGGCTGGGTGCACGTCTCGATCGATCTGCCCGTGGACCATGATCATCGACCCGGCCCGGTTCTGGGCGGAGGCACTCGGCTGGCCGCTGGGCGAGCCCTGGTCGGAGTGGCCGGAGTTCAGCAGCTTCACGCCTGAGCATGGTGACTCGTACGTGCATCGGCAACTGGTGGGCGGTGACCCGCGGGTGCACCTGGATCTCGAGGTCGACGACCCCGAAGCGACCGAGCAACGCCTCCTCGAACTCGGCGCCGCGCCCGTTCGCGCGACCCGTAGCTGGCGCACCCTGACCTCACCGGGCGGTCTGCCCTTCTGCCTGGTCCGCACCGCCGACCATGATCATCGACCGCTGCCGATCGGCGAACCCGGCGCCCGCAGCCGGCTGGTCCAGATCTCGATCGACGCGCCGGCCGCGCTCCATGATCGCGAGGTCGACTTCTGGCGGGCCGCGACCGGCTGGCGGTTCGAGTCCGGCGACAGTCCCGAGTTCGCCGGGAAGCTCTATCCCGAGCCGGGCTCGTCGATTCAGTTCCTGCTGCAACGGCTGGATCAGGACGATCCGGCCACGGCGGTGCGGGCCCACATCGATCTCGGCTGCGATGATCGCGAAGCCGAAGCCCAGCCGCCTGGTCGCGCTCGGCGCCGAGCGTCTGTGGGACGGCGACGGCTGGATCACCCTGCGCGATCCCGCCGGGATGCTGTTCTGCGCGACCGGCAACTCACCGGACGCTCCCTGACGTCCGGCGAGTCGACCATCGGTCGCCGGCTGCGTGATCAGCTCAGCGAACGACCGAATCGCGCGTTGTTCGCCGGCGTCCCCTTCAGCCCAGGACTGTCCAGGTGGAACGTGCGGCTGCCGCTGCCCGTCGGACCGGCGTCGCTGATGGCGAGCTGATGGATCTGACCGGTGGCCAGCTTTCCGGCGATGGTCTCGCCGTCGGCCGCGATGACCAGGTTGGCCTGCTCGGCGGACTGGATGAAGGAGACGGCGAGGTCACCGCCGAAGAAGTCGCCGGTCTCGGCGGCACCGGCAATGCCGGCGGTGTCCTGATCGATGTACCTTCCGCCGGCACCGTCGGTGGTCAGGCCCGAGGCAGCTCCCCGCAACAGGGTGACCGATCCGCCGAAGTCCGTGTCCTGCGGAGTGCCGACCGCCAGGTCGGCGTAGGCGTCGTCATCCAGCGGACCGATGGCCACCGCGTAACCGAACGCGTCCTCGGCGCGGGCCACGCCCGGCCACGCCGGGCGAGTTCTGGGTCCAGAACTGGGCACCGGCTGCCGCTGAGCCCGTCGGCCGAGCCACGGACCAAGGCGACGCCACCGGAGCCGAAGAACTCGTCGCACTCGAGGCAGTTCCAGTCCGGTATGCCCACCGCCAGGTCGTCTTCACCGTCGGCGTTCACATCGCCCGCCGCCAGCGCCGTGCCGAATCGATCCTCACCGGTGACCGATGCCGGAACGCCCACGTCGCCGGCGGTGAACGGATCGGGCTGGCCCGTCCCGACGCCGGACGCACCGAGTTCGAGGGTTTGCACCGTCCCGCCGCCGTCACCGGGCGCGGAGATCGCGAGCTCGGCCCGCCCATTTCCGTCGAAGTCCCCGCTGGCCAGTTCGGCGCCGAAGAAGACGTCCTCGGCCGGGGTCCCCGGCACATTGGCGGTCGCTCGGGAGATCAGGACCGCCGGGTCGCCCTGATCAAGCCCGTCGGCGTCACCGTAGAGCACGGCGACGCCACCGGCGGCTGACGCGCCGGCCACGTCGAGCCCGCTGGCTCCGATGGCCAGATCGTCGGTGCCGTCATCGTCCAGGTCGCCGACCGCCAGCGCCGACCCGAAGGTCGGCCCGGTGGGGTCCGGACCGAACATGGCACCCGAGAAGCCCTGGACGCCGGAGCTGGAAAGACCGGTGGGCGAGCCGTAGAGCACGTTCACCGAGCCGACCTCGTTCTCCCCCGGTGAACTCACGGCGAGGTCGGCGCAGCCGTCGTCGTTGAAGTCGCCGAAGGCGGTGACGGCACCGAAACGATCCTCCCGCTCGGCGTTGCCGGGGACGCCGGGACTGTCCTGGGTGATCCGCTGGTCATCCCGAGCCCGGCCGGCGGCGTCGGTCACCAGACCGGTCGACCGCCCGTAGAGGATGTGGACCGCGCCACCGCCCCTCGCGTCGTGAACGGCGACCTCGGCATGGCGATCGCCGTTGATGTCACCCGGCACCCCTGAGTTGCAGTCGGCTGCTGCGGCCGGCAGCGCACCGGCTACCGCGAGTCCGCCGGCCAGCAGAGCGACGCTGGCGGCTATGCCCAAAAGCTTGAGTCTTCGTATGTTCCCCCATGTCCCGATCCTGGCATGGGCCTGGCGACGACGTCGATCACAATTTCCGATCCATTTCGCGGCCGGATCTTCGGGGTGCCATCGCGCCAGATCGTCGGCGGGTCGATTCGTGCGCGAGATGCGTTCAGAGAGGATGTCGGAGTCTGCGGCTGCTGATCGGACGTCGAGGTCGAGCGTGGCCGCGATCGGCACGCCGGGTCGGTAGGCCAGGTGCAGGTACGAGGGTGCGTCGAGGACGGCGAGATCGGCCTCGCGCCCCGACGACCAGCCGGCCGACGTCGCTGCGACGGAGCGCCGACGCCCCGCCGGCGGTCGCCGCGTACAGGGCCTGGGCGGGGGTCAGTCCCATCTCCCGCACGGCCAGTGAGATCACCCAGGGCATCGAGCTCGAGTAGCAGGTGCCCGGATTGCAGTCCGTGGCCAGGGCGATCGACACCCCGGCCGCCAGCAGGGCCGCGGCATCGGGATAGGGCGAGCGGGTGCAGAACTCCACCCCGGGCAGCAGCGTCGCCACCGTCTGGTCGGCGCCGTCGACCAGCGCGTCGATATCGGCCGGGGCCAGGTAGGTGCAGTGGTCGACACTGGCCGCTCCCAGCTCCACGGCGAGCTGAACGCCGGGGCCCGGTCCGAGCTGGTTGCCGTGCACCCGCAAGCCGAGCCCGGCCTGCTGACCGGCCAGCAGGATCTGCCGCGCCTCGTCGCCGTCGAAGGCGTGCGGCGAGTTCGGCTCGCAGAACACATCGATCCAGCGCGCGTACGCGGCCGCCTGGCTGAGCATCGGACCGGTGACCAGGTCGACGTACCCGGCCCGGTCGGCGGCGAACTCGGCCGGCACCACGTGGGCGCCGAGGAAGGTCGTCTCGGCGGTGAACTCGCCGGCGATCCGCAGCGAGCGCACCTCGTCCTCGACGGTCAGCCCGTAGCCGCTCTTGATCTCGATCGTGGTGGTGCCCTGGGCGCGCAGCTCGGCGACCCGATCCTCGACCAGCCGGCGCAGTTCATCATCGTCGGCGGCGCGGGTGGCGCCGACCGAGACCGCGATGCCGCCGCCGTCGTACGGCTGCCCGGTCATCCGGGCCGCGAACTCCGCGCTGCGATCGCCGGCGAACACCAGGTGGCTGTGGGAGTCGACGAAGCCGGGGATGAGCGTCCGACCCTCGAGGTCGATCCGGGTGTTCGCCGCGGGGGCCTGCGTCTCGGGGCCGATCCAGGCGATCCGGTCGCCCTCGGCGATCAGCGCCACGTCCCGTTGGATGCCCAGCCGGTCCGGGCCGGTCCCGTCGCAGCTGACCAGCTCACCGATGCCGGTGATCAACACACTGGTCATGGCTGCTTGACCACCTTTCCGCCGACGACGACCGAGACGACGTCCGCCCCGGTCGCGGCGTAGCCGATCTGGGCCGGCGCGGCGCCGCGCGTCCGGGACGAATCATCGCCGACGACGACGAAATCGGCCAGCGCTCCGTCGCGGATCTCGCCGCCGGATTCCCAGCCCAGGCTGCGATAGCCGGCCGCGCTCGCGGCGGTGATCAATTCCGACGGCGTGAAGCGGCCGCGCCGGCCGCTGGACAGCCGCTCGTGCATCTCCAGACCGCGCAGCTCCTCGAACGGGTCGATCACCGCATGCTGGTCCGAGCCGAGGGTCAACGGGCTCCCGGCGTCGGCCAGCCGGCGGAACGGGCCGATCCCGTCGGCGAGGTCGCGCTCGGTGGTCGGGCAGGCGCAGACCGCGGTCCGGGTGGCGCCGAGCCGGTCGATGTCGGCGTCGCTGAGGTGGGTGGCGTGCACCGCCGTCGTCCGTTCGCCGAGCAACCCGTGCTCGTCCAGCAACGCGGTCGGCGTGCAGCCGTAGTAGGCCAAGGCCGCGGCGTTCTCGGCCGGCTGCTCGCTGAGGTGCACGTGCAGCGGACGGTCGCCCAGCATCGGCCTGATCGACGCCAGCGCGGCGCCGGGCACCGCTCGCACCGAGTGGACGGCGGCACCGATCCGCGCCGTGGCGGTCGGCTCCAGCAAGCGCCACCCGCTCGGCCCACCGTTCGGCCGAGCCGTCGGAGTAGCGCCGCTGCACCGGGTCCAGCTCGCGGTGACCATGATCATCGAGGCCGCCGGCCAGATAGCAGGTGTCCAGCAGGGTCAGCCGGATCCCGGCCTCGGCAGCGGCGGCGATCAACGCCGCGCCCATCGCATTCGGGTCGGCGTACGCGCGGCCGTCGCGATCATGGTGCAGATAGTGGAACTCGCCGACGCAGGTGTAGCCGGCCTCGATCATCTCGGCGTAGACCTGCCGGGCCAGCGCGAAGTAGCTGTCCGGCTCGAGCCGCGCCGCCACCGCGTACATCTCCTCGCGCCAGGTCCAGAACGTGCCGCCGCCCTCGTGCGTCCGGCCGCGCAGGGCCCGGTGGAACGCGTGGCTGTGGCCGTTGGCCAGGCCGGGCAGCACGACGCCGGGCAGCCGCCGGTGATCCGGACCGGGCTTCGGTCCCCGGTCCGGACCTCGGCGAATCGATCGTGGTCGACGGCGAAGCTGACGCCGGAGTGACAGCCGTCGGGGAGCCAGGCGTGCTGGGCCCAGTAGTGGATCATCGATCCAACGCCGTCAGGTCGGCCAGCACGTCGGTCAACGCGGCGACCCCGGCCAGGCAGTCGTCGCGCTCGGCCCACTCGTCCGGCGAGTGGGAGACTCCGGTCGGGTTCCGGACGAAGATCATCGCCGTCGAAACCCCTGCGTTGGCGAGGATCCCGGCGTCGTGCCCGGCGCCGGTGCCCAGGATCGGCGGCTGGTCGAGGACAGCGCTGAGCCGCCCGGTCAGGTGCGGGATCGAACAGCGTCGTCGGCGTCCAGGACTCGCGGGTCAGCACCGCGCCGAGGCCGTCGGCCACCGCGGTGAACTGCTCGACGGTTGCGGTCACCTCCGCCTCCTCGGCGCCGCGCGCATCCAGCCAGGCGGTGACGTGGGACGGGATCGCGTTCACCCCGCCCGGCTCGACGATCAGCTTGCCCATGGTCGCCACGCAGCCGTTCGCCTCGGCTGCGGACCGCGCGGCCAGCACGAGTTGGGCACAGCCGAGCAACGCGTCCCGGCGATCCTCCAGCCGCGTGGTGCCGGCGTGGTTGGCCACACCGGGCACCTCGATCCGCCAGCGGCCGTGCGGCCAGATGTCGCTGGCCACGCCGACCGCTCGACCACGATCGACCAGGGCCCGCCCCTGCTCGACGTGCAGTTCGACCAGATGGCCGATCCGGCCCAGCGTCTCCGGGTCGGGACCGCAGTCCTCGGGCCGCCGGCCCGCCGCGCGCAGAGCGTCGGCCATGCTGCGACCGTCGGCGTCGGTGAGGGCCAGCGCCCGTTCCGCGGGCAGCGCCCCGGTGATCACCCGGGAGCCGGCGCAGGCGATGCCGAACCGGGCCCCTTCCTCGTCGACGAAATTGACCACGCCGATCGGCAGATCGGGCCGGAACCCCCGGGCGCGCAGGGCATCGATCGCGGCGAAGGCACTGACCACGCCCAGCGGGCCGTCGAACATACCGCCGTCGGGCACGCTGTCCAGATGCGAGCCGGTGACGATGCCCGGGGATTGATCGGGATCGCCCCACCAGGCCCACTGGTTACCCATCCGGTCCTCGACCAGGTCCAGCCCGCGCCACACCGCCTCGCCGACGAACCAATCGCGCAACTCGTGGTCGGCGTCGGTCCAGGCGAACCGCCGATAGCCACCGGTCGACGGGTCGCGACCGATGCCGGCGATCGCCGACCACATCGCGTCGAAGGTGGTGGCCATCTCGGTCAGTTTCCTTCCTGCATGGGGATCCGTACGCCGCGTTCGGCCGCGACCTCGTCCGCCCGGTCGTAGCCGGCGTCCACGTGCCGGATCACGCCCATCCCGGGGTCGTTGGTCAGGACCCGGGCCAGCTTCTGCGCGGCCAGTTCGGTGCCGTCGGCGAGCGAGACCTGGCCCGCGTGGATGGAGCGGCCGATGCCGACACCGCCGCCGTGGTGGATCGACACCCAGGACGCGCCGGACGCCGTGTTGATCATGGCGTTGAGCAGCGGCCAGTCGGCGATGGCGTCCGAGCCGTCCAGCATCGACTCGGTCTCCCGGTAGGGGCTGGCCACCGAGCCGCAGTCGAGATGATCACGGCCGATGACGATCGGCGCGCTGATCTTGCCCGAGGCGACCAGATCATTGAACGCCAGGCCCGCCTTGTCCCGCTCGCCGTAGCCCAGCCAGCAGATCCGCGCCGGCAGGCCCTGGAAGCTGATCCGCTCCCGGGCGCCGCGCATCCACTTCTGCAGCCGATCGTTGTCGGGGAACAGATCCATCACCGCCCGGTCGGTCACGTCGATGTCGTCGGGGATCACCGGACAGCGCCACCCAGCGGAACGGGCCCTTGCCCTCGCAGAACAGCGGCCGGATGTAGGCCGGCACGAAGCCGGGAAACTCGAACGCCCGCTGGTAGCCGCCGAGCCGAGCCTCGTCCCGGATCGAGTTGCCGTAGTCGAACACCTCGGCCCCCGCGTCCTGGAACTCCACCATCGCCTGGACGTGCTCGGCCATCGAGGCCCGGGCCCGGTCGGTGAACTCCTCCGGCTTCTTCTCGGCGTACTCGGCCCACTCCTCGAGCGGGATCCCGACCGGCAGGTAGGACAGCGGGTCGTGGGCACTGGTCTGATCGGTGACGATGTCGATCGGCACACCGCGCCGGAGCAACTCGGGGAAGACCTCGGCACAGTTGCCGACCACCCCGACCGACCAGGCGCGCCGTTCGGCCTTGGCGGCCAGCGCCTTCTGCACGGCCTGATCAAGATCATCGGCGACCTCGTCCAGATAGCGGTGCTCGACCCGGCGTTCCAGCCGGGCCCGGTCCACGTCGACGATCAGGCAGACCCCTTCGTTGAGGGTCACCGCCAGCGGCTGGGCGCCGCCCATGCCGCCGCAGCCGCCGGTCAGCGTCAGGGTGCCGGCCAGCGTGCCGTTGAACCGCTTCTCCGCGACGGCCGCGAACGTCTCGTAGGTGCCCTGGACGATGCCCTGGGTGCCGATGTAGATCCAGGAGCCTGCGGTCATCTGGCCGTACATGGTGAGTCCGAGCTTCTCCAGCCGGCGGAACTCGGGCCAGGTCGCCCAGTCCCCCACCAGGTTGGAGTTGGCCAGGATCACCCGCGGCGCCCACTCGTGGGTCTGCATCACCCCGACCGGCCGACCGGACTGCACCAGCATCGTCTCGTCCGGCGCCAGCGTGGTCAGGGTGCGGATCATCGCGTCGTACGCGCGCCAGTCCCGCGCCGCGCGTCCGGTGCCGCCGTAGACGACAAGATCATCAGGTCGTTCGGCGTTCTCCGGATCGAGATTGTTCATCAGCATCCGCATCGGCGCCTCGGTGGTCCAGGACCGGGCCGTCAGCGTGCTGCCGCGCGGTGCGCGTACGGGTCGTGCGCCTTCCATGATCATCTCCTTCTGCTTCCCTCATCCCCCACTTGTCCCGGTCGCTCCCCCCCCTATAGGTGGGGGATCACCGGACAAGTGGGGGGTGATCAGTTGAGTTTTCCAGTGACGGCTTCGACGGCCGCGACGAGCCGGCCGTCGGCCACCAGTTGAACGGCGATCTCGATCTCGGGGGCGAGCCAGCGATCCGGTCCGGGCGCCGGGGCGCCGGCCTCGCGCAGGGCGGCGATCGCCGCCGCGCTGGCCGGTGACGGTCGGAGCGGCGCGCGCAGCTCGAGGCCGCGGGCCGCGGTCAGCAGTTCCACGGCGAGCACCCGGGTCAGCCCGTCGACGGCCCGGCGGAGCTTGCGGGCGGCCGACCAGCCCATCGAGACGTGATCCTCCTGCATCGCCGAACTCGGGATCGAGTCCACCGACGCCGGCACGGCGAGCCGCTTGAGCTCGGAGACGATCGCCGCCTGGGTGTACTGGGCGATCATGTGACCCGAGTCGACCCCGGGATCGTCGGCCAGGAAGGCATTCAGACCGGCGTTGCGCGCCTTGTCCAGGAACCGGTCGGTCCGCCGCTCGGAGATGCTGGCCAGGTCGGCGACCACGATGGCCAGGAAGTCCAGCACGTACGCGACCGGCGCGCCGTGGAAGTTGCCGTTCGACTCGACCCGACCGTCCAGGGTGACCACCGGGTTGTCGATGGCCGAGCCGAGTTCGATCAAGGCGACCCGTTCGGCGTGCTCGACCGTGTCCCGAGCCCCGCCGGCGACCTGAGGCGAGCAGCGCAGCGAATAGGCGTCCTGCACCCGGGTGCACGCCTCGGTCCGATGACTCTCCCGGATCTCGCTGTCGGCCATGATCATCCTGAGGTTGGCCGCCGACGCCCGCTGACCGGGATGCGGCCGCAGCGCGTGAAGATCATCGGCGAACACGTCGTCGGTGCCGAGCAGGCCCTCGACGCTCATCGCCGCGGTGATGTCGGCGACCTTGAGCAGCCGGCGCAGATCGGTGATCGCCAGCACCAGCATGCCGAGCATCCCGTCGGTGCCGTTGATCAACGCGAGCCCTTCCTTCTCGGCCAGGATGACCGGCTCGATGCCGGCCGCGGTGAAGGCGTCGGCGGTCGGCAGCAGGACACCGTCGGCATCGCGGACCACACCCTCCCCCATCAGCGCCAGTGCGCAGTGCGCGAGCGGAGCAAGATCACCGGAACAGCCCAGGCTGCCGTACTCGTGCACCACCGGCGTGACACCTGAGTTGATCATGGCTACGTAGGTCTGCAGGGTCTGGTCGCGGATCCCGGTGCGACCGGTGGCCAGCGTCGAGATGCGCAGCAGGGCAAGGGCGCGGACCACTTCCCGCTCGACCTCGGGCCCAGAGCCGGCGGCATGCGAGCGGACCAGGCTGCGCTGCAGCCGGCTGCGCAACTCGACCGGGATGTGCCGGGTGGCCAGGGCCCCGAAGCCGGTGGAGATGCCGTAGTGCGGTTCATGATCATCAGCGAGCGCCTCGATCACCGTCCGGGTCCGGCGGACCTCGGTCAGCGCCTCGTCGGCGATCACGATCGGTGCGTCGTGCCGGGCCACCGCGACCACCTCAGCCAACGACAGGGGTCCGAGTCCGACCACGACCGGGTTCTGTTCCATGGCATCAATTCGACAACGGCGAAGCGATCCCGATCAGCGCCGTGAGCCGATAGTCTGTCTCAGATCTGAGACATTGGGAGGAGTTCTTGTCCACCTCACCGGCCGCCGACCGAGTCCTCGACGTGCTGAGCCTGCTCGCTCGCGAACCGGAGCCACTCGCCGGCGGCACGGTCGCGGCCCGGCTCCGGCTGCCCCGATCGACCACCTATCGACTGTTGTCGATCCTGGTCGAGCACGGCTATCTGACCTACCTGCCCGAGGACCGTCGCTACGGGCTAGGGGTCACGGCGTACGAACTCGGCTCGGCCTATCAGCGGCAGGCGCCGCTGCAGCGGATGGCCCGGCCGATCCTGCACCAACTCGTCGACCGGATGCGGCAGAACGCCCACCTCGCGATCCTGCACGGTCGCGATGTGCTCTATCTGATCGAGGAGCGGGCCCCGGGCCGCCCGCTGTTGATCACCGACGTCGGGGTCCGGCTGCCCGCCGTGCACACGGCCAGCGGACTGGCGATTCTCGCCGGACTGCCGCGCTCGCAGGTGCGCGCGCTCTTCCCGAACGCCGCCGCCTTCGTCGACTCCGACCGGGGCCCGGCGACGTCCGACCGCACTCCGCCGACTGCTGAGCGACGTGCGCAACCGGGGCTATTCGACCGAGGAGGGCACCGTCACCGCCGGGCTGTCCTCGGTCGCCCAGATCGTGGTCGACCACGTCGGCTATCCGACCGCGGCCGTCGCCGTCACCTACCTGACCGAAGGAGTCGACCCGCGGACCCGCGACGCGTTGGTCGCCGCCGTCAGCGCGGCCGCGGACCAGTTGTCACGACGGCTCGGCTTCCGAGCGCTGGTCGACGAGAACTGGTGGGTGACGGCGCCGCGGAGGTCGAGACAGCGGGTACTCGGTCATCTCGTTCACCCGGTTCAGGATCAGTCCGCGGCCGCGGTCGCTGAGCAGTTCGTCATGGATCGGGAACCCCTCCAGCGCGCCGACCGCCCGGACGAAGTCGATGGTCTCCTTCATCGCCGCCCACGGTCCGTACGCCGGAACGGCCAGGATGTCGACCCCGTCCGGTGTCGTGTCGAGAGCGTCGCCGGGGTGGAACAGGGTCGGCTGACCCTCGGACCGCAGCACGTAGCCGACGTTGCCCAGGCGCGGGAGGTCGCGATGGATCACCGCATGCTGGCCGCCCACCGCGGTGATCAACACGTCGCCGACCGCGACCTGTTCCTCCGGCGCCAACGCGCTCGCGCTCGGCTGGTCGTCGATCGACGGCTCGACGTAGAGCTTGGCGGCCGGATTGCCGGCGAGCAGCGCAGGCAGATGCTCAGGATCGAGGTGGTCGGGATGCTTGTGGGTGACCAGGATCGCGTCGAGGTCGGTCAGCCCGTGCCAGTCGTCGGAGAAGTTGCCGGGGTCGATCAGGATCCGTGCCGCGGCCGTTTCGACCAGCACGGCGGCATGCCCGAGATGAGTGATCTGCATGGGTCGACCCTAGTGCTCACGCCTGGTCAGACCCGGGCCGGCCGATCAGATCTCCGACGATCGCGCCCGCATCGGCGCACTCGGCGGCGGTCACGTCGAGGTGGGTCACGGCGCGGAGCATGAACGGGCCCAACGCCGAGACGGCGACACCCTGCTCGGCCGCGGCCGCGGCGATGGGCGCCGCCGGAAGATCACCGGTGTCGATGATCACGATGTTGGTCTCGACGCCGGTCAAGTCGACCGCGGTCGCGGCCCGCTCGGCCACTGCCTCACCGAAGGCGCGAGCGGCCGCATGATCATCGACCATCCGCTGCAGATGATGATCAAGGGCGTAGCTGCAGGCAGCGGCCAGCAGACCGGCCTGGCGCCAGCCCCCGCCGAGCCGCTTGCGCAGCACCCGCGCCCGCGCGATGTTGGCCGCCGAGCTGACCAGCACCGAGCCGACCGGGGCGCCCATGCCCTTGGAGAAGCAGACGCTCACGGTGTCGAACAGTCGGCCATACTCCTCGAGCGGGATCCCCGTCGCGGCGTGGGCATTCCACAGTCGTGCGCCGTCGAGGTGGTAGCCGAGTCCATGATCACGACACAGGTCACCGACCGCCCGCAGCTGATCGAGATCCTGGACGGTACCACCGCCGAAGTTGTGGGTGTTCTCGACCGCGACCGCCGCCGTCGACACCAGGTACGGTCCGGCGTTCGGCGAGATGATCTTGGTGACCTGGCCGGCGTCGAGTCGCCCGCGACTCGACGGGAACGTTCGCATGGTCAGTCCGTGCACGGCGGCATGCGCCCCGAGCTCGGCTCGGGCGATGTGCGCCTGCACGTCGCAGAGCACCTCCTGGCCCGGCTCGACCAGCAGCCGCACCCCGAGCAGGTTGGCCAGCGATCCGCTGACGCAGAACAGTCCCGCCTCGTGGCCGAGCAACCGGGCCGACGCGAGCCTCCAACGCTCCGATCGACGGGTCCTCCCCGTACACGTCGTCGCCGACGGCAGCCGTCATCATCGCCGCCCGCATGCCCTCGGTCGGCCGGGTGACGGTATCGGACCTCAGATCGATCACGAGAGACATGTCTACCCGATGCGACCCGCCGATCAGCCGGCCGGATGCTAGAAGGCCAGTGGGGTGTACGCCTGAACCGGGTTCGGCCGCTGGATCCGGCCGGTGGTCAGCCGCTCGGCGACCAGGAACGCCAGCTCCAGCGACTGGTTGCGGTTGAGCCGCGGATCGCAGAGGGTCTCGTAGCGGTTCACCAGATCGGCCTCGACGAGATCGTCGCTGCCGCCCACGCACTCGGTCACGTCGTCGCCGGTGAGCTCGACGTGGACCCCGCCCGGCCAGGTTCCGAGTTCCTCGTGCACGTCGAAGAAGCCGTTCAGCTCCGAGATCACGTCGGAGAAGGCCCGCGTCTTGTAGCCGTTCCGGGCCTCGAAGGTGTTGCCGTGCATCGGATCGCAGATCCAGGCCACCTGCCGCCCGGTCGCGGTCACCTTGGCGACGATCTCGGGCAGCACGTCGCGCACCGTGGCCGCCCCCATCCGGGTGATGAAGGTGATCCGGCCGGGTTCATGATCGGGATCGAGCCGGTCCGCCAGTTCCAGCGCGGTGTCGGCGGTCGACGTCGGACCGAGCTTCACCCCGAGCGGATTGCGTACGTGCCGCAGCAGTTCGACATGGGCGCCCTCGAGCTGCCGGGTGCGCTCCCCGATCCACAGGAAGTGGCCCGACGTGCCGTAGGGCAACCCGGTCCGGGAGTCGATCCGGGTCAGCGCGTGCTCGTACTCCAGCAGCAACGCCTCGTGGCTGGAGTAGAAGTCGACGGTCCGGAACACATCGTCGTCGATGCCGCAGGCGACCATGAACGCGAGCGCGCGGTCGATCTCGTTGGCCAGGGTCTGGTACTGCACCCCGGCCGCCGAGTTCTTCACGAAGTCGGCGTTCCAGCTGTGCACGCTGCGCAGGTGGGCGAAGCCGCCGGTGACGAACGCCCGGGTCAGGTTCAGGGTGGCCGCCGAGGCGTTGTAGACCCCGAGCAGCCGCTGCGGGTCCGGGGTCCGCGCCTCGGTGGTGAAGTCGAAGCCGTTCACCGCATCGCCGCGGTACGCCGGCAGCGAGACCCCTTCGCGGGTCTCGGTCGCCGAGCTGCGCGGCTTGGCGTACTGCCCGGCCATCCGGCCGATCTTCACGATCGGCACCTGCGCGGCGTAGGTCAGTACCACCGCCATCGACAGCAGAGTCCGGAGCTTGCCCTGGATGTTGGCCGCGGTGACCCCGTCGAAGGTCTCCGCGCAGTCGCCGCCCTGCAGGATGAATGCCTCGCCGGCCGCCACGCTGGCCATCTTGATGCGCAACTTGTCACATTCGGCGGCGAACACCAGCGGCGGCAACTTCCGCAGCTTGCCGACCACATCGTCCAGCCGATCAGCCGTCGACGCGGCATAGGTCGGCTGCTGGAGGGGATTCAGCGCGTGCAGCGCGTCCAGCGTGGGGACCGTGGATAACGGGGATCGCCCCGCTCCAGGGCTCGTCTCGGACACGCAGACACTGTAGACGCCTCGATTCGTCGGCGGTCGTGACTTATCACCCGATGGACCCGGCCACACCTGACACAATCGCGCGCATGACTCGCAGATTTGTCCTCGTACCCGGTGCCGGCGGCAATGCCCAGTACTGGCATCGGGTCGAGCCGCTGCTTCGCCAGGCCGGACACGAGGTGTTCGCGGTCGACCTGCCCAACTGGCCGGGCGCGACCCTCGCCGACCAGGCTCAGGCCATCGTGTCGGCGGGCGCGGGTGCCGACGAGATCGTGCTGGTCGCGCAGTCGATGGGCGCGTTCAGTGCCCCGCTGACCGTCGACCGCTCGCCGGTGGTCGAGTTGATCCTGCTGAATCCGATGATTCCGGATCCGGGCGAGACCGCCGGGGACTGGTGGGGCAACACGGGCCAGGACGAGGCTCGGAAGGCGATGGACGTCCGCGAGGGCCGGGACCCGGAGGCCGAATTCGATCTCGAGACCTACTTCCTGCACGACCTGCCCGCCGAGGTCGCCGACCTGTTGCGGTCGGGCGAGGACGAGCAACCCGCCGACTCATTGTTCGGCGTCCCCTTCCCGCTCAGCGCTGGCCGGACGTGCCGACGATCGGTGCTCAGCGGTCGCGAGGACCGGTTGCTTCCCATCGACTTCCAGCGCCAGGTCTCCCTCGACCGGCTCGGGCTGGAGCCGGAGCCGCTGCCCGGGGGCCACCTGCTCGCGCTCAGCCAGCCCGAGCGGTTGGCTGAGCGCCTGCTGCAGGCTCGTGGGCCCGATGGCCGCTGAGCCGTTCAGCGGATGATCGGCGGTTCCGTCGCGCCTTCTTCCGGGCGGTGAGTTCGGCCTGGATTCTGGTGTTGATCATGGGTTTCTGGTCGCGGTCGACGCTGTGTTTGATGGCTCGCTCCGCTCGCTGGGATTGCGCTCTGAACCCGCCTACTTCGTCGTCGCTCGAAGACGAAAGGCGTGTCTTCTCGCTCCTCCTCAGCACGGCGGCGCGCAATCCGGACGTGGTGTCGTTCGCAGTACTGCGGCGGATGCGCGCAGCCCGGGAAGGAGCAGCCGCCGTCGCGGGCGATCAACGCCATGGTCTGCGACCGGCTGGCGATCCGCCGGGTCCGGCCCAGATCGAGCACCGCTCCGGTGGCGGTGAGGACGGTGGGGATGATGTCGGCGTTGTTGGCCAGTTGCAGCAGCTTCGCGGTCGGGATGCAGGGTGCCGTCGCCGGTGCGGCCGTGGCCCACCTTGTCGATCAGGTCGTCGGCGTCGATGGTGACGATCACCGTGGCCGGGATGCCGCCGGCGTCCGGCACATCCCCGGCCCGTAGTTGCCGGTCGCAGACGTCTTCGCGGGCGTCATGGGTGCGTTGCCCATAGGTCCGGCCGTCGACCGCTCCGGACGGATCGATCCGGGGTTTCGCGAGCGGATCGAGCAGGGTTTTGAGTTTGGCGCCGGCGGTGCCGGTGAGCCGGAAGTCCCCGACGTAGGCACCGTCGCGGGTCGCGTGGAGATGAAAGTAGCGCCGATCCTCGTTCAACTGATCGTTGGGCAGGGTGCCGTCGGGGTCGATGGCATCCACCACTCTGTCGGCGAGCAGTTTCAGGTCTTCGGGTGGGAACAGCGCCGCATGGTCGGTGAGCAGTTGTTCGCCGGTGGCGATGTCGGCCGGGTTGAAGCCGCGCCGGTCGACCTTGTCCAGGGCGCGTTCGATGATCGCCACCTTCTCCGTACTCACCTCACCGGCCTGCTGGGCGGCGGCCAGCACCGGCCGCACCGGCTCCAAGGTTCACCGAGCATCGAGGTCCGCGGCCCGACCGCCTCCGCCGCCCGCACCCGGCCGGCCGCCTCACCTTTCGACAGACTCAACACCGACGTCAACACCCGCCGCATGACTGCCCTGACACAGCACGGTCGGCAGATCCAGCCGCTCCGCGGCGGCGATGAGGAGGTGGTCGATCAGCGACCAGCTGATTCCGCAGCCGTTCGGAGTCCTGCATGAACCCGACCACCCGGCTGCCGTCGAAAGAGTCCAGACCACCGTCGGCGGCAGCTTCACCAGATGGTCGAACTCAGTGGCTATCGCGGCGAAGGCATGATCGACCGGCGTCAGCTCGGTCGTCCCCTCGAAGGTCATACACCACATTCTACTCGAACACATATTCGAATACAAGCCCTTCCAACAACTGAGGGCTGGTTAGCTTCCAGGATCTCCAGCCGGCTGGTAGTTCGCCGCGAAGTGATCACCCGAGGTGACCCACTGCTCCCCCTTGGCACCCTTGATCACCCAGTCACCCGCGTGGGCCGCCTGTTGACCCTCGAGGGAGTCGATCAGCTCCCCCTCGACGGCGGGTCGGGCCTCCACCGACCCGGTGCGCCGCCAGCGATTCCCCCCGAGATGCGCATAGGTGCTGACGAAGATCTCCGGTTCCACCGACCAGGACTTTCCATGATCATCGGTGACCTGCCAGTCACCCGCCTGGCCTTCCATGACACCCCCGGACTCATTCGTCCAGGTCCAGTCACCGCCTGCCCTGAACGCGGTCACCTCTCCGCGCCGAACTGCACCGATCCAGCCGTCTTGATCATGACCGCGTTGATCATCACTCCGCTGATCTTGATCGCGTTGATCATGACCGTGTTGATCATGGTCGGTCGCGGGCACCACCGTCGGCTGACGAAGCGCGGTCGACCGGTAACCGAGGCTGCCGAGGATGGCCAGGGCATTCGAGACCCCCTGTCGTGTCTTCTCGCGATCATCAGCGGTCAGCTGGTCGTATTCCCGGAGCGAGGGGTGGAGCCGACGGGCGTTGTCGCGCTTCTCGCCGAAGCGCCAGCCGTTGTCAGTCAGGTGCTTCATCCAGGACTCATGCTCCATCCTGGCCATCTGGTCCAGCTCGGCATCACTCACCTGGGAGGTCGTCACCAGCCCGTCCGAGCTGACTCCCTCGACCACCGGTCCCCACGACCGTCCGAGATGCTCGGCGGCCGCCAGCGTCGTCGTCACCTGCCGGATGTTGGTCTCCTTGCGGAACGGGTCGAGCTGTTCCCAGGGCCGGTGCGCGGGCTCGTTCGGGTTCAGCGTGCCGTTGCGCTGCATGTCGATGCGATACTGCTCGTGCACCACCCGGGCCGCCCGCTCCCAGCTGTCCACCGGCAGCGAGCTCGGCGCCTCGGTCGTCAGGCCGAACGGATACAGCCGTTCCATGATCGGCTCGTCGGCCACCCCGCGGGTCGCCGAGCTCCAATCGAAGATCGTCCAGGTCGGATTGAGCGCCGCCAGATAGGTGGCGAGTTGCGGCTCGCGGACGGCCGGATCGTCGGCCAGCACCAGGACCGGATGCCGATTCCGGCCCAACGATGCTCGGAGGTTCTCCGAGCTGGGCTCGGAGGTGACCACGGTGATCAGTGAAACCTCGGTGTCGTTGCCGAACCGCTCCTGGCGCAGGCGATGCTGTTCCCGGAGCGTTTCGGCCGCGGCGCCGAACAAGAGCAGATCAGCGAACGAGGGTTGTGGCGGTTGCGAAAGCGCCACGCCTTCGCGTTCCCGCTGGGCCAGTTCCGCGCAGACCGCCAGTGCCAGCGCGGAGTTTCCGACGATCACCAGCCGGTCGAAGGCATGTTCCCAGCTCGGGTCGAGAATCCGGTCGAGCAGCACCGATGCGGTGACCTCGTAGACGCTCAGCGCGTCACTCATCCAGCGCACCGACCGCCCCTTGCCGGTCCGGTAGGCATTGGTCCGTCTCCAGTACTCGGCCTGCCAAGGATCGTCGATCCGCACGACCATCCGCGGCGCCATGTCGGCGCGGGTCGGTTTGGAGGAGTCGGCGACCGCGCGCAGTTGTGCGGCCCAACGCAGGTTCTCCGCAACATCCGGCGAGACCGCGTAGAAGCTCCTGATCTTGAACGTGCCCCGTGAGGTGAGCAGGCCGCGGAGGATCTCGGCGTGGTCCAGATCGACCAGCACGACCCGTGCCCCTTGATCACGAGCGGTCTTGATCAAGGAGTTGCCACTGTCCTCGACCAGGACCGCGAGGGTGGTGCCGGATTCGCGGTCGACACTCAGCCGCCGCAGCAGCGGCAGCGCCTCGTCGGTCAGACCGACCAGCAGCACCAGCGCGGCCGAGTAGCGGACCCGGATCCGGTCGTACTGATTGCGGAACAGCGAGGTCACGATGCCCAGGGCCGCGATGACCAGCAGCAGCGGGCCCAGCAGTCGGGTGAGTTGCAGGGCGGGCGGGAAGGTGGTCGCCCCAGGGTCGCAGTCGGCCACGTTGCCGCCGATCAGATTGAGCGCGAAGGTCAACGGCGTCCAGAGCGGACTTTGATCGTCGGTGGATTCGCAGGTCGAGTACGAGACCAGGCCGAGGAAGATCGTGGTGGCGGCCAGCACACCCGTGACCAGCACCGAGAAGTTCCGCGAGGAACGCGCCCGCGGCCAGTAGTAGCAGCCGAACGCGCCCAGGCCGAGCAGTACCTGCAGCAGGATGGGCCACCATGATCGACTGTCCCGGTACTCCCCCAGACCGAGACGGACGATCAGGTCCGGCGCCAGCATCGACGCCGCGAAGATGATCACGTTCACTGCGTAGAGCGCGAGCAGCAGTCCAGCCGCGCGATTCCAGCGTTGCGTGGGGACTTCAGGCTTGCGGGGAGACTTCATCGGCCTCCTGGGCCTTGGCCTCGCGTGCTGCAGCCTCCTTGGCCGATGGCGCGTACATGTCGACGTACTCCTGTCCGGAGAGCTCCATGATCGCGTACATGATCTCGTCGGTGATCGAGCGCAGGATGAATCGGTCCTCACTCAATCCGTGGTACCGGGAGAAATCCAGCGGTTTGCCGAACCGTATGGTCGGGCTGACGATCTTGGTGATGATCTTGCCCGGCGGCGCGATGATGTCGGTGCCGATCACCGCCGATGGGATGACCGGTACGCCGGCGAGCAGCGCCAGTCGCGCGACTCCGGTCCGGCCCTTGTAGAGCCGACCGTCGTGGCTGCGGGTGCCCTCGGGATAGATGCCGAACAGTTCGCCGCGCTGCAGCACTTTGAGCCCGGCTCGCAGAGCTCCTTCGCTGGCCCGGCCACCGGTGCGGTCGATCGGCACCTGTCCGGTCCCGGCGAAGAACCGCTTCTGCGCCCAACCCTTGATCCCGGCCCCGGTGAAGTAGTCCGACTTGGCCACGAAGGTGACCCGGCGATCCAGGGCCAGCGGCATGAAGACCCAATCGACGAAGGAAAGATGGTTGCTGGCCAAGATGGCGGCGCCCTCCTCCGGCACATTCGCCGCGCCCTCCTCGACCGGCCGGAAGATCCGGCTGACCGCCGGGCCGAGGACCAGGTTCTTCAGCACCCAATAGATGCCCCGGCCGCCGTGCGAGCCCTTCTCCACGGCGACCTTGCCACCGGGGTCGACCGAAACCAGATCGTCGCTCATGCGGAAAGGTCCTCAGGACTCGGCGGGATCGGGCGACCGGCTCCCGGGCGGCTGACGACAGGCGTGGCGATCTCCCGCCCCTCGGCGGCAGCCTCTTTCACCGAACTGGCGTACGCGTCGACATAGGTCTGGCCGGTCAACTCCATCACGGCGTTCATGATCTCGTCGGTCACCCAGCGCAGGACGGTCCGGTCACTGCCCGACCCGGCGTACCGGCTGAAGTCCAGCGGCTTGCCGATCCGGACACCCGGGCGGCGCATCAGCGGGATCTTGAACAACCGGGTGGGCACGAACTGGGTGTTGATCATGCCGACGGGTATCACCGGAACCCCCGCCTGCAGCACGAGCCGGGCCACGCCGGTCTTGCCTTTGTAGAGCCGGCCGTCCGGTGATCGGGTGCCTTCGGGATAGATGCCCAGCAGTTCGCCGGCCGCGAGTACGCCGAGCACTCCGTCCATGCTGGTCGCGCTGGCGCGGCCCCCCGACCGGTCCATCGGAAGCTGGCCGATGCTCTTCATGAACCAGCTGGTGATCCGGCCACGCAGTCCGCGGCCGGAGAACAGCTCGGCCTTGGCCGGAAAGGTCAGCCTGCGCTTGATCATCGCCGGGAGCAGGAACGTATCCCCCGCGGAGATGTGATTGCTGACCAGGATCGCCGGGCCGGACTCGGGAAGGTTTTCCTCACCCTCGATCCAGGGGCGGAACAGCAATCGAGTCAGCGGCCCGATCAAGAACCACTTGAAGAACCAGTAGAGCAACGCCGACCTCCGCTTTTCCGGCTCATCCTATTGGGCCGACAGCCCCTCCTCGGCGACCCGCCGTACGATTCGCCTCGTGATCTCCACTCGACGGCGCCTGGTCGCGGCCATCGCCCGACCGCTCGAACGCCTCAGCCAACCGGCGCACGGCCTGCTGAACCGGTGGCTGACGCCGAGAAGCGCCGATCTGGACGCCGCACCGCACTCTGCCCCGGTGCAGCCGGACGCTGTGTCCTACGCAGGCGGTACGGGACCGGTCGGTGTGCTGCTCTGCCACGGGTTCTCCGGCGTGTCGAAGAGCATGATGCCGTGGGCGCAGCATCTGGAGTCGGCGGGCTTCCGGGTCTCGGTGCCACGTCTGGTAGGTCACGGCACCAGTTGGCAGGAGCTCAACCTGACCAGCTGGGAAGACTGGTACGCCGGCGTCGAGGAAGCGTTCCTGGAGTTGTCCGCTGAGTGTGACCAGGTCTTCTTGGCCGGGCTGTCGATGGGCGGCGCACTCTCCCTGCGACTGGCCGAGCAGTTCGGATCGGGCGTCTCCGGTCTGGTGCTGGTCAACCCGGTGATCAACCACACCGATCCGCGGTTCCGGATCCTGCGCCTGCTGAAGGTGATTCCGTCCTTCGCCGGGATCACCAATGACATCGCGAAACCCGGCCTCTACGAGGGCGGTTACGACCGGTTGCCGTTGCGCGCCCTGCACTCCCAGACGTTCCTGTGGGCGGCGGTGAAGGCCGATCTGGCCGAGGTGACCCAGCCGCTGCTGGTCTACCGCTCCCTCGTTGATCACGTCGGGGACCCGTCGTCGGTGAAGTTGATCTCGGAGCGGGTTCGATCCGCCGACCAGTCGTACGTCGAGTTGACCCGCAGCTACCATGTAGCCACCCTTGATTACGATGCGGATGAGATCTTCGACGGCAGCGTCGCGTTCATCCAACGCCTGATTCGCACGAAGGACGACGAGCATGGTTCGGCCCAGTGAGGACGATAAGGAGGCCATCGACCGCGCGTTCGCGGAGATGGTTGCCGGCTATCACCTGACCGCCGATCGTCCCGAACTGGCGGCAGCACCGCCCGAGGCGACTTCCGATCCCGAGCCAGAGCCAGAGCCGGATGCCGGTCGGCTCGACGCGCAGCCGGTTTTCCGCTTCGTCGAGTCGCCCGTCGCCCTGCCGCCCCCCGAGGCGCCCGCCGACGAACCCTACGAACCCGAGCCTCTGCCGCCACTACGCCGCCCGGGCATTCCGGCCCTGGTGGGCTGGATCGGCATGGCCTACGCGGTCGTCGTCGCGCTGGCCGGCACGTTCGGCATCACGTTCCCCACTTGGGCGGGCTGGCTCGCCGTGGCCGGATTCATCGGCGGCTTCGGGATCCTGATGTCCCGGCTGCCGCGGCACCGGCCGCCCGATGCCGGTGACGGCGCCGTCCTGTAGACCGCCGAACACCGCTCAGGCGCGTCGGGGCGTACGGATTCGGGCCACGCGCTGCTTTCGCTTCCGGCGACGCGGCCAGAAGCCGAACCGCGCCGAATCCGGTGGCTCGAGGATCGAGTGTCGGGCCAGGTCGGCCGCGCCGATCAACCCGGCATCGTTGCGGAAGTGCGCCAGCACCAGCCGGGCCTCCTCGCGGAAACCCCGGCCGGTCAGGGTCCGGCTGAACGCACGCTGGGCCGGCAGCAACAACAGGTCGCCCGCAGCGCTGACCCCACCGCCGATCACCACGACCTCCGGATCGAGAGCGGCGGCCAGGTTGGCGATGCCGCGACCGAGCCAGGTGCCGACGTCGGCCAGCAGTTCGATCGAGTTGGGCTCGCCGCTGATGGCCGCCGCGGTCACCTCCGGGCCGGTGATTCGATCCGGGTCGCCGCCGACCAACTCCAGCAGCCGGTACGCGGTCGGCGAGTTGGTCCGGGCCAACGCCCGGGCCTCTCGGACCAGCGCGTTCCCCGACGCGTACTGCTCCCAGCAGCCGCGGTTGCCGCACTCGCACCAGTGACCGTCCGGAACCGCGATCATGTGGCCCCACTCGCCGGCCATCCCGTACGTGCCGCGGAACAACTGCCCGCCGATCACCAGTCCACCGCCGATTCCGGTGCCCAGGGTGATGCAGACCATCACCGAGGATCCGCGCCCGGCACCGAACCGGTACTCGGCCCAGGCCGCCGCGTTGGCGTCGTTGTCGACGATCAGCGGCAGATCGATCCGTTCGGCGAGCTGAGCCTTCAGCGGCTCGGATCGCCAGGCCAGATGGGGTGAGAACCGGACCACCGCCTGCTCGTTGTCGACCCAGCCCGCCGCGCCGATCCCGACGGCCTCCACCGGATGCCGGGACCGCAGTTCGGCCACGACCCGCAAGATGGCGTCCTCGACCGCTTTCGGGCTGTGCGAAGGCGTGGGCTCGGTGAGCATCTCCAAGATCGTGCCGCGCTCGTCGACGACTCCGGCGGCGACCTTCGTGCCACCGATGTCGACACCGATGCTGAGCGACGGAGGCAGTGCCGCCCGGCTCCCGCTGCGGCCAACGAGCGGACCGGTGGTGGGGGCGGTCAGCCCTCTACTCGCTTCTTCAGGCCTTTCAGCGCGCCGTCGATGATCGTCTTCTCGGCCTTGCGCTTGAACATGCCGATCATCGGCATGTTGACGTCGACAGCGAGCGTGTAGGTGACCGTCGTCCCGGATCCCTTCGGCTTCAGCACGTACGAGCCGTCCATCGTCTTGAGCAGCGAACCTTTGACCAGCTTCCAGCTGAGCTGCTGGGCCTTCCACGCGTACTCGAGCACGTAGTCGTCCTTGACCAGCGAGTGGTCGAGGACCATCCGGACGGTCTTCGGCTTGCCGCCGGCCGAGGTGAGGACCTGCGCACTCTTCATCGAATCGACCCACTCGGGGTAGTGCTCGAAGTCCGCGATCACCGCCATCACCGCGTCCGGCGTCGCCGCGATGTCGATGCTGGCGCTGGTCTGGTCCGCCACGGCCCTACCTCTCGAGACTGTGCTGGCTGACAGCGTATCCGGACCACTCAGAGCTGGAGCGCCCGCTGCAGCGTGGTCCGGGCCTGATCGAAGCCGAAGCGCTCGACGACGTGCGCGCGACCTCGCCGACCCATCGCCCGGGCCTGTCCCGGGTCGCTCAGCAGCTCAGCGATCCGCCGGGCCCAGGCCTGATGATCATCGGAGTCGAGCAGGTATCCGGTCTCCCCGTTCCGCACGGTCTCCGCCGTGCCGCCGGAGTCGCCGATGATCACCGGCAATCCGCAGGCCGCCGCCTCCAGGGCAGCGAGGCCAAGACCCTCGGGATTCAGCCCGGCCAGCCTGGTGCGCACCGGGAGCGCGAAAACCGTTGCCTGCTGCAGCTCGCTGATCACCGCAGCCCGGGCAAGAGCGCCAGTCAGGGTGACGGTCTCGCGCAGCCGGAGCCGGTCGATCATCGACTCCAGCCGGGCCCGCTGCGGGCCGTCACCGATCAAGATCAACTCCAGCGGTGGATCGTCGGCCCGACGTCCGTCCAAGATCAGCCGCCAGGCCTGCAGCAGGCTTGGAAACCCCTTCTGCGCAACGAATCTGCCAACGGCCACGCAGCGTAGCCGACCATGATCGAGAGCACTCGGCCGGAACCGGCCAACGTCGACCGGCGGTGGCAGGCGCAGCATCCGCTCGCGGCCAGACGCGCTCAATGCGCGGCCGATCCGCCGCTCGGTGTAGCCGGAGATGGTGGTCAGGTGGTCACACCCGTCGCCGATCCGTCGCAGCAGCCGGCGTGCGCCGGGCACCGTCGACCACCACGCTTCGTGGCCGTGCGTGAGTCCGACGATCCGCTGCGCTCCGGCGCGGCGGAGCGCAGGGGCCAGCAGACCGAGTGGTGCGGCGGCGCCGAAGATCACCCGGGTTGCACCGAACCGGTCAAGAAGCTCGGCCGCTCGGGTGGCGGTGTGCGGCGTCGGCAGCAGCAGCGACCCGGCCCGCACCACCGGGTAGTTCCGCTCGACGATCGGATTCGGCAGCCCCGGGTGGGCCGGAGGCGTACACCGCGACATCGGCGTCGAGCACCGTGCAGACATCGTCGACGAACGACTCGATGCCGCCGATCCGAGGCGGGAAGTCGTTGGTGATGATCAAGGTGGTCGGCACGTCAGGTCCGGTCGGCCAGCCGCTGCAGGTAGGCCCGCCAGCCGCGGACCAATTCCCGCTCGGACAGGCCGAGTACGGCTCGACTTGCCTCATCCAGTGAGCGGCCGCCGTCGAGCTCGGCATAGAGCCGGCCGAGCCGGTCCGGCGAATAGCGCTCGGCGATGTAGCGACAGGCGAGCCAGGACTCGGCGTACGCGACCCCGAGATCCTTGGCATCGACGGCGAAGTCGTCGTCGGCGGGCAGCGAGCGCGGCGCGCCGTTCGACCGAACAGCGGCCAGCAGATCTGCGGTCTGCCAGCTCCGCTGTTCCGGATGTCCCCGCAGCGACACCCATTCGGCGAGGCCCTCCTCGGCCCAGGTGGGCGCGGGCGACTCCGAGGCCCTGGTTGCCACATGAACGGCCTCATGGGCCAGCACGGTGGGCAACCGGTCAGGTTCGACCAGCTCGCGGACCCGCGGGTTGACCACCACCCGTTGCGCAGACCTTTCGGACGAGCCTTCCTGCTGGGCGACCGCGGCGATGCCCCGGTGACTCCCGGGTTCGACACCGAGCACGGACTCGAAGTCCCGCTCCGTGGCCGGGATCTCGAAGGTGACCCGGCCGTCCCAGCCGGCCGGCAGCCCGTCCGGCAGCCACCGGCGCACCGCGACCGCGGATTCGGCGGCCACCGCCGCCCAGTCACCCGCCGACTGTCCGGCGCCGACGATCACCGTGGCCGAACCCTGTCGCCGAGCGGTCACCGGCCCCAGCCACCATGCGGGTTTCTGCCGCTGGGTCTCAGGCCCGTCGAGAGTTCCGGCGAGCAGCGCAGCATTCCCAGCCGCCACGAACGTCAGCCAGATCTGGTGCTCGGCGTCGGCCGTCTCCCCGGTCAGGCGCCAGGTGACGATCGCCGCCTGGGCCCAGGCGTCCTCTCCGAGCACGGCCCGCCGGGCGTCGGCCAGCGGCCGCTCTCCCGGCTCCGCCCGAATCTGCAGGTCGGCCAGCGGAAGGGCGCTGAGATTGTCGTAGAGCAACCGGGCGCGATGGCCGAACGAGGGATCCCGGTCGCTGATCAGTTGCTGGAATGCTGCCCGGTCATCGGATCGAACGGCCGTCACGAGGCCGTCCAGCGTGGCGCGGACCGCCGCCAACCGTGGCTGCGTAGTCGTTGGGTCGACGGGCTCGACCAGACCGGCGCGGGTGCCGGATCCCGCGAGCATCCCGACACCAGCACCATCGCGACGACCGCGACCAGGCATGTCAGCCGCAGACCAAGCAAGGAGCCGCCCACCCGACTGGGTGTGCGGCTCCCGAATGGCGGTGCGGGTGCGATGGCTGGATCAGCCGGGACGGCGAGCGCCGACGAACGGCATGTAGCTCATCTTGGTGTACTCGACGACCTTGCCAGGACGGGGCGCGTGCAGAATCATCCCGTTGCCGGCATAGAGAGCGACGTGGCTCAGCCCGCTGTAGAAGAAGACCAGGTCGCCGGGCTGAAGCTCGGACTTCGAGACGGCGCGGCCGTCGCGGTACTGGGACTGAGAGGTACGCGACAGGCTCACTCCCGCGGCACGCCAGGCAGCTCCGGTGAGACCCGAGCAGTCGTACGCGCTCGGCCCGGATGCGCCGAAGCGGTAGGGCTTACCCAGCTGTGCTCGAGCGAAGGCCAGAGCCTTGGCGCCGCGGCCGGACCCGACCGAACCGGTCGATTCGCGGGTGTCGCTGCGAGAGGTCGTCTCGGTGCCGTTCCGTTCGGCTTCCGCCTTGGCCTCGGCGGCCGCCTTCTGCTCCTCGAGGGCGATCTGGCGTTGCTGCTCGGCGGTGAGCTTGGCCAGCACGGCCTTCGACTCGGAGACCTTCTGTTCGGAAGCGGCGCGGAGCTTGGCCAGTTCCTTCTGCTGCTCGTCGAGGGCGGCGAGATCGGTCTTCGCCGAGTGTTCGAGGTCGGCGAGGCTGGCCTGCTCCTGCTGGAAGTCCTGAAGTATCGAGTTCTGGTTCTCGTTGACCTTCTCGACCGTGGAGATCTGGCTCAGGAAGCCTTCGGTGTCCGGGGTGACGAAGAGCTGGGCGGCCGTGTCGAGATCGCGGTTCTGGAACTGGGCCAGGGCAACCTGCCCGACCTGAGCCTTCATCCGGGCGACCTTGGCGGTCTGCGCCTTGACGTCGGACTGCTTCAGTGCGAGATCGGCTTTACCCTCGGCGATCTTCTCCTGAACGCCGGCATAGTCCTGATCGATCGCTGCGGCGTCGGTCTCGAGCTGCGCGATCTGCGCCTTGGCCTCGGCCACGGTGAGCGGCGGGTCGGCGGCTGCCGGCAAGCTGGTCGGAACGACGAGGAAGGCGGCCATCGCAACAGCAAAGAGAGCCAGCAGCGCTGAGCGCACGACAGCCTTGGCGGTCGGTAGTGCACCGACCAGCCTCCGGCTCGATATGGCGCGGTTGGCCTCGCTGTTGCGTGAGGTCACGCGTACGACTCCCCTTTTGTCTTCCCCCCCGGCTCCCATGAACGGCATCCCCACGCCGCGCCGGCTTCCGGGGCCGGCCTGAAAGTCAGGCGCGCCGCGGCCGATGACACGGTTGTCACCTCTACACCTCGACGGTGATTCAGACTAGGTCACGATTTGGTTACTGTGCAAACCGTCACGCGTAGTCCTGCCAGTCTAGCGGAGACTGAACACTCCGTCCGGCGCGTGCGCCGGGGATCAACCGCAAGGGTGGAACCAGCCCGGAATCGGCCAACGCAGACAGCGCGGCCTGCTCGTCGGAATCCAGTTCGACCCCCTTGACCGGCGCACCGAGCAGCGTCGTGATCACGCAGTCGTCGCAGGCCGGCCCTCGGGCCAGGCACCGATCACAGTCGACATGCAGGACATCCATTTCGCACCTTCCTGTTGTGCTGTCTGCACTCTCCCTGGCGCCACTGACACTCTTGATTCATGACTGCCGATCGCTCGCCGTCGCGCTCCGACAGACCGCAGGACGTCTACTCCCACGGTCACCACGACTCGGTGCTGCGATCCCATCGGTGGCGTACGGCCGCGAACTCCGCCGGCTATCTGCTGCCACGGCTCGCGCCCGATCATCGACTGCTCGATGTGGGCGTCGGGACCGGGCACGATCACCGTCGAGCTCGCCGCGCTACTCACCGAGGGCACCGCGGTCGGCATCGACAATGCGCCCGCGGCGATCGGCGCTGCTCGCCGGCTGGCCGGTGAACGGAGCGTGGCGAACATCACACTCGAGCAGGGCGATGTCTACCACCTGCGGTTCGACAGCGGAAGCTTCGACATCGTGCACGCCCACCAGGTGCTGCAACATCTGGGCGACCCGGTGGCCGCGCTGCGGGAGATGGGCCGGGTATGCGCTCGCGAAGGCGTGGTCGCCGCCCGCGACGCTGACTATGCCGCGATGACGTGGTTCCCGGAGTCCACCGCGCTCACCCGATGGCTGGATCTCTACCGTGCGGTCGCTCGAGCCAACGGAGGCGAGCCCGATGCCGGTCGGCGACTCAAGGCCTGGGCCCTCGCAGCCGGCTTCACCGACGTCACTGCAAGTGCGTCGGCCTGGTGCTTCGCCGCGCCGGAGGACCTGGCCTGGTGGTCGGACACCTGGGCCGAACGCCTGGTGAAATCGGATTTCGGCCAGCAGGCCGCGGCGCGCAAATTGTCGGATGCCGTGGAACTGCGGGCGCTCGCTGACGGGTGGCGGGCGTGGGCGCGTCGCGACGGTGCGTGGTTCAGTGTTCTGCACGGCGAGGTGTTGTGTACCGGCCACCCCCAATAAGTGCCGAACGATCTATAGCGCCTCGATGTGCGAGTAAGTTGATGCCGTCGGACACGTCCTTGGGGGAACTTTGGTTCAGGCACGACGGGCGAAAGCCCGGCCATCGCGGATTGTCATTCCGCTCGTCGCAGTCGCAGTCCTGGTTGCGGGCGGCGCCTTCGCCGTGTTCAAGATGGGCGACGACCCGACGACGGCGAATGCACCGACTCGAGCGCCCAGCGTGGCTGCGACCCAGTCGACAGCGCAACCCACCAGCACCGGATCGCCGTCATCCAAACCCAGCGCCAGTCCGACCAAGACGGCAAAGCCCGTCGGAGCCAAGGCGCTCAAGGCCTGCCAGCGAAAGGTCCGGGCCGCCGACGACGTCCTGGCTGCAGCCAAGGTCGGTGTCCGGCACTGGGCAATCCACGTGCAGGCACAGACCGACGCCAATGCCGCGCGGATCACCCCCAAGGCCATGAACGCACTGTTCAAGGAGACGCGGTTGGCCGGACCGGCTGACCACCAGCGCTATGGCGATGCCCTGGACACCTACGAGGATCTGAACGGGTCGTGCGACAAGGTGGAGGGCGCCTCCGCGAAGGTGGCCGACAAGCTCAGCGACTGCCGAGACCGGGCGCGGGCCCAGAAGCCCGTGTTGGCCGCGGCCGCCGACGGGATGGCCGACTGGAAGAGTCACCTGGCGGCGATGCAGCGCAACGCCGAGAGCCACGTCCGCGACGCCCAGGGCGTCTGGCTCAGAGCCTGGCGCGCCGCTCCCCCGCACATCAAGGCATATAAGAAGGCCGCTGCGGATTTCGACGCACCGAAGTGCTGACCGCCGGGTAATCCTCGCGCGGCGTCGGGTCATCCTCGTGCCCTGAGCCAGTCGAAGGGTACCGATGTTGGCCTTCGACAAGCTCAGGCCGCGTATCCCCGCGAGCGTCGTCGGGCAGAGCGGAATTCCCCGCGAGCGTCGGGTAGCGCGGGCCCGATCCTGGCTTGCGACCGAGCGAGCAGACACGCTTTACCGTCTGCGAGCGAGGGAGCAAGTCAGGATCTTCAGGCCCGCGCGAGCGCGAGCGGATCAAACAGTCAGGATCTTCAGGCTCGCGCGAGCGCGAGCGGGAAATCTCCCGCGAGCGTCGGGTAGCGCGGGCCCGATCCTGACTTCCGACCGAGCGAGCAGACAACGCCTTTCCGTCTGCGAGCGAGGGAGCAAGTCAGGATCTTCCAGGCTCGCGCGAGCGCGAGCGGGAAATCTCCCGCGAGCGTCGGGTAGCGCGGGCCCGATCCTGACTTCCGACCGAGCGAGCAGACAACGCCTTTCCGTCTGCGAGCGAGGGAGCAAGTCAGGATCTTCAGGCCCGCGCGAGCGCGAGCGGGAAATAATCGAAACTGTCTGCGCTACTGCTTAATCTCGCGGCATGGCAGTTCAGGCCTCCTTCGATGATCTCGGTACGCACCTCTCGCAGGTGACGTTCTGCGTCGTCGATCTGGAGACCACCGGCGGCGCCGAGACCGACATGATCACCGAGTTCGGCGCGGTCAAGGTCCGGGGTGGTGAGGTGCTCGGCGAGTTCCAGACCCTCGTGAATCCCCGGGCGCACATCCCGCCGCTGATCGCGGTGCTCACCGGGATCACCAATCAGATGGTGGCCGACGCGCCGAGCATCCGCCAGGTGCTGCCGGCGTTCCTGACTTTCGCCGAGGGAACCGTGATCGTGGCGCACAACGCCCCGTTCGACGTCGGCTTTCTGCGCCGGGCCTGCGAAGCCCTGGAGTATCGCTTCCCCCGTTGGCCGGTCGTCGACACCGCCGCGCTGGCCCGACAGATCCTGCTCCGCGACGAGGTGCCGAACTGCAAGCTGGCGACGCTGGCTCGGCACTTTCGCGCCGCCGTGACGCCGAACCACCGGGCCCTGACCGATGCCCAGGCCACCGTCGACGTGCTGCACGGTCTGATCGAACGGGTCGGCAATCTCGGCGTGCAGACGATCGAGGATCTCGGTGAGTTCACCCGGCGGGTGTCGCCTCAGCGCCGGGCCAAGCGGACCTGGGCGGCCGACCTGCCCGATCGGCCCGGGGTCTACCTGTTCGTCGCCGAGCATGATCAGCAACGTCACGTCCTCTATGTCGGCAAGTCCAAGAACATTCGCACCCGGGTGCGGACCTACTTCACGGCAGCCGAGAAGCGGCCGCGGATGGACGAGATGGTCCGGGTGGCCACCGGCGTCGAGGCGGTGCCGTGCGTCACCCAGCTGCAGGCCGACGTGATCGAGCTCCGGCTGATCGCCAGCCATGCGCCGCGGTACAACCGCCGCTCGAAGTTTCCCGAGCGGACGCAGTGGATCAAGATCACCGAGGAGGCGTTTCCGCGGCTTTCGGTGGTCCGGGCGGTCCGCGACGACGGGGCGACGTACTTCGGACCGTTCCACCGACGTCAGTCGGCTGAGGACGTCGTGCTGGCCATCTACGACGGCTTCCCGATCCGGCAGTGCACGCCGCGACTGAGCCCGACGATCTTGATCAACGCCTGCGCGCTGGCCGGCATGGGCCGCTGCTCCGCGCCGTGCGACGGCACGATCTCCCGCGACGCGTACGCCGACGTCGTCGAGCGGGTCCGTGCGGCACTGTCGGTCGACGCCCGGCCCGCGGTGCTCGGCGTGCAGTCCCGGCTCACCCGGCTGATCCGCGAGCAGCGCTACGAAGAGGCGGCCACCATCCGTCGCCGTCTGGAGACGCTGACCCGGACCAGCGGCCGTTACCACCGGGTTCGCAGCCTGGCCGGCTGCCCCGAGATCGTCGCCGCGCGCAAGGAAGACCTGAACTGGGAGATCCATGTGATCCGCTTCGGTCGGCTGGCCGCATCGGGTCTCGCGACGCCCCGGGACGTGCCGCAGGCCGTGGCTCGCGAACTGCGCGCCTCCGCCGAGACGGTGCTGAAACCGCTGGACCCGTTGCCGGCCGCCGGTATCGAGGAGACCGAGCGGATCGCCGACTGGCTGGAGCGTCCCGGGCGTCCGGCTGATCGATATCACCGGCGACTGGGCCTGGCCCCTCCATGCCGTACTCGACCACGAGAAGCTGGTCGCGTACGCCCTCGGCGGGCCGGGACTACCCTGATCGGTGTGATCACAGCGATCGTCTTCATCAAGGCAGAGGTAGCGCGGATCCCGGAAGTGGCCGAGGCCATCGCCGAACTCGCCGGAGTGAGCGAGGTCTATTCGGTCACCGGCGCGATCGACCTGATCGCGATGATCCGCGTCGCCGGCCACGATCAGGTGGCCGAGGTCGTGGCCGATCAGCTCAACAAGGTGCCCGGCATCCTGAGCACCGAGACGCATATCGCGTTCCGGGCGTACAGCGCGCACGACCTCGAGGCGGCCTTCTCCCTTGGCGGCTGAGCGCCGCATCTCGACCACCGCCGCGATGATCATCGCGATCGCGCTGCTCGTGGTGCTGGCCGTGGCCGCGATCCTCGGCTGGCTGGCGGTCCGGCAGCCCCCACTCCAACCGGTCAACGTCCCCACCGTCTCGCAGGCCTGACCGCGCCCGCGCATTGGCCGTTTGGTCCGTTGTGCGCGCAAACGGCCCGCTCGAGCGGCCGTTGGTCCGTGCGCGAGCGAGGCGTGGCTACAGCAGCGTCAGCTTGGCGACAACGGCCAGCAGGCACAGGAGCAGCACCCCGAGCAGCCCGACCACCTGGATCGTGGCCCGGTTCTGACGGGGCGCGTACGCCAGGACCGCGCCGGCGACAGCGCCCGCCACGATGCCGCCGATCAACATCAGCCAGCCGAAGTTGGCGAAGTTCACCAGCACGCCGTACAAGACCAGCAGCGCGAACAGGCCGATGTCAGCCCGCACGTCTTCCTTGCTCTTGTGCTTGAAGATCGCGTTGGCGGCCAGCAGTCCGAGGACCGCTGCGGATGCGCCGTAACCGGCGCTGGCGAACGGCCCCAGGACGAACAGCATCGTCGAGCCGCCGAGCCCGGCCGCGAAGTAGAGGGCGACGAAGCGCCAACCACCCAGTTCCGACTCCAGCGCGCGGCCGACCATCCACAAGATCAACATGTTGATCAGCACGCCGAAGATCGATCCCGATACCACCGCGCCGGTCAGCAGCCGCCAGAACTGGCCGGCCGCCACGGCCTGGTTGCTCATGATCAGCAGTCCCGTGGCCAGACCTCTGGTGACCAGATCGATCACCCACACGCCGGCCAGGACGCCCATCAAGACCTTGGTCGCGGTCCCGCCACGCGCCGTCAGCGCCGCGCCGAAGCTGGTCCTCGGTGCCCGTACCCCGGACGTCTTCGGCGACGCGCACTTCGGGCACTGGAATCCGACCGAGGCCGGGTTCATGCACTCACCGCAGATCGGCCGCTTGCACCGCTGGCAATTGATGCCGGTCATCCGGTCGGCATGCCGGTAGCACGGCCGGAACCCCGGAGGTGAGAAGTCCGGGCCGGCGCCGGGGGTCTGTGTCACTCCGAGATGTCTACCGACTCGATCACGACGGGCTTGGCCGGCCGGTCATTGCGGCCGGTCCGGACATGCCCGATCTCGTCGACCACGTCGCGGCTGGCCTGGTCGGCCACCTCGCCGAAGATCGTGTGCCGCCGGTTGAGATGCGGCGTGGGGCCGAGGGTGATGAAGAACTGCGACCCGTTGGTTCCCGGACCGGCGTTGGCCATGGCCAGCAGGTACGGCTTGTTGAACATCAGTTCGGGATGGAACTCGTCGCCGAACTTGTAGCCCGGCCCGCCCGTCCCGGTCCCCTCGGGGCAGCCGCCCTGGATCATGAATCCGTCGATGATGCGGTGGAAGGTCAGGCCGTCGTAGAACTTGCCGGTCGTCTTCGCTCCGGTCTCGGGGTCGGTGTACTCCTTGCTACCCGATGCGAGACCGACGAAGTTGTCCACCGTCTTCGGTGCTTGATCGCCGAACAGATTGAGCACGATGTCGCCGTGGTTGGTGTGGAGGGTTGCCGTCTTCTGCGCCACGTCGCGGCACCTTTCTCTCGATGATCATCAAAGCGATCGGACCGTGAGCGGTCCGGCAGCCATCCTGTCAGACCACGCAAGCGTGGCGGTACGGTGGGAAAGCTCCACCCGGAGCATGAGGTTTCTCACTACGGAGGAAACGTGTCCAAGAGTTCCCGCCGCGCCGAAGCCGCCCGAAGCAAGGTCGTTCCAGCCGCCGAGGACTTCGTCCACTCGGCCGCTGACCGCGTCGGACCGCTGGTCCATACCGCCGCCGACCGAGTAGGGCCGCTCGCGCAGTCAGCCGCCAGCCGAGTAGGGCCGCTGGCCGGCGCCGCCGCCGACGTGGTCGGATCGGCCGCCGACAAGGTCTCGCCGTTGGCTCATACCGCGGCCGAGCGCCTGGCTCCGATCGCGCAGTCCGCCGCGGGCCGGGTGGGGCCGCTGACGCACACCGCGGCCGACCGCGTCGCACCGCTGGCCCAATCCGCGGCCGACCGGATCGCACCCTGGGCCAATCAGGCGGTGGACCGGGTGTCACCGTACGCGCAACAGGCCGCCGACCGGGTCTCGCCGTACGCGCACCAGGCCGCCGATCGACTTGGTCCGATCGCCCATCAGGCCGCCGACCGCATCGGCCCGCTCGCCAACTCGGCGGCCGAACGGCTCGCGCCGCTGGCCGACTCGGCCAAGCAGCGGGGAGCGCAGGCGGCCCTTGACGCCGTCGAGCGGTTGTCGGACGACCTGATCCCCAGGCTGACTGAAGCCCTGAGCGCCGCAGCCGCCGCCGGCGCCGCCGCCAGCGCGCCCATCGTCGCCGAGGCCAGCAAGCGCGCAGAAGCCACCGTGGCCGCGGTCAAGGGTGAGCTGGTGCTGCCGGAGCCGAAGAAGAAGGGGCGCTGGCTGAAGAGACTCGCGTTCGTGGCCGTGCTCGGCGGAATCGCGGTCGTGATCGCCCGCAAGTTCCTGGGCAGCAAGGATGCCGACTGGCAGGCCGCTCGCCCGACCGCGCCGTACGCGCCGCCGACGCCCCCTGCTGCGCCGCCGGCCCCGGCGGAGCCCGCCGCGGACGCCGTATCGGACTGCCGCAGCAGCCGACGACCCTCAGGGTGGCGCATCCGCCCACGAGGAGAACCTCGAAGCCAATGGCGAGTCCGTGCCTGACCAGCCCGCCGAGGGTGGCGACGCCGTCGAGGATGCCGCCAGCGATTCCGACGAACCGGCCGCCGACGAGCCCTCCCCCGAAGGCGAAGGTCCGACGGACGAGCAGGCCTTTGCCGAGGTCCCGACCGATGAACCCGCGGCAGCGGAGGTCGCCGCTGACGACGACCCGACCGTGGATGTCTCGACTGGGCAGCCGGCCGCGCCGGATGGGTCGAAGTACTCCGGCGAGGGGGTCTACGTGGGCAACGAGCCACCGGAAGGCTTCACGATCAAGGGCAACGAGCGGTCGATGAAGTATCACGTCCCGGAGTCGTCGGGCTACGGCCGAACCGTCGCCGAGGTCTGGTTCAACAGCGAGGAGGCGGCCCAGGCGGCCGGCTTCATCCGCGCCCAGCGTTAGTAGTCATGCCCTGAGCGCCGGACGCGCGCTCCAGGATCAGTTGCCCGTCGATCTGCGGCAGGCCGCCGGAAATCTTCCTGATTTCCGGCGGCCTCTCGCTATTTCTGGTCGACTTTCGGGCTGCCGTTAACATCCGGCCCTTTTTCGAAGCCTTCTTCAAGTAGAGGGACTTCGAATGAAGGGATCGACGGGTGGCGGTGCAGCAGGGCGAACCGTTCGACATCGGATTCTGGGTGGACGCGGCGCCGTTCCGGGCGCTGCTGCGGCACCTGATGGCGGTCGGTGCGATGACCAGTGACGAGATCGCCGCGTTGGCCGGGATCCCGGCCCGACTCGCTGATCGGCTGCTCAACGGGCGGAACGGCCGCCCGCTGCAGCGGATCTGCCCCGTCACCGCGGCCCGGCTGTTGCTGGTATCGGAGTCGAGCATCCGCGCCGCCCGGCGTCCCGACGCACGGAGCTCGCAGCATGACCTTCTCGACGTCCGGAATCAGGTCTAGGATCACCCGATGCAGCTCACGCCGGTCGTCGTGATCCTCGGAGCTGCCGCGGTGATGATCCTGGGCGTCCGTCCGGTGCTCGCTCGGCTGCCGGAGCCGGCCGAGGGCGACGGGAAGCCGCTCTACCGCGAGCTCGGCACGACCCGATTCGTCGCGATCACCTCGGCACTGGCTGCGCTCGGGGTCGCGATCTCCTGGTTGAGCCTTGGCCGGGAGGTGCAGCCGCTCTGGTGGGTGCTGGCGGTCTTCGGGGTGCTGCTCGCGGCCATCGATGCGCGAACGACCTGGCTGCCGCTGCTCCTCACCCGCTTCGCCTGGTTGGCCATGGCCGGCGCCACGTTGATCGCGGCCGCACTGGCCACCGACCGGTGGCTGCTGCCGAGGTCCATCGGCGGCGCCGCCGCCAGCGGCGCCCTCTACCTCATCGTCTGGCTGGCCGCGCGCGGAGGATTCGGTTTCGGGGACGTCCGATTCGCGCCACTGATCGGTGCCGCCACCGCCGCCCATTCGGCGACCCTGCTGGTCTGGGCACTGCTCCTCGGCAGCCTGGCCGGAGGCTTGCTCGGCGTCTATCGGTTGCTGGCGCGCCGATCGGGCAGCTTCGCGTACGCCCCGTCGATGCTGTTCGGCGGTTACGCCGCCTGCGTCACCGAGTGGCTGAGCTGACCGGCGCGTGCTGCAGCACGTAGAGCAGCGCCTGCCCGTACGCGTCGGACGCGTCGGGTTCCGGGTCGGTGTGGAAGGCCCGTCCAGGACCGCTGACAGTGACCACGAAGGCTCCGCCGGAGGAGTCCAGAGAAAGGAAGTACTCGCCCAGCAGGCCACGGAGCTGATCCTCCCGCGGCAGCCACACCACATCGTCGGACTCCACCGAATCCAGAGCCCATTCCACGGTCCCGTTGAAATGGAAGCGCGACTCGCCGTTCTGGGTGACCAACTCCACCACCATGTCGCTGATGGTGAACACCGAATCGGCGATCTCCGGCTTCGGCACATAGAAGCGATCGCCGTTGGCCGGCTTCCAGTGCAGCAGCGGGGCGAGCCGGGCGGCGAGGTCGCGAGAGATCACCCTGAGAGTATGCAACCCGGCCGCGAATCCCGGTCTGGAGGTTGGCCTCGAAACATAGGCTTCAGCCGTGACCGCCATCCCGCGCCCGGCTGCCGAAGCCTCGACGCGGCGCACGATTTTCGTGCTCGGCGTCGGACTGGCGTTGTTCGTCACCGCCTCCGTCGGGCTGGGACTGGTCATCTGGCGCGATCCGACCACCGGGATCTCCACCGGGCCGGCGGACCGGGCACTCCCCGCCGAGGGCGCGGCCGCCGGACATCTGGACGAGAGCAGTCGAACGGCCGCGATCGGCGACGTCACCATGGTCCTGCCGGGCGCCCCATACTCCCTCTACCCCGATCCGCTGCAGTTGAAGGGCGTACTCCAGAGCGTGTTCAGCGCGAGTGCGCCGGTGCACGAGCGGTACGACGGCCGTCACACCTGGTCGGCCGCTGTACTCCTGGGTCGGCTCCCGGCGGCCGTGAACGGCGATCTGGAGGCTCAGGGCCGGGTCACGGCGCAGCAACTGAGCGAATCGATCTTCGACGGGCATCCGACCCGGCTCGTCGACGTGCGGACGTCCGACCACGCGGTCGAAGGCCAGGCCGGCCTCCTGGTCACCGGTCGGGTGAAGTACGCGATCGAAGAGTTGCCCAGCCGCTACGACACGCTGACGGTGCTCCTGGTGGGCCTGGATGACGGCTCGGTCGTGGTCGCGGCCACCCTGGTACCGAATGACACCGATCCAGCGTTGGCCCGGCAGGCCGCGGCGGCGTTGGACAGCGTGACGATTCGCTGATATGACCTGAGTAGTTCCTCTTCACAAGCACCTCCGAGGTGTCGAAGGGATCCATCGGATTCTGTTGAGGATCGGGCGTTTGCCGCGCCGGGTTCTCCTGACACCCCCTGGAGGTGGGGTTATGTCTATCAATGGTGCTCTCGCGCCGGCGGCTGCGGTGGTGGCGGTCGATGTTGGCAAGACCGTGGCGGCGGTGTTGGTCACTGACGTCGGCCGGCATCGGCTGCTTGTCCGCTCAGTTTCTCGATGACTGCGGTGGGCGTGGACAGGGTGATCACGATGGCGCGGGCGGTGCTGCCGGCCGGTGTGATCCGGGTCGGGGTGGAGGCGGCGGGGCATTGCCACCGGCCGTTGGCGACACCAACCGTGTGGCCGGGTTGGGAGGTGGTGGAGTTGAACCCGGCGCACGTCACTGAGCAGCGGCGGGTGATGGGCCGGCGTCGGGTGAAGACCGACGCGCTGGATCTGGAGGCGATGACTGAGCTGCTGCTGGCCGGTCGCGGTGTCCGCGTGCAGCGCTGATGTCCCGGCCTTGGGTGAGTTGGCGGCGTGGGCTGGTCACCGGCACCGCCGGGTGGTGACCCGGACCGCGACGAAGAACCAGCTGCTGGGGCAGCTGGACCGTTGTTTCCCGGGTCTGACGTTGGCGTTGCCGGACGTGCTGGGTACCAAGGTGGGGCGGCTGGTGGCCGAGCACTTCGCCGACCCGCACCGGCTGGCCGGCCTCGGCTCGGCCCGGTTCGTCCGCTATGCCGCCATCCGAGGGCTGCAGGTGCGGCGGCCGGTCGCGGACCGGCTGGTGGCCGCCGCCCGGGACGCGTTGACCTCCCCGGACGCCTCGGTCGCCCGGCAGATCTTGGCCGCGGACCTGATGCTGCTGGCCAGCCTGGACAACCAGGTGCAGGCTGCGGAGGCCAGGATCGCGGAGCTGCTGCCCCCAAACACCGTTCGCGCCGCTGCTCACCGTCCCCGGCTGGGGTGTGGTGCGGGCCGGCGGCTACGGCGCCGCCGTCGGCGACCCGCACCGGTGGCCCAGCCCGAAGCAGCTGTATCGCGCCTGCGGGCTGTCTCCGGCTCAGTATGAGTCGGCCGGCAAACGCCGCGACGGCGCGATCAGCCGCGAAGGCAGCGTCGAGCTGCGTCGGGCGTTGATCGATCTCGGGCTCGGGCTGTGGCTGACCGACCCGGCCGCGAAACGCTACGGCCAGCAGTTGCGGGCCCGCGGCAAGAAGGGCGGGGTGATCGGCTGCGCCATGGCGCACCGGGCCAACAAGATCGCCTACGCCCTGGTCCGCGACCAGACCAGCTACGACCCGACCCGCTGGGCCTGACCACACCGAGGAGGCTTCCTCGATCGCGGCCCAACCTGCCGGAGCGCGGACCGGTCAACCTGGAGCGCCCGCAGCGCAGCGAGGACGAACGAGGTTGACCGGCCGAGCCCGGCCCACACTCACCCAGCGAGGAAGCCCCCGAAAGCGAGGTGACCACTCGACCCTTCACATCACCGGCTTGCGGTGAGACGCTGGATCAGACGAAGGGCCGGACCAGACGCCGTATTCGCTATGGCGGACCCGCAAGGGTTACGCCGACGTTAGCTTGGCGCCCGGCCCTTCGCCATCACGGGCAGTCCGAACGACGCCAGATGATCAGGATCAACATAGGTCGCATAAGTCAGCGTGGACGCCCAAGGCAACCGACCCAGCAGATCACCGTCGCCACCCCATAGCTTTGAAACCGCCCTCACCAATGGGGCATATCTCAACTCGCCCACCTACCCCCCTTGACACGACCTACAGCCAGCTAACGGGCGGCCTGGGACGCTTCGATCCACGCCGTGAGCTTGGCCTTGGCCGCGCCCGAGTCGATGGCCTCATTGGCCTTCCGGAGCTGATCGGCCAGATCGGCGGCCAGCCGCTCGGCCACCGGTTTGGCGTGCGCGACCAGGGCGGCGGCGGCGTTCAGCGTGACGACGTCTCGGACCGGGCCCGGCTTGCCGGCGACCAGATCCCAGACGACCTGGGCGTTCGCGGCGGCGTCGCCGCCGACGAGGTCAGCGATCGTGGCCCGCGGCACGCCGATCTCGGCGGGATCGAACTCCGTCCGCTGGACCTCTCCGTCGGCGTAGACCCAGACCGTGGAGAACGTGGTCGTGGTCAGCTCGTCCAGGCCGTCGTCGCCGTGCACCACCAGTCCCTGGTTGCCCCGGGCCGCGAACACCCCGGCCATCAGGTCCGCCATCCGGGCGTCGGCGACGCCGACCGCCTGGGCGATCGGCTGCGCCGGATTGGCCAGCGGGCCGAGGAAGTTGAACGTGGTGGGGATGCCGAGTTCGCTTCGCACACCGGCGGCGTGCCGGAGCGCCGGGTGGTACTGCTTGGCGAACAGGAAGCCGATCCCGACCTGCTCGACCACCTGCTGCTGCGCTTCCGGCGTCAGGTCCAAGACCAGACCCAGCGCCTCCAGCACGTCGGCGGCACCACAGGCCGAGGAGGCTGCGCGGTTCCCGTGCTTGACCACCCGGGCCCCGGCGGCCGCTGCGACGATCGCGGCCATGGTGGAGATGTTGACGGTGTTGGAGCGGTCGCCACCGGATCCCACGACGTCGACGGCCACGCCGCCGATCTCGATCGGCGTCGCGAAATCGATCATGGTCTGGGCGAGGCCGGAGAGCTCCTCCACCGTCTCGCCCTTGCTGCGCAGCGCGATGACGAACGCGGCCAGCTGGGCCGGGGTCGCGTCGCCGCCGAGAATCTGCTCCATCGCCCACGACATCGCCTCGTTGGACTGGTCCTCCCGGCGGACCAAGCCGCCGAGTACCTGCGACCAGTTCATGTCGTGGCGAGGGCGGTGCTGGTGCTCGCGGGCGGGCGCAGCAGGCCGGCGACCACCGCAGGCAGCCTGATCGGGTCGACCGGATGGGGCACGACACCATCGGCCCGGGACCAGGTGGCCAGCCACGCGTCGTCGGGCCGTCCGGTCAGCACCAGGATCGGCGGGCAACGGAGAATCTCGTCCTTGAGCTGGCGACACAGGCCGATGCCCCCGGGAACCGCCTCGCCGTCCAGGATGGCCAGGTCGATGCCGCCGGCATCCATCGCGGTCAACACGGCCGGCTGGGTGGCGACTTCGAGGACGCGGATCGGCGGCAGATCGCGGGCGATCTTCCGCCCGAGCACGAGCCGGACGTTCTCCCGGGTGAGCCGGTTGGAGGCGTACAACAAGATCGTCAAGACCTCCTCGTTCTGAGGTCTCTCATCGCTCATGATCATCTCCAGCCTGTCTGTGGATGCCCTCCGGCGTACGCGCCCGATCGTAACGTGTCTGCTGCTGCCGGCCGGTGCGTCCGACGGCCGTGGTGATCACCCGCGGGGCACCCGGCTCCAGCCGATCGCTGTCAGCGGCGGGGCAGGTCGCCCGGTGTCGACCGCAGCGCAACGACCAGGAGAACGGGCACGAAGAGCAGAAAACGGGTCCACAGCTGCCCCGGCTGAGCGGCGCGTTCGGGCGACGCGACCAACAAAGTCGTGCCCTGGGGTGACCTGCGGAAGTGATCCGGCAATAATGACCTCGTGGCTCTACACACGCACGCCGTATCCGGCTCGATGACCAAGCCGGCAAGCGCTCTGCACCCCATACCGCAGTCCCGGTTGCGTGGCCGCGATGGCCGCCCCGACATGGTCGCCGTCGGCACCATCATCTGGCTGGCTTCGGAGCTGATGTTCTTCGCGGCACTGTTCGCGGCGTACTTCACCATCCGCAATGTCACCAACTCACAAGCCGCAGCCGGCGAGCAGACGCTGTGGCAGAGCCAGACGGAACTGTTGAACATCCCGTTCGCGATCCTCAACACGTCCGTGCTGGTCGCGAGCTCGTTCACCTGCCAGATGGGTGTCTTCGCAGCCGAGCGGGGCCAGGTCAGGCGAAGCGGTTCGTTGCTGGCGATCCGGCGTTGGGGGCTGCGCGAGTGGTACGTGCTGACCTACCTGATGGGTTCGTTCTTCATCGGCGGTCAGGTGTACGAGTACGCCGCACTGTTCCATGAGGGCCTGACCATCAGCGCCAACGCGTACGGGTCGGTGTTCTTCCTGGCGACCGGTTTCCACGGTCTGCACGTGACCGGCGGGCTGATCGCGTTCATGCTGCTGATGGGCCGCACCTTCCTGGCGCGGACGTTCACCCATGAGCAGGCCGTCAGCGCCGTCGTGGTCTCGTACTACTGGCACTTCGTCGACGTCGTCTGGATCGCGCTGTTCGGCGTGATCTACATCTTGCAGTAGTCGCATCACTCCGGTGCGGGCGCATCCGTTCCGGCCTTGACAACCGAATCTCCACACGAGCCACTGAGAGGGACCCCGTGCGATTCCTGTCCTCGAGACGACGACACCCGGCAGCCAAGCCGTTGCTGTTGCTGTTCGCGCTCTTTCTCATCGGTGCGCTCTACGCGACGCTCGCTCCGGCGACGAAGGTGGCCGCCGATACCGGCAACAGCCAGCAGATCGCCGAGGGGAAGGCGCTGTTCGCGGTCGGTTGCGCCTCCTGTCACGGGTTGAACGGTGAAGGTCAGACCAGCGGAACGATCCAGGGTCCGCCGCTCGCCGGCGTCGGCGCAGCCGCGGTGGATTTCCAGGTCTCTTCCGGCCGGATGCCGATGGCGAAGCCCGAGGCGCAGGCGCCGGTCAAGCCCAACCGCTACTCCGAGGAGGAGATTGCCGCCCTTGCGGCGTACGTCGCTTCGCTCGGCCCCGGCCCGGACATTCCCGCGGAGGCGGACTACGACCCGTCGACGGTCTCCGAGGAGGACATCGCCCGCGGTGGGGAGCTGTTCCGGACCAACTGCTCGGCCTGCCACAACTTCGAGGGTGCGGGTGGCGCACTGCCGAACGGGAAGTATGCGCCTTCGCTGCACGATGTCAGCGACAAGCGGCTGTACGAGGCCATGCTGACCGGTCCGCAGCAGATGCCGGTCTTCTCCGATGAGGTCTTGCGGCCGGAGGACAAGCGGGCCATCATCGCCTACCTCAACGATCTTCACGAGCAACCCAGCCAGGGCGGCTTGACGCTCGGCGGTCTCGGCCCGGTGAGCGAGGGCCTCTGGGCCTGGATCATCGGCCTAGGCTCACTGATGTTCTTTGCGATCTGGATTGCCGCGAAGGGGGCGAAGGCGAAATGAGTGATCACAGCGACGGTCACACCGATCCGGCGGATCACACCGAGCCCGAAGATCACACGGATCCGAACGATCCGCGTTACCCGATCCCCAACCCCGGCCATCCGGAGCACCTGCCCCGGCTGACCGACGTCGACGAGCGCGCCGCGGACCGCGCGACCCGGCAGGTCGCGACGTTCTTCGGCCTGGTGCCGATCCTCGCGATCGGCTTCGTCGTCGTCTACTTCGCGGTGCCCTCGGAGTGGACTGTCGACTTCGGCTTCCTGCACACCAACGCCAAGAACCTGCTGCTCGGCCTGACCTTCGGCCTTGCGCTGCTGTTCATCGGAATGGGCGCGGTCCAGTGGGCCCGCACCTTGATGGACGACCGCGAACTGGTGGACTACCGGCACGGGGCGACGTCGAAGCCCGAAGATGTCGCCTACATGCTCGAGGAGCTCGACAAGGTCGTCGACGAGTCGAAGATCACCCGGCGCAAGGTCATCGGCCGGAGCCTGGTCGGCGCGCTCGGCGCCGTGCTGCTGCCGATGGTCGTCGGGCTGGCCGACCTCGGGCCGTGGCCCACCAAGAAGAAGCGCGCGGAGACGATCGAGTCGACCATCTGGGCCGAAGGCATCCGGCTCGTCCACGACGTCACGTACGAGCCGATCAAGGCATCAGACGTGGAGATCGGCCAGCTGGTGAACGGCGAGCCGGAGAACCTCAAGGACCTCGAGGGCACCGACTACCAGGTCCAGAAGGCCAAAGCCGCGATCGTCATCGTTCGGATGGACCCGAACACGATCAAGATCCCCCCCTCCCGCGCGGACTGGCACGTCGGTGGCATCCTCTGCTATTCCAAGATCTGCACCCACGTCGGCTGCCCGATCAGCCTCTGGGAGCAGCAGACCCACCACCTGCTCTGCCCGTGCCACCAGTCGACCTTCGACCTCGGCAACTCCGGTGTGGTCGTCTTCGGGCCCGCCACGCGGGCGCTGCCGCAGCTGCCCATCACCACCGACGCCGAGGGTTACCTCATCGCCCGCAGTGGCTTCACCGTCCCGGTCGGCCCGAGCTTCTTCGAACGGGACTCGCGCAATGATTTCAAGGAAGGCGATGACTGATGGCCGAACCTGCCGAAACCGCCGCTGACAGCGGCACCATCCAGCCGCAGCGGCCGAAGAAGGAACTCGGCCCCGTCTTCAAGGTCGCCGCCGGGCCGGCCAAGTGGGCCGACGAGCGGATCGGTGTGGCCAGCCTCGGCCGGCCCTTCCTGCGGAAGGTCTTCCCCGACCACTGGTCGTTCCTGCTGGGCGAGATCGCGCTGTACTCCTTCATCGTCCTGCTGCTCAGCGGCGTCTTCCTGACCATCTGGTTCAAGCCTTCGATGGCCGAGGTCGAGTACGAGGGCACCTACCAGCTGCTTCGCGGCCTGCACATGTCCGAGGCGTACGAGTCGACCCTGGCCCTGTCCTTCGACATCCGCGGCGGCCTGCTGCTCCGGCAGATGCACCACTGGGCCGCGATGCTCTTCGTCGCCGCCATGCTCACCCACAGCCTGCGCATCTTCTTCACCGGCGCGTTCCGCAAGCCGCGTGAGGTCAACTGGCTGATCGGCGTCGGCGCTGCTGACCCTGGGCCTGATCGAGGGATTCGCCGGGTACTCGCTGCCGGACGACCTGCTGTCGGGCACCGGTCTGCGCTTCGTCGACGGTCTGATCCGGTCGATCCCGCTGATCGGCACCTGGGCCGAGTTCTTCGTGTTCGACGGAGAGTTCCCGGGTGACCTGATCATCGCCCGGCTCTACATGGTGCACATCCTGCTGGTTCCGGCGTTGATCCTCGGGCTGATCGCCGCCCACCTCGCGCTGGTCGTCTATCACAAGCACACCCAGTTCCCCGGCCCGGGGCGCACTGAGGGCAACGTGGTCGGCTACCCGGTCTTCCCGGTCTACGCGGCCAAGGCCGGCGGCTTCTTCTTCATCGTCTTCGGCGTGATCACCCTGATGGGCGCGCTGATGCAGATCAACCCGGTCTGGGTCGTCGGTCCGTACAACCCGGCCGAGGTCAGCGCCGGCTCCCAGCCCGACTGGTACATGGGCTTCGTCGAGGGCGGCATCCGGCTGATGCCGAACTGGGAGTGGCACATCGGCTCGACGACCTGGTCCTGGAACGTCGCGATACCCGGACTCGGCCTGATGGGCCTGATGTTCGGCGGGATGGCGATCTACCCGTTCATCGAGGCCTGGGTCACCGGCGACAAGAGCGAGCACCACATCCTGGACCGGCCGCGGAACAACCCGACCCGGACGGCGTTCGGGGTCGCGTGCATGACTGGGTACGCCGATGCTGTGGATCGGCGGTGGAAACGACCTGGTCGCCACCCAGTTCCACGTGTCGCTCAACGCGGTGACGCTACGTGCTGCGGGTCGCGGTCTTCGTCGCACCGGTGATCGCGTTCATGTTGACCAAACGGATCTGCATCGGGCTGCAACGCGCTGATGCGGAGCGGCTGCTGCACGGCGCCGAGACCGGCGTGATCGAGCGGGATCCGTCCGGGAAGTACGCCGAGCGGCACCGCCCGATCACCGTCGACGAGGCCTACACGCTCACCCAGCACAAGGAGCAGTTGCCGCTGCTTCCCCCGGCCGACACCGACGGCATGTCGGAGAAGGAGATCAAGTCCGAGCAGCGACGCCGGGCGGCGACCCGGTTCTACTTCATCGACACGCTGCGCAAGCCGACCCGAGCCGAACTCGAAGAGGCCGCCCACCACCACGCCGGCGACGACCACGAGATCGATGGTTACGGAGACGGGCATCACGCAACTCACCTCCGCCGAGTCCGATCACCTGGCGAAATAGCCGGCATCGCCTCATTGCCGACAGCACCAGCCGCTGCGCCCCCGATCTCGCGATCGGGGGCGCAGTGCCTTCCGGCAGCGCATTCCGGCCGGGTATTCCGGCCATGCTGTGGGCTTGCTCACTCTTCGGCGAAGTCGACATCGATCCGGGCGGACTGATGCGTTGTCATTGACTGGACGAGGCCGCCACGTTGCGGTCATGCACGCCCGAGCAGACGCGAAGAGGACATGAGCACAAACCAGCAGTACCGGAACCTGACGGCCGACCCGCCCCCGCAGGATGCGAAGGAGCCGGAGACCAAAGCCAGCAAGTTGGACCTGTCGGTGACCAAGATCGTCGGCGGCGCCCTGGCCGCGATGACCGCTGCTGCACTGGGCTCCCGGCTGAGCGTCGCCGGCACCATCGTCGGCGCCGCGCTGGCCAGCGTGATCGCCGCCGTGGCCAGTGCGTTGTACACCGCGTCCCTGAAGCACACCCAGGAGAAGGTGCGCACGGTCTGGACCGGCCGTACCGGCGGACGCCGACGTGCCGACCACGATCGAGGTCACCGACACCCACCACCGAGCCACGAGCTCGTGGGCCCCGGCCCAGCCCAGCGTGCCGCAGTGGGACCCGCCGAGCCCGGCTCCGCTGCGCAACCGCGGAAGCCGCTGAGCTGGAAGAGCATCGTCGTCGCCGCCTTGGCGACCTTCGGCATCGCCGCTGTGTCCCTGACCGCCTACGAGCTGATCTCCGGGCAGGCGCTCTCCGGTGGCGAGGGCACGACGATCACCCAGGCCAGCGAGCCGAGGAAGGCCCCCGAGCAGAAGAAGCCGGCCGGCACGGAGACGAAGAGCCCTCACCGACCGCGGAGCCGAGCAGCACCGACAGCGCCGAACCCGAGCCGTCCGCGACCGCCAGCGAGCAGCCCGCTCCCGAGCCGAGCGCGACGACCAGTCAGCCGACGCCGTCCGCCCCGGCCACCCCCACGGCGAGTCCGACTCCGACCGAGACCCCGGTCGCCCAGCGCCGAGCAGCACCGCGCCGAGCCGACGCTGCTGGTCGAGCAACGCTCAGCTTCGCCCTGACTGCGGCCGCCGGCTACGCCGTGATGGCCTCGGGGTCACCTCGACCAGCTGACGTCGTCAGCCGTCGCGTGATGCCGCATGCTCGGGTAGCCACAGTTCGGGCAGCGGCGAGGCGGCCAGTTCGACCCCGAGATAACGAATCACGGTGCCCCGACCGTTCACCAGCGCGTACCCGACGGAGCCCGGCGGCGCTGCGACAGCCTCCGCCCCGATCATGATCATCGAGTCCAGCACGCGCCGGTCTCCGAGCATCCCCGGGCAGCCGCCGGCCGCCGGCCGGATCGAGAAGTTGATCTTCGAGCCACACGTCGGCGTCGGCGATCCGGAGCCGGGTCTCGGATCGGAGCCGACCGCCGCGATTCGCCGGACCGGCCCAGGATCAGCGTCTCCCGGAGCCGGAGGCCGGCTGCCGTCCGCGAGTTCGACGCGGAGCGTCCGCAGCACGTCGGCTCCGTCGGCCACCACGAACGGCTCGCCGCGGTAGCGCAGTTCCGCGCCGTCGGCCAGCTCGATCCGGACGCTGCCAGGCGGCCGGCCGGCCGCGACCGTGATAGGCGACCGTGCCGGCGATGTCGAACAGATCCAGCCGCGTACCCGCGCCGACCGAGACCTCGATCTCCACCTCGTCGCCGCCCAGCAGCAGCGCCGTGGTGGCCAGCAGACCGATCCGGCACCCAGCCGTCCCGGTCACCCTCCGCTGGGCCCGGAGCTGACCGTGCCGCAGTCCGACGCGGTCGCCCTCGACCGTGATCCTGGTCAGGCTCAATGCGTGTGCACCGTGCCGTCGGCGTGGCTGTGCGGGCCCGCCGGCGTGGAAGTGCGGCGCCATCGGCCCGGGTCGACCGGAACCAAGGTCCCGCTGCGGAAGTCGGCCGAGGTGTCCAGCACCCACCCACGAGGCGGGCCACCGAGGCCGGGTCGTTGCGGGACAACGCGATCACCGCTCGACCGTCCCGGGCCTGCTCGGCGTCGGCCACCATCTGAGGCACGTCGACCCCGACGTAGGGCGCCAGGTCGGTCTTGTTGACGATCAGCACGTCGGCCCGGGCGATGCCCGGTCCGCCCTTGCGCGCAACGTCCCCACCGCCGGCCACGTCGAGCACGAAGAACTGCGCGTCGACCAGGGCCGGGGAGAAGGTCGCGGTCAGGTTGTCGCCGCCGGACTCCACCAGCACGAGATCGACCGGGTCGAAGTCCCGCTCGAGGTCCTCGACCGCGAGCAGGTTCTGGCGTGACATCGTCGCGGATCGCGGTGTGCGGGCAGGCGCCCGTCTCCACGGCCCGGATGCGTTCTGGGGCCAGCACGCCGGCCGAGCGCAGGAAGCGGGCGTCCTCGTCGGTGTAGATGTCGTTGGTGATCACCGCGAGGCTCAGCCGTCGACCGAGTTCGCTTGCACAGCAACGCGATCAGGGAACTCTTCCCGATACCGACCGGCCCGGCCACGCCGAGCCGGAGGGCCCGCTGCGGGTGTTCTGGAGGGATGGTGATCAGGCACGGAACAACCGCCTCTCGGAACTGCGATGGAGCTGGCCCCACTCCTCGATGAGTGGGGCGCTGTGGGCCGGGATGTCCGCGGTCGTCCGGGCGGCCTCGACCCGTTCGACCATCCGCTCGACCTCGCCGGCCGCCTCGACCGACCAGCGCACGCCCTGGCTCGGGTCGAACGGCACCAGCTTCAGGGCCGCCGCAATGACCGTCTGCACGTCCTCGAAGCCGACCAGCCGGGCCAGCTCAGCCGAGGACAAGCCCGCCGTCGCCGCGGTGGCGCCCAGTACGACGGCTCGGCACCAGACCTCCCCGGTCAGCAACGGGCGGAGATCCCAGACAGCCGCTGCGGTCCGCAGGTAGCTCCGCCCGAGCAGGTCCGAGGCCTCGCGCAGCGCATCGGACAGCGTCCGGACCCGCCAGGCGGCGTCCACCTCTCGCATCGCCTGAACAACGGAGGCGTTTCCGCCGTGAGTAAGCGGCAGGATCACCTCCGTTGTGCCCGCCGCGAGCCAACGATGCCGGGCGACGACGGCGGCCGCCGCCTCCACCTCGGTCACGGTACGCAGGCGTACCCGCAGGTAGTCGGGAAGCTGATCCAGCCGCATGCCATGAGCCAATGCCGGCTCGACCCCGGCGGACTGGGTGTGCGCGCCGGTCGGCAGCCGACCGTCGGCCAGCAGCATGGCGAGATAGGCCGCAGTCATCCGATGGTCCCGTTCGAACGCCACCCCGGACCGCGCACTGTACCCAGTGCCTGTCGCTGTACCTAGGAAGTTTCCTGGGTACAGTGCGGGTTTCCCACGTATACGTGGGAAACCGACAGGCCGCGGCAGAGGTGGGCACGGCGGGTCAGAAGAGTTGGTAGAGCTGGGCGAGGGGGAGGCTGGAGGCGGGGGCCGGGGTGATCTGGTCACCGTCGACGGCGATGGCGAAGGTCTCCGGGTCGATTTCGATCCGCGGCAGGGCGTCGTTGTTGATCATCTGCGCCTTGCCGACCGCACGCGTGGGCCTGATCGCCACCAGTTCGCGGCGAAGACCGAGCTCAGCGGGCAACCCCGCGTCCATCGCGGCCGGCGCGACGTAGGACTGGGATCGGTACGAGCCGCTGCCGTAGTAGAGCGCCGGCCGCATCAGCACCGGTTGCGGAGTCGGGATGGACGCGTTCGGATCGCCGAGGGCGCCCACGACGATGCCGCCGCCCTTGATCACGATCGACGGACGGACACCGAAGAAGCGCGGATCCCAGAGCACCAGATCGGCCAGCTTGCCGACCTCGATCGAGCCGATCTGGTGATCGACACCGTGCGAGATGGCCGGGTTGATGGTGTACTTCGCGACGTAGCGGCGGGCCCGGAAGTTGTCCGCCGGCAGTCCGCCGGCCAGCTCACCGCGGACCGTCTTCATCAGGTGCGCGACCTGCCAGGTGCGGGTGATCACCTCGCCGATCCGGCCCATCGCCTGCGCATCGGAGGAGGTGATCGAGATCGCGCCCAGATCGTGCAGATGATCCTCGGCGGCGATGGTCGTGGCCCGGATCCGGGACTCGGCGAACGCGAGGTCCTCCGGCACCGCCGGGTTGAGGTGGTGACAGACCATCAGCATGTCGAGGTGCTCGGCCACGGTGTTGACGGTGTGCGGCAGCGTCGGGTTGGTGGAGCCCGGCAGCACGTACGGCAGCCCGGCGATGGTCAGGATGTCCGGTGCATGACCGCCACCGGCGCCCTCGACATGGAATGCCGAGATGCTCCGACCGGCCATCGCCGCGATCGTGCTGGCCACGAAGCCCGCCTCGTTGAGCGAGTCGGAGTGCAGGGCCACTTGCAGGCCCCACTGCTCCGCGCCCTTCAGCGCGGCGTCGATGGCGGCCGGGGTGGAGCCCCAGTCCTCGTGCACCTTGTAGCCTCCGGCGCCCGCGAGCGCCTGCTCCTCGAACGCCGCCGTCGGACACGGTGTTCCCCTTGCCCAGCAGCAGGAAATTGACCGGAAACTCGTCCAGCGCCCGATGGGCCTGCTTCAGGTGCCAGGCGCCCGGGGTGACCGTTGTGGCCTTCGAGCCCTCCGACGGGCCGGTGCCGCCGCCGCCGAGGGTGGTCAGGCCGGCGGCCAGCGCCTCGTGGATCTGCGACGGGGACAGGAAGTGCACGTGGGAGTCGAAGCCGCCGGCGGTGAGGATCTTGCCCTCGCCCGAGATCGCATCGGTGCCCGGGCCGATGATCAAGTCGGGGTCGACACCGTCGGCGATGTCGGGGTTTCCGCTGCGGCCGATGCCGACGATCCGCCCGTCCTTGATCCCGACGTCGGCGCGGATGATGCCCCAGTGGTCCAGGATCACCACGTTGGTGATCACCGTGTCCAGGGCTCCGTCGGCCGAGCTGGTCAGCGACTGGTTCATCGACTCGCGGATCGACTTGCCTCCGCCGAACACCGATTCCTCGCCGCCGAAGGTGAGGTCCTTCTCGATCTCGATCCACAGGTCGGTGTCCCCGAGCCGGATCTGGTCACCGGTGGTCGGCCCGAAGATCGCGGCATAGTCCTCGCGGCTGATCTTCACGACTCGGGTCTCCGTGGACTGGTCAGCCCTGATCTGCAGGCCGGGTACGACCCGGCGTCCGCGCAGGGCGACGATATCGACGCTGCGCGAGGCGCCCGGCTCGAAGCGCACCGAGGTACCGGCCGCGATGTCGAGACGGAAACCCTGAGCCGCTTCCCGATCGAACTCCAGGCCGGAGTTCACGTCGGCCAGGTGGATGTGCGAGCCGATCTGGATCGGCCGGTCCGCGGTGTTGGTGACGGTCAGCTCGGCCGCGCTCCCCCGGACCCCGATCGGCATTGAGCTCCAGCTCGCCGGGCGCGACCCTGATCGCGCCGGGTCCGTCGCTCGACGCTCCGGCCATGGTCAGTCCTCCTGCTCACTGGACGATCACTGGATCGGGCTGGTGCAGCGTCACCAGCTTGCGGCCGTCGGGGAACGTCGCCTCGACCTGGACGTCGGTGATCATCTCGGCGACCCCGTCCATCACGTCTGCCCGGCCCAGCACCTCACGACCGCTGCTCATCAGGTCCTCGACCAGCGCGCCCTCGCGGGCCCGCTCGATCACCCAGGTGCTGAGCACCGCAATTGACTCCGGATAGTTCAGCTTGACTCCGCGGGCGAGCCGATCGCGGGCGACCATGCCGGCCACGGCCATCAGCAGTTTCTCGGTCTCCGAAGGAGCCAGATTCATCGATGCACTTCCCCGTTCGGTGAGGCTGCGAGATCCTTCGACCCGTACCCATCAACCCGTATCCAGCGACACCGTATCCATCGATTGTTTCGCCTCTGTTGCGCGCGCCCCATGACCGGCGGGCACCCTCTCCGCGGTCGCCGTCGGGGGCGGCGGCGTGCCGTCGCCGAACGGTCGGCCACCCAATTGCTCGCGGCCGTGGGGGCTCGAGCCAGCCGCTCAGATCCGGGCCCCGGGGCACGAGCTGGGTCGGGATTGATGTCGGTGTGCACGATGTAGTAGTGCTGCTTGATCTGCACGAAGTCGACGGTGTCGCCGAAGCCGGGCGTCTGGAACAGATCCCGGGCGTAGGCCCACAGCACCGGCATCTCGGTGAGCTTGCTCCGGTTGCACTTGAAGTGGCCGTGATAGACGGCGTCGAAGCGGGCCAGCGTGGTGAACAGCCGGATGTCGAGCTCGGTGATCGTGTCGCCCATCAGGTAGCGGCGGGTCCGAAGCCGATCGCTCAGCCAGTCGAGCCGGGAGAAGAGCCGGTCGTACGCGCGCTCGTACGACTCCTGTGATCCAGCGAATCCGGCGCTGTAGACGCCGTTGTTCACGTCGGTGTAGATGACCTCCGCGAGCTCGTCGATCTCGTCGCGCATCGCCTCCGGATACAGGTCCGGAGCCCCGGGGCGATGGTGATCGGTCCACTCGGTCGAGAAGTCCAGGGTGATCTGCGCGGTAGTCATTGGTGACCAGCTTTCGGGTCGCGATCTCGACCATGGCCGGCACGGTGATGCCCCGCGAATAGTCGGGAATCGCGGCCAGAATACGCTGCCTCCAACCGGTCGATAGCCGAGCACCGGATCGACCCCACCCGGGTCGAGGTCGAAGTTCCAGCTCCGCTCGTCGTGGGTCGGAGCAGCAGAGCCCCATCGAGATCGACGTTCTCCAGGCCGAGCAACCGGCGAACGATGATCGCCCGGTTGGCCCAGGGACAGGCGCGGGCCGCGATCAGCCGGTACCGTCCCGGCTCGACCGGGTAACCGTCACGACCGTCCCGGGTGATCCGGGTCGACGACGTAGTCGGTGTCCCGGGTGAACTCGGTGCCGGTCATCTGGTGGGCGCCCGTTCGCGCGTGGTCCTCGCTCATGGCACGCCACCCTAGTTGGCACCGTCAGGAGCCTCGCGGCAGCTACCTGGGCGCCGCTGCCGGAGCGGGGACCGTGATCTGCGCCGAGGGGCTGAGTGCGATCCGGATCTCGTCTGGCAACGATGGGTTTTCCCGGAACGACATCGGCGTCATCGTTACTTTCGGTGGCCCAGGGTGCGCGATCGCGATGGGTTAGCGACAATGACGTCGTGCGATTTCTGAAGCCGATGCCGCCCTACGACCTGACCTATTCCGACGTGTTCATGGTGCCCCGGCGATCTGCGGTCATCTCCCGGCTCGATGTCGATCTGCGCAGTACGGACGCCATCGGCACGACTCTTCCTTTGGTCGTGGCCAACATGACCGCCATCTCCGGGCGGCGAATGGCCGAGACGGTCGCCCGGCGGGGTGGGATGGCGATCATTCCGCAGGACATTCCGGCCGACGTGGTCGGGTCGGTGGTCGGCAAGGTCAAGGGTTCGCACCCGGTCTACGACACGCCGGTCTCGGTGAGTCCGCACACCACGGTCGGCGAGGCCCTGTCGTTGCTGCCCAAACGCGCCCATGGACTGGCGGTCGTGGTCGAGGACGGCCGGCCGCTGGGGACGTTCAGCGAGGTCGAGGCGGCCGGGGTGGACCGATTCGCCCAGGTGCACGACGTGATGTCCGAGCGACCTGTTGACCGTACCGGCCGACACCCCGCCGACGGAGATCTTCGACCGGCTGACCACTCGGCATCTCGCGGCGGCGCTGGTCGTCGAGGGAGACCGGCTCGTCGGGGTGATGACCCTGAAGCACGCGTTGCGCTCGACGCTGTACCGTCCGGCGTTGGACGGCGACGGCCGACTGCTGATCGGCGCGGCGGTCGGCATCAACGGAGACGTCGCTGGGCGGGCCGAGGCCTTGCTCACCGCGGGCATCGACGTCCTGGTGGTCGACACCGCGCACGGCCATCAGGAGAAGATGCTGCACCTCGCTGAAGGCCGTTCGCGACGTACGCGACCAGCTGGCCGAGACCGGCGGCCGGCGGGTGCCGCTGGTGGCCGGCAACGTGGTCACCGCCGATGGAGTGCACGACCTCATCGGTGCCGGCGCCGACGTGGTGAAGGTCGGTGTCGGCCCGGGAGCCATGTGCACCACGCGGATGATGACCGGCGTCGGCCGGCCGCAGTTCAGCGCGGTCCTGGAGTGCGCGGAGGCTGCACGTGCGGCCGGAAAGTCGATCTGGGCCGACGGCGGGGTCCGCTATCCGCGGGACGTGGCGCTGGCCCTGGCGGCCGGCGCCGGCAGCGTGATGATCGGGTCCTGGTTCGCCGGCACGTACGAGAGCACGGGCAACCTGATGACCGACGCGGAGGCCCGGATGTACAAGGAGTCCTACGGGATGGCGTCGGCGCGCGCGGTGCGGATGCGAACCAAGGACTCCTCCGGCTTCGATCGGGCGCGGGCGGCACTGTTCGAGGAAGGCATCTCAACCGGCCGGATGTACCTCGATCCGGACCGGCCCAGCGTCGAGGACCTGATCGATTCGATCGTGGCCGGGCTGCGCAGCAGCTGCACCTACGCCGGCGCCTCGACGCTGGAGGAATTCCATCAGCTCGCGGTGGTGGGCGTGCAGTCCAACTCCGGCTATGACGAGGGCCGCCCGCTGCACGTCTCCTGGTAGCCGCCCGGCTCGGTCACTCGATGCGAGACCCGGTGCCGCTGACCCGGACACCGGGCTCACCCTCGATGACGTTGACGGTGATCTCGCTCGGCCGGCCCATGTCGACGCCCTGGATGATGGTGAACTTCGCCGTCTGGCCGATCTTGCCGAGCTCGCGGAGGTAGCCGCCGAACGCCGCTGCCGACGCACCCGTCGCCGGATCCTCGACGACCCCACCCGGTGGGAACGGGTTGCGCGAGTGGTAGCGCTTCTTCGATTCCGGCCAGATCAGCTGCAGCGTGATCAGGCCGTGTTCGTCCATGATCGCGGCCAGCGCGTCGAAGTCGTAGTCCAGCGTCGGCCAGGCGTTTCCGGGTCTTGGTGACCAAGATCAGATGTTGGGCGCCTGCGTTGGCCAGTCGCACCGGATAAGCCGGATCAAGATCATCTGCGGACCAGTGCAGCGCGTCGAGCGCCGCGGACACCAGGTCGGGGTCGGGTACCGCGACGCGCGGCGCGACGCTGGTGAGTTCGGCAACCAGTCCGGACTTGGTGGTCCGGGTGGTGATGCTGACGAAGCCGACCGGGGTGTGGAAGATCAACTCGTCGGCGGGCGACCGCTCGACCAGTGCGAGGGCGGAAGCGATCGTGGCGTGGCCGCAGAACGGCACCTCGTCCAACGGAGAGAAGTAGCGGACGTCGTAGACGTTCGGCTCGTCGGCGCGCGGTGTCAGGAAGGCGCTCTCGGAATAGCCCACCTCCGCGGCGATGGCCAGCATCTGCGGCGCATCGAGTCCACTGGCATCGAGGACGACGCCGGCCGGGTTGCCGCCCTCGCCGTCGCGAGTGAACGCCGCGTACCGCAAGATCTCCGTTGCCATGGCAGTCAGCCTAAAACCCGGCCACGTCCCAGCCAGCAACGCGGTTCTCGCCCTAGGCCGTCGCGAACCGCTTCGCCGATCGCGCCCGCGCCTTCGCCGCCTCTTCGTCGCGATTCTTCGGCGGCGCGTTCGTCACCAAGTCGGCGAGCAGGTGCTCGGTGGCGTGCGCGATGTCATGCACCGCCCGATTGAACGCCTCTTCGTTGACCTTCGCCGGCTTGTTCATCCCCGAGATCTTGCGCACGTACTGCAACGCCGCATCATGCACCTCAGAGTTGGTCGCCGGCGGCTCAAAGTTGTTCAACGGTCGAATGTTCCTACACATGAGAAGATCCTATGAGCTCGCTCCAGACGGCCCATGACCAGTGACTCCCGCCCTTCGACAAGCTCAGGGCACGGGAACGCCGAACCCTGGCCCGGACTTCCCTCATACCCGCCTGTCGCTAGCTGCGAGCGTCAGAAGGGGCGCGCTGCTGATCGGAGGAACGATGAGCGAAACAACGCTTTTCCGTTTCGCGAAGAGCGACGACGACAGCAGCTACCAGCGCCCCGCGCGAGCAGCAAGCCCAAATAAGGCAGCCCCGCGCGAGCAGCAGGCCCAAACAATTCAGTGCGCGTGGTCTCCGCGATAGAACTCGTAGATCAGTCCGGAGAGAGTCAACGCACCGAAGCCGAAGCCGACGATCGCCAGCCACCAGCCGAAGATCGGCGCCAGCGCGACGAGCACGAAGGTCAGCGACACGAAGAGCGGCCACTTGCTGGACGGCGGGAAGAAGCCCAGTTCACCGGCGCCTTCAGCGATCTCCCCGACCTTCTTGTCCTCCGGCCGCGGATCGATCCGCCGAGCACACCAGAACAGGTAGACGAAGATCATCAAGGACAGGAAGAAGGTCAGGATCAGTGCGACGGTCCCGGTGATCTCCGGGGTGCCGCTCGCGTCCATCGTGATCAGCCAGTACGCGGGCGTCACCAAGGCGAAGAAGATCGTCAGTGAGCCGAAGATCCAGGCTTCAACCTTCACTTCTGGTCCTCCTCGGGATACGGCGACCTGCCCGGATGCTCCTCCTCGTAGGCGGCGGTCGGGTCATCGGACTCGCCTTCGACCCTGGCCTTGAGTTCGCCGATCCGCCCGGTGTCCTCACCGGCATCGACCAGTGTCTCGTCGAATGACCCTGAGGTCCCGGAATCGCCGTACTCGGCCAGCGCCACCTCGGGATGGTGCAGATCGAAGGCCGGCGACTCGGAGCGGATCCGCGGGATGGAGGTGAAGTTGTGCCGCGGCGGCGGGCAGGACGTCGCCCACTCCAGGGAACGACCCCAGCCCCACGGATCGTCGGAGTTCACCTTCGGGTTGTTGCGGCTCTTCCACACGTTGTAGATGAACACCAGGGTCGAGCCGCCCAGCAGGAAGGCGCCGGCCGAGGAGACCTGGTTGAGCACGGTGAAGCCCTCGTGCGGCAGATAGTCGGCGTACCGGCGCGGCATGCCCTCCACGCCGAGCCAGTGCTGCACCATGAACGTGGTGTGGAAGCCGATGAACAGCAGCCAGAAGTGCACCTTGCCGAGGGTCTCGTCGAGCATTCGGCCGGTGAACTTCGGCCACCAGAAGTAGAAGCCCGCGAACATCGCGAACACCACGGTGCCGAACACCACGTAGTGGAAGTGGGCGACGACGAAGTAGGAATCGGACAACTGGAAGTCGAGCGGTGGACTGGCGAGCACGATGCCGGTCAGGCCGCCGAACAGGAACGTGAGTCAAGAAACCGACGGCCCAGAGCATGGGCGTTCGCATGGCGATGTTGCCGCCCCACATCGTGCCGACCCAGTTGAAGAACTTGACCCCGGTGGGCACCGCGATCAAGAACGTCATGAAGGAGAAGAACGGCAGGTTCACCGCACCGGTGACGTACATGTGGTGGGCCCACACGGCGACCGACAGCGCGCCGATCAGCATGGTGGCACCGACCAGTCCGATGTAGCCGAAGATCGGCTTCCGGCTGAAGACCGGCAGGATCTCGGTGATGATGCCGAAGAACGGCAACGCGATGATGTACACCTCGGGATGGCCGAAGAACCAGAACAGGTGTTGCCACAGGATCGGTCCGCCGTTGGCCGCGTCGAAGACGTGCGCGCCGAGCGAGCGGTCGGCCTCCAGCACCAGCAGGGCGGCGGCCAGGATCGGGAAGGCGATCAGCACCAGGATCGAGGTCACCAGGATGTTCCAGGTGAAGATCGGCATCCGGAACATCGTCATGCCGGGTGCCCGCATGCAGATGATCGTCGTGGTGAAGTTGACCGCACCGAGGATGGTGCCGAGACCGGCCATGTACAGGCCCATGATCCACAGGTCACCGCCGACGCCGGGAGAGTTGACCGCGTCGTTCAACGGGGCGTACGCGAACCAGCCGAAGCTCGCCGCACCTGAGGGCGACAGGAACCCGGAGACGGTGACGAGTCCGCCGAAGAGGTACAGCCAGTAGGAGATCATGTTCATCCGCGGGAACGCGACATCCGGCGAGCCGATCTGCAGCGGCATGATCGCGTTGGCGAATCCGGCGAACAACGGGGTCGCGAACAGCAGCAGCATGATCGTGCCGTGCATGGTGAAGAACTGGTTGAACGTCTCGTACGAGAGATACTGCAACCCGGGAAAGGCCAGTTCAGCGCGAATTCCCAGCGCCAGAATGCCGCCGAAGAGGAAGAACAGCATCGACGTGATGAAGTAGAGGTTGCCGATCACCTTGTGATCGGTGGTGATCATCCACTTCCAGGCGATCGTGCCGAGTTGCCGCTTCGGGGTCGCGATCTCAGCCGGACTGATCGTGCGCTCCATCGTGGTCATCGCGTGCCCTCCTCTGAGTGTTGACCTGCGCGTTGGAGTTGGACATCGCCGGACCCTTGGCCTCACCGGTCTGGCCCTTGGCGACCAGGGTCTTCAAGTAGGCGTTGTACTCGTCCTCGCTGACGATATGGACGTTGAACAGCATGGCCGAGTGGTAGGTGCCGCACAGCTCAGCGCACTTGCCGGCGAAGACACCCTCCTTCGTCGGCGTGGCGTAGAAGTTGTTGTGCCGGCCCGGGACGACGTCCAGCTTCGTGTAGAAGGACGGGATCCAGAACGAGTGGATGACGTCGGGCGACGAGAGGTTGAAGTGCACCGACTTGCCGACCGGGAGATACAGATCGGGCGTCTTGTTGATCGTGCCGGCTTCCCAGACGTCGGACCCGACGGCGGGATTCTCGGCTTCCTTGTAGTTGAAGGTCCACGACCACTTCTGGCCGACGACGTCGATCGTCACCTCAGGCTCGGGGACCGCCGCCAGAACCTTGTTCTGCGCCAGGATCGTGTAGTAGAACAGCACGCCGATGATGACGAACGGTGCGAGCGTGTAGAAGATCTCCATCGGCAGGTTGTAGCGGCTCTGCCGCGGCATCTCGTTGTGGTGAGTGCGATACCTGACGGCGGCCCAGATGATCAAGCCCCACATGCCGACGCCGATGATGCCCGCCGCGATCCAGGTGCCGATCCACAGATCATGGATGTAAGGCGCCCGGTCACCGGCCGGCTCCGGTAGGCCCAGTCGCTCGAGCTGCTCGATCGTCGCCGCCGAGCAGCCCGCGAGGGCCAGCGTCGCGAGCGCGAGCACCCCCAGCAAACCGCGACGGAATCCCCGACGAGCGATCTCGCTGCGTGGACTGGCCGCCAGCGGCGGGGTCGTGTCGTTCATAGCGGGCTGATCGCTCCTGCCACCCACGTCGCGCCTCTCGTCAGATCGGTCTCAGGCATTGCTTCCTCCCTGCCGGGAGTGGCGTACCTCAGGGCTGAAACTCGCTACGAACGCGAGGGTCCGCCCATCCTTTGTGCTCACCCTAACGTAGGAAGACCCATCGATCACGGGTGGTCAGGGGTGCTGTTTTCGCGTCTCGCGCGTCGCCGTCCACGGGCCGATCGACGCGTAGATTTGGCGGCGTGCCGCAGCCGCTTTCGGAGGTCTTCCTCGACTCTTCTTCAGGTGAGCCGATGCTGCCGGATGCACAGCAGGCCTGGATCGACGCCCAGCGGGCCGGGTGGGGTGATCCACTGCGGCTGCACCGACCCGGACGGCTGGCCGCCCAAGCGCTCGACCGGGCCCGGGACGTCGTCGCCGCGGCGGTCGGCGCCCGCCCCGACGAGGTGGTGTTCACCGGCTCCGGCACTCAGGCGTCGCAGGCCGCGGTCGCCGGTCTGGCGATCGGCCGGCGCCGGATCGGCCCCCGGATCGTGACGACGGCGATCGACCATTCCTCGGTACTCGCGGCGGCCGCCGCGGCCGGCGACCACGTAACAGTCGCTGTTGATCATGAAGGACACCTCGATCTCGACCGCTGGGCCGGTGCGGTCGGCGAGCCGGGGACCGCGGCGGCCTGCCTCCAGGTGGCCAACCACGAGGTGGGGACGCTGCAGCCGTACGGGCGGGCGATCGAGTTGGCGCAGGGCTCGGGAGTCCCGGTGATCATCGACGCGACGTCGGCCCTGGGTCGAGTCGATCTTGCTCACACGCCCGGCTGGTCGGTGCTGACCGGCTGGGCCGGGGCGTACGGGGGCCCGGCCTCGGTCGGCATCCTGGTGATCAAGAAGGGTGCGCGATGGCGCGCCCCGTTCCCGACCGACGACTATCAGGCCGGGCGCTGGCCGGGGCCGCCGGATGTGCCGGCCATCCACGCGGCCGCGGTGGCTCTGGACAGCTGGCTGCGGCTGGGTCGTGCCGTCGGCGAACGCCAGCGCGCGCTGGTGGACCGGCTGCGGGCCGAGATCGCGGTGCGGGTGCCGGACGTGGACGTCGCCGGCGACCCGGTGCACCGACTGCCGCACCTGTTGACGTTCTCCGCGCTCTACGTCGACGGCGAGACGCTCACGCTGGAGCTGGACAAGGCCGGCTTCGCCGTGGCCAGCGGGTCGGCCTGCAGCGCGAGCAGCGAGCATCCGTCGCACGTGCTGGCCGCGATGGGCGCCCTGACCCACGGCAACATCCGGATCGGGCTGACCCGAAGCACCTCGGCGGCTGAGATCGAACGGTTCCTGGACGTGCTGCCACCCATCGTGGCGAGTCTCCGGGCCAGGGTCGGGCTGTCGTGAATCCAGCTGCCGCAGAATCCGGCTGCCCCTGATCCGTCCGTGACGCTGGACTGCCTGGGGATGAAGTGCCCGCAGCCGATCATCGTGCTGGCCCGGCGGATCGGCGAGGTCTCGATCGGCCAGTTGATCGAACTGGTCGCCGACGATCCGGCGGCCGGGCCTGATGTGGCGGCCTGGTGCCGGATGCGCGGGCAGGAACTGGTGGCCTCGGCCGCTCCGCGATTCGTCGTCCGGCGGCTGGCATGAACCGCCTCCGGACCTTCGCGGCGGCGGTCTGCCTGCTGACCGTCGCCGGCTGCTCCGAGCAGGTCGCCTACTCGGCGGATCCGGCGCAGGTCCGCGACGCCTGGTCGGGCTGTCTCGCCCTGGCCTCGGCCAGTGGGCCCGGAGAACAACTCGATCTCGACGGGAAGGGCTCGGTCCCCGACGACTTCCAGCCGACAACGGTCGTGCAGTGCATCCAGGACGACCGCCGCAACGCCGACCGCTCGATCGATCGGGTGATCATCGAACAGCGCGCAGCCGCCGACGAGCCCCTGCTCGACGCGCTCGGACTGCCCAGCCTTCGCGCCCGACGGCTCGAGACGGTGACCTGCCCGGCGATCGGGTACGTCGACCCGTGGCTGTTCCTGATGGACGCCGACGGTCGCTGGATGTACCCGGAGATCCCGCGCGAGATGTGCGGCGAGCCGCGGGAGGCCTTCACCCGGGCGCACGACGCACTGGCATTCCACGACGCACGCGACCGAGGTGCTGGCCACCGTGCGGACGGCTGCCGCGGCCAAGGCCGGCTGTGACCAACAGGTCGCGGACATGCCCTGGTACTACACGACGGTCGAGAGCCCGTCGCCCGCTCCGGTCGGCGTCGATCCGTTCGACGGCGGCGCGATCAGACTCTGCCGGTACGCGTTGCCGCCCGGGCAGCGCGGGGTCGAGAAGGGTGTCGGGGACTTCGTCAGCGGCGGCCGGGTCACCGCGGCCCAGCGATCGCGACTGGCCGCGGCCATCGTCGGCTCGACCACCCCGGCGGCCGCCGTGCACCACGCCGGCGACCGGATTCGCCCGGCTGACCGGCGTCGAGCCGCAGGACCGGGAGGCGTACGTGGAACTGGATGGCTGCCGCCGGCTGGTCATCGTTCGACCCGGCCGTCTCGAGCGCGGTGATGGTGGAGGCCTCGGCGGACCTGGTCCGGCTGGTCACCTGACCGGTAGCCTGTCCCGCAATTAGCGGTGACCGCTCAGCGACCAGTGATCCGGTCGGCGACGCGAGCCAGGATGCTCGTCGTCGGCTGCTGGGACGCCTGCTCACGACGATCCGCGGCCCGATAGAGGGTGTACATCGCGTGCACCCCGAGCCAGCGCAGCGGCTCGGGCTCCCAGCGGCGTACCCGGTGACCGACCCAGGGCAGCCGGGTCAGCTCGGTGTCGTCGCCGAGGGTGAGGTCGGCGAGGGTCCGGGCGGCCAGATTGGTCGTGGTCAGCCCGCTACCCACGTAGCCGCCGGCATGACCGAGGCCGGTCACCGGGTCCAAAGCAACGCTGGCGCACCAGTCCCTCGGCACGCCGAGCACCCCGCACCAGGCGTGGACGATCGGCGTCCCGGCGGCGGCGGGAAACATCTCGTACAGCAGCGCGGTGAGCGCGTCGACCGTGCGCCGCTGGGTGGCCCCGGCCGGATCGGTGCGGGAGCCGTAGCGGTACGGGATGCCGCGGCCGCCGAGCGCGATCCGGCCGTCCGCGGTGCGTTGCGCGTACATGTAGGCGTGCGCGGCGTCGCCCAGCACCTCGCTCCCGGCCCAGCCGATCTGCCGCCAGACGGCGTCGGAGAGCGGCTCGGTGACGATCATCGAGGAGTTCATCGGCAGCCAGTTGCGGCGCTGGCCGCGGATGCTCGCGGTGAAGCCCTCCAGGCAGCGCAGAACGTACGGGGCGCGGACGGTGCCGCGGTCGGTGCGCGCGCTCCCCGGCGCGATCTCGCGTACCCGGGTCTGTTCGTAGATCGGCACGCCGAGCCGCTCGACCGCCGCCGCCAGGCCACGAACCAGCTTGGCCGGCTGTACGCGGGCGGCATGCGGGGTGTAGGTCGCGCCGAGCGCGCCCGCGACGCCCACCCGCCGGCTGAGCTGGTCCTCGGTCAACCAGCTGAGCCCGTCGGCCGGCTGGGCGTCTCGCCGCTGCTGATAGGCGTCGCGCAGTCGGGCCAACTGCGCCGGTGACCGGGCGACGTAGAGCAACCCGCCCGAGACGATGTCCGCGTCGATGTTCTCGGCCTGAGCGACCGAGATCACCTCGGCGACGGCGTCTCGCATCGCGCGCCGCAGTTGCTCGCCTCCAGCGGCTCCGTGCCCATACCGATGCGGATCGGTCGCCAGCTCGGCCGAGAGCCAGCCGCCGTTACGACCGGACGCGCCGAATCCGGCGAACTCGCGCTCGAGGACCACGACGTGCAGGTCAGGACGCGCCCGTTTCAGGTAGTAGGCCGTCCACAGCCCGGTGAGCCCGGCCCCGACGATGCAGACGTCAGCCTCGAGGTCGCCCGACAACGGCGGGCGATAGGCGGGGCGTCCGGAATCGGCGTACCAGAAGGAGACCCCGCCGTTGATCAACTAACGAAAGGCGATCGATCAGTGGAAGCTGTCGCCGCACGCGCAGGAGCCGGTGGCGTTCGGGTTGTCGATGGTGAAACCCTGCTTCTCGATGGTGTCGACGAAGTCGATGGTCGCGCCCATCAGATACGGGGCGCTCATCCGGTCCGTCACCACGTCGACGCCGTTGAAGTCCTTGACGACGTCGCCTTCGAGATGCCGCTCGTCGAAGAAGAGCTGGTAACGCAAGCCGGAGCAGCCACCCGGCTGGACCGCGACGCGGAGCGCCAGGTCCTCGCGGCCCTCACTCTCGAGCAGGGCCTTGACCTTGCCTGCGGCCACGTCGGTCAGCAGCACGCCGTCGACCAGCGTGGGTGCTCGACGAAGGTCTGTTCGGCTGCGGTCATATCGATCTCCCAGGATTGAGAAGTGGTGTCGGAGTCCTCGTCGGTGGCAACCCCGAAGGGGCTGCGGCTATTCCCGACGTTGCCAGTCTAAAGGCGCCTTCGGACGTGGCCAAACGACCCGCGCGGTGGGCGTGGCCTCACCAACTCCAGGACCGCGCCACGCGACGGGCGGTCTGAGCCAGTTCGGGGATGCTGAGATCCCCGGACGGGGTGTCCAGCGAGGACTCGCGGACCGCGTACGCGGCCTCGATGCCCATGGTCCGCATCTCCCGCGATCCGATCACCACCTCGCCGGCGATCACGATGCACGGACTGAGCACCTCGACCGCCTTCGCCGCGGCCGCGGCGACCACTCCCCCGCCGCGGCTGGCGAAGTCGAAGACGGTGCAGCCGGTGACCACCAGTTCGACTCCCCGCGTCGCCGCCACCCCGGCAGGTGAGGCGAAAGCCAGCGCCGGGCCGGTGGTCAGGCGACCGCCGAGAGCCATGACGGCGAACCCGAGCCCGCCGCAGGCCCCGGCACCGGGCAGGTCGGGTTGGTCAGGATGGGCCAGGCGGGCGTAGCCGGCCAGCGCGGCGTCGGTGCTGAGCATCAGCTCCGGGCGTTCCGCGTCCCGGGACAGCGAGGTGATGCCGCGCAGGCCGAGCAGCGGCTGAGTCAGCTGGTCAGCAGGCACGACACCGATCAGCTCGGTGCCGCCGAGGGCCGCCCGTACCGCCGACAGGTCCAGCCGGGACAGCCCCACCAGGCCCTCGACGCCCTGGTCCAGCGGCTCGATCGGCGGTGGCACCCAGTGCCGCCAGCAGCCCGGCACCGCCGTCGTGCACCGCCAGGCCGCCCAGATCGACCACCAGGTGCTCGGGTCGGTCGTCGCGCAACACGGCGGCGATGGCCTCACCGATCGGCCAGGAGCTGGCGGCGTACGGGATTCCGGGACCGAACTCCGGGCCCGAGACGTGCGCCACGGCAACGCCGCCCGAATGCGCGGTGCTGATCAACAACTCGCCGGCCATCGCCTGCTCGACCGCGACTCCGAGCAGCGCGGCGTAGGCGTCGGTGAAACCGGCTGCCGACGTGCCGACCGGCAGCACCCGTACGTCGGAACCGGTCCAGCCGCTGGCCAGCACCTCGCCGGCCTGGGCCGACGTCAGCGGTCCGATCGCGTCGGAGGCGAACAGGGCGCGCATGGTCGGCGTTGGGTGCTTTCGGTCAGGGGGATTCAGGGCGGATGTCATCGTAGGTCGACCTGGCCCGCGGCCCGTATTCGTTTGTCCGCGTCCGTCGCCGAACTCCGCGACCGGCCGTGTGCTGGGTACATTGAGGAGGTGACCACCACGCCCACCTCAGCGCCGTTCGTGTCCGGGACGCCGCTGTCCTTGTTCGTGCTCGGCCAGCAGTCCGACCCCCGCTCCGAGCGCGGCGTCGAGTGCCCTGGCGACCTGCCACCGGCCTCCGATCCCGCCCTGGTTGAGCGGGCCCGTCGGGCGAAAGCGGCACTGGGCACCAAGCTGTTCGTCCTCGGGCACCACTACCAGCGCGACGAGGTCATCCAGTTCGCCGACGTGACCGGCGACTCGTTCAAGCTGGCCCGTGAGGCGGCCGCCCGGCCCGAGGCGGAATACATCGTCTTCTGCGGCGTGCACTTCATGGCCGAGTCGGCCGACATCCTGACCGGCCCCAGCCAGAAGGTGATCCTGCCCGATCTGGCGGCCGGCTGCTCGATGGCCGACATGGCCCGGTTGGCTCAGGTCGAGGATGCCTGGGACGTGCTGGCCGATGCCGGTGTCGCCGATCTGACCGTGCCGGTCACCTACATGAACTCCTCGGCCGACATCAAGGCCTTCTGCGGCAAGCACGGCGGCGTCGTCTGTACCTCGTCCAACGCGAAGACCGTGCTGGAGTGGGCGTTCAAGCGCGGCGAGAAGGTGCTCTTCTTCCCCGACCAGCACCTCGGCCGCAACACCGCCGTCCTGCAAATGGGCATCCCGCTGGGCGAATGCATCGTCTACGACCCGCACCAGGTGGACGGCGGCGTCACGCCGGAGCAGTTGCAGGCCGCGAAGATGATCTTGTGGAAGGGCCACTGCTCGGTGCACGGCCGGTTCACCGAGCAGGCCGTCGACGAGGTCCGCGCGCGGATCCCCGGGGTGCAGGTCCTGGTGCACCCGGAGTGCCAGCACGAGGTGGTGCTGAAGGCCGACCTGATCGGGTCGACCGAGTTCATCATCTCCACGATCGAGAAGGCTCCGCCCGGCTCGAAGTGGGCCATCGGCACCGAGCTGAACCTGGTCAAGCGGCTCGCCAATGCCCATCCGGACAAGGAGATCACCTTCCTGGAGCAGCATGTCTGCTATTGCGCGACGATGAACCGGATCGACCTGCCGCACCTGGTCTGGGCGCTGGAGAATCTGGCGCAGGGCCACGTCGTCAACCAGATCACCGTCGACCCCGAGACCGAGCAGTACGCCAAGGAAGCCCTGCAGCGGATGCTCGAACTACCCGGCGAGACCGCGAAGGACTGACGGCTATCCGCCTCGTCCGCGTAGATCCGACTCCGTCACCTGGCGGACCAGCCAGGGTGAGAAGGCGAACGGAGTCGCCTGCACCGCTTGCCGGATCGACCGAGGACTCGACCCACTGCCAATCCATCACCTCGACCGGATCCGGCCGCACCGACCCGACGGCCGAGGCTCCGAAGACCGGACACACCTCGTTCTCGACCAGACCGCTGGCGTCGATCGCTCGGTACCGGAAATCGGGCAGCATCGGCTCGATGTCGACCAGCCGCATTCCCAGTTCCTGCTCCGCGCGTCGGCCGATGGCGTCGGGCATCGATTCGCCCGGCGCGGGATGCCCGCACACCGAGTTCGTCCAGACGCCCGGCCAGGTCTGCTTGGCCATGGCCCGTCGGGTGATCAGCACCCGCCCGCGATCGTCGAAGACATGGCAGGAGAAGGCCAGATGGAGCGGGGTGTCGGTGGTGTGCACAGCACGCTTGTCCTGCTGTCCGCACGGCTCGCCGTCATCGTCGAGCAGGACCACGAGTTCCGACATACAGGCGTTCCCCTCTCGAGTCTTCGGCGCCGAGTCAAGGTGACCGGCGCAGACTGAGCAGGACCCTGGCGAGACTCGTCATGTCCGCACCGATCCACTCGGTC